>CAVWCE010000036.1:0-102561 GCA_963753275.1 uncultured Alphaproteobacteria bacterium | reverse complement strand
TCGACTGCCTGTGGATCGGCCACTTCGACCTCAGCTGCTCGCTCGGCATCCCGGGCCAGTTCGACCACCGGGACTTCGGCGACGCGGTCAAGGCCGTGACCAGGGCCTGCCGGAAGCACGGCAAGGCCCTCGGCCGGCTGGTGCCGATGGTCGACGAGGCGGTCGCGCTGCACCAGACGGGCTTCGACTTCCTCTGCTACTCCGGCGACGTCTGGGCGCTCCAGGGCGCGGTCAAGGCCGGCCTCGACGAGATCCGGGCGCGGACCGCCGACAAGGCCAAGGGCAAGGACCCGTCGAAGCGCTCCAAGAGCAAGCAAGAAATGACGAGACGGAGGCAGTGATGAGCAAGTTTCGCGTCGCGCTCAGCGGCGACTTCAAGAAGCCGGACGGCAGCGCCGCCTTTCCGGACTTCGACCTCGGGCCGCTCGATCAGAACCCGGCGGTCGAGTACGCCTACATCCAGACCAACGGCGTGATCACGGCGAGCGACCTCGAGGGCTACGACGCGCTGATCCTCTTGATCCCGCGGATCGAGCCGGAGAGCTTCCCGAGCGACGGCCGGCTCGCGGTCATCGCCCGCTTCGGCGTCGGCTACGACACCGTCAACGTCCAGGCCTGCACCGACCACGACTGCGCGCTGGTGATCACGCCCGACGGTGTGCGCCGCCCGGTCGCGGTCTCGATCATCACCTTCATGCTGGCGTTGACCGGCAAGCTGATGCCGAAGGACCGGATCACCCGCCAGGGGCCTGAGGGCTGGGCCAGGCGCAACGAGCACATGGGCGTGGGCCTGGTCGACCGGACGCTCGGCCAGCTCGGCATCGGCAACATCGGCGCCGAGGTTTTCCGGCTGGCGAAGCCCTTCGGCATGAAGTTCATCGCCCATGACCCCTACGCCGATCGCAAGGTCGCGCAGGAGCTGGGCGTGCGCCTGGTCGGCCTCGAGGAGCTGTTCCGCCAGGCCGACGTGCTCTCGGTCAGCTGCCCGCTGAACGACGAGACCCACCACATCGTCAACGCCGAGCGTCTCGCGCTGATGAAGCCCGGCGCCTATCTGATCAACACCTCGCGCGGGCCGGTGGTCGACGAGCAGGCGCTGACCAAGGTCTTGCAGGAGCGCCGGATCGGCGGCGCCGGCCTCGACGTCTTCGAGCAGGAGCCGAGCCCGAAGGGCAACCCGCTCTACAAGCTCGATAACGTGCTCCTCACGCCGCACGCGCTGTGCTGGACCGACCAGTGCTTCGCCGGGATCGGCGCGGCCGACGTCAAGGCGGTGTTCGACGTCATGCACGGCCGCGTGCCGACCGGCATCGTCAACTGCGAGGTCGTCGAGCGCCCCGCCTGGCGGGACAAGCTGAAGCGCTACCAGGCAGCATTCGAGGGTTGAGGTCGGGTCGGCGCGTCGAGCAGGCCGAGCGCAGCCGCCCGGCTCAGGACTGGCAGGGCAGGGCGCCTGCCGCCTCGCTCGCGGGCACGTAGCTGCAGCCGATCTCGCCGTTCCTGATCCAGACCCGCGCCTCGGACTGCGCGGCATCGGCCGGCCAGAACGCGACCCCGGCTAAGCCGGCCGCGGTGGTCGCGACGATCACGAGGGTGAGCATCCCGGCGCGCACGAAGTCCATCATCGTCGACATGGCTACCTCCTCCGATCCGATGATGGATTGTTCGGGATAGGGAGATGCCCTGCGGCTGCAATCACGCGGGAGGGCTGACAATTGCGCAGCCGGTGAGCTATGACTGACCCGACCCGGCCGTCGCAACGATAAGCCGAAGCCGCGTCGTCGCTGAGGAGGCGGCGGGACAGGCAACCTGCCCGCGCCAGGAATGGGAGGCAAACATGAGAGCCAAGGAGCTATCGGTGTTCGGGGTCGGGGCGCTGCTGGCGCTCGGCCAGGGTGGCCAGGCGCTGGCGCAGAGTGCTGCCGAGCGTGCGGTCGAGGCGGCCAAGCAGTACGCCGGGACCGAGATCACGATCGTCTGGGAGGCGGGCCTGCAGGCGCTCGATCCGTTGAACTTCTCCGGCCCCAAGTGGAAGGAGCTGACCGGGATCGACGTCACCGTGATCGAGGTCCCGACCGCCGAGATGTTCACCAAGATCCTGCAGGAGCATCGCGCCGGCACCGGCGCCTACGACGCGCTCAACGTGATCCCGTCCTGGATGCCGGACCTGGCGCGCGCCGGCGCGCTCGAGCCGCTCGACGCCTACGTCGACAAGTACGGCTATCGCGACGAGCTGCAGGAGATCGCGCCGGTCTATCGCGACAACCAGATGACCGTCGGCGACACGATCTACGGCTTCCCCGACGACGGCGACGTGTTCGTGTTCTACTACCGCAACGACATCTTCGAGGAGAACGGGCTCGAGCCGCCGAAGACCTGGGCCGAGTTCGCCGAGATCGGCCAGCAGCTGACCGACAAGTACGCGCCCGAGATGTACGGCGCGGCGTTCTTCCGCGAGCCGCCCTACGGCCACTTTATGTTCCAGGAGCGCTTCCGGGTCGAGGGCGGCAAGTTCTTCGACGAGGACACGATGAAGGCGACGATCAACGACGAGATCGGCGTCAAGGTGCTGACCGAGATGCGGGAGGAGAACAAGTTCATGCCGCCCGGCGTCGAGACCTGGGGCTTCGTCGAGAACCTCGCGGCGTTCCTCGCCGGCGACACCGCGATGACCTCTCCTGGCCGCCCTATGGCCGCTGGGCCGCGGGCTACGGCACCGAGGAGGAGGCGCTCTCCTGGGTCCCGAAGTCGCAGATCGCGGGCAAGGTCGGCTACGCGCTGCCGCCGGGCGGCCATCCGCAGCTCGCCGCCGGCTTCTCGCTCGCCGTGTCGTCGTCGTCGCAGAACAAGGAACCGGCCTATCTGTTCATCCAGTGGCTGAACAGCAAGGACGTCAGCCTCGAGCGGGTGCAGCTGCCCTACGCGCTGCGCGATCCGTTCCGCGACAGCCACTTCGAGAGCGAGGCGTACAAGTCGCGCTGGCCGGAGGCGCCGGAGTACCTCGCGACGCTGCAGGAAGCCGCGGTGACCGGCCTGCTCGACCTCTCGCTGATCCAGACCGACAAGTACGAGGAGGCGCTGCGGCAGGCCATCTCGCGCCTGTGGGCGGGCGAGGATCCGCAGGCGATCCTCGACGATGTCGCCGCGCAGTGGGACGCGGTGACCGAGCAGATCGGGGTCGACAAGCAGCGCGAGGCCTATCTGGACTGGGCCTCCAAGCCCAACGCCTATCCGAACTGAGGCTCGTGGCGGCGGCGGGTCGACGGCCGGCCCGCCGCCGGCGCGCCTGCGGCCGCCACTTCGGCTTGGCAGGGAAGGGGGTTTTTGGCGTAGAGTTGCGGGACGTGAGCTGCACCAGGGGAGCGACTGTCTTGAGTGTCAAGGGGGGCGAGCCGATGGCTGAGGGTTCGGCCACGGTGCGCGCCGCGTCAAGGCGGGCGCTGGCGCGCCCCCGCCTGCGGCGGCTGGCGGCCTCGACCCGGCGACCACCGTGGCCGTTGCGGCTGCCATGGGCTCGACGGCTAGGCCTCGGCCGGCGCCCAGGACCGCCGATCGCGCAGCATGGCGTTGAGCATGGTCAGCAGCTTGCGCATGCAGGCGACGAGCGCGACCTTGGCGGGTTTGCCGGCAGCGCGCAGGCGCCGATAGAACGGCCTGATGACGGGGTTGTGCCGGATCGCGACCAGCGTCGCCATGTACAAGGGCGCCCGGACCTCGACCCGGCCGCCCTGGATCTTGCGTTTGCCCCGATAGCGACCGCTGTCCCGACTGATCGGCGCAACCCCGGACAGCGCCGCGATCTCGTGCCGGCTGGCCCGGCCGAGCTCGGGCAGCTCGGCGATCAGCGTCCGGGCGCTGACGTCGCCGATGCCGGGCACGGTCTTCAGCCGCTCCAGCTTCTCGGCGATCGCCGGATCGGCCTCGATCAGTCGGCCGATCGCCTTGTCGAGCACCCCGAGTTGCTTGTCCAACGAGGCGATCATCGCCTTGAGCGAGCGTCGGGTGATCGGATCTTCGGCTTTGCCGAGACGCTGCTTCTCGGCGTTGCGCATGACCACCAGCTGACGGCGCCTCGCCAACAGCTTCTGCAGCCGGTCGATCGCGCCGTCGGCGACCGCCCGCGCCGCCGGCCGGATGGCTTCGGCAAAATGCGCCAGCACCGCAGCATCGATCCGGTCGGTCTTGGCGAGGCGGCCGAGTGCCGCGGCAAACTTCCGGGTCTGGCGCGGATTGACCACCGCCACGCGCAAGCCCCGGTCGATCAAGGCGACCGCGGCCGGGCGCTCGTAGCCGCCACTGGCTTCGAGCACGATCAACCTCGGCGAACGGGCGTCGAGCCGTGCGGCGAGCTCGGCCAGCCCCGCTTCGTCATTGTCGACCACGAGATGCTGCCCGAGCGGCCGGATATGCACGTCCAGGCGATCCTTGCCGACGTCAATCCCGACCAAGACCTCACGGTCGTCCTCCGCCATCACCCTGCCTCCTCGATACGGGCTCGATCGGCCCCAACGACTGTCCGGGTTGAACGACCAACGGCCGGCGCCACACGCTCCCCTGCGGTCTCAAGGACCCGGCGGCATCCGGGCTGCCGGCCAGGCTCACTGCGTCAGATCAAACCGACACAACGACCGAGTTCAAGATAGGAGGCAAGTCATGGCGGGCGTGACCCCGAATGCCAAGAACCACGCGAACCTCGGGCCCAAGGACTCGCGCTTCGTCGAGGTCGACCGGCTGCCCTGGGAGCCGAGCCGGTTTCCGGGGGTCGAGACCAAGACCCTGTTCATCGACAAGCAGACCGGGTCGGTGACCGCGCTGATCCGGCTCGCGCCGGGCGCGCGCCTGCCGGACCACGAGCATCCGCTCGCCGAGCAGAGCCTCGTGCTCGAGGGCGAGCTGGTCGACGACGACGGCCGCTGCGGCGCCGGCAACTTCGTCTGGCGGCCGGCCGGCAGCCGCCACGAGGCGTGGTCGCCCCAAGGCTGCCTGGTGCTCGGCATCTTCCAGGTGCCGAACAGGTTCTTCGAGCAGGGCGGCAAGGTCACCGACATCCTCGCGCAGGAGTGGGACCAGGCCTGGAGCGCCGCCGGCAACCTCAAGGCCGCCGGCTGAGGCTCGGTTCTCAGGGATCGCGCGGCCGATCTGCGCCCGGATCACCTGGCATGGCAGCAGCAGAGATCGTCATGGGTTCGCGCTGTAGCGGTCGGAGCGCCGCGCGGGCCGGCGCGGCGCTGGCCTTGGCCGGGGCTCTGGCTGTGGCCGGCGGGCTCCCGGCCGCGGCCCAGGAGCCGATCCGGATCGGCTCGTTCCTCGCGGTGACCGGCCCGCGGCGTTCCTGGGCGAGCCCGAGAAGAAGACCCTCGAGCTCTACGTCGACCGGATCAACGGCGAGGGCGGGGTGCTCGATCAGCCGCTCGAGCTGGTGATGTACGACACCGGCATGAACGCCAAGGACGCGGTCACCTTCGTCAAGCGCCTGATCGAGCAGGACCAGGTCGACGCGCTGATCGGCGGCACCACCACCGGCGAGACGATGGCGGTGGTCAAGCTGGTCGAGGAGGCCGGGCTGCCGTTCATCTCGCTGGCCGGCGCCTCGGTGATCGTCGACCCGGTGCAGAGCTGGGTGTTCAAGACCCCGCACACCGACCGCATGGCGGTCGACAAGATCTACCAGGACATGCGCAAGGAGGGGATCGCGGCGATCGGGCTGATCGGCGGCTCGGGCGGCTTCGACCGGTCGTGCATCGCGAACGCCCAGGGGCTCGCCGCCAAGCACGGCCTCGAGATCAAGGCGCACGAGACCTACGGCGCCAGCGACACCGACATGACGCCCCAGCTGGCCAGGATCAAGAACGCCGGGGTCGAGGCGGTGCTGTTCTGCGGCTTCGGCGCGGCGTCGACCATCGTGACCAAGGACTACGCCCAGCTCGGCATCGAGCTGCCGCTCTACCACAACCACGGCAGCTGCTCGAAGCAGTTCATCGCCGGCGCCGGCGCCGCGGCGGAGGGCGTACGCCTGCCCTGCGCGGCGCTCCTGGTCGCCGACCAGCTACCCGGGGACGACCCGCAGAAGGCGGTGGCCCAAGCCTATGCCGAGGCCTATACCGAGGCGACCGGCGAGGAGGTCTCGACCTTCGGCGGCCACGCCTACGACGCTCTCCTCCTGCTGGTCCACGCGCTCGAGCGTGCGCGCAGCACGGAGCCCTCCGCGGTGCGCGACGCCCTCGAGGCGACCGACGGCCTGGTCGGGGTCGACGGCATCTTCACCATGTCGCCCGCCGACCACATGGGTCTCGGCCTCAAATCCTTCAAAATGCTCGCGGTCGAGGACGGCGACTGGAAGTATCTGTATTAGCGCATGTGGCGGCGGTCCTGAGCAGCTCGTTGACCGCCGGCGTGAAATCGTCCGCGTCTGGCCGCCGCGCCTAAAGCTCGAAGGTGATGTACAGGATGATGCCGAAGAAGGCTGCGACCTGCGCGGTGAGGAGCTGATTGCGGACCGAGGCCAGACCGGCCGTCAGCTTCGCCTCCAGCTCGGCCTTCAGCACCAGAAGGTCATGCTTGGTGGCCACTCGTCCTTGAGATGATCGGCGAGCGTCGTGGTAAGGCGCATCGCCTGATTGACCGCCGCAACGGGGTTGGGGCCCCGTTTCCCCAACCCGGCGGTCAATCGGTAAGGATCCCGCCCTCGGACAGGCGCTCGGCGATGCGGATCGTGTCCATGGCTGCAATGGAGCCCGCCGGGCGCCTGGCCGCAATCAGCCCCGGCGTCAGTTTCCGCCGTGCCGGGGCTTAACGCGAACGAGATGAGCGCTGGTTTTGAGAAGCGGATAAGCCGGTTGACCGGTGCGAGCCGGCGCGGCGTCGTTCGACCGAGCCGGGCTGGGCTTTAGGCGGGAGCGTCCTGCACCTCGAGCACCAGACGCTTGCCGAGCGCGGCGAGCGCCGCCTCGAGCTGGTCGAGGCGCGAGCGATGGTCGAGATCGAGCAGACGGCGCACCTGGCGCGGGTCGCAGCCGAGGCGTTCGGCAAGCGCTCCCTGGGTCAGCTCGGCCGCGCGCATCGCCTGGTAGATCGCGAGCTTGGCTGACGCCATCGGCGGCAGCACCGCGCAGGGCTGGCCGCGCTTCGGCCGCGACGGCCGTGGAATCGCTCGGCCATCGTCGATATAGCCGCGCAGCGCCGCCACCAAGGCATCCTCGGCACGTGCCGCCGCTTGCTCCGCGTCGCGCCCCACGGTGATGGCCTCCGGTACGTCCAGCGCTTGCGCGATCACCGTGCCGTTCTCGTCAGTCTCGAAGATCAGCGGGTAGGGCTGCATGTCGGTGCTAGAGTATCTTGTTGGGGTCGAGACCAAGTTGCTTGCAGATCCTGCGAATGAAGGCGGGTCCGAGATCGGTGTCGCCATGCATCGGAATCGCCGTCTGATGACCGCGATAGCGGGCGTAGTAGTGGCCTCCCTTGCCGCGTCGCTCCTCGATCTCAACGCCGGCAGACTTCAGTCTGCGGATCAGCTGCCGGCCCTTCATCGACACCCAATATAGGACAAAAATGTCCTCAACTCAAGCTAGCGATCGCAATGAGGACTCACGCAGGAGCGCGGTCGTCTCACAGGATGCGTCGATGATCTTTTGCGTCGCCAACGCTCAGTTTCACGTCGGTTCGCGACACTCACCCCCTTGGAGGTGCACAATAATGTCACCTTGAGTTACGGTGTAGCTCTCCGCGCCACGCAAGGTCGCCGGAAGCGGTTTGTCCCCCCATACATTGTGGAAGAGGACCGGCGGACCGCCGCGGCCAGGGAACACGAGGACGCCCGACATCCATCTCGTTCTATCTCGCTGAACCGTAGAGAGCGGCCCCGATCAGCCTTGGATCGTCTAAAAACATGCTGCCCGCCCGGAGAACGACGAGACAAGCCGCCTTTCGGTACTTAAGACCATTCTTAAGCTGCTCCTGTGCATGTCCAATCCGCGTCCTAACCTCGTCCACCGTTCTGTCGCGCTTCAACCCGCCGGAGATGTCCTGTATGCGCAAACCCTGCCCGCCGACGGTAAGTTCAATCCCGAGAGCCACGGTCCTGGTCGGCCAGCACCTTGGATCGAACTCTGCAGTGTCTCCATGCGTGTCAGTAACGAAAATTGACTTGGTACCCGGCGCCAGTATGATGCCTTCCGGCAAACCATACCCTCCATCAGGAATCGCTGACGAGACGACATCTAGGACACCGGACTCCGTCGGTAACTTCATGCTGACGTAGTTGCCAGCACTCGCAACTCTCTGAACCAGCAGAAGCGCCCTGCGTGGTGGTCTTCCGTTACTGTAAATTTTTCGCAGCATCTGCTTGAGTATTGTGAGTTGTCCATCATCAGCATCATGAGATATCCATCGGATGCCAAAGGCCGAAACCCCTAAATCCTCGAGCGTACGCTCAAGTTGTTTGCCATAGCGAGTTACTTTGCGTTCGTGGGGCGTAGGATCGATCCGCTTTACCTCTACCCAAATCTGGTGAGGACCTGAGCAGAAGAAGTCAGGATGTCTGCCCTCTCGTATTAGGGGTTGGCCAGGTTCGCAGCAGAATCCGGCTTTTCTCCAGGAATTCCTGAGTTCGAAGTCTTCTCTTCATCGTCATCCATGTTCCTCGCTTCCGTCTTACAGAGACGCCAAAAGGATGTTGGTTGCTGCTCACGACCCCGCAATTCGCGTCTACGCCCGGCGTTTGGCGCCTTCCAACCGCGAGGCCAGCACGCGGGCGAGGTATTGGCCGGTGTAGGAGCCGGGGGTCCCTGCGACCTCCTCAGGCGTGCCGGTGGCGATGATCCGGCCGCCGGCGTTGCCGCCCCCCGGGCCGAGGTCGATCACGTGGTCGGCGGTCTTGATGACCTCGAGGTTGTGCTCGATCACCACCACGGTGTTGCCCTGCTCGACCAGCGCGTGGAGCACCTCGAGCAGCTTCCTCACGTCCTCGAAGTGGAGGCCCGTGGTCGGCTCGTCCAGGATGTAGAGGGTGTCGCCGGTCGCGCGGCGCGACAGCTCGCGCGCGAGCTTGACGCGTTGCGCCTCGCCGCCCGAGAGCGTGGTCGCTGACTGGCCGAGCGTGATGTAGCCGAGCCCGACCCGGGAGAGCGTCTCGAGCTTGTGGCGCACCGGCGGCAGCGCGTGGAACAGCTCGGCCGCGGTCTCGACCGTCATGTCGAGCACGTCGGCGATCGACTTGTCGCGATAGTGGACCTCGAGCGTCTCACGGTTGAAGCGCCGGCCGCGGCAGACGTCGCAGGTCACGAAGACGTCGGGCAGGAAGTGCATCTCGATCTTGATCACGCCGTCGCCCTGGCAGGCCTCGCAGCGCCCGCCCTTGACGTTGAACGAGAAGCGCCCGGGCCGGTAGCCGCGCGCCTTCGCCTCCGGCAGGCCGGCGAACCAGTCGCGGATCGGGGTGAAGCAGCCGGTGTAGGTCGCGGGGTTGGAGCGCGGCGTGCGACCGATCGGCGACTGGTCGATGTCGACCACCTTGTCGAGGAACTCCATGCCCTCGATGCGCTCGTGCGCGCCCGGCAGGCGCCGCGACTTGTGCAGGCGCTTGGCGAGCGCCGGGTAGAGCGTGTCGAGCACGAGCGTCGACTTGCCGCTGCCCGAGACCCCGGTGACGCAGGTGAAGGTGCCGAGCGGGATCGCCGCGTCGACGCCCTTGAGGTTGTTCTCGGCCGCGCCGACGAGCGTCAGCCAGTGGCCGCGCTTGGCCTGGCGGCGCACCAGCGGCAGCGGGATCTGGCGGCGGCCGACGAGATACTGTCCGGTGAGGCTCTCGGGCGCGGCCAGGATCGCGGCCGGCGTGCCTTCCGCCACCACCATGCCGCCGTGGACCCCGGCGCCGGGCCCCATGTCGACCACGTGGTCGGCCTCCCGGATCGCATCCTCGTCGTGCTCGACCACGATCACCGTGTTGCCGAGATCGCGCAGATTCTTGAGCGTCTCGAGCAGGCGGTGGTTGTCGCGCTGGTGGAGCCCGATCGAGGGCTCGTCGAGCACGTAGAGCACGCCGGTGAGACCCGAGCCGATCTGCGAGGCGAGCCGGATGCGCTGGCTCTCGCCGCCCGAGAGCGAGCCGGAATCGCGCGCGAGCGTCAGGTAGCCGAGGCCGACGTTGCGCAGGAAGCCCAGGCGCTCGTTGATCTCCTTGAGGATCCGGCTCGCGATCTCGTTGTGCTTGCCGGAGAGCTGCTCGGGCAGCGCCCGGAACCAGGCCGCGGCGTCCTCGATCGCGAGCTCGGTGACCTCGCCGACGTGGCGGCCGCCGACCTTGACCGCGAGCGCCTCGGGCTTGAGCCGGTGCCCGGCGCAGGCCTCGCAGGGCGCGCTCGAGAGGTAGCGGCCGAGCTCCTCCTTGAGCCAGGCGCTGTCGGTCTCGCGCCAGCGCCGCTGCAGGTTGGGCAGCACGCCCTCGAACGGCCGCTTCGTGCCGTAGCGCCGCAGCCCGTCGTCGTAGCTGAGCTCGACCGCCTCCTCCCCCGAGCCGTTCAGGATCAGGTCCTGCATCGGCGCCGGCAGCTCCTCCCAGGGCGTGCGCAGGCTGGCGCGGAAGTGCCTGGCGATGCCGTCCAGGGTCTGCAGGTAGTAGGTCGACGACGAGCTCGACCAGGGCTCGATCGCGCCGTCGTAGAGGCTCTTCTCGGGGTCGGGCACGACCAGCGCCGGGTCCATGTAGAGCCGGCGGCCGAGGCCGTCGCAGGCCGGGCAGGCGCCGTGCGGGCTGTTGAACGAGAACAGGCGCGGCTCGATCTCCTCGATCGTGAAGCCCGAGACCGGGCAGGCGAACTTGGCCGACAAGCAGCGTCTGCGCGCCGGTATCGGCGTCCTCGACGATCAGGAGGCCGTCGGAGCGGGCGAGCGCGGTCTCGATGCTCTCGGCCAGGCGCTGCTCGAGGCCCGGGCGCCAGCACCAGGCGGTCGACCACCAGCTCGATGTCGTGCTTGAGCTTCTTGTTGAGCTTGGGCGCCGCGTCGATCTCGTACAGCTGGCCGTCGACCTTGACCCGCTGGAAGCCCGCGCGCAGCAGCTCGGCCATTTCCTTCCGGTACTCGCCCTTGCGGCCGCGCACGATCGGGCTCAGCAGGTAGAGCCGCGTCCCCTCCGCCATGGCCATCACGCGGTCGACCATCTGCGAGACGGTCTGGCTCTCGATCGGCAGGCCGGTGGCCGGCGAGTAGGGGACGCCGATGCGGGCGAACAGGAGGCGCAGATAGTCGTAGATCTCGGTGACGGTGCCGACCGTCGAGCGCGGGTTCTTCGAGGTCGTCTTCTGCTCGATCGCGATCGCGGGCGACAGGCCGGTGATGAAATCGACGTCCGGCTTCTGCATCAGCTCGAGGAACTGGCGCGCGTAGGCCGACAGGCTCTCGACGTAGCGACGCTGGCCGTCGGCGTAGATGGTATCGAAGGCGAGCGAGCTCTTGCCGGAGCCGGACAGCCCGGTGATCACCACCAGCCGGTTGCGCGGCAGATCGAGGTCGATCGAGCGGAGATTATGCTCGCGCGCGCCGCGGATGCGGATGAAGTCGTCCATGGGGCCAAGGGCTCGGTTCGGCGCTGCCGGCACCTCCTGCGCCGCCGCCACCCGCTTAGATGCCCGCTCGCGCCCCGCTCAGCAAGTGGGCGCGGCCGCCAAGCCTGTGGAAAACCGGCAGCCGCGCCGGCCGGCTCGGGCGGCCCGGCGGAACGCTTCAGCCGCGTGCCGAACCCCGCATCACCAGCTGGCGGATGCTCTGGACGTGCTGGTCGTGCTCGGCCGCCCGCTCGTTCCCGCGGCTCGCCTCCTGGCTCGCCTGGCGGGCGCGCGCGTGCTCGGCATGGCGGCGCAGCAGGGCCGCCCGCTCCTCGTGCGCCCGCAGCGCGCTCCACAGGGCACGATTGATCCGGTCCGACTGCTCCGCCAGAAGGAGAGTGCCGTCGTAGGCGTGTCCGGTGTGGCAACGGTGGCGCAGAATCGGGCCGTCCTCGATTTCCCACAAGCTGCCGCCGCATTCCGGGCAGGTCAGCGGGGTGAGCGCGCCAAGTCGATCCTCGCCCTCGATGCCAGCCAGTTCGCCCGCGGCCACCCGCACCTCGAAGCGGAGGTCCTCCGGTACCTCGGGCGAGGGGCCGGCAGGCTCGCCCACGAGCCGGGCCAGCAGTGCTCCGAGGTCGGCCGCCGGGATGCGGTGATCGACCTCGGTCGCCTGGAGGGCGTGGCGCGGCATCTCGGGGTAGGACGGATCGGCCTGGACCACGGCGATGCCCCCGCAGCGCTTGATCGCGCGCAGGCCCGAGGCGCCGTCGTAGAGCATGCCCGAGAGCAGCACGCCGATCACCCGCGAGCCGAACCCGGCGGCGGCCGAGCGGAACAGCGGGTCGATCGCGGGGCGCGCCAGGTTCTCCCGCGGTCCGCGGCGCAGCGCGATGCGGCCGCGGTCGAGCAGCAGATGGCGGTCGGGCGGTGCCACGTAGACGCAGCCGCGTTCGAAGCGGGCGCCGTCCTTGGCCGCCTGAGCCGGCAGCGGGCCCGCCCTGCCCAGGATCTCCGGCAGGAGGCTGTGGGTGGTTGAGCCGATGTGGACCACGACGAAGACGGCGGCCGGGAGGTCGCCCGGCAGGGCCGGGAGCAGCGCCTTTAGCGCCTCGATCGCGCCGGCCGAGCCGCCGACCACCACGATGTCCCGGTTCGTCATCAGACGCTGCCCTTGCTGGCCGCAGAGAAGAGTCGGGTCCGGGGCCCGACACGGCTTCCGGACGCGCGCCGCCGCGGCACTGAACAGACGAGAAAACGGTCGCGGGCGGGTGGCGTTCCCAACGACCCCCGACCGGCCTCGAGTTGCCGTCTTCGTCGGACGTGCTATCGACTTGTCACACCAATCGATTCGCGAGTGGCGGGGCAGCGCAGACCAGCGCTGCGGAAGGCGTTGCGGTCCGCGGCCCCGCCGTCGATCATGCCCGGCCGGGCCGAGCGCCCGCTCAGGCGCCGGGCGGCACGAACTCTACCTCGTGGCGGGCCGCGATCCGCATCGCCTCGGCGATGTCGGCCAGATCGTGCAGCCTGTCGAACAGCGCCCTGAGCCGGCCGGCGGGGGTGACCCAGAACAGCGCGCGGGTCGGCGTATCGGTGTTGTTGTAGTAGGCGTGCGGTAGGCCCATCGGCATCCGCACCAGATCCCCCGGCCGCGCCTGCAGCCTGTCCTGCCCGAGCTGGAGGTCGAAGACGCCTTCCAGCATGTAGATGAACTCGTCCTGCTTCGGATGCACGTGCAGCGGCACGAAGGTCCCGGGCGGATCGAAAGTCTCGAAGCCGAAGCAGGAGGCGCTCTCGGCCTTCAGGAAGTACCGGTGCCCGAGCACGTTCCAGGCCACCCCGTTCTGGCCTTCGCCCGCGCGGCTGATGCCGGGGAGCAAGCTTGGCGCGGTCATCGTGACGTCCTCCCCGAGGATGCACAGTCGGGACGCCGCAAGGACGCCCGAGCGCCGATCGTGCCCGGCAATTTGCGCCCTGGCAATCGGCAATCGACCGCATGCCGAAGCGCTGGGGCAGCGCCGCTCGAGGCGGCACGCCGCTTCCCCGCACTCGGGGTCTGCTCGTTCCGGATCGGCCAGGGACGCCGACGCCGCGCTCGCGCTGCCGTGCTCGCCTGGCGGCTGCGGAGCGAAGGCTCCGGCGCGATCACCGAGGCGTGGCCGAGGCGGCAGAAGAGGCCCGGCGCGCCAGGACGCGTCCGCGGAAGCGCCGGCTGGACCTGACCGCGCCCGAACTGCTCCGGCGTCCTGGACCCGGAGCAGGGCCTGAACGCGACCTTCGCGCCGGTTCCGCCAAGCCCGGCCGGCTTGCGCTGGTCACCCAGACCGGTGCCGCCATGACCGGCGTCCTCGATCGGGCATCGGCGGGCGCCGTCGGCTTCTCGCACCTGATCTCGGTCGGAGACATGGCGGATGTCAACTTCGGCGACCTGCTCGACTACCTAGGGCAGGACGCCATGGCCGCGGCGCTCGGCGCTGGTCCTGGCCGACCCGGCGCCGGCCGGCGTCGCGCAGCTGTACGGCGTGGCGCGGATCAGCGCCGACCCGGACATCGAGCGGGCGGAGTTCGCGCTCACCGTGCGCGACGACATGACCGGCATGGGCCTGGGCTCGCGCCTCATGCGGCGCCTGATCGACTACGCCCGCAGCCGCGGTCTGCAGGAGATCTTCGGCCACGTCCTGCAGGGTCAACCGCCCGATGCTCGCGATCGCCCGGCGACTCGGCTTCGAGACGACGGTCGACCGCGACGACCCGGAGCTCAAGCTCGTCAGGCTGCGGCTCTGAGGCTTCAGCGCCAGAGGTCCTGCAGCTCGGGCGGCAACAGCTCCATCACCTTGCCGACCTGGCCGCTGTCGATCCTCGCCCACAGGACCGCGAAGACCGCGCGCGCGGCGAGGTTCGGGTCGATCGGCGAGCCCCGCGGCAGCTCGTCCCGCACGTGCTCGAGGAACTCGGCGCGGGTCCGTTCCTTGGTCCGCGAGGCGCCCATGCGCCAGCCCTCGTAGTACAGGCCACGCACCAACATCGGCAGCTGGGCCGCGAGGTGGACCGCGTTCTCCGGTCCGACCCGGTCGCGCAAGGCATGCAGCGTGGCCCGCAACGCGAGATAGGCGACGTGCCGATCGTCGGTATGGAGCCGCTCCATCAGGTCCTTGAGCCAGAGATTGGTCTCCTGCACCGTGTGATCGAACACCGGCAGTCCGGTCGTCATGACATCCTCCTTCGCCGGCCGTCCTCGATCGGTAACGTATCGCGACGGAATCGGCTCCGCGAAACCGGGGCGTTGCGCAGGGGACGGCGGGTGCTGGTCGTTCGGCCGCGCCGGCGCTCTTCAGCGGGCGCGGTGGCGGGTCTATGCTGCCGCCAAAGCTAACCTCCCGACCACTCATTCGTCGGCATGCCGGAGGGACCTGAGATGGAACGCTATCAGATGCTGATCGGGGGCGAATGGGTCGACGCCGAGGGCGGCGCGACCTTCGAGTCCGAGAACCCGTTCCGCGGCAGCCCCTGGGCGCTGGTGCCGCGGGGCACGCCCGCCGACGTCGAGCGCGCGGTCGAGGCGGCCTTCGCGGCCTATCGCGACCCCGGCTGGCGGCGGATGAGCGCCAGCGCGCGCGGCGCGCTGCTGCGCCGCTTCGGCGACGTCGTGACGCGCGAGGCCGACCGCCTGGCCGAGCTCGAGACCAAGGACAACGGCAAGCTGATCACCGAGATGCGCGCGCAGCTGCGCTACCTGCCGCAGTGGTTCCACTACTTCGGCGGCCTCGCCGACAAGGTCGAGGGCCGGGTGATCCCGATCGACAAGCCCGGCGTGTTCAACTTCACCCGCGAGGAGCCGCTCGGCGTGGTCGCCGCGATCACGCCCTGGAACTCGCCGCTCCTGCTCGCGGCCTGGAAGCTCGCCCCGGCGCTCGCCGCCGGCAACACCGCGGTCTGGAAGCCGTCCGAGTTCTCCTCGGTCTCGGCGCTCGAGTTCGGCCGGCTGTTCGAGCAGGCAGGCTTCCCGCCCGGGGTGGTCAACATCGTGACCGGCTTCGGCGCCGAGATCGGCGACGCGCTCGTCACCCACCCGAAGGTCGCCAAGATCGCTTTCACCGGCGGCGACCGGACCGGGCAGGCGGTCTACGAGTTGGCCGCGCGCGGGATCAAGCCCGTGACCCTCGAGCTCGGCGGCAAGTCGGCCAACATCGTGTTCGACGACGCGGCGCTCGACGATGCCGTCAAGGGCGTGGTCTCCGGCATCTTCGCCGCCACCGGCCAGACCTGCATCGCGGGCTCGCGCGCGCTGATCCATAGCACCGTCGTCGACGAGTTCACCGAGCGCCTGCTGGCGCTCGCGCGGACCGCGCGGATGGGCGACCCGCTCGACGACAAGACCCAGGTCGGCCCGATCACCACCCGCCCGCAGTACAAGAAGGTGCTGGAGTACATCGAGATCGCCAAGGGCGAGGGCGCGAGCTGCGTGCTCGGCGGCGGCCCGGCGCGCCGCCCGGAATGCGGCGAGGGCTGGTTCGTCGAGCCGACGATCTTCAAAGGCGTCACGCCACAGATGCGGATCGCCCAGGAGGAGGTGTTCGGCCCGGTGCTCGCGATCATGCCGTTCGACGACGACGAGGAGGCGATCGAGATCGCCAACGGCACGCTCTACGGCCTCGCCGCCGGGGTCTGGACCCAGAGCATCAAGCGCGCGCTCACCATGGCCGAGCGGCTCGAGGCCGGCACCGTCTGGATCAACACCTACCGCGCGGTCAGCTACATGTCGCCGTTCGGCGGCTACAAGCGCTCCGGCATCGGGCGCGAGAGCGGGCAGAGCGCGATCCGCGAGTACCTGCAGGAGAAGAGCGTCTGGATCGACATCAGCGGCAACGTCCCGAACCCCTTCGTGCTGCGCTGAGCGGGCGCGCTCGGCGATCGAAAAGCTCTCGTCAAGGTCAGGGAATGGGTGCACCATAGTTGCAACGATCAGGGGAGGGCTCCCGTCATGCGTACATTCCGGCAGGTCTGTCTCGCGACCGCGCTGATCGCCGTCAACCCGGCGCTCGCCGGCGCGCAGGAGATGAAGGCCGAGGTCATCCACTGGTGGACCTCGGGCGGCGAGTTCGGCGGCGGTCAAGGTGTTCGCCGACCAGTTCGAGCAGGCCGGCGGCAGCTGGATCGACAACGCGGTCGCGGGCGGTCAGAACGCGCGCACCGCCGGCATCAACCGGATCGTCGGCGGCGATCCGCCGACCGCGATGCAGTTCAACACCGGCCTGCAGTTCGACGAGGTCGTCGGCAACGGCTTCCTGCGCGACCTCGAGGAGGTCGCCGCGGCCGGCAAGTGGCGCGACGTGCTGCCCGAGGCGATCATCAAGGCGACCAACCGCGAGGGCAAGTTCTACGCGGTACCGGTCAACATCCATGGCCAGAGCTGGCTCTGGTACAACACGGACGTGCTGGAGCAGGCCGGCGTCGAGCCGCCGAGCGACCTACCAGGACATGCTCGAGATCGGGCCGAAGCTCAAGGAGGCCGGCGTGGTCCCGATGGCGTTCGCCGGCGAGCCGAACTGGGAGCGGTTCCTGTTCAATTCGGTGCTGCTGGCCCAGGGCGGCAGCGAGCTCTACCTCGACGTCCTCGGCAACAAGGACGTCGACGCGGTGAACAGCGACAAGTTCCGCGAGGTCGCCGAGACCTTCGCCGAGCTGCGCGCGCTGGTCGACGAGGGCAGCCCCGGGCGCAAGTGGAACGACGCCACCAACATGGTGATCACCGGCCAGGCGGCGATGCAGGTGATGGGCGACTGGGCCAAGGGCGAGTTCATCGCCGCCGGCATGACCGCGGGCGAGGAGTATGGCTGCACGATCCTCGGCGGCGACGAGGAGGGCGGCTACATGATGGGCGGCGACGTGTTCGTCTTCCCGCAGGTCGACGATCCGGCGCAGCAGGCGGCGCAGGAGAAGCTTGCCGAGCTGATGATGGCGCCCGAGACCCAGATCGAGTTCAACAAGAAGAAGGGCTCGGTGCCGGTCCGTCTCGACGTCGACGTCTCCAGCATGGACATCTGCGCCCAGAAGGGCATGGCGGCGCTGCGCGATCCCGAGCGGCAGATCCCCAGCGACAACTTTCTCACCACGCCCGACATGTACGGCGCGCTGCAGGACGTGATCACCGAGTACTGGAACACGCCGTCGATGGACGTCGAGACCTTCGTCGAGAACTACGCCTCGGCGATGGAAGCGGCCAGCTGACCTAGCGCTGCCGGCCGGCGCCTGCGCCGGCCGGCACGGCTTCCGGGGAACAGGTCATGGCGATCGCCATCCCGCTTCCCGCTCGACGGCGCGTGCTCAGCCGGCGCCTGCCGGTGATGCTGGCGCTCGTGCCGGCGGCCTTCGCCGTGGTCGTGGTCTATCTCGGCTGCATGCTGTGGACGGTGCGGCTGTCGTTCACCAGCTCGAAGATGCTGCCGACGCTGGACTTCGTCGGCCTCGAGCAGTACGCGCGGCTGTTCGGCAACGCGCGCTTCCTGGTCTCGGTCCAGAACGTCGTCATCTTCGGCGCGCTGTTCATGCTCGGCTGTCTCGTGCTGGGCTTCCTGCTCGCCGTGTTCATCGACCAGCGGGTGCGCGCCGAGGGCGTGCTGCGCACGATCTACCTCTATCCCCACGCGCTGTCGTTCATCGTCACCGGCCTGGTCTGGCAGTGGTTCCTCAACCCGACGCTCGGGCTCGAGAAGCTGATGCAGGATGCCGGCTGGCTGAGCTTCACCTTCGACTGGCTGGTCGACCGGCAGATGGTGATCTACACGCTGGTGATCGCCGGGGTCTGGCAGTCCGCCGGGCTGATCATGGCGATCCTGCTCGCGGGCTTGCGCGGCGTCGACGAGGACCTGTGGAAGGCGGCGCGGGTCGACGGCATCCCGACCTGGCGGGTCTACGTCTCGATCGTCCTGCCGATCCTGCGGCCGATGCTGATCACCTCGACGGTCCTGCTGGCGATCGCGGTGGTCAAGGTCTACGACCTCGTGGTCGCGATGACCAACGGCGGGCCGGGCACGGCGTCCGAGGTGCCGGCCAAGTTCGTCATGGACCACCTGTTCGAGCGCGCCAACGTCGGCCTCGCCACCGCCTGCGCGACGGTCATGCTGGTCACCGTGATCGCGGTGCTGGCGCCCTGGTTCTATGCCCAGTACGGGCCGGCCTCGAGGCGCCGGCCGTGAGGGCGGCG
This sequence comes from uncultured Alphaproteobacteria bacterium, assembly GCA_963753275.1. Classification (GTDB taxonomy): domain Bacteria; phylum Pseudomonadota; class Alphaproteobacteria; order Geminicoccales; family Geminicoccaceae; genus DATAOG01. Next base: position 83,817 of record CAVWCE010000036.1, on the reverse strand, counting down.
GCGGGCGAACCGGCCGGCCGCCGGCCGCGCCACGTCACCTGGGGCCGGATCGGGGTCTACGCCTTCCTGGTCGTCGCGGCGCTGTTCTTTCTCCTGCCGCTCTGGATCATGCTCCTGACCTCGGTCAAGACGATGGACGAGATCCGGCTCGGCAACATCCTGGCCTGGCCCGACGAGTTCACCGTCCAGCCCTGGATCGCGGCCTGGTCCGAGGCCTGCACCGGGCTCGCCTGCGAGGGCATCAGCGTCGGCTTCTGGAACTCGGTCCGGATCCTGATCCCCTCGGTGATCCTGTCGATCCTGATCGGCGCGCTCAACGGCTACGCGCTCTGCTTCTGGCGGGTGCGCGGCGCGGACCTGCTGTTCGCGATCCTCCTGATCGGCGCCTTCATTCCCTACCAGGTGTTCCTCTACCCGCTGGTGCGGCTGTTCTCGACCGTCGGCATCTACAACTCGCTGCCGGGCATCGTCGCGGTCCACGTCATCTTCGGCATGCCGATCATGACGCTCCTGTTCCGCAACTTCTACTCGTCCCTGCCGCGCGAATTGTTCAACGCGGCGCGGGTCGACGGCGGCGGCTTCCTGACCATCTTCTGGCGCGTGATGCTGCCGATGTCGACGCCGATGCTGATCGTCGCGACGATCCTCCAGGTCACCGGCATCTGGAACGACTTCATCCTCGGCCTGACCTTCGCCGGGCGCGACAACCTGCCGATGACCGTGCAGCTCAACAACATCGTCAACTCGGTGCAGGGCGAGCGCGCCTACAACGTCGACATGGCGGCGACGGTGCTGACCGGCCTCGTGCCGCTGGCGGTCTACTTCGTCTCCGGGCGCTGGTTCGTGCGCGGCATCGCCGCGGGCGCCGTGAAGGGCTGAGATGCGATGAGCGCGGTTTCGGTTCGCGAGGTCTCCGTCGCCTTCGAGAGCGTGCGGGTGTTCGACGGCCTCGACCTCGACGTCGAGCAGGGCGAGTTCATCGTGCTGCTCGGACCCTCGGGCTGCGGCAAGTCCACGCTCCTCAACGCGATCGCCGGGCTGCTCGAGGTCGGCAGCGGCCAGATCTGGATCGGCGAGCGCAACGTCACCTGGGAGGAGCCCAAGGACCGCGGCATCGCGATGGTGTTCCAATCCTACGCGCTCTACCCGCGGATGAGCGTGCGCGAGAACATGTCCTTCGGCCTCAGGATGGCCAAGACGCCCAAGGCCCGAGATCGAGCGCAAGGTCGCCCAGGCGGCGGCGCTGCTCCAGATCGAGGCCCTGCTCGACCGCCGTCCCGACCAGCTCTCCGGCGGCCAGCGCCAGCGGGTCGCGATCGGCCGCGCGCTGGTGCGCGACGCCGCGGTGTTCCTGTTCGACGAGCCGCTCTCGAACCTCGACGCCCAGCTCAGGAGCGAGCTCCGGGTCGAGATCAAGCGCCTCCACCAGCGCCTCGGCTCGACCACGATGATCTACGTCACCCACGACCAGATCGAGGCGCTGACGCTCGCCGACCGGATCGCGGTGATGAAGGACCAGCGCATCCAGCAGCTCGGCACGCCGTCCGAGATCTACAACCGCCCGGCCAATCTGTTCGTCGCCGGCTTCGTCGGCTCGCCGCAGATGAACTTCCTCGAGGGCCGGCTCGAGGCCGAGGGCAACCGGCTGATCTTCGTCAAGGACCGGCGCCGGCTGGCGCTCGATGGCTACGCCTTCGGCGGCCGGCCGGCGGCCGGGGCGCCGGTGACCCTCGGCGTGCGGCCTGAGCATCTGACCCCGGCCGCGAACGGCGCCGACTGGCCGGACTTCACGGTCGACATCGTCGAGCCGATGGGGGCCGACAACCTGCTCTGGTGCGCCGATGGCGACCTCACGCTCGAGGTGCGCGTCGCCGGCGACCAGACCATCGCGACCGGCACCCGGCTCGGGCTCAACCTCGACCCGCAGCGGGTCTCGCTGTTCGCGCCCGACGGCGCGCGGCTCTGACCCCTCTTCGCGAAGGGACTGCCATGGCAACCGAGGACGTGCTGTCGATCCAGCTCTACACGATGCGCTCGCTGGGCGATCTGGACCGCATCCTGGATGCGGTCGCCGACGCCGGCTTCCGCCACGTCGAGACGGTCGGCGGCCATCTCGACGACGCCGGCGCGACCAGGGACAAGCTCGACGCGCGCGGGCTCGACGTCTCGTCCAGCCACGTCAGCCTCGCGGCGCTGCGCGAGCGGCCCGATGCCATGGTCGACGCCTGCCGGACGCTGGAGTGCAACCAGCTGTTCATGCCCGCGGTGCCGCCGGAGCAGCGCGAGATGGCGGGCGATGGCTGGCGCGCCCTGGGTCAGGAGCTGGGCCAGATCTCGGAACGGCTGCGCCGCCAGGGGATCGAGCTCGGCTATCACAACCATCACTGGGAGATGACCCACAAGGAAGGCGACAGGACCGCGCTCGAGCTGCTCTTCGAGGCGGCAGGCAACAGCCCGCTCACCTGGCAGGCGGACGTCGCCTGGCTGGTGCGAGGCGGCGCGGACCCCAAGGCCTGGCTCGAGCGCTACCGCAGCCGGCTGACCTCGGCCCACGTCAAGGACATCGCGCCAGCCGGGCAGAACGCGGACGAGGACGGCTGGGCCGACGTCGGCGCCGGCGTGCTCGACTGGCGCGACCTCTGGCAGGCCTGCCGGCGGGCGGGGGCGAGGTGGATGGTGGTCGAGCACGACAAGCCGAAGGACCCGGCGCGCACCGCCCGGGTGAGCTTCGAATTCCTGCGCGGCCTCGGAGCCTGATCGGCATGGACCCGACCACCATCGGCATCATCGGCTGCGGCGACATCAGCCACGCCTATCTCCGGGGCGCGGCGCGCTCGCAGCTGATCCGGGTCGAAGGCCTGCGCCGACCTCCGCCCCGAGGCGGCCGAGGCTCAGGCCAAGGCCTACGGCGTCGCCGCGGTGCCGGTCGACGCGCTGCTCGCCGACCCGGAGATCGAGATCGTCATCAACCTGACGGTGCCGCTGGCCCACGGGCCCGTGAGCCGGCAGATCATCACCGCCGACAAGCACGTCTATTCGGAGAAGCCGCTGGCGGCGCGCTTCAGCGAGGGCCAGGCGCTGATGCTCGCCGCCGCCGGCCGCGGCCTGCGCGTCGGCTGCGCGCCCGATACCTTCCTCGGGGCGGCGCATCAGGCCTGCCGCCGGGCGATCGACGCCGGCCGGATCGGGCGCCCGCTCGCCGGCGCCGCGGCCGTGCTGTCGCACGGCATGGAGCACTGGCACCCCAATCCCGAGTTCTTCTTCAAGCGCGGCGGCGGTCCGATCCACGACATCGGACCGTACTACGTCACCCAGCTGATCAACCTGCTCGGACCGGTCGCGCGGGTCGTCGCCCAGGCCTCGACCGGCAGCCCGACCCGGACGGTGACCAGCAAGCCCCGCGCCGGCCAGGTGATCGAGGTCGAGGTTCCGACCACGGTCAACGGCGTCCTGTCCTTCGCGAGCGGCGCCAACGTCGCCCTCACCGCGTCCTGGGACGTCTGGAAGCACAAGCGGCTGCCGCTCGAGGTCTACGGCACCGAGGGCAGCCTGCTGGTGCCGGACCCCAACTTCTTCGGCGGCGCGCCGATGATCACCGAGCGCGACTCCGAGTGGCAGGAGCTCGACATCTCGGCCCACCCGTTCGGGATCCCGAACCGGGCCCTGCGCAGCGGCGCCGAGGTCGCCGACTACCGGATCATCGGCCTGCTCGACATGGCGGCCGCGCTGCGCCAGGGCCGGCCGCATCGCGCGAGCGGCGATCTCGCGCTCCACGTGCTGGAGGTGCTCGACTCCTTCGAGCGCTCCTCGGTCGAGGGCCACCACGTGATGATCGAGAGCCCGGGCGAGCGCCCGGAGCCGCTGCCGCTCGGCGCGGGCGACGAGGTCTTCCTCGACGGATGAGGGGCTTCACCGCGATCGGCCACGTCGCGATCCGCGTCAGGGACGTCGAGCGCGCGCTCGAGTTCTACAGCGAGCGGCTCGGCTTTACCGAGATCCTGCGCCTGCACCGCGAGGACGGCCGCCTCTGGCTGATCTACCTGCGCATCACCGACGACCAGTTCCTCGAAATCTTCCCCGACGCGGTGGGGGAGCGGGCGCCGCCTCCCGAAGCCAACGGCCTCAACCACCTCTGCCTGACCGTGGACGATCTCGATCGCGTCGCGGCGCAGCTCGGCGAGCGCGGCATCCCGCTCACGCAGGGCACAAAGCTCGGCGCCGACGGCAACCTCCAGGCCTGGATCGAGGACCCGGACGGCAACCGCATCGAGCTCATGCAGATGGCGGAGAGCGGCCTGCAGGCCCAGGCGATCCGGCGCCTCGCGGCCGGCGCCGCCTGAGGCGCGATCGCGGCCTCGCGGCGATGAGCTGGCAGCCCGCCGAGCGCCGCTACGACGGCATGGTCTACAACCGCTGCGGACGGAGCGGCCTCAAGCTGCCGGCGATCTCGCTCGGGCTCTGGCACAACTTCGGCGGCAGCAGCGCCGTCGAGGACGCGCGCGCGATGATCCGGCGCGCGTTCGACCTCGGCATCACGCACTTCGATCTCGCCAACAACTACGGCCCGCCGCCGGGCGCCGCCGAGGAGACCTTCGGGCGCGTGCTCGCGACCGACCTCGAGGGTCATCGCGACGAGCTCGTGGTCTCGACCAAGGCGGGCTACGACATGTGGCCGGGGCCCTACGGCGACGGCGGCTCGCGCAAGTACCTGCTCGCGAGCCTCGACCAGAGCCTCAGCCGCATGGGCCTCGACTACGTCGACATCTTCTACTCGCACCGCCCCGACCCGGAGACCCCGCTCGAGGAGACCATGGGCGCGCTCGACCGGGCGGTGCGCTCCGGCAAGGCGCTCTATGCCGGCATCTCGTCCTACCCGGCGGAGCCCACGGCGCAGGCCGCGAGCATCCTGCGCGCGCTCGGCACGCCCTGCGTCATTCACCAGCCGTCCTACTCGATCATCAACCGCTGGGTCGAGGGCGGCCTGCTCGAGACCCTCGAGCGCGAGGGCATGGGCTGCATCGCCTTCTCGCCGCTCGCTCAGGGCCTGCTGACCGACCGCTACCTCGCGGGCATTCCTCAGGACTCGCGGGTCGCCCGCGGCGGCGCCCTGCGGCGCGAGTTCCTGAGCGAGGACACGCTCGCCCGGATCCGAGGCCTCGACGCCATCGCCCGTCGCCGCAACCAGAGCCTCGCGCAGATGGCGCTCGCCTGGGTGCTCAAGGACCGGCGCGTGAGCTCGGCGATCGTCGGCGCGAGCCGCCCGGCGCAGATCGAGGACAGCGTGCGCGCGCTCGAGCATCGCGAGTTCTCCGCCGCGGAGCTGGCGGAGATCGACCGTCATGGGCTCGATGCCGGGGTCGACCTCTGGACCCGGGCGCGCCGCGCCTGAGGCGGCCAAGCCTAGCTAGGGGCGGCCGGGCTCGGCGCCTTCGGCCACCGTGAGGTAGGGAGCGTCGGCGTCGGCCGCGACCTCGAAGTAGATCCACATGCCGCTCTGCCCGTGGCCCGGCACGCCGCAGAACCACAAGTAGTCGCCGGCCTCCTTGGTCTTGAACGCGACGACGTCCTGGTCGCCGGCCGAGATGCCCTGCTCGGGGCTCTTGGAGTAGGCCCGCGAAATCGCGACCTGCTCGCGCCCGGCCTGCAGCGGCAGGTCGTCCGGGCTGCCGGGCTCGTCGATCACGACGAGACTGTGCGGCACGTCGCCGTCGCGATTGCTCAAGGTGATGCGCACGTCCCAGCCCGCGGGCACGACGACCGTGGCGTTGCCGTCGTAGTAACCGTTGAAGTTCCAGCTGCTGTTGCTGGCATTGAAGCCCGCGACCACGTCCATGGCGACCTTCTTGGCGCCGGCCTCGATGGTCATCCAGCTCGGCACCAGCTGCTCCTGCGCCCGGCATCAGCCGGTCGACGCGAGCAGCAAGGAGACCCCGATCAGCACCTTCGGCACCTGCCGCCCCCCAAGTTGGTGATGGCTGGTAGCGATGACGAGCCTATAGGGAACCGGGCCGACGCGCCAGCTTCAGGCAGCCCGGTCGCGGCCGGGCGCGACGCTTCGGGGCGGTGACCGCCGGCCCCCGCATCTCGTTATCTTCTACGCAGGGCCGACTCTTCATGGCGTTTCGATGCGCCGGACCCAGCGGGGTTGGCCGGGCGCGACCGCCGCGCCATCATGGCGCGGATGTCGCGGACCAGGTCCCGTCGCTGGTAGGCGCCCTTCTGCAGCACTTTGACCACGCGGCCATTCAGCCGCTCGACGTCGTCGCGCGTGAGGTCCTTGGCGGTCACGATGATCACCGGAACCTCGCGCCAGGCGGCGTGGCCATGCAGTCTCTCCAGCACCTCGAAGCCGTCCATTCCCGGCATCATCAGGTCCAGCAGGATCAGCGCCGGCCTGGCCCGTTCGAGGACCGCGATCGCCTCGGAGCCGCTGGCGGCTTCGGCCACCCTCCAGCCCGCCTTCTGCAGCGTGCGCCGCAGCACCTCCCGGCTCTTGGTGTCGTCGTCCACGACCAGCACCTGCGCATTGCCGTCGCCGGCGCGCACATGCCGGTCGACCGCGCGCAGGAGCACCTCGCGCTCGAAGGGCTTGGTGATGTAGTCGGCGGCTCCGAGCGCGAACCCCAGGTCCCGGTCGCCCATGATCGTCACCAGCACGACCGGAATGTCACGCAGCGCGGGGTCGTCCTTGAAGGCCTTCAGCACCGACCAGCCGTCCAGGTCCGGCATGATGATGTCGAGAGTGATCAGGTCGGGCTGCGCCTGCCGCGCGAACCTGAGGCCCTCGCGGCCGCCGGCCGCGTGCAGGACCTGGTAGCCGGCGGCGGCGAGCTCCTCGCCCAGCAGGTCGTGCGCGGGCTGCTCGTCATCGATGATCAGGACCGTGCCCTGCGCTTCGGCCGCGGAGCTGCGCGCCGTGGGCGCCGCGACCTCCGGGCCCGCCGCCGGGCACACCGCCGGCAGGGTCATCGTGAAGGTCGAGCCCCGAGCCGGGGTGCTCTCGGCGGTGACGTCGCCGCCCAGCAGACGGCAGAAGTGCCTGGTGATGGCGAGGCCGAGCCCGGTGCCGCCGTAGTCCCGCGAGGTCGTCGCTCCCGCCTGGGAGAACGCCAGGAACAGCCGCTCCAGCTGTTCCCGGGTCATCCCGATGCCGGTATCGGCGACGTCGAACTGCAGTCGGTCGCCATCGGAGGCGGCGATGCGCCGTGCGGTGAGCGTGATCCGTCCGCCCTCGGTGAACTTCGCGGCGTTGCTGAGGAGGTTGAGCAGGTTCTGACGCAGCTTCGTCGGATCGGACCGCATCCTGCCCAGCTGCGGCGCGCAGACCACCTCGAGGACGTTGCCATGGCGGGCGACGAGGGGCTCGATCACCGACCGGACCTGGGCGATGAGCTCGCCGACCTCGAACTCCTCGACCACCACGTCCATCTTGCCGGCCTCGATCTTGGACAGATCCAGGACGGCGTTGATCAGGCTCAACAGATGCTTGCCGGCCTCCCTGATCTTCTCGAGATCGGGCAGGAACCCGACGTGGCCGCGGTCCTCGGCCTCCTCGTACAGCATCTCGCTGTAGCCGATGATCGCGTTCAGCGGCGTCCTGAGCTCGTGGCTCATGCTGGCGAGGAACTGGCTCTTGGCCTGGGTCGCCTGCATCGCCTCGTCGCGCGCCGCCGCCACCTCCTCCTCGCGGCGCTTGAGCTCCGTCACGTCCGTGAACACGCCCACCGTGCCACCGTCCTGCGTCTTGCGCTCGCTGATCTGAATCCAGCGTCCGTCCCTTTGCGGCTGCAGAAACGGTCCGCTCGGCTGGCGGTGGCGCGCGATCCTCTCCTCGACCCATTCCTGCGGCCGCGCGACCGCATCGGCGACGATGCTGCGCTCGGCCACCGTCCTGACCATCTGCTCGAACTGCAGCCCGGGCTTGTAGACGTCGGCCATCCCCGGGTAGAGGTCGCGATAGCGCGAGTTGCAGAGCACCATCCGATCGTCGGCGTCGTACAGGAAGAAGCCTTCCGAGATGCTCTCCAGCGCGTCGGTCAGTCGGCGCCGCGCCGCGGTGGCCTCGTCGCGCGCGTCCGAGAGCTCCTTCGAGCTGAGCTCGAGGGAGCGCTCGAGCATGGCACGATCGCTGTCGAAGTCGGCGTAGGCGGCACCGACCGCCGCGACGAACGGCTGCAACGCCGCCGGCATCTCGCCCTCGATGCCGAGGTACTTCTTCAGCTGGCGGCGAAGGAGCCGGTGCATCCGCGCCTCGCGTTCGCTCAGGCCTCGGCGAGGGCCGTGATCGTCATGGTCTGGTTGTGCAGGCGGCATTCGCCGCCCGCGCTGAACGGACAGAGCTCGCCGTACGAATAGAATCCCGCGATGCTCGTGCTCGGCCCGAACACGCCACGGATCGCCTCGACCTCCTCCTCGATGCGCTGCTTCAGCACGAGCTTGCGACCGACGCAGCTGACCAGCAGCGCGAGGTCGGGCCGGCGGCCGCCGAGCCCGGTCAGGCTGGCCTCGGCGGCCGCCGTCGCGCCGTCGACCAGGGCGTTGACGTTGGTCTTCATGAACTGCGCCGTCCCGCCCTGCGGGATGTCGCCCGCGAAGGTCATCGACCCCGCCTGCTCGTCGACGGACAGCACCGTGCGCACGACCCCTTCGCTGCCCTCCTCAGCGCTCACCACAAGGGGGAACAGCAGGGCCGATCCGGGCAGCTGCTCGGCGTGCTCGCCGAGGTAGGTCTTGTAGAGATCGAGCGCCGAGCGCCCGTCGAGCTCATAGAGGACGTTGCCCTCGGCTCGGCTTACGGTGCGCCGCAGCCCGAACGGCTGCCAGCCGCCCATCGAGGCGTAGCCCACGCGTAAGGCGTCGCCGTACAGGCCGACCGCGGCGGCCTGGTGGGGCCCCGCCACCTCATGGGTGATCACCCAGGTCTCGGCGAAATCGGTGCCATCGCCCGACAGCCCGCCGGTGATGGATACCGAGTCGGCGAGGCCGCTCGCCAGGCCGCGCGCCAGTTCGGAGCCGTTGACGTGCAAACCGTCCGAGACCACGAACACGTGACGCAACGTGGGATCGTGGAGCTGGCGGGCGAGCTCGGCGCCCACCTCGTGGCTCGACTTCGCGTCGGCGATCTCGGCCGAGGCCATCCGCAGGCGGGTGGCGTCGAAGGTGACCGCGGTCGCGATCAGCAAATCGTCGACGACTTCGTCGCCAACGATCTCGCCGGAGGTCGAGCAGCCGATGACGGCAGCCGCTTCGAAGCGATGGCGAAGCTCACCCACGAGTTCGCCATCCTGGAGCAGTCGCTTGGCGCCGAAAACGAAGACGATGCCCGGCCGGCCAAGTTCAGCGGTTGGTAAGTCCGGCGCCCAGCCATCAATAGAGGACCATCTGTATTGTGTAGTTTTCACGAGCGCCCCCCGCGGCATGGAGGAAGGAAACTACAGCTCTCAGCTATCGCTGTAAATGGGTTCGGCAATCACCTTGCCCGGACGAGAACCCGCCGGCCAATGCAGACGAAGTCGGGCCGCCCGCGGGCGGCCCGACGACGTGACGTGGCTCAGTCGAGCGCGAACACCAGGATCGCGTCGCCGAGCTTGTAGTTGAGCTGGAAGTTGCCGCCGGCGGCGACCGCGATGTGCAGCTTGCCGTCGACCTCGAAGGCCATCGGCGCGGAATTGACCCCGGCGCCGCCCTGGAACGACCACAGCTTGCGCCCGGTCGCCGCGTCGTAGGCGTTGAAGCTGCCGTTGCCTTCGCCGGTGAACACGAGATTGCCGGCGGTGGTCAGCGCGCCGCCGATCATCGGGTCCTCGGTCCGCGCCTGCCACACGATCTCACCGGTGTCGACGTCGACCGCGCTGACGTTGCCCCACTGGTCCTCGCCCGGGATCGCGGTGAAGGCGCCGCCCAGCCAGAGCTGGCCCTGCCGCCAGGGCTCCTTCTTGACGGTGTAGGTCATCGGCTGGTGCAGGTTGACGTAGTAGACCATGCGGGTCTCGGGGTTGAATGCGCCCGGCGACCACTCGACGCCGCCATTGGCGCCCGGCAGCATGCGGATGCCCTCCTCGGTCGGCGGCGTGAACAGGTTCTCGTGCGGGATCATGGCGTCCGAGCGGCGCAGCAGCTCGCCGGTCTCGGCGTCGTGGACGTAGACCCAGCCGGTCTTGCCGCCGTGGATCACGCCCGGGACCATCTGCCCGTCCGGGCCGGCGACCTCGGCCAGGATCGGCGGCGAGACCGCATCCAGGTCCCAGGGGTCGTGCGGGACGTACTGGTAGCCCCACTTGAGCTCGCCGGTCTCGGCGTCGAGCGCCACCAGCAACTCGGTCCAGCGGTTGTCGCCCGGGCGGATCTCGGCGTAGAGGTCGGGCGACGGGTTGCCGATCGTGGCGTAGACCACGCCGCGCTCGGGGTCGACCGCGTTGGTCATCCAGTTGGAGCCGCCGCCGCGCTGCCAGGCGTCGGCGTGCTCGCCGGACTCGATCGCCGCCTTCTCGGCCGCGATGTCGCGGTTGAGCGGGTCCATGCCGTCGGCTTTCTCGGCGAAATTCCCGTACCAGCCCTTGGTGCCGTCGGGCTGGACCTCGTCCGGGGCCGGGATGGTGTGCCAGCGCCAGACCAGCTCGCCGCTGTTCTTGTCGTAGGCGCTGATGAAGCCGCGGATGCCGTATTCGGCGCCCGAGATGCCGAGGATCACCTTGTCCTGGTAGATCGTGGGCGCGACGGTCTGGGAATAGCCCATCTCCGGGTCGGCGATCTCGATCTCCCAGAGCAGCTCGCCGGTGCGCTTGTCGAGCGCGATCAGCATGGCGTCGAGGGTCGCCATGTAGACCTTGTCGTCGGCGAGCGCCACGCCGCGGTTGTTGGGCCCGCAGCAGAAGATCGTGGTGCCGAGCTTGTGCTCGTAGTGCCAGAGCTGGCGCCCGGTCCGGGCGTCGATCGCGAACACGTGGTTATACGGCGTGGTGACGTACATCACGCCGTCCTGGACGATCGGCGTGTTCTCGAACGAGCCGATGATCCCGGTCTGGAAGATCCACTTGAGCTCGAGATCGGCGACGTTGCCGACGTTGATCGCGTCGTTGTCGACGAAGCGCGTGTTGGCGAGATCGCCGCCGTAGACCAGCCAGTTGGCGCTCTGGCCGCCGGCGTGGACCAGGGCGTCCCAGTCGGCGGCGACCGCCGGCTGCATCAGGCCGGCGAGCAGGGCGACGGAAGTGAGTAAAGCCTTCTTGCGCATCGTCGTTGCCTCCCCGTTGACGATGTCGGGCCGCTGCCCCCGCGGCAGCAGCCGGATCAAATCTCAAAGCGCCGAGCGGATCGCATCGGCCAGATGGCGCAGCTTCTCCTCCAGATAGGCGTAGCGCCGGCACAGGAACTCGGCCTCTTCCAGGGCGTCGTCCTGGTTGCGCGCATCGAACGCGCGCGCCTCCCGATAGCCGTCGCGCCGCTGCTCGACCTCAGGCCCGCCAGCTTGCGGCAGCGCGGCGAGGGCCGCCTCGTTCGCGTCGATCGCTTCCTGCAGGATCTTAGCGCGGACCACGAAGTCGCGCACCCCCCCAATCACATATCCGCGCAGTGTATTGAACTGGTCGAGCAGGCCCGCGAGCACCGCGAGCAGCACCTCCTGCCGCTCGGCGCCGAGGCGTGCCGCGAGGTCCGCGATCGCGGCCGCGCCCGTGGCGGGCCGGTTCTCCGGACTGGCCGCGAACGCGACCACCTCCGCCGCGGCGCCGTAGTCCCGCCAGTCGGTCGGCAGCGGCCCCGGCAACGGCCCGCCCCACACCTCCACGGCGACGAAGCGCTCGGCCAGCGGCACCTCGCACGGCCAGTCCTGGATCTCCTCCGCCCGCGCCGGCAGCCCGGCGCAAGCGGCCACGGCGAGCAGCATCCGGAGCCGCCGTGTCCAGCCCGACCCGAGCATGGTCTCTCCCTCCCGACCTTGCCGACCAGACTACCCGCCTCGCTGCCCGGCGCAAGGTGGCCGATCGCCGCCACCCCGCAGCTCGCGCCGGCGGCGCGGCTTGCGGACGCCGCCCGCACCGACGCGTCCTGAAGCTGGTGGATGAAATTCGACCGACGATACCCTAGAAGTCGCCCTGTAACGGCCAAGCTGAGGAGCGCGCTCATGGGATTCCGCCAGGAGCACTTCACCATGCTCTCGCTCTACAATCGTTGGGCGAATGAGCGCGTCTACGGCTGTGCCGCGCAGCTTACGCCGGAGGCGATGTCGCAGGACCGCGGCGCCTTCTTCGGGTCGCTTCTCGGGACGCTCAACCACCTTCTCGTGACCGACCGCCTGTGGCTGAGCCGTCTGGAGGGGGTAAGCCCGCGTGGCACGAGACTGAACGAGGTGCTCCACGACGATTTCGGGGACCTCCGTGCCGCGCGGCGCTCGCAGGATCAGAAGATCATCGCGTTCGTCCGGGCGCTAAGCGAGGAGCGGTTCGCGGAACCCCTCGACTATGCGACGACCAGCGGAGCGCCGCAGTCTCAACCTCTCCATCAGGTGCTGGCTCATCTGTTCAATCACCAGACGCACCATCGAGGTCAGGCGCATCACCTGCTAGGCCTCGCTTTGGGGCGAGAGAAGGCGCCTGTCCTGGACCTGCTGGCCTACCAGCGAGCCGCTGTGGGCGGTTCCTGATCCCGTGTCAGAAGCACCCGGCGAGGCTCACCCTGCGGATGGTGGGCACCTTCCGATGGACGTCGATCACTCGATCTCGATCAGGCGGTTCGGCAGCTCGTCGACGTCGTCGGGCGCGCGGGGAAAGTGCTCCGCCAGGCGCTCGCCGACCACCGCGATCGCGGCGAGGAAGCCCTCGGCGATGCGCCCGGCCCGCACGCGCGCGACGAAGTCGGCGACCGCCTGGTCCCAGGTGCCGGGCGGCACCCGCGCATCGATCCCCTGATCGGCGATGATCTCGACGTAGTGCTCGGCGACCGCGACGAAGATCAGGACGCCGGTCCGCTCCCGGGTCAGGTGCAGGCCCTGCGCGACGAACTGCTCGCGGGCGAGCCGGCCGGCGCGGCGCCGCTTGACCGACGCGGGCACCAGCGCCATCCGCACCGGCGGCAGATGCGCGATCGCGGCGAGCGCGACGAAGGTCCCCGCCTGGGCGAGATAGAGCGGCCAGGCGGCGATCTCCGGCAGCACGGTCAGCAGGACTGCCGGCAGCAGGAGCGCGGCGAGCGCCGGCCAGAGGAGCGCGATCGAGCGGTAGTCGGCGGCGGCCGCGGCCACCACGGTCACCAGCTCGCCGCTGGTCTTGCGCTCGGCCGCGGCGATCGCGGCCGCGATCTGCTGGCGGTCCTCATCGGTCAGAAACGCCAACTCACCAGCGCCCCGAGGCGCCGCCGCCGCCGAAGCCGCCGCCGCCTCCGCTGAAGCCGCCACCGCCGAAGCCGCCGCGCCCGCCGCCCCGGCCGCCATGCCAGCCGCCGGGCAGGATCAGCGGCCCGCCGAAGCCGCGCCGGTAGCGGCGCCGGCGCCGGCCGAACAGGCGGTTGAGCACGATCAGCGCCAGGATCGGCAGTGCCACCGCGAGCGGGATCGGCGAGGGCGCCGGCTCGCGATCCTGGAGCGCTACCGGGGGCAGCGCCGGGTCGTAGCTGCCGCCGAGCGCCCCGATCATCGCCGCGACGCCCGCCTTGATCCCGGCGGCGAAGTCGCCTTGCCGGAAGTGCGGCAGGATCCGCGTCTCGATGATCGTCCGGCTCTGGGCGTCGGTGAGCTCGCCCTCGAGGCCGTAGCCGACCTCGATCCGAACCTCGCGCTCCTCGGGCGCCACGATCAGGAGCGCGCCATTGTCCTTGCCCGCCTGGCCGATTCCCCACGCCCGGCCGAGCTGGTAGCCGTAGTCCTCGATCGGCAGGTCCTGCAGCGATTGGAGCGTCGCGACCACGATCTGCGCAGTCGTGGCCTCCTCGAACCGTGCCAGCGCCGCCTCGAGCTCGGCCTCATCGCGCTCGCTCAGGAGGCCGGCCTGGTCGACCACCCGACCGGTGAGCGCTGGAAACTCCGGCGCCGCCGCCCGGACCGGGGCGCCCGCAAGCAGCGCCAGCGCCAGGAGCAGCAGCGCCCCTCGCGCCAGGACGCGGGCCATGGCCCTCGGCGCCTTCAGAAGGAGACGCGCGGCGCCTGCTCCGCGCCCGGGCTGGCGGCGAAGTTGGCCTTGGGCTCGGCGTCGTAGACCATCGCCCACAGGCGGCCCGGGAAGGTGCGGACCTCGGTATTGTACTGCTGCACCGCCTGGACGTAGTCGCGCCGCGCCACCGCGATCCGGTTCTCGGTGCCTTCGAGCTGGGACTGCAGTGCCAGGAAGTTCTGGTTCGAGCGCAGCTCGGGGTATTGCTCCACGACCACGAGCAGCCGGCCGAGCGCGCCGCCGAGCTCGGCCTGGTTCTGCTCGAAGCGCCGGAACGCCTCCTCGTTCTCCAGGATGTCCGGCGGCAGCTGCATGCCAGCGACCTTGGCGCGCGCCTCGGTGACCGCGACCAGCACGTCGCGCTCCTGCTGGGCAAAGCCCTTGACGGTCTCGACCAGGTTCGGGATCAGGTCGGCGCGCCGCTGATACTGGTTCTGCACCTGGGCCCAGGCTCCGTTCACCTGCTCCTCCAGAGTGGGGATGGTGTTGACGCCGCAGCCGCGCGAGCAGCGGCAGCAGGAGCCAGAGCAGAAGCCCCGCCCCGACCTGCGGGCGGGCCAGCGCGGCCGCGAGCGCCATCGAAGATGCTTCCGAAGCCGTGGTCGATCCTGGCCGGGCGTCAGACGCTCTCGGCTCGGTCGGCGATAGGACGCACGCGAGCGGCGCCGCGTCAAGGGCGGGGTCAGACGCGCCGGCGGCCCTTCCACATGCGCCAGATCTGCCGGATGATGACGACGTTGCGCAGCAGCTTGAGCATTCTGACCTCCGGTTTCGCAGCCCAGACTCGAGCGGACTAACGGAGCGGGGGCGGGCTGGTTCCGGCGACCGGTCGGGACGCGCGCGGGCCCGTGGGAACGTCGCGGCGCCGCCAGGCGTTAGGGCTCGATGCAGAACCGCGAGAGGAGCTGGCGATGACCAATCCCTGGATGAGCCTCTGGCTCAGCGCCGTCAACGGCTGGGCGGGCGCGGCGCGGGGTTTCTGGATGGCGGAGATGCACCGCCAGCAGACCGCGCTCGCCAACGAGATGATCCGGCAGACGATGCGCTTTTGGACCTCGGGCTGGCCGACCCCGAGCGCCGGGCGCAAGCCCGCCCGCCGCCGCTGAGCATCTGCTCGGCGTCCCGCGCCGCGGCCTGGCGCCGGACCGGGATTGCAAACGGCAGCCCAGCCGGTATAGTGCGGCCAGGGGAGAATCGGGCAATTCATGGGCCCAAAGGAGGCCAAAATGGTCGCACGCAAGGAGCAGGAATACGCGCTTCGGCAGCATTTGCGCCAACGACTGCGGCGCGGCGAGATCGATCGGCGGGAGTTCCTTTCGCGCAGCCTGGTAGCCGGTCTGGGCCTGGCCGGCGTGGGCGTCGCGGCCAGGTACGGCGCCGGCCCGGCGCGCGCCGCGCGCCCGCTCACCCCGACCTTCTACCAGTGGATCGAGGACCTCCATCCCAGCATTCCGCAGGTCAACGCCAACTTCCCCGGCATCAACTACCAGATCGCGCCGGTCGAAGGCTTCGGCATCGAGCGCTTCGTCGCCGAGGCCAAGAACCGCGAGAGCACCTGGGACGTCTACGTCGGCATGACGCCGTTCGTCGAGATGAGCGCGATGATCGAGGCCGACGTCATCGAGCCGTGGGACAACTACGTCCCGCAAGAGGTCATCGACGACATGATCCCCTCGATCCGGGAGGAGTGCACGGTCGACGGCAAGCTCTACAGCTGGCCGTTCCTGCTCGACGTGATCGGGATGGGCTGGCATTCGGGCCTCACCGCCGAGGCCGGGCTGCCGGAGGCGGCGCCCTCGACCTGGGACGAGTACCTGCAGAACGCCAAGGCGGTGGTCGAATTCCGGCGCGGCGCCGTTCGGCGCGACCTTCGACGCCCATGGCTGGCGCTCGCTCGCGCCCATGACCCACAGCATGAGCAGCGACGTCTACACCGCCGAGGGCCTGTTCGACTTCACCAGCGATCCGGCGGTCGAGGCGCTGATGCTGATGAAGGAGATCATGGCGCTCTCGCACCCCGACATCCTGCTCGCCGGCGCGACCGATGCCGGGGTCAACGGCACCCCGGACGAGGTCGCCTTCGCCGCCCAGCGGGTCGGCTACTACACCAAGTACTTCAACGCGCCCCTGCGCATGGCCCAGTACTGGGACGACCCCGCGCAGCTCAAGCTCGCCCGCCAGCCCAAGTTCGCGAACGGCGAGGGCTCGACGGTGTTCTGGACCACCGGCTCCTGCCTCCTCAAGCACGGCGAGAACAAGGAGAAGGCGGCGGAGTACGTCAAGGCGCTGACCTACGACCCGCAGATCTGGCAGGACTTCGATCGCCGGCACCGAGACCGCGCACCCGGGGCAGCTGCCGCCCTACAGCTCGATCTACGCCGACTGGGAGGCGAGCCAGCCCGACTGGCTGCCCGAGTTCGTGGGCCTCGTGCGCGGCCAGCTCGACCAGGCCAAGGCGATCAGGAACCACCTCTTCGGCCTGCAGCAGTTCGTCATCGGCCAGCCGGTCTGGGAGACCTACCTCAAGGGCGAGGAGCAGGACCCGCGGGTCGCGATGCAGAACGTGGTCGACGCCGTGCAGGCCGAGATGCAGCGCGGCTAGCCGCGAGGCCTCTTGCAAAGCCGGAGCGGGCCGGAAAGCCGCTCCGGCTTGCTCGCCCGCCGCACGCGATCGGACCGGCCCATCCCGCGCTCGGCTGACCGCCCCCGATGAGCACCCACCTCGCGCTGCCGGACGCGCCTCGGCTTTCCTGGTCGGCGCGACGGCAGGGCGCCCAGCAGCAGATCAACACCTGGGTCTTCCTGCTGCCCGCGATCCTGTTCTTCGTCGGCTACCAGGCCTGGCCGATCGTCCGCGTGGTCTGGATCAGCTTCACCGACTTCAAGTTCCTGAGCCAGGACCCGGCGAGCTGGGTCGGCTGGAGCAACTACGTCGAGGCGCTGAGCGACCCCTTGATGTGGACCAGCCTGTGGCGCGCCGCGCTGTTCACGATGATGTTCCTGCCCGGCACCATCATCTTCCCGCTCCTGCTGGCGATCCTGGTCGACCGGGTCGAGAGCCCGCGCCTTGCGACCCTCTACCGGGTGATCCTGCTGATCCCGGCGGTCATCCCGAGCACGCTCGTCTTCGTCTTGTGGAAGTGGATGTACAACTACCAGACCGGGCCGATCAACCACTTCCTGGTCGAGGTGCTGGGGCTCTTCACCTTCCAGAACGCGCCGCAGTGGCTCGGCGGCACGCACCTCACCCTGCCCTCGATCGCGATCATGGAGATCTGGTGGGGGCTGGGCTACCACAGCATCTTCTTCCTCGCCGGCCTCGCCGCGATCCCTAAGGAACTGCCCGAGGCGGCCCGCATCGACGGCGCCAACGAGTGGCAGGTGTTCTGGCATGTGACCCTGCCGCGCCTGCAGCCGATCATGATGATCCTGGTCGTGCTGCGCTTCGGCACCTCGATGGCGGTGATCGACGAGTACCTGATCTTCGGCGGCTTCAACCGCGACTCGCCGACCTACACCTGGACCATCTTCATGTACGACCAGGCCTTCAAGACCGGCCTGTGGCGCCAGGGCTTCGCCGCCGCGATCGGCATGATCGGCGCCGCGGCGATGATGGTGTTCGTGGCCGGCCTGCTCTACCTCTTCCGCCCCAAGGGCTGAGCGCGGCGCTCATGCAAGCGAGCCACCCTGCCTAGCGAGCCCTTCCGGCACGGGAGACTGGTTGCGTCGGCATCGGAGCGTGATCGTCCGCCATGCGGTGATCAATTTCTTCCTGCTGGCGATCCTTCTGCCGCTAGTCTGGGTGCTGCTGCTCTCGATCAAGTCGCTGCCGGATTCGATGACCGGCAAGCTGTGGCCGCGCCGGTTCGATTTCTCGCCACTATGCCTATGTCTTCGACAAGATCGACACGCTGCCGGTCAACCTCTTCAACAGCATCTACGTCACCGCGCGCGACGGTCGTGATCACCGTGTTCTGCGCGGTGCTGGCGGGCTATGCGCTGGTGCACCTGAAGCCGCGCGGCGGGGCGTTCATCGTGGCGATGCTGATCGCGTCGCTGTACTTCCCGACCCGGGTGGTCTCGATCATCACGATCTACGAGATCCAGTACTCACTGGGCCTGATCAACAGCACGACCGGGCTGATCCTGCCCTACATCACGCTCAACCTCGCGATCAGCGTGCTGATCATGCGCGCGGTCTTCCAGCTCGTCCCGCGCGAGCTGATGGACGCCGCCCACATCGACGGCGCCGGCGTCTGGCGCACGCTCTGGATGGTCGGCCTGCCGCTGGTCCGCAACGGCCTCGTCGTGGTGATCATCGTCAACTTCGTCACCGCCTGGGGCGAGTACCTGCTTGTGCACGACGCTCACCAACGACCAGACCGCGCGCACCATGCCGGTCGTCCTGGCCGCCGCCCAGGGCGGCATGGGCCAATGGGCCTGGCCGCGCATCGCCGCGGTCTACGTGCTCGTCGTCACCCCCGGCATCCTCGCCTTCGCCTTCGCCCAACGCCTGTTCTTCAAAGGCCTGATGGAGGGGGTGCTGAAGGCGTAGCCGCCAACGGCTCGCCCGCGCCCGATCACCCAGCCAGGACGGCGCCCGCCGATCAGCCGCGCGGTTGCGCTCCGCCGATCAGGACGACGCCGGCGCGCGCCGCGGCCGCGGCCAGAGCGTGGTCGCCGGTCGCCAGCGGTACGCCCAGCCGCATGGCGAGTTCCAGATAGGCGGCGTCATAAGCCGATAGCCGGTGCTCGCGCGCGAGGCTCATCGTCTCGTGCAGGGCGCGGGCGCCCGTCGCCTCGTCGGCGACGATGGGCAGCTCCTCGATCATTGCGATGAAAGCGGCGCTCTCCGCAGCCTTGATCCGGCCGCGCCGCTCGCCCGTCACCAAGCCGTTCGCGACCTCGAGCGGCCACATACCGGGTACCATCGCGCCTTCGGCCGCCACCTGTTCGATCAGCGAGTCCGCCTCGGGGCCGCCCTCGTCCTCGAAGCACCAGGCCAGGACCGACGACGCATCGATCACGCAGCCGGTCACCGGCGCCCTTCCTCAATTAGCGCCTTGGCCGAGAGCTCGCCGAGCCGGCGCCCGCGCCGGAAGCTCTTGAGCCGCGCTACGGTGCGCTCCAGCCGGTCGGAGCTGACCGCGTCCACTGGCACGATCCGCGCGATGGCCTTACCGTGCCGCGTGATCGTGATCTCCTCGCCTCGCGCGACCTGCTCCAGCAGCGCCGAGAAGTGCGTCTTGGCCTCGAACGTCCCGACCGTTCTCATCCCATACCTCTGACCAGGCGGAACTAGTCTATCGTTGGTTAGAATTTGGTCAAGCGAACCAGGTGCGCCCGGTCGGCGCACGCTGGGGTCGCGGGCCTCCCCTGGTCCGCAACGGACTCGTCGAGGTGATCATCCTCGATTTCATGACCGCCTGGGCGACTATCTCCTCTGCGCTCACCAACGACCAGGACGTCCGCACCATGCCGGTCGTCCTCGCCGCGGCGCAGGGCAGCATGGGCCAATGGGCCTGGCCGCGCATCGCCGCGGTCTACGTGCTCGTCGTCACCCCCGGCATCCTCGCCTTCGCCCAACGCCTGTTCTTCAAGGGCCTGATGGAGGGCGTGCTGAAGGCGTCGCTTTTGGCCGGACCCGTGGGAAGCGGATCGCTTGCCGACAATTCGACGCTGGTGACCATGCGCGACCGGCTGCCTACTCCTCTGCGTAAACAGTCCCGGCCCGGTTTCTCCTTGGCTCAACGCACTCCTTTCTTCAAGGAACCTGATGGAGGGCGTGTTGAAGGGTTCGTCTAGTACGTAGCCTCGGGCCGGAAGGCAGCTCGTTTCTTCAGCGACGGTCGCATTCGAGTAAGTGATCAATTAGTCCTTAGCCGCCTCTTTCGCGTACCAGTATGCTAAGCGGCGTGTCACTACTTTCAACTGCTTCCTTACATACTAGCTCTCCACGAGGCTCAGGAGGGTTGACGCGGGGCGGGGTGGCCGGTAGAGTGAACAGATCGCGAACATAGCGTCGGAGGCGAGAATCGCCACCGCGCGAGCTGCTGAACGATCTGCCGGGCGACCTGCCGACGTTCCTGAGGCGCTTCGGCAGCGACGCGAGGTGCCGGGCGTACCTGGTGCGGGCGCGCTGGCCCGCGGGCTTCCGCTGTGAGCGCTGCGGGCATGACCAGGCCTACAGCCACAAGAAGCGCCTGATCGAGGAATGCCGCACGTGCGGCAAGCAGCACTCGATCCTGGCCGGCACCATCTTCGAGCAGACCAAGAGCGGTCTCGCCCAGTGGTTCCTGGCGATCTACCTGGTGACCTCGAGCAAGGGCGGGATCTCGGCGATGGAGCTGAAGCGCCAGATGGGCTTTGGCAGCTACCAGACGGCGTGGTCCTGGCTGCACAAGATCCGAAGAGCGATGGTGCGGCCGGCGCGGACGCCGCTCGCCGCGCGGGTCGAGGCCGACGAGACCTACGTCGGCGGCCCCAGGCCCGGCCGCTCGGGCCGCGGTGCCGGCGGCAAGACCGTGGTCGCCGGCGCGGTCGAGAGCGGCCGCGGCAAGGCCACAGGCCGCCGCCTGGGGCGGCTCAGGCTGGCCGTGGTGGCCGACGTCTCGGCCAACAGCCTCGAAGGCTTCCTCGGCCAGAACGTCGCCCGGCCCACGACCGTGGTCACCGACGGCTGGTCCGGCTACCGCGGCCTCGCCACCGCCGGCTACGCCCACGCGCCGCTCAACCTCAGCGCCAGCTGGGGCGACGCCAGCCTGCGCCTGCCGGCGATCACGATCAGTTCCCTTTATGGAATCTCTATTCTACCGACGACATTTGGATGGTCTGCTGGAGCCCAAGATCGACTCGACGAACTGGCATCGAGATCGCCAGACCTCGGCTGGTCGAGATCGGCACTTCTATGCTCCACGATCGAGCGGTCTTGCGGGGCGCGCGTCCGACGCGAGCGCATCGGTTGACCGGCTGCGAAGGCGATGATCCGCAGCGTGGGCCACGCGGCGCGGCTCGGCAACGGCGGCATCTGCACCGACTTCTGAGGGACGCGCCCATCGGGCCCTCGCGTCCCCGGCGCCCTCGCCGCCAATCGGCCGCCGCCCGGGCTACTCCCGGACCACCATGACCGAGCATCGGGCGTGGCGGGTCACGCGGGCGGCGTTGGGGCCGAGCAGGTAGTCGGCGAGCTCGGGGCGGTGGCTGCCCATCACGACGAGATCGGCCTTGATCGCGTCGGCGGCCTTCAGGATCTCCTGGTAGACCTTGCCCTCGGCGACGATCCGGCGGCATTCGATCTCGCCCGGCACCTGCTGGGCGGCGAAGTCGCGCAGCTGCTTGGCGGCGTGCTGGCGCAGCTTCGCCTCGTAGCCCTCGGGGAAGAACTGGCCGACCATCGGCAGGCCGAACTCCGGCACCACGGTCATCAGGTGGAGCTTGCCCTGGAAGGTCTCGCACAACGAGATCGCGGTCGGCAGCGCCTTGCGCCAGGAGTGCTTGTCCGAGAGGTCCACCGGCACCAGGATGTTGCGGTACATCTGCGCTGTCCTTCCTGCGGGCGCGTTCGGGTCGGGCGAGGGGGCGGGCGGTCAGTCTCCCCAGAAGCCGGGCCGTGACACAGTGCAGGCGATCAGCA
Source organism: uncultured Alphaproteobacteria bacterium (assembly GCA_963753275.1). Classification (GTDB taxonomy): domain Bacteria; phylum Pseudomonadota; class Alphaproteobacteria; order Geminicoccales; family Geminicoccaceae; genus DATAOG01. The sequence continues at coordinate 62,043 of CAVWCE010000036.1, read as the reverse complement.
GCAGTGCCGCCGATTCCCGAACCCGGCTCCCGGTCACAAACCCGTCCATGGTCGCCGGCTCACATCATGCGGGCTTCCTGGTAGTACTTCTCGGCGCCGGGATGGAGCGGCGCGGACAGCGCCTCGGTGACCATGTCCTCCTTCTCGAGGTCGGCGAAGGCGGGGTGCAGCTTCTTGAAGTCCTCGAAGTTCTCGAACACCGCCCTGGTCACCTGGTAGACCACCTCCTCGGGCACCTGGCGGACGCGACGAAGGTCGCCTTGACGCCGAAGGTCTCGACGTCCTCGTCGCTGCCGGCGTACATGCCGCCCGGGATCACCGCCTTGACGTAGTAAGGGTTCTCCTCGACCAGCCGGTCGACCTCGGGCCCGCTCACCGGGATCAGCTTGGTGTCGCAGGTGGTGGTCGCCTCCTGGATCGCGCCCGAGGGGTGGCCGACCGTGAACACCATGGCGTCGATCTTGTTGGCGCACAGCGCCTGGGCCTGCGCGGCCGAGTTGAGCTCGGAGGCGAGCGCGAAGTCGTCCATCGTCCAGCCCTTGGCGTCCATCAGCACCTCCATCGTGGAGCGCTGGCCGGAGCCCGGGTTGCCGACGTTGACCCGCTTGCCCTTGAGGTCGTCGAAGCTCTCGATCCCGGAATCGGCGCGCGCGACCACGGTGAACGGCTCGGCGTGGACCGAGAACACCGCGCGCAGGTCCTCGTAGGGGCCCTGGCCCTCGAACTCCTCGCCTTCGCCCTTGAGCGACTTGTACTGGACGTCGCTCTGCACGACGCCCATGTCGAGCTCGCCCTGGCGGATGGCGTTGACGTTGTAGACCGAGCCGCCGGTGCTCTCGACCGAGCAGCGGATGCCGTGATCCTTGCGGTCCTTGTTGACCAGGCGGCAGATCGCGCCGCCGGCCGGGTAGTAGACCCCGGTGACGCCGCCGGTGCCGATGGTGATGAACTTCTGGTCCTGGGCGGAAGCCAGATCCGCGCCGAGCAGGACGCTGCCAGCCGCCAGGCCCATGGCCAGACTTCGAATCGGTCGAACGTGCATGACCGTCGACCTCCTTTGTCTGCCTCGGTTGGCTCGACCTTAACCAGGGGGACGCGATCGGGCAACCCAAGGGCGGCAGCCCTCTCCGGGACTGGGAGGGGATGAACTCCAGCCAGATCCGCGGCCGGGCCCAGCAGGAGGCCAAGCCATCCCTAGGCCGCTTGCAGCGCCTGCTCGGGCGGCGTGTAGGGCAGGCCGAGGTCGCGGGCGACCGCCGCGTGGGTGATCCGGCCGCGGTGGACGTTGAGCCCGGCCATCAGGTGGCGGTCCTCGAGGCAGGCCTGCCGGTAGCCCTTGTCGGCGAGCGCCCGGACGTAGGGCAGGGTCGCGTTGTTCAGCGCGAAGGTCGAGGTGTTGGCGACCGCGCCTGGCATGTTGGCGACGCAGTAGTGCACCACGCCGCCCTCGATGTAGGTCGGGTCGGCATGGGTGGTGGGGCGTGAGGTCTCGGTGCAGCCGCCCTGGTCGATCGCGACATCGACGATCACCGCGCCGCGCTTCATCTCGTCGAGGTGCGAGCGCTTGATCAGCTTGGGCGCCGCGGCGCCCGGGATGAGGGTCGCGCCGACCACGAGGTCGGCGTCGCGCAGCTCGGCGTCGAGGATCTCGAAGGTCGAGTAGCGGGTGATCAGCTGCATGCCGAACTCGCGGGCGAGCTCGTCGATCCGCGGCAGCGAGCGCTCGAGCAGGACGACCCGTGCGCCGATCCCGAGCGCCACCCGCGCGGCGTTGGTGCCGACCACGCCGCCGCCGATGATCACCACCTTGGCGGGCGGCACGCCGGGCACGCCCGAGAGCAGCACGCCGGCGCCACCCTGGGCCATCTCGAGCGAATGCGCGCCGGCCTGGATCGACATCCGCCCGGCGACCGCGCTCATCGGCGCGAGCAGCGGCAACCCGCCGCGGGCGTCGGTCACGGTCTCGTAGGCGATCGCGGTGCAGCCGGAGGCGAGCAGGTCGCGCGCCTGCTCCGGATCGGGGGCGAGGTGGAGATAGGTGAACAGGATCTGGCCCTCGCGCAGGCGTGCCCGCTCGACTGCCTGCGGCTCCTTCACCTTGACGATCATCGTGGCGCTCGCGAACAGCTCCTCGGCGCCCTCGGCGAGCTCCGCGCCGGCCGCCGCATAGGCGCGGTCGGAAAGGCCGATCGCCTCGCCGGCACCGGCCTCGACGATCACGGCGTGACCGTGGTGCACGAGCTCGCGGACCGATGCCGGCGTCAGCCCGACCCGGTACTCGTGGGTCTTGATCTCCTTGGGCACGCCTATTCGCATGGGGCGCCTCGCTCGTTCGATGGGCCAGGTCGGCTCATGCGCACTGTGGCCTAAGACGGCGCCGGCGTCGACTCCGGCGCCGTCCGGTCCTGCGGCGCCGGGCTTCGCGCCTGCCTGCGCGCGATCACGAGCGCAAGCGCGAGCGCCACGACCCCGACCGCGCAGGAATAGAGGAAGAAGACCAGGTAGCCCGCGCCCAGCGCCGCCGCGGAGACGCCAAGGTCCGCTGCCCCTTCGGCGAACGAGACCGGCGGCAGGCTGGAGAACAGGCCGGTCAGTGCGGCGAGGGGGCCGCCCGGGGCCGCGAGGCGCGCGCTCGCCTCGACGATCGCGCCCGACTGCGCCGCGATCAGCTTGCCGGGTAGGGAATACAGGGACGAGAAGAGCGCGTACTGGGTCGCCGTGAACCCGGCGCTGGTCAGGCTGGACATGTAGGCGATCAGGACCGTCCCGGCGTAGCCCGCCGACAGGTTGTCCACCGTGACCGCGAGCGCGAACGCGCCCGCATCCGGCCCCTGCGTGGCGAGCCAGCCGAACACCAGGTTGGAGAGCGGCCCCGCCAGCGCGCCGATGACCAGGGACCTGATCAGCCCGAAGCGCGCGATCGACCAGCCCCCCAGGCCCACGCCCAGCATCAGCATGAGGACGCCGATGCCCTTGCGCACCTCGGCGATGGTGGCGAGATCGAACCCGAGGTCGAGGTAGAACGGGTTCATGATGTTGAGGACGAAGTCGCTCAGGCGATAGCAGCAGATCATCGCCAGGATGAGGCCCGCCGTGCCCGCGAAGCGGCCGAAGAAGTCGCGCAAGGGGTCGCCATAGGAGCGGACGAAGTAGGTGCTCGGACGGGTTCGGACGCCGGGCACGGGGAGGGCGGCGCCGACGATCATGGCGAGGCCCAGGCTCGCCAGCCCGACCTGGACGAACACGCCCAAGGGACGCTCGTCCCAGACCGCCCTCAGGCCCGCGAGCCACTCCGGGCTTGCGCCCACCAGGGCGGCGGGCCCCTCGATCATGACGAACTGACCGCTAAAGCCCACCCCGAAGACGTAGGCGCCGGCCAGGAGCAGGGCGAGCCGCGCGCTCCATTCGAGGGCTTCCGCGGCCATGCGCGCAGGCAGCTCGCGGGGCAGGAGCGGCGGCAGGACCGGGCGTCGTCGCTCGCGCGGCGCTGCCAGCACGGCCACGACACCGACCGCCATCAGCGCCGCCATGGCTGCGTAGGCGAAGTTCCAGTCGACGTGCTCGGCCAGGAGAAGCGGCGCGACCCCTGCGGTGAGTATCGCGATGCGGTAGCCCCATTGGTACATCGCCGCCATGGCGCCCTGACGCTCGTCCCCCGCGACCTCGATGCGCCAGGCATCGATCACCACGTCCTGGGTCGCCGAGGCGAAGGCGACCAGCACGGCGAACGACGCCACCAGCCCCAGGTTGACCGCCGGGCTGGAGCCCGAGACGAGCCACAGGCCGAGGATGATCACGACCTGCGCCGCCAGCATCCAGGCCCGGCGATGGCCGAGAACCGGCGTGAGAAGGGGGATGCTGGTCCGATCGACCAGCGGCGCCCACAGGAACTTGAGCGAATAGGCGAGCGTCGCGAGGCTGAAGAAGCCGATCGTGCGCAGCGGCACGTCCACCTGCCTCAGCCAGGCCGAAAGCGTGTCGAAGATCAGGAGGTTGGGCAGGCCGGCGGCGAAGCCGAGGGCCAGCATGACCAGCATGCGGCGCTCGAAGAAGACCGCAATGGATCCCGTCGACGGCGTTCGCGGAATCGGCGGAGCTGCGCTCCCGGCGCAGTGCGGCTCTCGGTCGGCCGCTCCGGCCCGCGCCCCCGCCCCAACGCGCTTGAAGAGCGACCGCACCGCCCGCCGGTGATCGGCCATCAGGCTCAGGCGCGGCCCCGCTTGATCATCGCTCCAGGCCCACCATCCGCACCCCTGCCGGCGCCGGTCAGAAGAAGCGCTCGGTCACCTCGATGATGTCGCCCGGCAGCACCGGCGTGTCGAGCCGGACGTCGCCGAGCCTCTTGCCTTCCGAGCCGCCGCGGGTGATCACGATGTCGTCCTGGTCGGCGCGGTAGCTGAAGCCGCCGGCCAGAGCCACGGCGTTGATCACGTTCATGCCGTTGACGTATTGATAGCTGCCCGGATTGTTGACCTCGCCGATGATGTAGAACGGCCGGTAGTTCAGCACCTCGATGCTGACCTGCGGGTTGACCAGATAACCGCCCTCCTTGAGCAGCGCCTCGATCCCGCTCTCGAGCTGGCGGGCGTTCATGCCGGCGGCCCGGATCTCGCCGACCAGCGGCATGGCGAGGAAGCCTTCGCCGTCGACGTCGAACTCGCCCGAGAGGTCCTCATGGCGGAACACGGTCAGCCGGACCCGGTCGCCCGGGCCGAGCGCGTAGCCTGCGACGGTCTCCGCGGCGGCGGCGGCATCCGTGGGCGTCGCCACGTCGCCCGCGCTGCCAGTCGACGCCGCCGGCACGGGCGGCGCCGGCACGGACGGCGCCGGCGAGCTCGAGCAGGCCGCGAGCAAGCCCGCGCTGAGCACCAGCGCGCCAAGCCAGCCGTTCTGCCGCAACCAGGCCATTGTCGAAGCCCTCGCCCTCCGGCGGCAACCGCCACCGGCGCGTGTAGATGAATGCGATCCGGCGCTGCAACCTAGCTGTCGCATCCTCAACAATCGATGAACCGCCCGGTCATGGCACACTTAGCCGCTGCCCCGCAGAGCCCAGGCTACAACCGACCGGTGACGCCGATCCGGACCAGGTTGCGGTCGAATTCCTCGTCCTCGTCGTCCGACCACCGGGTGGTGTAGTTGTAGCCGGCGTCGATCGAGAGGTTGCGATTGATCAGATAACTGACACCGCCGCCGGCGGTGATCGTGTTGTCGACCCGGTCGATGCCGCTGAAATCGTCCCGGTTGTAGCCGACGTCGGCGGCGAGGATCACGTTGCGCAGCAGCTCGTGCTCGACGCCCAGACCGACGCTGCTGCGGAAGTTGGCCTCGGCCTCCTCTTCCGTCGTTGGCCTGAAATCGGCTCCGCCCGCCGCCGTCACTGTGGTCAACAAGGTCGGCGTCCAGGTGAGATCGATGTTGTAGCCGATCCCATCCTCCTCGTCGAAGTCTCCCTCGTCGAAGTACTGCCGGCGATAGCCAACCGAGAATTCTCCGACCAGCAGGTTGGTGAGGTCGACCTCGGCACCGACGCTCACACCCCAGCCCTGCGAGTTGCGCTCGATTCCGGCGAAGTCTTCCTCGCGGTCGCGCTTTTCGACGTTGTAGCGCCCTTCGATGAAGGTGTTGATGCGCGGGCGAGACGAAATAGCCGGTCCGCAGCCGGGCGTTGTAGTTGACGTCGTCCTCGTCGGCTTCCTCCGGCTCGGTGTAGGCGCTTCGTAGGGCTGCCGCCCCCAGGGTGAAGTTGATGCGGTTGAAAAGCTGGGTGAAGGCGAGTTCGCCGCCGTAGCGATACACCTCGGTGAGCTCCTCGCGATCGCCTTCGTCTTCCGGATCGTCGCGGTCGCGGTGGTCGCGGGCGAACAGGACCTCGCCGGTGATGAAGTTCTGCCGGGTGATGTCGAGCTGGCCATCGCCGGAGACGAAGAAGTCCTGGTAGTCCTCGTCTTCCTCGTTGACGTGAAACGTGACCTCGCTGCCGGCGGTGAGCCCCAGGCGATGCCGGCTGAACGTGGACTCGGCACGGACTTGCGGCTCGATCACGGTGATCAGATCATCGTCCTTGTTGTTGTCGACCGCATACACGTTGTCGTTATAGACTTCCGCGACGCCGAGGCTCGGGTAGATCAGAAACGCGCCGGCGCGGATTCCCAGCGGATCGTAGGGGCCGACCTCCTGCCCGACGGCGACGGCGGGGACGCCGGCAAGGAGGGCGACGGTGGCGGAAAGCAGCGGTCGGGCCGTGCGTCGAGCGGTCACAAAGCGTCTCCTCAGCGCTTGGGTCGGGGGAAGGGCGACGGCTCTTTTGTTAACCATTGACGCGTTATAGCCCTGGCCACGCCAAACGCAAGGCTGCCCGGCCTGCGCACGCCGGCGCCTCGCCAGCCCGGCCGCTGTGGGCAGCGGCGAAGCGGCGGGCTTTTCGGCGCGGCGCTCTCTTGCCAAACCGGGCAAGGTCAGCGAGGCTGAAGGTTACCTGTGGCGGCAAGGTCAAGAGTCCATGAACGCGAGTCGCCCCGACCGTTGGAACAATGGCAAAAGCATTAACTTTGCCAACAAGCTATGGCAAGACGTTAATTCCTGATCTGACCGTCCACGGCGTCCGACCGTGGCCGATGCGCCACGGCCGAGCCGTGAGCGCCCCAGCGCCGTGACCGACGACAGCTGACCGTGCTGCGCAGTCTCTTCCGCCGCACCTTCGAAGATTGGCCGTCGGACCCGACCGCCGGCGGCCAGCCCGCGCGCGTGCCGCCCGGCGTGTGCGTCTACGCCATCGGGGACATCCACGGCCGTGCCGATCTCCTGCAGGTGATCCATCGCGAGATCGCCGCCGATGCGGATCAGCTCACCCCGGGCACCGACAAGCTGGTGGTCTACATCGGCGACTACGTCGACCGCGGTCTCGAGAGCAGCCAGGTGATCGATGTCCTGATTCGCCAGCCGCTCGATGGCTTCCGCGCGGTCTACTTGCTCGGCAACCACGACGCTTGGCTGCTCAGCTTCCTGATCGACGCCAAGATCGGACCGACCTGGCTGCGCTACGGCGGCGATGCGACCCTGCACAGCTATGGCGTCCGGCTGCGGCTGCCGGTCGACGATCTGCAGCACTTCGAGCAGCTGCAGGCCGAGCTGCGCGAGCGCCTGCCACGCCGGCACGTTGAGTTTCTCGAGCGTCTCGAGCTGAGCTACGAGACCGGCGACTACCTGTTCGTGCATGCCGGCGTCAGGCCAAACGTGCCGCTCGACCGACAAAGCGTCGACGACCTGCTGTGGATCAGAGAGCCGTTTCTGAGCTCGCGGCGCGATCTCGGCAAGGTCATCGTGCACGGCCACACGGTCGAGGCCGAGCCGGCGCTGCGCGCCAATCGCATCGGCATCGACACCGGCGCGTGCTGGACCGGCTGCCTGACCTGCTTGGTTCTCGAGGAGGGCGGGCAGCGCTTCCTCAGCACCAGCGCGCGCGGCCCCGCCCGCCGCCTGGAGTGACCACGGATGGCCTTCCCCGTAGCGTGCCGGGCGGCACGGCCGGCGCACGGTCGAGGGCGGCGTGGCTGAGGCGCGCACCGTCCTGGTCACCGGCGGCGCCGGCTACATCGGCAGCCACGTGGCATTGCTGCTGACCGAGGCCGACTATCGGGTGGTGGTCTACGACAATCTGTCGTCGGGCCATGCCTGGGCGGTGCAGGGCGCCGAGCTGGTGGAAGGCGATCTCGGGGATCGCGAGCGGCTCGCGGCCGTGCTCGCGGCGCGCCGGTTCGACGCCGTGCTGCACTTCGCGGCGCACATCTGGGTCGCCGAATTGGTGCGCGACCCGGCCAGGTACTACCGCAACAACGTCGCCAACGCGCTCGGCCTGTTCGAGCTCGCCGCGGCGCACGGCGTGCGGCGGGTGGTGTTCTCGTCGACCGCTGCGGTCTACGGCGAGCCCGACCAGGAGCTGCTCGACGAGACCATGCCGCTCGCGCCGATCAATCCCTATGGCGCCTCCAAGATGATGGCCGAGCGGATCCTGGCGGACATCGCCGGCAGCGCGGCGCAGAGCTATGCGATCCTGCGCTACTTCAACGTCGCCGGCGCCGATCCGGCGGGGCGGATCGGCGAGGCCACGCCGGACAACAACCACCTGGTCAAGCTCGCCTGCGAGACCGCGCTCGGCCTGCGTCCGGCGATGCGCATCTACGGCACCGACTATCCGACGCCGGACGGCACCTGCGTGCGCGACTACATCCATGTGGCCGACCTCGCCCGGGCGCATCGGGACGCGCTCGCCTACCTCGAGCAGGGCGGAGCCTCGACGGTGCTCAACTGTGGCTACGGCCATGGCGCCAGCGTGCGCGCGGTGCTCGAGACGGTGCGGCGGGTGACCGGGGTCGAGTTCCCGATCGAGGAGGGCCCGCGCCGGCCCGGTGATCCGGCGGCGCTGGTCGCCGGCAACGCCAAGATCCGCCAGCTCCTCGGCTGGCAACCGCGCCACGACGACCTCGAGTTCATCGTCCGCACCGCCTGGGACTGGGAGCGGAAACTGCAGACGCGGCTCGCCGCCGCGCAGGCGGCCGCAGCCGATGGACGGCCCGCCGGCTGAACCGAGAGGTTCGGCCCGTTCGGGTGCGGGACGGGCCGCTCGGCCCCGGCCTTGACGACGGTAGGGCTCCCTGTCCACCGACCGGTCGGCGCGCGGCTGCGGCGCGCAACGCGCTTTACAGTCGAAGCCGGGTTCTTACAGTGCCGGGCACGCAATCCGGATGGACCGGCGTGACCCGAAGCCGTGCTCTTCTCGTCCTGCCTGCCCTGCTCGCGGCGCTGCTGCTGCTGGCGGGCCGGACGGCGGCGCCGCAGTCGCCGGCCGCGCCGGCGCAGACCGGCTCGCCGCCGGAGCTCGCATCCCCCGCCGCGCCGCAGCCGCCGGCGACGCCCGGGCCGGCCGAGCTCGAGAGCCTGATCGAGACCCTCGAGGATCCCGCCCGGCGCGACCGGCTGGTCGCGACCCTGCGCCTGCTGCAGGAAGGTCAGCCGGAGGAGCCGCCGGACCCCGCCGCGCTGTCGGACGAGCTGGTCACCGGCCTGCTCGACGAGATGAACACCCGGACCGAGATGGTGCGCCGGGTCTCCTCATCGATCCTCGCTTCGCTCGATCAGATCCCGCTGCTGTTCGATTGGGTGCAGGCGCAGCTCCGTAACCCGATCCAGCGTGCGCTGTGGCTCTCCGTCGGTCTCCGGGTGGCGGCCTGGATCGGGTTCGCGGCCTTCGCCTACCTCGGCGTCGCGATCGCGCTGCGACCGGTGCGCCGACGGCTCGCTCAGGGCGTCGTGGACACCACCTTCGATCGCGTGGTCCGCCTGCTGCTCGTGTTCCTGCTCGATCTCCTGCCGGTGCTCTCGTTCGTCCTCGCGATCTTCGCGGTCGCCCTGTTCGTCTCGTTCACCGGGATCAGGCCCTCGGCCGAGGCGCGCGCGGTGGCGCAGCCCTTGATTCTGGCGGTCATCCTGGCGCGGGGCAGCGTTGCGCTGGCGCGGCTGATCCTCGCGCCCAACGCGCCGGCTCTGCGCCTGCTGCCGATCACGGACGCTGCCGCCGCCTATGGCTTCCGCTGGACGCGCCGGCTCACGGCGCTCACGATCTACGGCTATTGCGTGCTCCAGGCCGCGGACGCCCTGGGTCTGCCATGGACGATCCATGGCTTCCTGCTCCACCTCCTGTTCTTCGTGGTCGCGCTGATGGTGATCGCGACGATCGTGCGCAGCCGGGCGCCGGTCGCGCACGCGATCGCGAGCCTGGCGGAGGAGCCCCACGGTCGCGTCGTCCGGCGCCTGCCCTGGCGGGGGCTGGCGGGCGTCTGGCATCTGCTCGCGGCGCTCTACGTCGTGCTGGTGTTCGCCGTCTGGGCGCTCAAGGTTCCGGGCGGCTTCCAGCTGCTGTTTGGAGCCACCCTGGGCAGCGTGCTGATCGGGGCTGGCTGCTGGCTCGCGCTGCGCCTCATCGATCAGCTGTTCGGCCGGGATCGCTCGGGCGAGCAGTCCGCCGAGGCGCCACCATCGGCGGTCGACCGCCGCCTCAATCGCTATCTGCCGGTCGTCGGCGGGGTGCTGCGCGCCCTGGTGTGGCTCGCAGCCGCCGTGATGCTGCTTGAGGTCTGGGGCTTCGGCACGCTGCGCTGGCTGCTCAGCGATGGCGGCCAGATCCTGGGCGGCCACCTGCTCACGATCGGGCTGGTCGTGGTCGTGACCATCGTCGTCTGGGAGGTGGTCAGTCTCGCGATCGAGCGCTCGATCACCGAGCGGGACGAGGAGGGCAATCTGCGCCTCAGCAACCGGACCCGGACCCTGCTCAACATCGTGCGCAATTTCCTTCTGGTGTTCCTCAGCCTGATCGCGCTGTTCCTGATCCTGTCCGAGCTCGGCCTCAACATCGCGCCCCTGCTGGCCGGCGCCGGCGTGATCGGTCTTGCGATCGGCTTCGGCTCGCAGAAGCTGGTCCAGGACATCATCACCGGGATGTTCGTCCTGCTCGGCGACACGATGCGGATCGGCGACGTGGTCCAGGTTGCGGCGCGGACCGGCGTGGTCGAGGAGATGACCATGCGCACCGTCGTGCTGCGCGAGTACTCCGGCAGCGTCCACACCATTCCGTACAGCGCGATCGACACCGTGACCAACTTCACCAAGGACTTCTCCTACGCGGTGTTCGACGTCAGCGTGGCCTATCGCGAGAACGTCGATCAGGTGATGGAGGTGCTCCGCGAGATCGGCGCGGAGATGAACCGCGACCCCGACTTCCGCCGGCTGATCCTGGAGCCGCTGGAGGTCGACGGCGTCGACCGGTTCACCGACTCCGCGGTGATCATCCGCGCGCGCCTCAAGACCCGGCCGCTGAAGCAGTGGGACGTCAGCCGCGAATTCAATCGTCGCATGAAGAACCGCTTCGACGAGCTCGGCATCGAGATCCCGTTCCCTCACCAGACGGTCTATTTCGGCGTCGACAAGGAGGGCCGGGCGCCGCCGGCCAAGGTCGTCCTCGAGGGCGCGCCGGCAGCGCCGGAGGAGCCGACCGCACCGGTCGATCAGACGGCCGACGACCCAACCGATGCTCGCCCGGTCGCGCGGTGGCTGAGGCCGCTCGGCCGACGCGGCTCGCGCTCGCGCTCGCGCTGGTCGTGGTCGTCAGCGGCTGCTCGGCGCCGCCGGACGAGCCGGAAGCGCTCGAGAGCGCGGCCGAGCCGACCTCGGAGGTGCCGCAGCCGCAGATCGAGTATCAGGTCGCGATCGACGGGATCGAGGACACCGAACTGCTCGCGCTGCTCGAGAGCGTGTCCGAGACGGTCCGCCTGGTCGAGCGCCCGCCGCCCAGCCTGATCCGCCTGCGCCGGCGTGCGGCGGACGATCGCTCGCGCCTGCAGCAGGCGCTGCGCTCGCGCGGCTACTACGACGCCGAGGTCGCGATCGAGATCGAGGCGGCGAGCGAGCCGGTGCAGGTGCGCTTCAACGTGGCCCCGGGCCCGGCGTACCGGTTTCGCGACGTCACGGTCGAGGTCGCGCCGACCGAGCCGATGCCAAGGCTGCCGAGCCTGCGCGAGCTGGAGATCGCGCCGGGCGACCCGGCGCTGTCGCAGAGCATCCTCGACGCCGAGGCCGCGCTGCTCGCCGCGGCGCGCGCCCAGGGCCATGCGCTGGCCGAGATCGGCCAACGCCAGGCCGTGGTCGACCATGACGCCCAGGCCATGGACCTGACGCTCGCGCTGCAGCCGGGCCCACGGGTGCGCTTCGGCGAGATCCGCATCCAGGGGCTGGAGTCCGTCGAGGAGGACGCGGTCCGCCGTCGGCTGCCCTGGCAGCCGGGCCAGGTGATCTCCGCCGAGCGCCTGGCCGAGGGCCGCGTCGCCCTGTTCGATTCCGGCCTGTTCAGCTCGGTGATGGTCGACCTCGGCGACGCCCCGGATGCCGACGGGCGGCTGCCGGTCACGGTCGAGCTGAACGAGCGCAAGCATCGCTCGATCGGGCTCGGCGCCCGCTTTCGCACCGACGAAGGGCTGGGCGGCAATCTGAGCTGGGAGCACCGCAACTTCTTCGGCCGCGGCGAGCGGCTCGCGGTCGAGCTCGACGGCTCGTTCATCGGCGGCCATCTCACCGGCTCGTTCCGCAAGCCCGACTTCTGGCGGCGCAACCAGTTCCTGCTCGCCGACACCCGGCTCGCCTACGAGGACACCGATGCCTTCGAGAGCCTCTCGGCCGGAGCGAGCGGCGGCCTCGAGCGCCTGCTGGCGCCCGGCATGACGATCGCGGGCCGAGTGGCGTTTCGCGCGGTCCAGGTCCAGGAGCGCAACCAGGAGGAGGAGACCTTCGGCCTCTTGTCCCTCCCGGTGCTGTTCAAGTGGGACCGCAGCGACGACCTCCTCAACCCGACCCGAGGCGGGCGCCTCGCGCTCGAGAACGAGCCCTTCGTCGACCTCCTCGGCGCCGACCTCGCCTTCAACCGGAGCCGGCTGACCTACAGCCACTACCTCAGAGTGCTCGACCGCCCGGGGGTGGTGCTCGCCGGCCGCGGCTCGGTCGGCACCCTGGTCGGCGCCTCGCGCGGCGACCTGCCGGCCGACGTGCGCTTCTACGCCGGCGGCGGCCAGTCGGTGCGCGGCTTCGGGTTCCAGCTCGCGGGCGAGCTCGACGACGATCACAACCCGCTCGGCGGCCGCTCGCTGCTCGAGCTGTCGGGCGAGGTCCGTCTGCGCCTGACCGAGACGATCGGCGTGGTCGGCTTCGTCGACGCCGGCACGGTCTACGGCTCGTCGGCGCCGGACCTGAGCGAGACGCTGCGGGTCGGCGCCGGCCCGGGTCTACGCTACTTCAGCCCGATCGGGCCGGTGCGGCTCGACATCGGCTTGCCGCTCAACCGGCGCGACTCCGACGACCGCTTCCAATTATACGTCAGCCTCGGCCAGGCGTTCTGAAACCGTCGGTAGCGTGCGGTCGGCCAGGCTCACGTCGAAAAATTCTTGCAGTTGAATTGAAACGGCGCGAAAAATCGCCAAATTATCTCGAATTCTTCGGTCGTGCGATTGGCGACGACGTACGTAGGGGATCGGAGCACGCCGCATGCCACAAGAAGCGCTGCTCGACAAGCGCAGTCTGCTCGAGCATCACCCCCTGTTCGGGCGGCTTCAGCCGGAGGAGCTGGACCGGCTGGTGCCGTTCCTGCGCGTCGCCCGCTACCCTCGGCGCACGGTGCTGTTCCACAAGGGCGACCCGGGCACCAACATGATGGTGGTGCTGCGCGGCCGGGTGAAGGTCTGCACCCAGTCCGAGGACGGCAAGGAGGTGGTCCACAACCTGTTCAGCCCGGGTGAGGTGTTCGGCGAGATCGCCCTGCTGGACGGCGGCGACCGCACGACCGACGCCGTCACCCTGGACGCGAGCGAGCTGCTGGTGCTCGAGCGCCGCGACTTCATCCCGTTCCTGCGCGACCACCCGGACGCCGCGCTCCGGCTGATGGAGGTGCTCTGCCAGAAGCTGCGCCAGACCAGCCAGCGGCTCGAGGAGGCGCTGTTCCTGGAAGGGCCGTCGCGCCTCGCCAAGCGCCTGGTCCATCTGGCCGAGACCCATGGCAAGCCGGTCGCCGAGGGCATCCGGATCGATCTGCACCTGTCGCAGCAGGATCTCGGCAACATCGTCGGCATGTCGCGCGAGAGCATGAACAAGCATCTGCGCTACTGGCGCGAAGAGGACCTGATCCGGATCGAGGACGGCTACTACGTCATCAGCGATCTCGAGGCGCTGCGCCACCTCTGAGATCGCCTGAAGACTGGCCGGCGCGCGCCCGCGAGGCGTGGCGGCCAGCGACGCGCGCGCTATATATAGGCCCAGAGCCCACCTTCAACGCGCGGGGGCCGGTGACGAGCAGCCGGGCCGCGCCGACCGTAGCACCGAAATGGCCCGACGTGTCGGCCTAGCGCTAGGTGTCGCGCTGGGCCTGATCCTTCTTGCGCTCGTCGCGACCTATGGCGTCGCGCAGACGACCGGCGGCAAGCGCTTCATCAGCGCCCAGCTCGAGCGCGCGCTGGCCGGTCCCGCAAGCACGGTCGAGGTGGCCGGGCTCGAGGGTCGCGTGCCGTTCGACATGCGGCTCGCCCGGCTGACGTTTGCCGACGGCGAGGGCGTCTGGCTGGAGGTGGAGGGCCTCCGTCTCGACCTGGCGCCCGCGGCGCTGCTGCGCGGTCGGCTCGCGGTCGAGGAGGTGAGCGCCGAGCTGGTCCGGGTGCTGCGGCCGCCGCCGGCCGCGGCCGCCGAGGTCGACGACGAGCCGTTCCGGTTGCCGGAGCTGCCGGACAGCGTGCCGCCGGTCGTCGTCGAGCGGCTCGCTGGTCGAGCGCATCGAGCTTGCTCCGGCGGTGCTCGGCGAGCCCGCCGCGTTCACGCTCGCGGGGCAGCTCGCCGCCAGCGAGGACGGCAGCAGCGCGGTGCTGGCGCTGAGCGCCGAGCGGACCGACCGGCCGACCGCGCGGGCCGCGCTCGATGCCCGCCTCGATCTCGATCCCACAGCACTCGAGCTGGCGCTGAGCGCCGAGGAGACCGGCGGCCTGCTGGCGGCGGCGAGCGGCCGGGCAGACGCGGGGGAGTTCGCGCTGCGCTTGTCGGGCACCGGCCCGCTGGATGGCTGGGTCGGCAGTTTCGAGCTCCAGGCCGAAGGCTTGGCGAGCGCCGAGGGGCGCCTCGAGGTCGCGCTCGCCGAGCAGCCGAGCATGCGGCTCGACGGCAGCCTGCGGCCGGCGCCGGCGCTTCTGCCGGACGAGCTCGCGGGCCTGGTGGGCGAGCGGCTGCGTCTGGCGCTGACGGTCACTCAGACCGCGGCGCAACGGCTGCGCGTGGAGGATCTCCGGGCCGGGATCGCGGCCGCGCAGCTCACCGGCCGGGCGGAGATCGACTTCGAGGACGAGCAGCTCTCGGCCGAGGCCCGGCTCGCGCTGCCCGATCTCGCGCCCCTCGGTGCGCTGATCGAGACCCCGATCTCCGGTACGCTGAGCGCGGGTCTGGTCGTGGACGGCGCCCTGCTGCACCCCGACGGCCGACTTGACCTCCAGGTCACCGCCCCCGAGGTCGCCGGCGTCGTGGCCGAGCGGATCGCGACCGCGCTCGACTTCGCCGTGCTCGAGCCGCCCGCGCCGGACCAGCTCGCGCTGCAGGTCTCGGGCACCGGGCGGGCGGAGCGCCTGCGCCTGCCCGAGGCCGTGCCGCTGCCGGTGCAGGATCTCGCCTGGCGGCTCGACCTGACGGCGCCGCGGGACGGCCCGGTGGTGGTCCACGAGCTGGCGCTCAGCGCGCCGGATGCCGAGCTCGAGGTCACCGGCTCGCTCGATCCGCAGACCCTCGCCGGGCGGGCCGAGATCGGTCTCCGGGTGAGCGCGCTGGCGCCGCTCACCGCGCGCTTGGGCCAACCGCTCGAGGGCGAGGTCAGCCTCAGCGCCGATCTGCGTCTCGCCCCCGGGGCCGAGCAGATCGAGATCGACCTGAGCGGCCGCGCGCAGGACCTGGCCGGCCTGCCGGCTGGCGCCGCCGAGCTCCTCGGCCCCGCGCCACGGCTCAGGGCACTCGCCCTACTGAGCCCGGATCACCGGCTCGAGATCAGCAGCCTCACGATTGCCGGCGCGGCGGCGACGCTCGGCGGCGAGCTGGCGCTGACCCTCCCCGACGAGGGTCTGGCGGGCAAGGTTACGCTCGCCCTGCCGCGGCTCGCCACGCTGGCGCCGGCGCTCGGCCAGGAGCTCGCCGGCGCGCTCGAGATCGAGGCGAGCCCGGGGGGCACCCTCGATGCGCCGACCCTTACGCTCGCGCTACGCGGCGAGGACCTGCTCCTCGCGGGCCGACCGATCGATGGCCTGACGCTGCGGACCTCGGCCCGCGACCTGCTGACCGCGCCCGCGGGCCAGCTCGAGGCGGCGCTCGATCTGGCGGGGCTCGAGGCCGGGCTCGCGACCGAGTATCGTCTGCAGGACGGGAAGCTGCGCCTCGCCGGCCTGCGCCTGAGCGCCCCGCGCACCACCGTCGCGGGGGATCTGGCGCTCGATCTCGAGCGTACCCTGGTCGAGGGCGAGCTGCAGGGCGAGGTCGCCGACCTGGTCGCGTTCGCGCCGCTGCTGCCGTGGCGGCTGCGCGGCGCGGCGGAGTTCGAGCTGCGCCTCGATCCCGCCGCGCAGGGCCAGAGCATCGCGCTGGCGCTCGACGCCCGCGAGCTGCGGAGCGATTTCGGCCGGCTGCGGCAACTTCGCCTGCGCGCGACCGTTGCGGATGCGCTGGGGACGCCCGCGATCGAGGCCGATCTCGAGCTCGGCGAGTTCCGTCACGACCAGATCGCGCTCGACGAGCTGACGCTCGTTGCGCGCGGCACGCTCGATGCGCTGGCGCTGACGCTGGCGGTCGAGGGCGAGGCGGTGCAGCCGTTCACGCTCGATGGCCGCGCGCGGCTCGCGCTCGGCGAGGCGGTCGAGCTGCGCCTCGAGCAGCTGGACGGCGCGCTCGCCGAGCGGCCGCTGCGACTGGCGGGGCCAGCCGAGCTGGTGCTCGCCGACGCGGGGAGCCGGCTGACCGGCCTCGATCTCCGCTGGGGCGATGCCCGCCTGCGCGCTGCGGCGGATCTCGGTCGCGCCGAGGTCGCAGCCGAGGCCAGCCTCGACGCGCTGCCGCTTGCGCTCCTCGGCGGCTTCGGCGCGCCGCCGCTCGCAGGGCAGGCGGATGCGACCCTGCGGCTCAGCGGGCCGGCCGACGACCCGCGCGGCAGTCTCGAGCTGACCCTGACCGGGGTGCGCGCCAGCCAGCTCGCCTTCGCCGAGCTGCCGCCGGCCGAGTTCACGCTCCGGGCGGAGCTCGCCGAGCGCCGGCTGAGCGTCGATCTGGAGGGGCAGGGCGTGACCGAGCAGCCGATGACGCTGACGGCCGAGCTGCCGCTCGTCGCCCGCTTCGATCAGCTCGAGTTCCAGCTGCCCGAGGATGGCCGCCTGTCGGCGCGGCTCGACGCCGAGCTGGCGCTCGCCCGGCTGGCCGCGCTCGCCGGGCTCGACGACCAGACGCTGACCGGGACCTTAAGCGCGGACCTCGCCGCGAGCGGCACGGTCGGAGCGCCCGAGCTCGAGGGCGCGCTCGAGGTCGAGGGCGGCGGCTATGCCAACGGCTTCACCGGCACGGTGCTCGCGGATCTGACCCTCAGCGCGCGGGCGACCGAGGATCGGCTCGTGCTCGAGCGGTTCTCGGCCACCGACGGCGGCGGGGGCGCGCTGCGCGGCAGCGGCGAGATCGCGCTCGATCCGGCGGCCGACTTCCCGCTCAGCCTCCGCCTCGAGCTGGAGCAGGCGCGCCTGGTGCGGCGCGACGACATCGACGCCACGCTCAGCGGCGGGCTCGATCTGGCCGGGAACGTCGCCGCGATGTCGCTCGCCGGCAAGCTCACCGTCGAGCGCGCCGAGGCTCGCATACCGGACCAGGTCGGCCCGAGCGTCGCGGTGATCCCGGTCGAGGAGATCGGGGTCGACGGTCGCGTCCGTCCCGCAGATGCTGCGGTCGGGGAGCCGCTCGCCCTGGCGCTTGATCTCGCCGTGGAGCTGCCGGGCCGCGTGTTCCTGCGGGGCCGCGGCCTGGAATCCGAGTGGCAGGGCAACCTCCAGGTGACCGGCACGGCGGACGAGCCGCGTCTCAGCGGCACGCTCGAGGTCCGGCGCGGCTACGTCGACTTCCTCGACGAGCGCTTCGAGCTGCGCCAGGGGGTGATCAGCTTCGGCGGCGCCGCACCACCTGACCCGACCGTCAACATCGAGGCGGCGGCTGTGAAGCCTGATCTGACCGCGATCGTCCGCATCGAGGGCCCGGCGCGGCAGCCGACGGTCACGCTCGCCAGCGAGCCGCCGCTGCCCGAGGACGAGGTCCTCTCGCGCCTCCTGTTCGATCGGGACGCCAGCCAGATCAGCCCGGCGCAGGCGGCGCAGCTGGCGCTCGCGCTGAACCGGCTGCGCGGCGGCCGCGGCCTCGACGTCATGGGCAAGCTGCGCGACCTGCTCGGGGTCGACACCCTCGACGTCGGCGCGGGTGCTGCCCCCGGCGAGAGCGCGGTGCGCGCTGGCAAGTATCTCAACGATGACGTCTACATCGAGCTCGAGAGGGGCATGGCGGAGCAGAGCGGTCGCGCCAGGGTCGAGGTCGAGATCCTGCCGAACGTCTCGCTCGAGGCCGATACCGGCCAGGATGCGCAGAGCGGCGTTGGGATCAAATGGCGCTATGACTACTGAGCAAGGATGTCGGTCGGAGAGGAGCATGGTGCCAGGGGGGCCGAGATGACAGCGCGTTCGATTCCAGGCCGTTCCGCCAGCGGCGGGGCGCCGTGACCGAAGGCGGGCGCAGGCCGCAAGCCGACGCGCCGGAGCTGCCGGCGCGCGCCCTCGATTCGACCTTCGGCACGCCGTTCGACCTCAACCTGATCGGCCTGCGCACGCTCTACCTGAAGGAGGTGCGGCGCTTCCTCAAGGTGCCGGGGCAGACGCTCGCGGCCCCGGTCGTCACCACCTTGATGTTCCTCCTGATCTTCTCGCTCGCGCTCGGGCGCGGCGGCCGCACGATCGGCGCGCTGCCGTTCCTCGAGTTCCTGGCGCCCGGCCTGATCATGATGGCGATCATCCAGAACGCCTTCGCCAACACCTCGTCATCGCTCCTGATCGGCAAGATCCAGGGCAACATCGTCGACCTCCTGATGCCGCCGCTCCGGCCGGCGGAGCTGATGTCAGGCCTGGTCGCGGGCGGCGTGACCCGCGGGCTGCTGGTGGCGGTGGCGGTCACGCTCGCGATGATTCCATTCGTCGACGTCCGGCCGCAGCACCCTTTGCTGATCCTCTACTACGCGCTCGCCGGCTCGCTGATGCTGGCGCTGCTCGGCCTGTTGGGCGGGCTCTGGGCCGAGAAGTTCGACCAGATGGCGGCGGTGACCAACTTCCTGATCACGCCGCTGTCATTTCTCTCCGGCACGTTCTACTCGATCGCGCAGCTGCCCGAGCCGTTCCAGGCGATCGCCCATGCCAATCCGTTCTTCTACCTGATCGACGGCATCCGCTTCGGCTTCACCGGCCACGCCGACGGCTCCCTGCTGGTCGGAGCGGGGGTGGTCCTGCTGGTCGATCTGGCCTTGTGGTGGCTGGCGCAGAGCCTCATCGCGCGCGGCTGGCGCCTCAAGGCCTGAGCGGCTTGGGCGGCCGCCCAAGCGGTCGTTGACAGGGCCGCGGGTTCCGACCAAGCTTGCCGGCTTCCGCCACGCCCAGACCAGCGAAGCGAACCTCCGATGTCGAACGCACCCATGTCGCCCCTATTGCCGGTTTACAAGCGCGCCGCCGTCGCCTTCGAGCGCGGCGAGGGGGCGTATCTGTTCGATCGCGCGGGGCGACGCTATCTCGACTTCGGCAGCGGCATCGCGGTGACCCTGCTGGGCCACGCCCACCCGCATCTCGTGGCAGCGCTCAAGGGGCAGGCCGAGAAACTCTGGCACTGCTCGAACCTGTACGGCGTCGAGGCCCAGGAGCAGCTCGCGGAACGGCTGGTCGCGCAGTCCTTCGCCGATACCGTGTTCTTCGGCAACTCCGGCGCCGAGGCGCTCGAGTGCGCGATCAAGATGGCCAGGCGCTTCCAGTTCCAGCGTGGCCAGCCGGAGCGCTTCCGCATCATCACCTTCGAGGGCGCGTTCCACGGCCGCACGATCGCGACCATCTCGGCCGGGGGGCAGGACAAGCACCTCGAGGGCTTTCGCCCGGAGCTGCCGGGCTTCGACCAGGTGCCGCTCGGCGACCTCGCGCGGGTCGAGGCCGCGATCGGCGAGCACACCGCGGCGATCCTGATCGAGCCGATCCAGGGCGAAGGCGGCATCCGGCCGGCCGAGGCGGGCTTCCTCGCGGAGCTGCGGCGGCTCGCCGACGAGCACGACCTGTTGCTGATCTTCGACGAGGTGCAGACCGGGATGGGCCGCAGCGGCCGCCTGTTCGCCTATCAGTGGAGCGGCGTCACGCCCGACGTCATGACGCTCGCCAAGGGGCTGGGCGGCGGCTTTCCGGTCGGTGCTTGCCTCGCGACCGCGCGCGCGGCGTCCGGGATGACCACGGGCTCGCACGGCTCGACCTTCGGCGGCAATCCGCTGGCCTGCGTCTGCGGCAACGCCGTGCTCGACGTCCTGCTGGAGGACGGCTTCCTTGCGCGCGTCGATGAGCTGGCCAAGCGGCTGCGGCACCAGCTCGAGCAGCTGGCCGCGGCCTTTCCAGGCGTGATCCTGGGCGTCCGCGGACAGGGCCTGCTTCTCGGCCTGGTCTGCGCGCCGCCCAATGCCGAGGTCAGCGCCAAGCTGATGGCGCGCGGCCTGCTCACCGTCCCGGCCGGCGACAACGTCGTGCGGCTGCTGCCGCCGCTCATCATCGGGCCGGCGGAGATCGAGCAGGCGCTCGCCACGCTCGAGGAGGTCTGCCAGGAGTACGCCGGGCAGGAGGCGGCGCAGTGAGCGGACCGCGGCATTTCCTCGACCTCGACGCGCTCGACGGCGGCACGCTGCGCGCGATCCTCGACCTCGCCGGCGAGCTCAAGGGCAACGGCGCCGCTCCGGCGCGCCCGCGCTTCGCAGGCAAGGCCGTGGCGATGATCTTCGACCGGCCCTCGACCCGGACGCGGGTCTCGTTCGAGCTCGCGATCAAGGCGCTCGGCGGCGACGCGGTGGTCTTGAACGCCAAGGACATGCAGCTCGGCCGCGGCGAGACCATCGCCGATACCGCGCGCGTGCTCTCGCGCTACGTCGACGCGATCATGATCCGCACCGACCATCACGCCAAGCTCGTCGAGCTGGCCGAGGCCGCGACCGTGCCGGTGATCAACGGCCTCACCGACCGCTCGCACCCCTGCCAGATCATGGCCGACGTGATGACCTTCGAGGCCCATCGCGGGCCGATCCGCGACCGCACGCTGGCCTGGACCGGCGACGGCAACAACGTCGCCACCTCCTGGATCCATGCGGCGCAGCGCTTCGACTTCAAGCTCCGCCTCGCCTGCCCGCCGGAGCTCGCGCCCAACCCCGAGGTGCTGGCCTGGGCGGCGGAGCGCCAGGCGCGGGTGCAGCTGTTCGCGGAGCCGCGCGAGGCGGTGAGCGGCGCCGAGGCGGTGATGACCGACGTCTGGGTGTCGATGGGCGACAGCGAGCCCGAGCGCCGGCGCCGCCTGCTGGCGGCCTACCGGGTCGACGACGACCTGATGGACGCGGCCGAGGCCGGTGCCTTGTTCATGCACTGCCTGCCGGCGCATCGCGGCGAGGAGGTCACCGCCGCGGTGATCGACGGCCCGCGCTCGGTGGTGTTCGAGCAGGCCGAGAACCGCCTGCACGCGCAAAAGGGCATCCTCGCCTGGTGCCTCGGTTGACATGCTGCCCGGCGCGACGATCTCGATGCGATGACCGCGAGCCTGATCGGCGACAACCTGCTGCGCCCCTTCCAGCTCGAGCAGTCGGCCCTGCGCGGCCGGCTGGTCCGGCTGGGCGCGCTGGTCGACCGGGTGCTGACCCGGCACGACTACCCCGAGCCGGTCAGCCGGCTGCTCGGCGAGCTGTTCGTGCTCGCCGCGACGCTCGCCGGCGGGCTCAAGTTCCAGGGCACCTTCAGCCTGCAGGTGCGCAGCGCCGGCCCGGTCTCGCTGATGATCGCCGACTGCACCAACGACGGCGCGATGCGCGGCTACGCCAAGTTCGACGCCGCCCGGGTCGCCGCCGCGCCGCAGGCGACCGTCCGCGACCTGCTCGGCGACGGCCAGCTGGCGCTGACCGTCGACCAGAGCGAGGCGGGCCAGACCTACCAGGGCATCGTCGAGCTGACCGGCAACACGCTCACCGAGTGCATGCAGGCCTACTTCCGCCAGAGCGAGCAGCTCAAGACCGGGCTCAAGATCGCGGTCGAGCGGGTCGAGGACCAGAGCGCCCGGCGCTGGCGCGCCGGCGGGATCATGGTGCAGCGCCTGCCGGAGCAGGTCGCGGAGGGTGGTGAGGAGCGGATGGAGGAGGACTGGCGCCGCACCATGCTGCTGCTCGGCACCGCGACCGAAGGCGAGCTGGTCGATCCGCATCTGGCACCCGAGCGCCTGCTGCTGCGCCTGTTCCACGACGAGGGCGTGCGCGTCTTCCAGCCGCTCGACCTGAGCTTCGGCTGCCGCTGCTCGCGCGAGCGGGTCGAGCTCGTGCTGCGGCGCTTTCCGCCGGCGGACCTCGAGGACATGAAGGAGGCGGACGGGCAGCTCGTCGTCACCTGCGAGTTCTGCAAGGCGGCCTACCGCTTCGACGAGGCGGAGCTCGCCCGCCTCCACGGCGGTCCGCACTGATGATCCCGCGCGCGCGACCGCTGCGGGCGCTGGCTGCGCTCCTCCTCGTGATGCTGCTCGTGGCCTGCGCCGGCGACTACCAGACCTTCGAGCCGCCGCCGCTCGACTTCAGCGGCCGCCCGCCGCTGCGCTTCGCGGTCGACAGCGTCAGCGTGCAGAGCGCCTATCGGCCGGCGGGCCGGCCGCCGTTCGTCGACCACACGCTCGTGCTGACCCCGGAAGCCGCGACCCGCGCGCTGCTCGAGCAGCGCCTGCAGGCGGCCGGCGGGCCAGGCGGGCTGCAGGCGGTGATCGTCGACGCCGCGGTCCAGGAAGAGGCGCTGGCGCCGCAGACCGGGGTCCGCGGCTACTTCACCACCGAGCCCTCGGCCCGCCTCGAGGGCCGCCTCAAGGTGCGGATCGACCGCCTCGATGCCACCGGCGACCCGACCGGCGCCTCGATCAGCACCACGGCGACCCGCAGCCGGGTGTTGCCCGAGGACATCGGCTACGCCGAGCGCCAGCGGATCGGCTACGAGCTCGTGCGCGACCTGGTCGACGACATCGACGCCGGGCTCGCCGCCAACCTCGGCGAGAGCTTCGGCGACCTGCTGCGCCCCTGACGGGCTGCGCGCGCTCAGCCTTTGGGTGGCGCCGGCGCGTCCCGGCTGAGGGCGCGCAAAGCCCGGATGTACTGCGCGAGAGCGCGGCGGCGCTCGGCTGACGCTCGCCCCAGCGGGCGATCATCGCCGACCGGCTCGGCAGCGTCCCTGAGGGCGCTCGGATCGCCGCCGACAACGTCGTTCTGCGGCCTCGCCTCCTCGCGCGGCAGCCTGCCCGCCGTCATCTTCGGCCCCTATGAGTTCGTGCTGATCAGGCGCCGGCCCTCCCCGCTCAATCGGCCGCGTCCGCCAGTACCGTCATCCGAAGTAACCCAGGGTAGCTGAACGTCGCATGACCGAGCCGGGAACGCCTTACTCGTCCCACAAAGTCCTGACCGTCCCCCCACCCCGGCCCTCCCCCGCAAGGGGGGAGGGAGACGATGGCGGCCGGCCAACAGACTGCCCCCTCCCCCTTGATGGGAAACCTTTGCATAAGTGGTGGGGATGTGGTTGTTGGAGCACCAGATGTTGGTGGTGGGGAGATCAGGATGCATCGGCAGGCCGGTCAGCTGAGTTTGGCGGACGGGTTGGTGGCGGCAGGCGTCGGGCGCCAATGCGCGGCTCGAGCGGATCGATTGCCTGATCGACTGGGCGGCGCTCGCGGCGGTGGTCGCGCCGATCTACGCCGCGCCGACCGGGCGGCCGAGCTATCCGCCGCTGCTGATGGTCAAGGCCCTGCTGCTGCAGCAGTGGTACTCGCTGTCCGACCCGGGGCTCGAGGAGGCGCTCGCCGACCGCCGGTCGTTCCGCCGCTTCGTCGGCCTCGCGCTCGACCAGCCGGTGCCGGACCACGCGACGCTGTGGCGCTTCCGCCAGCAGCTCGCCGCGCGCGACCTGGCCGGAGAGCTGTTCGCCGCGGTCGAGCGGCAGCTCGACGGCCGCGGCTGATGGTCAAGCAGGGCACGCTGGTCGACGCCTCGCTGGTCGCCGCCCAGGTCCGCCCGCCGCGGCCCTGCGCCAGGCTCGAGAGCCCGGCCGACCCGGACGCGCGCTGGAGCCGCGACGCGACCTGCAAGCTTTCGGCTACAAGGCGCAGTCGGCGTCGACCAGGGCTCGCGGCTGATCCGCCGGGCGCGGCTGACGCCCTGCAACTTCAACGAGACCGCCGTCGCCGACGACCTGATCGCGGGCGACGAGCGCGCGGTCTACGCCGACAAGGCGTACGACACCCAGGCGCGCCGCCGCCGTCTCAAGGCCGCCGGGATCAAGGACCGGATCATGCACCGGCCGCACAAGAACCGGGCGTTGTCGGCGCGCCAGCGCCGGCGCAACCGGTTGATCGTCTCCGCTGCGGGCGGCGGTCGAGCCGGTGTTCGGCACGCTCAAGCGGAGCTACGGCTGGGCGCAGGCGCGCTACCGGCGCCCTTGATGGGGGAGGGTTGGGGTGGGGGTGATGAGGCGCGACGAGACGATCGGAAGATAGTGAGGCTGGTATTACCCCGCGCCTGCCCGGCGATGTCGCCGCAATCGGCCAATGATCAGCGGTTCTCGTCCCATGCCACGGTGCTCCACCATGCAGCCCCCCTGCCGGCGCCAGGACCCGCGGGGCCGACGCCGCACGGTATCCCGGCCGGGCGGGCCCGTCAGTCGGGACGCCAAGCGCGCGCCCACTTTGGCCGCCCGCGACCTACCGAGGCGCGCCCGCGCAAACGGCGGCGATCCAATTGACAGCTCGGCGGGTCGCCCGTCTTAATGCCGCAGCGAGCCGGTGACCCGGGCCGGGGCGGACACCGCCGGGCCGACCGGGCCGGCGTCGAACGACGATCGCGGATGCTGACGTGACATTCCGGCAAGCTGGAGGCAGCCATGGCTCAAGGCCGCAAGGTCATCATCACCTGTGCCGTCACCGGCTCGATCCACACGCCGACCATGACGCCCTATCTGCCGATCACGCCGTCCGAGATCGCCGAAGGGGCGATCGGCGCGGCCGAGGCGGGCGCTGCGATCATCCATCTCCACGCGCGCGATCCCGAGACCGGCCGGCCGACGCCGGACCCTTCCGTGTTCATGCAGTTCCTGCCGCGGATCAAGCAGGTCGTGCGAGGCGGTCGTCAACATCACGACCGGCGGCGGCCACGGCATGAGCCTGGAGGAGCGCCTCGCGGCGCCGCTTGCGCGCCAAGCCCGAGATGACCTCGCTCAACATGGGCTCGATGAACTTCGGCCTGTTCCCGATGCTGAGCCGCTACAAGGAGTTCAAGCACGACTGGGAGCGCCAGCACCTCGAGGCCTCGCGCGACTTCATCTTCCGCAACACCTACAAGGACATCGAGCGCATCATCAAGGAGCTCGGCGAGGGCTGCGGCACGCGCTTCGAGTTCGAGTGCTACGACGTCGGCCACCTCTACAACCTCGCCCATTTCCTCGAGCGCGGCCTGGTCAAGCCGCCGCTTTTCGTCCAGACCATCTTCGGCATCCTGGGCGGCATCGGCGCCGATCCGGAGAACCTCCTCCACATGCGCCGGATCGCCGACAAGCTGTTCGGCGACGGCTACCACTGGTCGATCCTCGCCGCCGGCCGCCACCAGATCCCGCTCTGCACGATGGGCGCCACGATGGGCGCCAACGTCCGGGTCGGCCTCGAGGACTCGATCTACGTCGGCAAGGGCGAGCTCGCCAAGAGCAACGCCGAGCAGGTCAGCCGCATCCGCACCATCCTCGAAGCCCTCTCCCTCGAGGTCGCGACCCCGGCCGAAGCCCGCGCCATGCTCGCCCTCAAAGGCGGCGACCAGGTCGCGTTCTGAGTGCGCCGGCCGGGCGGCCTACGGCAGCAAGGCGGCGAGTTGCAGCTCTTCTTCCGGCGCTCGCTCGGCAGCCCGACCATGAAAACGACGCGCTACTTCGACGAGCAGGTCCTGCGCAAGCGCCCGTACATCCGGCCGGAATGGTGTGCCCGGATCATCGCCCGCCCGGTCCGCCGCGAGCTGCAACCCGATGGCAAAATCCGCTATTGGGGCTATGTTGACGAATTGGGCGGACGGGCGTTGCGGGTGATCACGCTGGCGGACGGGATCACCGTGCACAACGCGTTTCCCGACCGCGACTTCGAGGAGGAGCCGACGTGAAGCTGCACTACTATGCCGATACCGACTCGCTCTACGTCGAGTTCCAGGAGCGGCCGAGCGTCGACACCCGCGAGATCGCCGTCGACGTCCGCCTCGACCTCGACGCCGAAGGCCGGCCCGTGGGCCTGGACATCGACCACGCGTCCCGGGTCCTCGACCTCGACACCCTGGAGACCAAGGGCCTGCCGCTCCAGCCGGCGAACCAGGCCCACGACCACGCGCTCGGCTGAGCGGCCACATCGGGAAAGCGGCTGGTGAACGAGCCCGTGAAGCCTTTGTCGCTGCTCGAGGTGCTGGCGGCGCTGCCACCGCTCGACGAGGAGTTTCCGCCGATCGCCGAGCTCGACCTCGATCCGGTCGAGCTTTGATGCGCTACCTGCTGGACAGCGCGAAGGGCGGCGTTCCAGTTCACCGTTTCTACCTGTGCACCCGGTCAAGTCAGGGGCGACATAAAGAGCACGAGGCCACCAATATCGCCCGGCAGCCGACAGCGAAACCCATGCAAGTGTACCAGCGGATCCAATTAGGCTCGCGTTCTCTGTGACAAGCACTAATGGTCCGAAGGCCAGCTGCAGAATCCTGACAGTCTCACAGGACGTGCATTCGTAACAGCGCGTCACCACTATCAGTGACTCCCCATGACCAGAGTCGACGAGACATTTTCGACACCGAGGTCCGAGCCAAACCGTCTCGTCCGGCTGTCAGATTATATTGCTCGAACTAGCTCTCCGTGACCATCAGGTAGCGCCGTGGCGACGAGGCCGCGGTAGGGGGTGGGGTGGGTCAGGACGGCTTGCAGGATGACGCGGGCGAAGCGGTGGCTGAGGGTCTTGGCGGTGCGGCGGTTGAAGCGGAAGACGAACTCGTCGAGATAGGCCGGCAGGTGCTTCTTGGAGACGGCGCCGTGGTGGGTGCCGAGCAGCCAGCGCTTGGCCAGGCCGAACACCAGGTGGATCGCCGGCAGGCGGAGCGCCGCGTCGCCCAGCTGGCGCTGAGATTGAGCGGCTCGTGGCCGTAGCCCTTGGCGGCGAGGCCGGCATAGCCGGACCAGCCGTCGGTGGCCACGGTCGCGGGCCGGGCGAGGTTGGCGGCGAGGAAGCCTTCGAGGCTGCGGGCCGAGACATCGGCCACCACGGCCAGACGCAGCCGGCCCAGGCGGCGCCCGCGGGCTTGGCCTCGACCGCTCTCGACGGCGCCCGCGACCCTGGTCTTGCCGGCCGCGCCGCGGCCGGACCGGCCGGGCCCGGGCCGCCGACATAGGTCTCGTCGGCCTCGACCCGCGCCGCCAGCGGCGCCCGCTCCGGGCGCACCATGGCGCGGCGGATCTTGTGCAGCCAGCTCCAGGCGGTCTGGTAGCTGCCGAAGCCCATCTGGCGCTTGAGCTCCATCGCCGAGATGCCGCCCTTGCTCGAGGTCACCAGGTAGATGGCGAGGAACCACTTGGCGAGCCCGGTCTTGGTCTGCTCGAAGATGGTACCGGCCAGAATCGAGTGCTGCCTGCCACAGGCCGTGCACTCCTCGATCAGGCGCTTCCTGTGGCTCCAGGCCTTCTCATGCCCGCAGCCCGTGCAGCGGAAACCCGCGGGCCAACGCGCCCGCACCAGATACGCCCGGCACTTCGCGTCCGTGCCGAAGCGCTTCAGGAAGCTCGGCAGATCGCCCGGCAGATCCTTCAGCAGCTCGTCGGCCATGGCGCCTTCCCCACGATGTTCCTGCTTCGTTCACTCTCGCCCGATCCCGCCGCCGGAGTCAAGCAGCCTGAGCCTTGTGGAGAGCTAGTTATTGTCGATACTATGTACGAAATGCTGTTGAGAATACTGTTTCCTGTGATTCATTGCGGATCTCGAGTGCCGTGGATCATGCAAGATCTCGCCGCACAGCGGTCAGTTCATGTCACCACCTTTTTGATTCCGTAGTTTCACGCATTACTGACATGTTAATCCGCCATCAGTGCATCTGATCAGCTGCGGGCGGCGATATTCGGCACGCTCGATCGTCCGAACGGTTCGCGAGTACGCTACGCTTGGTAATTATCGATCAAATAATCATCAATTTGTACGCGAATATGCGACCGGGTGCACGCCGGATAGGCCTAAAGAATTTTGGCGGAAACACCTCTCTTATCAAAGAGCCGCTAAGAAGATTCTAGTTGTTAGGTCGACGACTTCAATTGAGCGAACACGAGATCAAATTTTCCTTACACAAGATGGCTGAAGAAAACATGCTGCTGTCCATGTCTGTGCATCCTGGTTTTTTCCAATCGATGCGCACGATGATCGCTGATCCAATTTCACAGTCAGCTAAGGATGCTGATAACCCGGGTCTTCCCTATATTGCAAAGGGTCCTCGGAAATAGAACGTCAGACTCTGGAGGAAACAATAAGACTAGCGATATGGGCTGGTTTAGAATTTATGGTGTTCGGAGCAGAAAAGTTTCTCTCCAACTTACAGATAGGCATTCGGCACGACGGCTATTCAACGTCGAATTGACGATACGCCGACAGCAGTACGTGAGAGCATGCTGCTCGAGTTCGTCAAAGGCAGATCATTTCTTTTACTCGGCCGGCACTCTTTGACGCCGGACATTCGTGATGATGTGGGACAGACAGCAGGGCCTCTAATCGCGGCACTTCGCTCGAATTAGCATCAGGCCGCGCGGCGGGCCTTGGTCGTGGGCTCGGGGATCGGTTCGCCGCTGGCGCGGCAGGCGGCGAACCAGGCCAGGGTGGCGTCGCCGATCTCATGGACCGCGGCCTCCGGCGTCGTGCCGAAGCCGAGCACCCCGGCAGGTCGGGTACGACCGCGATGCAGCCCTCGTCGTCCTCGCTCCAGAGCACCTCGACCAGGTGCTCATGGCACGTCCGGCGGGTTCGCGTGGCGTCACATGCGGTTCGTCGAGTTCCGGGGGGAGGGCTCCGGGCAGCGAGCGCACGGAAGTGTCGCATGTGATGCATTGATCCTCCAGTCAGCCCTCCAGATTTCGATCAAGCGGTTGACCGCGTCAGCGACCGGCGCGCCTCGGAAATCCACGGTCGCCTGAATTCATCGTAAAGTCGCTCGATCTGCTTGATGCTGATGTGCTTGAGTTCGCAGGCATTGAAGCAGAACCTGCGTCACTTCTGTGCTCTCGATGCGCCACTCCTGCGTCACCCCTGTCGCATGACCAGAATAGATTCGCCTCAATGCGGATAAATCTGAAGACGTGCCATGAGCTGATGCGACAGACAATTCGAGAACGTTTATCATCAGGATCGGCTGTTGCTTGGTGGGACGAGGCCTTGCAATCAGGTGTTTAACCGATCGCGACGGCGGAAGGGATTCCTCCGCCTCGAGCGCCAGTGGAGCACCGCCCCGTTGCCGATGCAGCGGCAGGCGCTCAGCCGCGCACGCGCGGCAGGTGTCTGGAACCATTTCTATGAGTGAGCGTCTGAGCGACCACCGCGCCGCCCCTGCCGGGGACGCGTGCCGAGATCGCGTGGCGGCATGCAACCCCGTCCGACATATCGATCGGGCTCGCCTTCGGCCATCATGCTGGCGCTTCGAGCCCGGAAAGAACCATCACCCCGGCAGCGACACAGCAACCCCCTTGCCCGATTGAAGAACCTCTCCTCCAGATCAGTGATCGTCGCCGCGGCGTAGACGCTCGAGAACCGCGTCGATGCGGCGCCCTGCATCCGCCTTGTCGGTGACGGTGTGGATGGCTTGGCCGGCGGTGGCCAACCAGGGGACGAGCATGTCGAAATCGAGCTGTTTGATGAGCTCGAGGCTCTCGACATAGGCGGCGCGATCGCTCGACTCGAGGACCGCCGCGACCCATTCGCCTTCGCTCAGGTAGAGGGTGTCACCGGTGAACAGGCAGCGATGCTCGCCGCTGTCCCACAGATACGCCGTCGCGCCGCTCGTGTGCCCGGGGATCGGAATCACCTCGAAGTCGTCGCCCTGCATGTGGCGCGAAGAAAAGGTCCCGGCAACCTTGGTCGTCTCCGTCACCGATGCGCGCTCGTTCTCGTGGCAGAACAGCGGGGCCCCGAACGTGCTGGCAACCCGCTCGCCGCCTCCGAACGCCGCTTCGTGCCAGTGATTGACGTAATGGCGCGAGATCCCGCCGAGATCCTCGATCGCTCGAGCATCGTCTGCGACGGTGCCAGCGCTGAAGACGAGCAGGTTGCCGTGCCTGCGTCGCAGCAGAAAGGCGTGGATATGCATCGTTGGAGCAAAAGACAGTCCGGCCGGCGCCGAAGCATAGAGGTCAGGGATCACGATCTGCATCTTCAGCACTCCTCCTTCATCCGTTCGTCTGGACGACGCTCTGGGGTACAAAATCGTCGAGGAAGAAAAGGGTGTCATCAAGGAAGAAAAGGTGTCGGCAACCTTTTATTGCCCGCCAGGATATGTTGCGGAGCGGTAGCGGTGATCAGCCGCGGACGCGCGGCAGGATGATGTGGGCCAGGGGCCGGGCAGCTCGCCGACCGGGACCTCGATCAGGGCGGGCTCGTCGCGGGCGAAGGCCCGTTCGAGGGCGGCGGCAGCTCGTCGGGGCTGGTCGCCGCTGGGAGAAAATGCCGAAGCTCTCGGCGAGGCGGACGAAATCGGGGTTGTGAGGTCGCTCGCGATCACGCGGTTGCCGTAGAGCTCGCGCTGGATGCGCTTGACGTTGCCGTAGGCGTTGTCGTTGAAGACCACGGCGACGACGTTGATGCCGTATTGCGCCGCGGTCGCGAGCTCCTGGACGTTGTACATGAAGCCGCCGTCGCCGGCGAGCGCGACCACCGCGCGCTCGGGGCAGGCGACCTTGGCGCCGAGCGCGGTCGGGTAGGAGAGGCCGAGCGTGCCCTGATAGCCGCTGGTGAGGTACTGGCGGGCCCGTGGACCGGGAAGGCGAGGCGCGCGACGTAGCCGATCTGGGTCAGGTCCTCGACCAGGATGCCGTCCTCGGGCAGCGCGCCCCGGATCGCATCGATGAAGCCCAGCTGCGGCGCCAGCTCGCGGCGCAACAGGGCCTGCACCTCGGCTCTGGTCTCGGCGACGCGGGCACGCCAGGCCGCGCGCTCGGTGGCGCGGATCTGCGGCAGCAGCGCGCGGAGCGCCGTGCCGGCGTCGGCCAGCAGCGCCACCTCGGGCCGCGCGTGGCGGGCGATCTCGGAGGGATCGAGGTCGATCCGGATCACCTTGAGCGCCTCGTCCAGCCCCCAGTCCATCTGCACGCGCTGGAAGCGCGAGCCGACCGCGAGCGCCACGTCGACCTCGGTCCAGAGGCGGTGCGCGGCGGTGATGTTGAGGCTGAGCTCGGAGCGGCCGTCCATCACGCCCTGGCCCATCCAGCCCGCGACCACCGGCGCGCCGAGGCGCTCCGCCAGCTCGCGCACCTCCGGGCTCGCCCCCTGCGCCCCGCCGCCGACGAAGATCATCGGCCGCCTGGCGTCGTTGAGCAGCGCTGCCGCCCGCTCGAGCGCCTCGGGGTCGGGCTCGGGCTGGGCACCGGGACGGCCTCGGCCGGCTCGGCCGCGAGCCAGGCTTCCTGCGCCATCACGTCCATCGGCATCTCGAGCGCCACCGGGCGTGGCCGGCCGGTCGCCATCTGCGCGAACGCCTCTGCGACCAGGCGGGCGGCGTCCTGGGGCGCCTCGATCCGCGCGGCCCACTTGGTCAGCCGCTGCATGATCCCGAGCTGGTCCGGGATCTCGTGCAGCAGGCCGACGCCGCGGCCGATGTAGCGGGACGGGATCTGGCCGGAGAGGCACAAGCACCGGCGCGCTGGCGCCATAGGCGGTGGCGAGCGCTGCCGTGGTGTTGAGGAAGCCCGGCCCCGGCACGACGCAATAGGCGCCCGGCCGGCCGCTCGCCGCGGCGTAGCCGTAGGCCATGTAGCCGGCCGCCTGCTCGTGCCGGGTCACGATCACCCGCAGGCGCTCGGCCATGTCGTAGAGCGCGCTGAAGAACGGGTCGTTCTGCACGCCCGGCAGGACGAAGAGCGTGTCCACGCCATGCGCCACCACGGCGCGCACCAGCGCCTCGCCGCCGGTCATCCGAACCATCCGCCGCTCTCCCATCCGGCCCCCGAGCCGCGCGACGGATGGTGCGCGCGGTCGAGGCTGGCGCCTCGCGACGAGCGACCGCCGCGACGTTCGACGTCAGCCCGAGCTGCGTGGTCAAGCTTTTGCAGCGCTGGCACCAGAAGGGCACGCTCGAGCCTGAACCGGCCGGCGGCGGCCGGCGCGCCAAGCTCGCCGACCACGCCGAGCTGGTCCACGCGCTGCTGGCGGCGACGCCCGACAGCACGATCGCGGAACTGAAGACCCGGCTGGCGGCCGAGGGCATCGCGGTCAGCCCGTCGGCGATCAGCCGGTTCCTCAAGGCCTGCGGGCTGACGCGAAAAAAAGACCGCGCACGCCGCCGAGCAGGACCGCCCGGACGTCGCCGCCGCGCGGCGCGCCTGGCGCGAACAGCAGGGGGCGCTGAGCCCGGAGCGGCTGGTGTTCATCGACGAGACCTGGGCTACCACCGCGATGGAGCGGCGCTACGGGCGGGCGCGCCGCGGCCGACGCGTCGTCGCCGCCGTTCCTCACCGTCTCGCCGCAGCTTAGCCAGCGCGCCGGCGCTGTGAACCGGCCGGCGATCCGGCGACAGCTGTCCGCAGCCGATCCCGTCACCCGTCGAGCGGCGCTGCGCCGGATGGTGGCGTCCGGGCCGGCGGCGCAGGTCGGGGTTGAGCGCGGTGCCGAGGCCGGGGCCGGTCATCGGATAGGCGTAGCCGCTCTCGATCCGCGGCAGCGTGGTCACGAGGTCCCGGTAGAAGCCCTTGATGTAGCTGCGCACGGTCTCGAGGATCAGGGCGTTCGGGGCGGCGAGCGTCAGGTGCAGGTTGGCGATGAGCGTCACCGGCCCGGTGCAGTCATGGGGCGCGATCGGCCGGTCGAACGCTTCGGCCAGCGCCGCGATCTTGCGGCCCTCGGTCAGGCCGCCGATCCAGGCCATGTCGAAGTGGGCGACGTCGACCGCGCCACGGCCGAAGGCCTCGCGGTACCAGGTCGTGGTGCCGAGGTTCTCGCTGCCCGCGACCCGGCCCTCGACCCGCTCCTTGTAGCGCGCGAGGTCGTCGAGCTGGTGCATCGCGACCGGGTCCTCGTGCCAGTAGATGCCGTAGTCGGCGAGTGCTGCGGCGATCTGCAGCGCGGCCGGCAGCTGCCAGAGGCCGTGGTACTCGAGCATGACGTCGATCCGGTCGCCGACGGCGGCGCGGATCGCCTCGATCAGGCGGACCGCGCGGCCGAGATCCTCGGCCGCGAGGTGCTGGCCGGCCGAGGCCAACGCGTAGGCGTCGAACGGCCAGATCTTCATCGCGCGGGTGCCCTCGTCGAGGAGCGATCGGGCGAGCTCGCCCGGCCGCTGGTGCTGGGCGGTCAGATCGTCCTCGGGATCGGCGGCGCCCGGCCGCTCGCCCGGGCCGCACCAGGAGGGTGTTGGAATCGGTGCGGGCCGTGCGGTTGTAGGCGGCGCTGGCGCAGGTGTTGTAGATCCGGATCCGGTCGCGGCTGAGGCCGCCCAGGAGCTGGTAGAGCGGCAGCCCGGCCGCCTTGCCGAACAGGTCCCAGAGCGCCAGGTCGACCGCGGAATTGCCGCGCAGCTCGATGCTGCGACTGGGATAGCCGGCGAAGTGGTTGCCGACCTCCGCCATCAGCGCCCTGGCGTGACGCTCGATCTGCAGCGGGTCCTTGCCCAGCAGATAGGGCGCGCAGGTCTCGTGCAGATAGGCGACCGTGGCCTCGGGATTGCGGAAGGTCTCGCCGAGGCCGATGAGGCCCTCGTCGGTCCGCAGCTCGACCCAGACCAGGTTGCTGTACTCCGGGACCTGGATCGTCTCGAGCGCGGTGATCCTCATCGCCAGCCCTCCTTGCTGTTCTCTTGCCGGCATGATTGCCTGGCTCGCTCCGGCCAACAAGGGAGGCAAGGATGAGCGGCTTGTCCGAGGACACGAGGCGGCTCCTGACCCAGGCGAGCACGGCGACACTGACGACCCAGCTGTTCAAGCGCGGCCTGCGCAACACGTTCATGCAGGCGGTCCGGCGCCTCACCCCGGACGCGCCGGTGATGGTCGGCGAGGCCTATACGCTCAGGATGATCCCGGCGCGCGAGGACCTCGACCACCCGGGCATGTTCGCCGCGCGCGACTACCCGCAGCGGCGCGCGATCGAGGAATGCCCGGCCGGCGCGGTGCTGGTGATCGACGGCCGCGGCAAGGCCGGCGCCGGCACGCTCGGCGACATCCTGATCGCGCGCCTGATGCAGCGCGGCGTCGCCGGCGTGGTGACCGACGGCGCCATGCGCGACACCCCGCAGATCCTGCCGCTCGCCTTCCCGGTCTACGCCCGGGGCGCGGCCGCGCCGGCGAGCTTCGGCCTGCACCATGCGGTCGACCTGAACCTGCCGATCGGCTGCGGCGAGGTCGCGGTCTACCCGGGCGACGTGCTGGTCGGCGACGCCGAGGGCGTGGTCGTC
Organism: uncultured Alphaproteobacteria bacterium; assembly: GCA_963753275.1. Classification (GTDB taxonomy): domain Bacteria; phylum Pseudomonadota; class Alphaproteobacteria; order Geminicoccales; family Geminicoccaceae; genus DATAOG01. The sequence continues at coordinate 27,491 of CAVWCE010000036.1, read as the reverse complement.
ATCCCCCGGCACCTGGCCGACGAGGTCGCGCGCGACGCCGCCGCGCAGGAGCGCCTCGAGGCCTGGATCCTCGGCGAGGTCCAGGCCGGCCAGAGCATCTTCGGCCTCTACCCGCCGGACGATGCCGCCCGCCAGCGCTACGAGGCCGAGCCGACCGCGCTGAATGCAGGTGAGATTGGCCGTCGAAGGCCATCCCCATGCTGCCATTCGAGTTTGTCATGAAAGGTCCACCGGTCTCGCAGCAGACTCGTAGACGGGCGCGACGCCGCGCTTGGGTTGACGAGCTCAGGCGGAGCGCCATGTCTCGTTGGCCTGCGGGCGAGCTGCCCGCGGTCGGCCCGATCCGGGTAAACGTCACGCATGTGTTCGTCAGCGTGGCTGTCGACCTGGATAATCTGGCAAAGCCAGTGCTCGACGCCTTGAAAGGCGTGGTGTTTCCAAGATGACGGTCAGATTAGCGACATTAGGATGAGAAAACGGGATCTAGGTCGTATAATGACGGATCGAGACTCCGTTGCCTCTGCTCTTGGATGCCTTGGATCGAGGTGGAGAGTTCCTGCACGTCCTCGTCGAGGAGGCACCCGACCAGGAGGTCGTAACGTAATGCAGACGTCGCACACTTACCGCAGCGGCGCGGCGCGTTCAGGAGCTTGCCCAAGAATACCAGGATCGAGGGTATCAGGTCACCGTCGGGACCGGAACCCGGGCAGTTACCGGAACCTCTGGCGCGCTTTCGGCCTGATCTGGTGGCGCGCAAGTCCGACGACGCAGTGGTGGTCGAGGTGAAGCCCCGGGGATCTCTCGAGCGATCCCGAGTTGCAAAAGCTCGCCAAGATCGTGCGCGAACAACCCGGCTGGCGATTCGAGCTCGTTCTTCTGAAGCCGGAACCGGGTCTGCCAGGAACTACGGCCGTGGAACGTCGAGGATGTTGCGGACGAGCCTCCGGCAGGCCGGTGCGATTTTGGGCCTCGGCTACCCGGAGGCCGCTCTGCTCCTGGCGTGGTCTGCCGCCGAGGCGACGCTGCGTCTGCTGGCCGAGAAGGAGCGTCTCGATCTCGAGCGCGAGGACGCTCCCTACCTTCTAAGGCTGCTCGTCACGAGGGCCGTGATCACACGCGAACAGTACCAGCGCCTTTGGGAAGCGCTGGAGCTGCGCAACGCCGTCGCGCACGGCCTCAAACCGCCGCATCTGGATCCCACCGAAATCGCAGCTCTCTGCCAGCTGATCGCTGACCTGCTCCGCCAAACCCGATCCCGGCGCGCCCGGCACCCTGCCTCGGTCTCGTAGCCCGGCTATTCCGGTCAGGCGTCAGCCGTCGCCGAGGCAGACGCCGATGTCGCGCGCGGTGCGGATCCAGGGGTGGTCGAGCGGCACGCTCTTGCGCTTGCTGACCACCTCGGCGAGCGGCACCGGCTCCGCGCCGTCGCCGCGCGCCGCCACCATGACGCCGAACACGTTCTCGTGGATCAGCGCGGCGCAGGCCGTGCCGAGGCGGGTCGCGAGCAGACGGTCGGCCGCCGACGGCGTGCCGCCGCGCTGCAGATGGCCGAGGATCGTCACCCGCGCTTCGAGGCCGGTCAGCGCCTCGAGCTGTTGCGCCAGCTCGAGCGTGCGGTTGCCGAGCTGCGCCCGGATCTCGGCGACCGCGGTCTTGGCCTCGGTCTTCTTGGTCGCGGCGCGCTTGTCCTCCTTGGGCTTGCCCTTGACCTGCGCCAGGATGTCCTCGGCCTTCTGCAGCGCCGCCGCGTGCTGCTTGGGCATGGCACCCTCCGAGACCGCGACGATGCTGAAGCGGCTGCCGGTCCGGCTGCGCTGGCGGATCGCCTCGGCCACCGCCTCGATGTCGTAGGGGATCTCGGGGATCAGGATGACGTCGGCGCCGCCCGCGATCCCGGCGCCGAGCGCCAGCCAGCCGGCGTTGTGGCCCATCACCTCGACCACGATGATGCGGTGATGGCTGTGGGCGGTGCTGTGCAGGCGGTCGATCGCATCGGTCGCGATGCCGAGCGCGGTATCGAAGCCGAAGCTCACGTCGGTCAGCGCGACGTCGTTGTCGATGGTCTTGGGCAGGGTGATCACGTTCAGGCCCTTCTCGAGCAGCCCGAACGCGTTCCTGGCGGTGCCGCCGCCGCCCAGGCACACCAGGCCGTCGAGGTGGTGCTTGCGGTAGGTCTCGACGATGACCTCGGTCATATCCATGGTCTTGCCGCCGATCGGCATGCGATGCGGCTTGTCGCGCGAGGTGCCGAGGATCGTGCCGCCGACGGTCAGGATGCCGGACAGTTCCGCCCGCGTCAGCGTCGTGGTCCGGTTCTCCATCAGGCCGCGGAAGCCGTCGCGAAAGCCGATCACGTGCATGCCATAGGCGCCGAGCGCCGCCTTGCCGACGCCGCGGATCGCGGCGTTCAGGCCCGGGCTGTCGCCGCCCGCGGTCAGGATGCCGATCGTCTTCGCCATGGCCGCTCGTCTCCTTCGCTGCCGGCTCGAGCCTTCTTACACCGGCATGAGGAATCGGCAACGCTGGTGGCGCCGATCCGGCCCATTTCGTCGCGCCGTGCGCCGCGCTATGACGGCAGGGGGCGGCGCGGCACGCGGCCCGCCGGCACGAGGTGAGGTCCGCATGACGCTGCCCCGCTACCGCTCCAAGATCGTCGCGGCCGCCGAGCGGCGCGCCGGGCAGGGCTCGTTCGGCGATCTCGGGCCGGGCGCGCTCGCGCTCGACGAGTGGCGGGCGCTCGGCCTCGAGCTGCCCGACCTGGCGGCGCTCCGCACCTCGCGCCTCGCGCGGCTGCGCGCCCAGCTCGTGGCGCGCGACTACGCCGGCATCGTGGTCGGCGACCCGATCAACCTGCGCTACGCCACCGACAGCGCCAACATGCAGGTCTGGTGCCTGCACAACCCGGTGCGCTACGCCTTCGTCGCGACCGAGGGGCCGGTGATCCTGTTCGACTTCCACGGCTGCGCGCATCTGTCCGACCACCTCGCGCTGGTCGACGAGGTGCGGCCCGCCCGCGCCTGGTACTACTTCAACAGCGGCGCGCGGGTCGCCGAGCACGCGCGAGCTCTGGGCGGCCGAGATCGCGGCGCTCGTTCGCGCCCACGGCGGCGGCAACCGACGGCTCGCGCTCGACAAGGCCGACCGCGACGGCGTCGCGGCGCTCGAGGCCGAAGGCATCGCGCTGCACGACGGCCAGGAGGTGATGGAGCAGGCGCGCGCGCTCAAGTCAGAGCGACGAGATCAAGGCGATGCGTTGCGCGATCGCGACCTGCGAGGCGGCGATGGCGGCGATGCAGGCCGCAGCTGCGGCCGGGCATCAGCGAGCAGGAGCTCTGGGCGCATCTCCACGCCGAGAACGTCAGGCGCGGCGGCGAGTGGATCGAGACCCGGCTCTTGAGCTCGGGCCCGCGCACCAATCCCTGGTTCCAGGAATGCGCGCAGCCGGGCGATCGAGGCGGGCGATCTGGTCGGCTTCGACACCGATCTGATCGGCCCCTACGGCTACTGCGCCGACATCTCCCGCACCTGGCTCTGCGGCGAGCGGCCGGGCCAGCGCCGCGCAGATCGATCTGTACCGCCTCGCGCGCGAGCAGATCGCCCACAACCTGGCGCTGGTCCGCCCCGGCCTCGGCTTGCGCGAGTTCTCCGAGCAGGCGTTCCGGCTGCCGGAGCGCTACCGCGCCAACCGCTACTCGGTCGTCGCCCACGGCGTGGGCTTATGCGACGAGTACCCGGCGATCTACTACCCCGAGGACTTCGCGCAGAGCGGCTACGACGGCGTCCTCGAGGCGAGCATGACGATCTGCCTCGAGAGCTACGTCGGCGAGGAGGGCGGCGCCGAGGGCGTCAAGCTGGAGCAGCAGCTCCTGATCACCGCGACCGGCGCCGAACTGCTCTCCCGCTATCCGTTCGAGGATGACGCTTTCAGCTGACCCCGTCGCGCGGGTAGGGGGACCAGCCTTGACACGGCCGGCGGCGAGGCGCAGATACGCCTTACGTAATACCCCTTACCAGGGAGAACTCCGGGTGTCCGCGGTGACCCGCTTGACGACCAAGCATCAGACCACGATTCCCGCGGAGGTGCGCCGGGCGCTCGGGCTGAAGGCGGGCGATCAGGTGGAATTTTCGGTCGAGGGAAGCACGGTCACGCTGCGCAAAGCCGAGCCGCGGCTGTCCGACGACCTGGTGTTCCGGCTGATCCAGACGCACGCGATGCGCGATTGGGACACGCCGGAGGACGACGAGGCGTTCCGTGACCTTTAGGCGCTGGGACGTCGTCTCGGTGCCGTTCCCGTTCGTCGAGGGCCACGCGTCCAAGCGCCGCCCGGCCCTGGTCGTGTCGACCGATCGCGTTCCACCGGGCACACCGTGCCTGCTTCGGCGCGATGATCACCACGGCCCGCCACATGCAGGACCTGCGCCCGGACGACATCGAGATCGGCGACCTCGCCACGGCCGGGCTGCCGCGACCCTGCGTGATCCGCCTGGCGCGTCTTGCGACCTTCGAATGGGGCGATCAGATCCGGCGCGTCGGCACGCTGCACCGGCGTGAGCGGCCGGCCGTCGAGACGCTGCTCCAGCGCTGGCTCGGCATCTGACCGAGGCGATGGCTATCTCGCTCAGGATCTGCTTGATCCGGGCGATCGCCTCGTCGACCGCCTGCTCGGGGCTGATGCCCTCGGTGACGACGCGGTGGATCGCCTTCGGCCCAGACACGCTCCTGCCAAACCTGCTCGTGCCGCCAATCGCCCGTGACCCCGACGTAGTCGTGCTGCATCGGGCGCGAGCGACCTGCATCGCCGCGGCCATGCGGTGCGGGTCGCTCGGGTCGAGCCAGAACGGCGCATCGAGCAGCTTCGGCATCGGCGGCAGCATGCGCTCGCCGGCGAAGTCGAGATAGTGGGCGAGCCAGCCCTCGGCCACGAGGAAGCGGACGAATTCCTTGGCGGTGGCGACGTTGCCGCCGTCCTTGAAGATCGGAGCAGCGCAGAAGCCGCCTCTGATCGGAAAAGCCTCGCCGCGCGGGCCGAGCGGCCATTCGATCGTCGCGGTGTTCTTGTAGTAGTCCTCGGGGCGCTCGCGCTTGAGCGCGTTGGGGATCGAGAGCGAGTCGTTCGGCGTCATGACGACCGCCTGGGCCAGGAACTGCTTGTTGTTGTCGGATCGGAGGCCCAGGTCGATCGAATCGGGTGGGGTGCAGCCCTTGCGATAGATGGCCGTGTAGCCGTCGATGGCCTCGATGAGCCTTTGCCTGATCTCCGGCTCGTCGATCACGAGCCGGCCGTCGCGGGTCACGTAGTCCGCCTCGTAGGCTGCCACGAACTGGAAGAACTGATGGCCGGTGTCGCCGGCCTCGACCGACATGGCAAGCCCGACGCCCCAGATGTCGTTGCGGCCCGTGGCCCGGCGCACGGCCGGCTGCACCTGGTCGCACCAGAACGACCAGAACGCATCCCACTCCTTCGGGATGTCCTCGAGGGTGAACCCCGCCTGCTCCAGGAGGCTCTTCCAGACGTGGACGTGGTTGGTCGCGCGCCCCATCGGCAGCGCGTAGAGCGCCCTCTGCCCCGTCTTGCGTTGAGCAGCTCCACCAAGCGAGCGCGTCAGGATCGAACAGGTCCGAGAAGTGGCCGATGGCGTCCGTGAGGTCCACGAGCCGATCGTCGAAGGCCCATCCCGAGAACGTCAGCTGGAAGCTCAATGGCCGAAGGCGAAGTCGGGCGGCTGCGCCCGCCTCGAGCGCCGCCTGGATCTGGTCCAGCATCTCGGCCTGCGGATAGAAGGCGAGCTCGACCTGCTTGCCGGTGCCCTGCTCGAAGGCGGCGATGATCTCCCTGACCGCCTCGTCCTCCTGGGCGTAGTACCCCTTCTCCCACCACACCACGAGGTCGGCGGCCTGAGCGCCGAGCGGCGCCAGACGGAGCGCCGCGACAAGACAATGACTTGCTTGCGCATAATGCGACGTCCTTCCAACTTTCGGCTGCGGCCAATCCTATATCGAGGTTGCGCCCGGCCCGGTGGGAAGGCAAGCGCGCTCAGGGCAGGACGCCGCTCGCGATCGGGGGACGTCCAGCCATGGGACGATGCCGTGCCGATCACGCGCGGGGCGGCGCTTGCGGTGACCTGCGCGCTGATACGATGATCGGGGCCGTCGGGGCCAGGAGAGCGGAGGCAAGCCGCATGAAGCTCCACTACAACGTCGCCTCGCCTTACGTGCGCAAGGTCATGGCGGTGGCGATCGAGACCGGGTTGCGCGACCGGCTCGAGCTGGTCGAGCGCAAGATGTCGCCGGTCAAGCCCGACGCCGACCTCAACCGGGACAATCCGCTCGGCAAGATCCCCTGCCTGGTCACCGACGACGGCCCCGTGCTCTACGACTCGCGCGTGATCTGCGAGTATCTGGACAGCCTGCACGACGGGCCGAAGATGTTTCCCGGCGCCGGGCCGGCGCGCTGGAAGGCGCTTCGCCGCCAGGCCGAGGGCGACGGCATCCTCGATGCCGCGGTGCTGACCCGCTACGAGACCTTCCTGCGGCCCGAGGAGCGCCGCTGGCCGGAGTGGATCGAGGGCCAGAAGGCGAAGTTCGCGCCGCGCGCTCGATGCGCTCGAGGGCGAGGCCGGGAGCTTCGGCGAGACCGTCGACATCGGCACGATCACCATCGGCTGCGCGCTCGGCTACCTCGACTTCCGCTACGCCGACGACGACTGGCGGCGAGGCCGCCCGCAAGCTCGCCGCCTGGTACGACGCCTTCGCCAAGCGCCCTCGATGGCCGAGACCGCGCCCGCCGAGATCTGGTGACGGGTCAACCTGACCTTCGGCCTGATCACGCCGCCGGTCGGCACCTCCCTGTTCGTCGGCTGCCGGATCGCCAGCATCTCGATGACCGAGCTGATCCCGCCGATGCTGCCGCTGCTCGCGAGCATGATTGGCGTCCTGCTGTTCGTGACCTACGTCCCCGAGAGCTTCATGTGGTTGCCGCGCTGGTTCGACCACTTGCTGGGCGATGTGGTCCCGGCGTGCTATCGTCGCCGCGTCTCAAGAGGCTGCGCGCGATGCCGACGGCTACGCGGTTCACCATCGAGATCGAGCGCGAGGCGGATGGCCGCTGGCTCGCCGAGATCCCAATCGCCAGAGCGAAGGCCTTGGCCTTGCAGGTCCTGGCCGAGCGGCTCGAGCACGGCGAGGCGACGGGCGAGCTGGAGGCTCTGTTCGCGGCCGCGTGAGTCGCTGGCCTGCGACCAGGGCCCGGCGCGTGCTCGCCGCGCTCCTGCGGCTGGGCTGGCGCATGAAGCGACAGACCGGTGCGCATCGGACGCTTGAGCGTAAAGGCTGGCCCGTTGTGATATTGCATTTCACTACAACGAGGAGCTCGGGCCGCACGTGACTTGCCGGCTCCGGCCGGTGGCGATCTTCGATCCCGCGTGACGGGCGGCGCTGGCCGCGGCACGATTTCGGGTCAACTACTCGGAGGGGAGAAGCACTCATGATCCTGCGGCACCTTCCGATCCTAGCTGCGGCCTCGCTGCTGCTCGCCGCGGGCGCGCAGGCTCAGACGCTGGAGCGGGTGCGCGAGAGCGCCACCTTCAAGATCGGCTATCGCGAGGACGCGGCGCCGTTCTCGTACCGCAACCAGCTCGGCGAGGCAGTCGGCTACTCGGTCGACCTCTGCCGGGCCGTCGCCGTCAACGTCAAGCAGGCGCTCGGCCTCGCCGAGATCAAGCTCGAGTACGTCCCGGTCACGACTGAAGACCGGTTCCAGGCGGTCCAGGACGGCCGGATCGACATCCTTTGCGGCGCGACCACCCAAACCCTTTCCTGGCGCGAGTTGGTCGATTTCTCGCTGTTCACCTTCATCGACGGCGCGGGCGTGCTGCTGCGCGCGGGCGGGCCCGAGGACTTCGAGGGCCTGGCCGGCAGCAAGGTCGGCGTGCGCGGCGCGACCACGACCGCAGAGGCGCTCCGCAACACGCTCGCCAGGCTGGCGCTCGATGCCGAGGTGGTCACCGTCCCCAGCCACCAGGATGGTCTCGCGAAGGTCCAGGCGGGCGACATCCAGGCCTACTTCGCCGACCGGGCGATTCTCCTCTACCTGTTGCTTGAGAGCGGGGCCGAGGACCTTCGGGTGTCCGACCGCCAGTTCACCTTCGAGCCCTATGCACTGGCGCTCACCCGCGGGGACGACGACTTCCGCCTCCTCGTCGACACCACGCTAAGCAGGCTCTACCGCTCGGGCGCGATCGACCAGATCTTCGCCGCCGCCTTCGGCTCCAACGCCAAGCAGAGCGAGATCCTGCGCGCCCTCTATGTGATCAACGGCCTGCCGAAGTAGGCAGCCTTCCTGACCGCCGTCGGAGCTGCTAAGCAGGGCCCTGGCCGGCGGAGGGGCGGATGGCGGCGGCGATCTTCTGGCACGACGGCAGGTGGTACGAGGACCAGCAGCCGAAGCTGCTCGGGCCGATGGACCATGCCATGTGGATGGCATCCCTCGCCTTCGACGGCGCCCGCGCCTTCGACGGGCTGGCGCCTGACCTCGACCGGCACTGCGCCCGGCTGATCGATTCGACCCGCAAGATGCTGCTCGAGCCGACCCTCGCGGCCGCGGAGGTCGACGACCTCTGCCGCCAGGCGGTGCGCCGCCTCCCCCGTGACGTAGCGCTCTACGTCCGGCCGATGTTCTTCGCCCGCCGCGGCTTCGTCGTGCCGGAGCCGGACTCGACCGACTTCGCGCTCGCGGTCTACAGTTCGCCCATGCCCGAGCCCAAGGGCATGAGCTGCTGCTTCTCGAGCTACCGCCGACCGGCGCGCGACGCGGCGCCGACCGACGCCAAGGCGGGCTGCCTCTACCCCAACATGCAGCGCGCTTTGGTCGAGGCGGCAAGGCGCGGCTTCGACAACGCGATTACGCTCGACGCCTCGGCCAACGTCGCCGAGCTCGCGACCGCCAACCTGTGGATCGCCAAGGACGGCGTCGCCATGACGCCTTTGTGCAACGGCACCTTCCTCAACGGCATCACCCGCCAGCGCGTGATCCGGTTGCTGCGCGAGGCCGGCACCGAGGTCCAGGAGACGACGCTGACCAAGGCGGACATCCTGGACGCCGACGAGGTGTTCTCGACCGGCAACTACGGCAAGGTGCTGCCGATCACCAGGGTCGAGGAGCGCCACTATCAGACCGGGCATGTCTATCAGCAGGCGCGCGCGCTCTACTTCGAGTTCGCCCGCAGCCAGCCCGTGAGCTGAGCTGGCGCGAGAAGCCGGCGCGGCCGCTTCCGGCGTCAGCTCGCATCGGTGGCGGGTTCGGCGGCGCGGGCGGTCAGCTCGTGCACGCCATCGATCAGCGTCGCCGGATCGATCGGCTTCTGCAGCACGGGCAGATGCCGCAGCCGCTCCGGCAAGGCCTTCCGGGCGTCGTAGCCGGTGACCACGAGCATCGGCACGCCTTCCGCCATCAGCAGATCGGCCAGCGGATCGATGCTCTCGCCACCGAGATTGACGTCGAGGATCGCTGCCGTGGGACGGCTCGCCGCGATCAGCCGCTTGGCCTCGGCGATCGAGGCCGCGGGTCCCAGCACCTCGGCGCCGGCGTCGCACAGCGCAAGGCGCAGCTCGACCGCGACCAGCGTCTCGTCCTCGACCACCAGCACCCGTTGGCCCCGCAACGCACTCGGCGGCGCCGGCGGGAGGGAGCGATCGACCAGGGCGGCCGCTGCGGGCGCGATCCTGCGGCCCGGCAGCACGTCATCCATGCGCAGGGTGATCACGCAGCGCACCCCGGTCGGCGCGAACTCGAGCCGCGCCTCCGAGCCGGGGTCGGCGCGCAGCGCGTTCTCGATCATGGTCGAGCCGAACCCGCGGCGCCGGGGCGGGCTCACGCGTGGCCCGCCGGCCTCCTGCCAGACGATCCGCAGCCGCGCCTCGTCGCCCAGCCGCTGAACGTCCCAGCTCACCGCGATCCGGCCGTCCGGCACGGACAGGGCACCGTACTTCGCGGCGTTGGTCGCCAGCTCGTGCACCACCAGCGCGACGTTCAGCGCCTGGCGCGGCCGCAGGATGCACTCGATCTCGCCTTCCAGGCTGACCACGTGACCGCCCGGATCGTAGGGCTTGAGCTCGTCGCGCACGATCTGCTCGAGGTTGGCTCCGCTCCAGCGCCCGCGGGTCAGCAGGTCGTGGGTGCGGGCCATCGCCGCGATCCGACCCTGCAGCGCCTCGGCATAGTCGTGCTTGGTGCGGGCGCTGCGCCCGGTCAACGAGACCATCGACTGGATCGAGGCGAGGATGTTGCGCACCCGATGGTCGAGCTCGGCCATCAGCAGCGTCTGGCGCTCCTCGGCGGACTTGCGCTCGCTGATGTCGATGCAGACGCCGATCCATTCGCGCAGCGCGCCGTCCTCGCCGCGCACCGCCACGCCCCGGCCATTGAACCATCGGTAGTGGCCATCGCGCCGGCGGACGCGATACTCGACGTCGCACGGGGTCCCGGCCGCCACGCAGCGCTGCCAGGCTTCCCGCGTGCGCTCGCGGTCGTCCGGATGGACCGCGTCGAGCCAACCCAGGCCGCTTACCTCCGCGCTCGTCTGTCCGGTCAGCGCACGCCACTGCGGCATGTCCGTCGCGCGGCCGTCGGGGCCGGTGGTCCAGATCACCGCCGCGATCGCTTCGGCGAGCGCCCGATAGCGCGCCTCGCTCGCCCGCATCGCCGCCTCGCCCCGCTGGCGCTCGGTGACGTCGACGATGAAGGCGTAGAAACCCCGGGTCCGACCGTCCGGGCCGATGTGGGGAATGTACTGCGCGTCGACGTGGCGCGCGCCCTCGCGGTAGGGCAGGACCGTCTGATAGGCAACGCGCTCGCCCGCCAGCGCCCTGGCGATGTTGCCGGTAGCGATCTCGTAGGCCTCGGCGCCGACCACCTCGCGCACCGTCCGGCCCTGCAAGGCCTCGCGGCCATGACCGAACCAGTTCTCATAGGCGGCATTGACGAACCGGTAGCGCTCCGTGCTGTCGACGTAGGAGACCAGAGCAGGGACGGAGTCGGCGACCAGGCGCAGCTCGGCCTCGCTCTGCTCGAGATCCGCCGTGCGGTCGCTGACCCGGGTCTCCAGGTTCTCCTTTGCCCGTTCCAGCTCCAGGAGCGCCAGCCGCTGCTGGCCGGCGAGGCGTAGCCCCATCGCGACCAGCAGGCCGAAGCCCAGGATCGCGGCCGCCAGGACCAGGCCCGAGCGCAGCGTCCGCGCGCGCCAGCCGTCCAGCACCGGATCGAGCGGTGCCAGCACCGCGACCGCGGCCGCGATGCTCGGCAGGGCACGATACGCCAGGACCTGCTCGTCCGCGATGAAGGTCGTGCCCGCCGGATCCTGCCGGAGCCGATCGACGATCCCGGCGAAGTTCGCTTCCAGCTGATCGGAGGTGTCCGCCGGCCACGCCGCCAGAGCGGAGCCGTCGGCGGTCAGCAGGCGGATCGCGGAGCCGGGGGCAAGCCCTGCCTCCCGGTAGAACTGCTCGAAGTAGTGGCCATGCACGGCGACCACGGTCACGGCCTCGAGCGCGCCCTGCTGGTCGAGCAGGGGCCGGCTGACGGTGAAGCGGCTGATGCCGCTGACGGAGCCGGTCTCGGGAGGCCCGATGAACAGCTCGCGCCAACCGTTCCGGTGCGCCTGGAAATAGTCACGCTCGGCGCCGGAGATCGGCTCCGGCGGCCAGGTCCAGGAGTCCAGCAGGTTCGCCCCGCGCCCGTCGAGGATCCACGCCGAGCCGATCTGGGGGCTGCGCTCGACCGCAGCGCGCAGGCGCTCGAACGCTTGCCGGCCGGCGCCGGCCTGGCGCAGGTAGCGCGGTCGCCCGACCTCCGCCATCAGGCTCAGGACATGCTCGCCCGCCTCGAAGGCCCGCTCGGCGTGCTCCTCCAGCAGACGCGCGGTGGTCGCGGTCTGCTGCTCCACGTCGCCCAGCGTCGCCGCCCGGTCCTGGGCGACCGAGTAGGCCCAGAAGCCGGCGCAGGCGACGGTGAACGAGCCAAAGGCGGCCAGCCAAACCTTGCGCTGCATGCTCTTTCCCTACCGGGGGATTTTGGAACGGCGCCGCGCTCGGCACAAGCTCATCGCGCCTCTACGCCGCGGCCCGGCTGGCGGGTGGCTGCGCCGGGCGCGCGGTCGGTCCGGGCTCGGCGCCAGCGGGCTCCCCGGTGCCGAAGTAGCGCCGCGGCGTGGTGCCGAGCGCCCGGCGGAAGGCATGGATGAACGCGCTCGGGCTGTCGTAGCCGAGATCGAGCGCGACCATGGTGACCGGCTCGCGCTGGGCCAGGCGGACCAGGGCGGCGAGCAGCCGCGCCTGGCGCTGCCACTGGCGGAAGGTCATCCCGGTCTCGGCGAGGAACCGGCGGCTCAGCGTGCGCACGCTGGCGCCGACCTCGCGGCTCCAGGCCGCGAGCGTGCGCGCATCGCCAGGGTCGGCGGCGATCGCGCTGGTGATCCGCTTGAGGCGCGGGTCCTCGGGCTCGGGCAGGTGCAAGGGCGCCACCCTGGCGGCGCGGATCTCCTCGATCAGCAGGGCCGAAAGCAGCTGACGGCGCCGCCTTGCGCCCGGCGCCTCGGCGCCCGCCAGGATCAGCGCGCGCAGGAGCGGCGAGACGTTGACCACCGAGCAGGCGGGCGGCAGCGCGCGCCGCAGGCCGCTCGCGAGGAACAGCGCCCGCATCGAGAGCGGGGTCCCGCAGTGGATCGCGTGCTCGGTGCCGGCCGGCACCCACACCGCGCGCTGCGGCGGCACGACCCACGCTCCCGCCGCGGTCGCGACGGTCATCACGCCCGCCCGGGCATAGATCAGCTGCGACCAGTCGTGCCGATGCGGCGCGATCTGGTGGCCCCTCGGGTAGTCGAAGGCGTAGGCCCGGACCCGCGCGCTCAGCGCCTCTGTCCGTTCGACGACATCAAATGGCCTCATAGCGCGACAGCGTAGGCGACGGCCGGGCTAGGATCAATCGCCTCGACCATTCCGCCAAGGGCCTCCGATGCGCCGGCCGCTGCTGTTCCTCAACCTCGCCCACGCCTACGACCACTTCTTCCTGCTGATCCTGCCGACCGCGGTGCTCGCGCTGGCGCCGGCCTGGGGGATGTCCTACGGCGAGGCGCTGGCGCTCGGCACCGCCGCCTTCGTCATGTTCGGCCTCGGCACGCTGCCCGCGGGCTGGCTCGGCGACCGCTGGAGCCGCACCCACCTGATGTCGATCTTCTTCGTCGGCATCGGCCTCGCCTCGATCCTGGTCGGCCTCGCCCCCGGCCCGCTCGCGCTCACCCTCGGCCTCGGCCTGCTCGGCCTGTTCGCCTCGATCTACCACCCGGTCGGCACGGCGCTCGTCGTGCAGAACGCGCGGCGCACCGGCCAGTCGCTCGGGGTCAACGGCGTATTCGGCAATCTCGGCGTGGCGGCCGCGGGCCTCGTCACCGGGGTTATCACCGAGTTCCTCGGCTGGCGCGCGGCGTTCCTCCTGCCGGGCGTGGTCGCGGTGCTGACCGGGATCGTGTTCTGGCGCTACGTCGGTCCGGCGATGGACGAGGGCCTGCGTGCGCGCCCCGCCGCACGCCCGGCCCCGGCAGCGCCCAGCGCCCAGGTCCGCGTGTTCGCCGTGGTCGGCGTGACCGCGCTGTTCGGCGGGATCATCTTCCACGGCACCACGGTCGCCCTGCCCAAGGTGTTCGAGGAGCGTCTTGTCGGCCTGGTCGACGACATCGCGACCATCGGCCTCCTGGTCGCGCTCGTGTTCGCGCTCGCGGCGATCGCCCAGATCGCGGTCGGGCGCCTGCTCGACCGCTACGGCGCACGGCTGGTCCTGCCGCTGATCGTGGTCCCCCAGGTGGCCTGCCTGCTGCTCGCGGTCGAGCTGTCCGGCTGGAGCATGCTGCTGCTCGCGATGGTGCTGATGCTGCTGGTGTTCGGCGAGATCCCGATCACCGCCTGGCTGGTCGGGCAGTACACCGCGAGCCATTGGCAGTCGCGCGTGTTCGCCTTGCAGTACGTGCTCTCGCTCGGCGTCAGCGCGCTCGTGGTGCCGCTGATCGCGGTGCTGCACGATCGCACCGGCGGCTTCGCGGCGCTGTTCGGGGTGCTCGCCGGCGCCGCCGCCCTGGTGGCGCTCGCCTCGTTGCTGCTGCCCGGGCGGCTCCGCGCGCCGGGCGGCGCCGTCGAGGGCGCCGGGCCGGGGCTCAGAGCAGCGCCATGAAGTTGGCGTAGAGCCGGCGCGCGGCATGGTTGAGCTCGACCATGTCGGCGCGTGCCGCGGCGGCGAAGCGGGCAGGGCCGTCCGCGCCCAGGTGGTCGACCAGCGCCGCGGCCGTGGTCGGCTCGGCCAGCCAGTCGCCGAGCGTCGCCTCGTCGACCTCGGCATGGAACTGCAGGCCGAAGGCGCGGCCGCCGATCGCCAGCGCCTGGATCCCGCACGCGCTCGAGGTGGCGAGCACGGTCGCTCCCGGGGGCGCCCGGACGACCTCGGCGGCATGCCATTGCAGATAGCGGCCGGCGGCCGGCAGACCGGCCAGCAGCGGATGGGCTCGCCCGCTGGCGCTGAGCGCGACCTCGAGCAGGCCGATCTCGGGCGTGGCCGCGGGCCGGACCTCGCCGCCGAGCGCGTCGGCCAGCAGCTGATGGCCGAGGCAGATGCCGAGGTAGGGCAGCGCACGCTCCTCGACCGCCGCCCGGATCGCGCGCTTCTCGGCCCGGAGCCAGGGATGCAGGTCCTCCTGCCAGACGTCCATCGGGCCGCCCATGACGAGGAGCGCATCGTAGCCCTCGAGCTCTGGGATCCGCTCGCCCGCGTGCAACGCCACCGCATCCCAGGCGATCCCGTCGGCGCGCAGCAGGTCGCGGAAGATCCCGGGATGGCAGACGTCCATGTGCTGGAGCACGAGCAGGCGCGGGCGGCGTCTGGCCATCGGATCGACAGGCCCTAGTTCGTCGTGCCGCTCACGCCTTTGGCGGATGGGCGCGCAGCGCCGCCTCGTCGACCTCGACGCCCCAGCCCGGGGCGGCCGGGAGGATCAGCTGGCCGGACTCGATCCGGGGCGGGGTCACCACCTCGTCCTTCCAGGGCACGTCGTCGATGTCGATCTCCATGATGCGGAAGTTCGGGATCGCGGCGCAGAAGTGCGCGCTCATCATGGTCGACAGGTTGCCATAGAAGTTGTGCGGCGCGCAGTTGACCTCGTGGTCGTCGGCGAGCGCCGCGATCTTGACGCTCTCGAGGATGCCGTTCCAAGGAACGTCGACGATCGCCACGTCCACCGCCTGCGCATCGAGGAACGGCCGGAACTGGCGGCGGCCGAACAGCGATTCGCAGGACGCGATCGGGGTGCGCGAGCCGCGCCGGATCAGCGCCAGCGCCTGCGGGTCGAAGGAATCGATCTCGAGCCACATCAGGCGGTAGGGCTCGATCGCTCGCGCGACCTCGAGATAGCCCTCGGTCTTGAAGTTGAAGTTGAGGTCGAGCAGCAGGTCGACCTCGGCGCCGGCGCCCTCGCGAAAGGCCGCCATCTGGTCCTCGATGGTGGCGAGCAGGCGGCGGTCGACGTTGAGCTCGGGCCAGCCGTCGTTGCGGGCGAAGCCCGGCTGGTACATGTAGGGCGCGCCCCGCTCGAAGCGGAAGATGTTGGTCTTGAGCGCGCTGAAGCCGCGCTCGCGCACCTCGCGCCCGAGCGCCCGGACGTCGTCGAGCGAGCGCAGCGGCGCCGTGCCCATGGTCAGGGCGTGGTCGAGCCGGTAGGAGCCGCAGTGCGACCAGTAAAGCCTGAGCCGCTCGCGCACCGGGCCGCACAGCAGCTCGGCCACCGGCACGCCGAGCGCCCGCGCCTTGACGTCGACCAGCGCGTTCTCGAGCGCCGCGATCGCCTGCTGGATCAGCCCGCCCGGGGCCTGCCGGGTCATCGCGTAGAGCATCGCCGTGATGCGCTCGACCGGGCGCGGATCGAGACCCACGAGATGCTCGGCGAGCTTGCGGATGACCGCGCTCAGGCCGCGGCTGCCGTAGCTCTCGTTGTACTCGGACCAGCCGATCACGCCGTCGTCGGTGGTGATCTTGAGAAACGACCAGGTGCGCCAGCCGGCGTCGCAGTGCAGGTCCTCGATCCTCGCGATCCGCATGAGGTCTCCCTTCCGATGACCGGCATTCTGGCCCGGTCGCCGGCATTCTGGCGCAGCGCGGTCCGGCGTCAATTCGAAGATGCGTCGCGCCTGTCTGGTTCGGCGCCGCCGACCTCGCGCAGGGTCGCGCGGTAGGTCGCCGCATCCGGGCCGCCGAGGCGCACGGCCTGCTCCGCGGCGGCGATCGCCTCCGCCTGCCGGTCCTGCTCGCCCAGCACGTGCGCGAGGTTGTTCCAGGCCGCGGCGGCCTCCGGGTGGCGCTCGGTCGCGCTGCGGAACGCGTCCTCGGCCGCGGCGAGGTCCTGGCTGGCATAGGCGGTATTGCCGAGCCCGATCCAGGCGGCGAGGCTGTCGGGCCAGCGTTCGGCGATCGCCGCGTAGGCCGTGGCCGCGGCGCGCGGCCTGCCCGCCTGCTCGAGGCCGGATGCGGCGCGCAGCACCGCCAGCTCGTCCGCCGCGGCCGGCAGCTGGTCGGGCGGCAGCACCACGAGCGCCCAATGGTCGCCGCGCGCCCAGGTCCGCTCGAAGGTGGGAAGTGAGGTCGACGCGCCGCGGCTCGAGGCCCGAGCGCAGCACGATGTCGCCCGCCTCGAGGTCGTAGCCGACCGCGACCGCGTAGTGCCAGACCGGGAACCAGCCGAGCCCGAGGTTCTGGAACACCAGGACCGGATGGCCCGCGGCGAGCTCGGCGACGAGGTCGGCGAGCCGGGTGACCGGCACGGCGAGCCGGTCATGGCGGCGCGCGGCCGCGGCGATGTCGGTGCGCAGCGTGCCCTCGCGCCCGGGGGTGTAGACCTGAGCCGCGATCTCGTCCTGGGTCACCGGCAGGCCGGACCAGCCCAGCACGGTCGCGAGCGCCGCCGGACCGCAGTAGGCCTCCTCCTGCGGGAAGAACGGCACGCCCGCGACCTCGGCCCGCGGCGGCAGGCCGCCCGCATCGTCGAGCAGGCGCTGGCTCTCGGGCGTCGCGCAGCCGGCGAGCGCCCAGAGCAGCAGAGCGCCGGCCGCGCGCGCCGCGCGTCCGACCAGGACGCGCTGGGGCAGGCTCACGTAACGGGGTTGATGAACGCGAAGACGTCGGTCACCCCGAGCAGGTCCAGGATGACGAGGCCGATCAGCACCGCGCCCGCGATGATCAGCACGCCGGCGATGAAGCTCTGCCCGGCGGGCAGCTCGTCGATCCGGCCGGCGACCTCGCGCACCTCCGCATCGGAGAGGCTGGCAAGGCGCGCCATCGCCTCGTCCCGATCGACGCCCAGCGTCTCCATCTGGCGGCGCACGTCGTCGCGCAGAAGGACCGCCGCCAGGCGCTCGCGCTCGCCCGCCGCCGCCGTCTGATCCAGCACCTGCTCGGTGGTCACCAGGCCGGCGCGGGCGGCGCCGACCGGCAGGCAGCTGACGAACATCGCGGCCGCGATGGTGAGTGCCACGGCTTTGAACCAACCTGAATTCCTGCTCATCTTGACTCTCCCGGGGTCGTACTGGCCAAGGCGCGTCCGTCAAGCGGGAAAGGACGAACCATCCGACGCCGCCGACGGCAAGCCCTCGGGCCCCGGCAGGCGGTCGAACGGCTGAATGAACGAGATCGGCCTGGAGATCGTTCCTCGATCGCGCCGTATTCCGCGCTGGCGCCGTGGCGTCGGGTTCGTGGCGCCGCGATCACGGAGCCGTGGCCTGCCGAGCGCGCCCGCTGCCGGCGTTTCGGGCACCGCCGAGGCGGTCCATGTCCGGCCCGCACGGCTCGCGCCGCTCAGGACGCGAGCGCCGACGGATGGACCTGGAACGTGCCGAGCTGGCTCGCCACGAGCTGCGCGAACGCGCCGCCCCGGGCCAGGAGCTCGGCATAGCTGCCCCGCTCGACGATCCGGCCCGCGTCGAACACCAGGATCAGGTCGGCATCGCGCACCGTGGACAGGCGATGGGCGATCACGAAGGTCGTGCGCCCGCGCATCACGTTCCTCAGCGCCTGCTGCACCCGCGCCTCGGTCACCGCATCGAGCGCGCTGGTGGCTTCGTCCAGGATCAGGACCGGCGGGTCCTTGAGCAGGGCACGGGCGATCGCGAGACGCTGGCGCTCGCCGCCGGAGAGCGTCGCCCCGCGCTCGCCGATCAGCGTGTTGTAGCCTTCCGGCTGGCGCAGGATGAAGTCGTGCGCCTCCGCAAGGCGCGCGGCCGCCAGGAGCTCGGCCTCGGTCGCCTCGGGGCGCCCGACCCGCAGGTTATCCGCGATGCTGCGGTAGAACAGCATGCTCTCCTGGAACACGACGCCGACGTTGGCGCGCAGCGAATCGAGGGTGACCTCGCGGATGTCGATGCCATCGACGCGGATCGTCCCGGCATCGGGGTCGCGCAGGCGCTGCAGCAAGGCGACCGCCGTGCTCTTGCCGGCGCCGGTGCGGCCGACCAGCGCCACGGTCTGGCCGGGCGCCGCGACGAAGGAGAGGTCGTGAACCGCGGGGCGGCCGCCGCCGTAGGACAGGCTGACCCGCTCGAACTCGACGCGCCCGTGCACCCGCGCCAGGGCGATCGCGGTCGGCGGCTCGACCACCGCGGATCTCGTGTCGAGCACGGCGAAGAATTCGGCGAGCTTCGGCGCGTGAAAGAACAGCCGGTTGACGAAGCTGATCGCCTGATCCATGCGGCCGATCAGCTGCGTCGCCAGACCCATGAAGGTCACGATCTCCCCGACCGTGGCGCGGTCCTGCAGGTGCAGCCATGTGCCGAGCGCGAAGAGCGCGATCAGGGTGATGGTCGCGCTCGCGCCCGACAGCACGGTCAGCAGCGCCCACCAGTTGAGCACCGGGAACTGCGCGGCGATCAGCTGCTCCATCGCGCCGCGGAGGTTGCGGGTCTCCGCGGCGAGCCGGCCGAAGCTCTGGATCAAGGTGACGTTGCCGAGCGCGTCGCCCGCCTGCTCGGCGAGCGCCGAATGGTGGCCTTCGACCCGGGCCTGCGCCGCATGCGTGTGGTGGAACACGAGCCAGGTCAGCACGGCGACGGTCACGACCAGGAGGATCACCAGCGTGCCGAGCCGCCAGTTCAGGAGGAGCGTGAGCGGCAGGAGGACGAAGAGCGCGACGAAGGTCGCGAGGTTCTCGCGCAGGAAGGACAGCCAGATGCCGAACATCGTATCGGCGCCCTGCCACATGATCTTGAGCTGACGGCCCGAATGCATGCTGCGGTGGAACGCCTGGGGCAGCCGCAGGACGTGCTCGAAGTACTGGCCCATGGCGGCGAGCCGCCGGCGCTGCGCCAGCCGGTCGGCGTGGAGCGCGACCAGCATGCCGGCGCCGATGCTGGCCCCGCCGATCGAGCCCCACAGCAGGAGCAGGAAGAGGATCTGCCGCCAGGTCTCGGCGCGCGGGCGCGCGCTGCTGCCGGCCAGCGTGTCGACGATGCTGCCGAACAGCAGGGGGCCGAGAAAGCCGGCCGCGGCGAGCGCCGCGTTGGCCAGCACCAGGACGATCGCAAGCTTCCGCTCCGGCGCCAGCAGCGCCACCACGCGGCGGTAGAGTCGCAGGATGCTCATCGCGGACGACGACCCGACCTCGCTGCCGAGCGCGCCAGCCTGCGCATCGGTCACGGGCCTCGCGAATGGGCTAGCCGCGCATGGTTAGCGAATCGTTAAGGCGGCGCCGCCGGCGCGGAACCAAACCTCGCCGCAGGCGGTTCGTCGGATGCGCTGCCCGAAGGGACGGATCGCGATGGGAAAGGCTTGGCAAGGCGCGCTGCTGACGATCGCGCTGGCGGCCTCGCGGCCTGCGGCGAGCGGGCGACGTTGCCGGTCGCGGCAGGCATCGGGCCGCAGCCGGTCCTGCCGCCGCCCAACAAGACGCTGCTGCCGACCGTCAACATCGCGCCGGCCCGGGGCTGGCCCGAGGGGGCGACGCCGACCGCGGCCGACGGGCCTCGAGGTCGCCAGCTTCGCCGAGGGGCTCGATCATCCGCGCTGGCTGTACGTGCTGCCCAACGGCGACGTGCTGGTCGCCGAGACCAACGCGCCGCCCAGACCCGAGGACGCCGAGGGCCTCAAGGGCTGGGTGATGAGGCTGTTGATGAGCGCGCCGGCGCCGCGGTGCCGAGCGCCGACCGCATCACGCTGCTGCGCGACGCCGACGGCGACGGCGTCGTCGACCTCCGCACGGTGTTCCTCGACGACCTGCATTCGCCGTTCGGCATGGCGCTGGTCGGCGACGACCTCTACGTCGCCAACACCGACGCCCTGGTGCGCTTTCCGTACCAGGAGGGCGCCGACCGGATCGACGGCGCCGGGCGAGACCGTGGTCGAGCTGCCGGCCGGCCCGATCAACCAGCACTGGACCAAGAACGTGATCGCGAGCCCGGACGGCGAGCGGCTCTACGTCGACCGTCGGCTCGAACAGCAACGTCGCCGAGAACGGCATGGCGGCGGAGGAGGGCCGCGCGGCGATCTGGGAGGTCGATCCCGCGAGCGGCCGCCACCGGATCTTCGCCTCCGGCCTGCGCAATCCGGTGGGCCTCGCGTTCGAGCCCGACACCGGCGCGCTCTGGACCGCGGTCAACGAGCGCGACGAGCTCGGCAGCGACCTCGTCCCCGACTACATGACCGCGGTCAAGGACGGCGGCTTCTACGGCTGGCCCTACAGCTACTTCGGCGACCACGTCGACGAGCGGGTGCAGCCGCAGCGCCCGGATCTGGTCGCCCAGGCGATCGTGCCGGACTACGCGCTCGGGCCGCATACCGCCTCGCTCGGGCTCACCTTCGCCGAGGGCGCGAGCCTGCCGCCGCCGTTCGCGCGCGGCGCCTTCATCGGCCAGCACGGCTCGTGGAACCGCGAGCCGCGGAGCGGCTACAAGGTGATCTTCGTGCCGTTCGACGGGCGGCCGCCCGGCCGGCGATCCGTCGACGTGCTGACCGGGTTCGTCGACGCCGAGGGCGAGGCGCTCGGCCGCCCGGTCGGCGTCGCGATCGACGCGCAAGGCGCGCTGCTGGTCGCGGACGACGTCGGCAACCGGATCTGGCGCGTGAGCGCCGCCCCCCGGGGCGGCTAGGCACAGGAGCTGCGCAGCGGCCGACCGCAGCGAAGCGGTCGCGCCCGCCGCTGCTCGTCAGTTGACCGGCTCGACGCTCAGCGCGAGCGCCTCGCTGTAGGTGATCGCGACCTGATCACCGACCGCGAGGGTCTGCAGAAATGCCCGCATCTCTGGATCCTGCACGGCCACCGTCTGCTGGAGGCCGTTCGGACCGGTGAACGAGACCGTGTTGCTGGAACGGTCCAGCGCATCGATCCGGACCGTGGTCGTGACCTGCTGCGCCACCTCCCCTGCCGGCCTCGCCCCGAGCGGCGCGCGGGTGACTTGGCCGCTGACCTGTTCCCCGCCGGCTGCGCCGGGCTGGCTGAGCTCCGCGGCGATCGCTTCGCGATAGCGGATCACGACCTGGTCTCCGACCTCGACCTGCGGCAGATTGCGCACCGCCTCGCCCACGTAGACGGTGAAGGACTCGCCGACCGGGAACCTTGAGGGTAACCAGCCGCTCGCCCAGATCGACCGCCTCGACCGTCGCGGTCACGGTCTCGGTCCGTTCGACGGTCGCCGGCTGCGCCGCCTCCTGGGGCGACGGCTGCTGGCAGCCGGCGAGGAGGCCGAGCGTCAAGACGAGAACGGGAGTCCTCCGCATGGGCATCGTGATCTTCCTTGCGAGGCGATCGGGGACTGGCAGAGCGCGCCTCGAACAACCTGCCAGAACGATACCTAGACTGGCCGCGGGCGGGTTACCCCACGCCCCGGGCGCTACTCCGCCGGGGCGCCGCGCGGCGCCGGCAGCTCGTCGGGCTCGGCCGGCGCGCGCGCAGCGGCGGGCCTGCGGCTCACCCGCTCGCGCAGCCACTGGAAGACCACGTACAGCATCGGGATCAGGAATACCCCGAGCAGCGCCGCCGCCAGCATGCCGCCGAACACCGGGGTGCCGACCGAGCGGCGGCTGATCGAGCCCGCACCGCTCGCGATCACGAGCGGCACGAGGCCGGCGATGAAGGCGAAGCTCGTCATCATCACCGGCCGGAAGCGCAGCCTTGCGCCCTCGATCGCGGAATTCGACGATCGACTTGCCGTGCTGGCGCTGCTCGATCGCGAACTCGACGATCAGGATCGCGTTCTTGGCGGCGAGCGCGATCAGCACGACGAGGCCGATCTGGCCGTAGATGTCGAAGCTCAGGCCGGCGAGGATGATCGCGGCGATCGCGCCCGAGCACGCCGACGCTGACCGACAGCAGCACCGGGATCGGGATGTTCCAGCTCTCGTAGAGCGCGACCAGGAACAGGTAGGCGAACAGGAGCGCGAGCGCGAGGACCACCGTGGTCTGGCCGGCGGCCTCCTTCTCCTGCAGCGCGGTGCCGGTCCACTCGAAGCCGTAGCCGGCCGGCAGGGTGGTCGCCGACAGCCGCTCCATCGCGGCGAGCGCATCGCCGGTGCTGTAGCCCGGCGCGGCCGAGCCGTTGATGGTGGCGCTGCGGTAGAGGTTGTAGCGGATCAGGGCCGACGGCCCGAGCACCAGGCGCACCGAGGCGAGCGAGCGGATCGGCACCATCTCGCCCTGCGGCATTGCGCACGTGGACCTTGAAGATGTCGTCGACCGCCTTGCGGAAGTCCTGGTCGGCCTGGATGTTGACCTGCCAGGTGCGGCCGAACAGGTTGAAGTCGTTGATGTACAGGCCGCCGAGCGTGCCCTGCAGCGCGGTGAACACGTCGTTGATCTGGACCCCCAGCGTCTGCGCCTTCTTGCGGTCGAGATCGAGGTAGAGCTGGGGCGTGTCGGCGGCGAAGGTGCTGAACACGTTGAACAGCTCGGGCTGCTGGTTGGCCTCGACGATCAGCCCGCGCATCACCTGGGCGAGCTCGGCGACGTCGCCGCCGCTCGAGGTCCTGCAGCTGGTACTCGAACCCGCCGGTGCTGCCGAGGCCGATGATCGGCGGCAGATTGAAGGCGAACGCGGTGGCGCCGGAGAGCGCGGCGAGCTGGGGCTGGACGCGGCGGATGATCGCCTCGACCCCGAGCTCGGGGGTGAGGCGCTCCTCGAACGGCGCGAGCGTCATCACCAAGAGCGCGCTGTTCGACTGGGCGAGGTCATTGAGGAAATTGAGGCCGATGATCGAGGTCACGCCGACGATCCCCGGCGTCTCGCTCATGATCTGCTCGGCCTGCCGGACCACCTCCTGGGTGCGGTTGACCGAGGCGCCCTCCGGCAGCGCCACCTGCGCGAAGAACGCGCCCTGGTCCTCGGCCGGCAGGAAGCCGGTCGGCGTGATCCGGAACAGGGCGCCGGTCCCGACCACGACCACCGCGAGCGCCACCAGGCTCAGCACCGAGACCCGGACCAGGCGCTTGACGATCGCGGCATAGCCGTCGCGGGTCCAGTCGATCGCGCCCATGACGTAGCGCATCGGCCCGCGCGTGGCGTGCGCGCCGGGCTTCAGCAGCACCGAGCAGAGCGCGGGGCTGAGGCTCAGCGCGTTGATCGCCGAGATCACCATCGAGACCGACACGGCGACCGCGAACTGCTGGAACAGCTGCCCGCTGATGCCGGGGATGAAGGCGACCGGCACGAACACCGACAAGCAGCACGAGCGTGATCGCGATGATCGGCGCGACGATCTCGCCCATCGCCTTGCGGGTCGCCTCCTTGGCCGAGAGATGCGGCTCCTCCTCCATCACCCGCTCGACGTTCTCGACCACCACGATCGCGTCGTCGACCACGATGCCGATCGCCAGCACCAGCGCCAGGAGCGACACGGTGTTGGCGCTGAAGCCGATCGCCAGCATGACGGCGAAGGTGCCGATCAGCGACACCGGCACGGCGATGATCGGGATCAGCGTGGTGCGCAGCTTGCCGAGGAACAGGAACACCACGATCGCCACCAGGACGAATGCCTCGACGAGCGTATGGATGACCTCCTCGATGCTGGTCTTGACGAACACGGTCGTGTCGTAGACCACGCTCGTAGGCGAGATCGTCCGGGAAGCGCCCGGCCAGCCGCTCGAGCTCGGCGCGCACCGCGTCCGCGACCTGCACCGCGTTGGCGCCCGGCGACTGATAGATCCCGAGCGCGGCGCTCGGCGCGCCGTTGTAGAAGCGCGCCGATGTCCGAGATCTGCGCGCCGAGCTCGACCCGCGCGACGTCCTTGACCCGCACCACCGAGCCGTCCGGATTGGCGCGGACGATGATGTTCTCGAACTGCTCGGCCTCGGTCAGCCGGCCCTGGGTCGTGATCGTGAGCTGGAACTGCTGGTCGGCCGCCAGCGGCGCCGCGCCGATCCGGCCGACCGCCGCCTGAATGTTCTGGCTTTGAATCGCCGCGGCGACGTCGGAGGGCGTCAGATCGAGGCTCGTAAGCTTGTTCGGGATCGAGCCAGATCCGCATGCTGTAGTCGAGCGAGGTGAACAGCTAGGCGTCGCCGACCCCGCGAATGCGCTTCAGCGTGTCGAGAATGTTGATGGTGGCGTAGTTGTTCAGATAGAGCGCGTCATAGGTCCGGTCGGGCGAATAGAGCTGGATGACCTGCAGCAGCGCCGACGAGACCTTCTTGATCGTCAAGCCCTGGCGCGTGACCTCCTCGGGCAGCTGCGGCTCGGCGAGATTGACGCGGTTCTGCACGTTGACGGTGTTGATGTCGGGATCGGTGCCGAGCGCGAAGGTCACGGTCAGCTGATAGCTGCCGTCGGCGCCGCTGGTCGACTTCATGTAGAGCATGTTGTCGACGCCGTTGACCTGCTGCTCGATCGGCTGGGCGACGCTCTGCTCGACCACCTCGGCGCTGGCGCCCGGATAGCGCCCGGACACCTCGACCTGCGGCGGCACGATGTCGGGGTACTGCGCGAGCGGGATCGCGAAGATCGAGATCAGGCCGGCGAGCGTGATCACGATCGAGATCACGAAGGCGAGCCGCGGCCGCTCGATGAAGACGTTGGAGATCATGGCGCTCAGCCTTCCGCCGGCGGCTGCCCGGCGCGGCGGCGTGGCAGGCGGCGCCTCGCTCGCCGCCACCGCCATGCCGGGGCGCGCCTTCTGGATGCCCTCGACGATCACCTTGTCGCCCGCCTCGAGGCCGCGCTCGACGACCACCTGCGCGCCCTCCTCGATGCCAAGGGTGACGCGCCGCGCCGCGACCTTGTCGTCGGCGCCGACCACCAGGACGTAGGGGCCGGCCTGGTCGACCTGGACCGATGCCTGCGGCACCGCGAGGACCTGCTCGGGCTGGCCGGCCTCGACCCGGACGCCCACGAACTGGCCGTCCACGAGGATCCGGTCCGGGTTGGGCAATTCGGCCCGGACGGCGACGGTATCGGTGCTCTGATCCACCTGCACGTCGACGAAGTCGACGGCGCCTGGATGCTCGTAGACACTGCCGTCCGGCAGCGTGACCCGGACCACCGGATCGCGGCCGGTGTCATTGCGTTCGCGCCGGTATTCCAGGAGCCGACGCTGGCTCACCGGGAAGGTGACGTAGATCGGGTCCTGGCTGACGATCCTTGCGAGCACGCCGCTGTCGGGGCCGACCAGATTGCCGACGCTGAGATCGGCGCGGCCGATGCGGCCGGCGATCGGCGCGTGGATGTCGGTGTAGCCGAGATTGATCTCGGCCTGCTGCAGCGCCGCCTGGGCTTCGAGGATCGAGGCCGCCGCCATCTGGTCGGCGGCGCGCCGCTGGTCGACCTCCGATCTCGGGATGTTGCCGTTCTTGACCAGCTCCTCGCCGCGTTGCAGCTGGACCGCGGTATTGGCGCGGTCCGCCTCGGCGCTCGCGAGCTCCGCCTGGCGCTGCTCGACCACCGCCTGGTAGGGATCCTTCTCGATCACGAACAGGAGGTCGCCGGCAGTCGACATCCGCGCCCTCCTCGAACAGCCGCTGCTCGAGGAACCCGGTGACCCGCGCGCGCAGCTCGACCGTGTCGACCGCTACGACCCGGCCATTGAACTGAACGCCCGGTGTGATCTCGGTGGGCTGCACGGTCATGACGGTCACCGCCGGCGGCGGCGCCGCGGCCGCTGCGGTCGTCGGCACCTCGGCGGCCTCATCGCACGCCGCGAGCGGCGCCAGCGCCAGGAGGAGGAGCGAGCGCATCCGGACGACGCGCCCGGACCGTCCGGCCGCTCCTCCGGTCGCTGCGATGGATGAGTTCATAGCCCGCTCTCTCGTCCTGGCCGGCGAATGTCCGGTCCGGCCCAGTGCCCGTGCCACTATAGAATTCGATCTTGGCCGCTCAATCCGTTTCGAGCGGCTCTCGCTGGATAGCAGGAGGCCGAGGAGCAGGGCCGCCGGAATCCCTGTGATTCACAGCCCGACCAGGATCAGCGCGCAGCAGACGGCGGTGAAGAACGGCCGCAGCACGGGAACGCAGCCGAGCGCCAGAACGGCCAGCACCACCAGCCCGACCGTGCGCTCGACCCGGTTCTCGGTTTCCATTCAGGTCCTGCTTGGCGGCGGGCTCAGAAGCCGTAGGTGACCAGCAGCCCTGCGAACAGCTGGTTGGCGTCGCCCTCGTCGTCGACCACCGGGCTGTCCTCGGCGTCCTCGAGCAGGCGCTTGTAGGCCGCGATCCCGGTCAGGCCCCAGCCCTCGCGGCCGCCGTAGCGAGCGGCCAGACTCACGCCCACGTCCTTGAAGCCGGCGTCGGCGTCGAAGGTGTCGAGCCCGCTGCGCGCCGCGTCGGCGCCATCGATCCCGAAGTAGGTCTCCATGTAGTCGTCGTCGGCGTAGGTCGTGAACACCGTGGTGTTCAGCGACAGGTTCGGCCGCAGGACGGCCCGGTAGCCGCCCCTGGCCCCGACCAGCAATCCGTCATACGCGTCGGCCACGTCCTGGGTGATCTCCACCCGACCGTGCCAGCCCTGGGCCTCGAAGCCGACGAAGCCGCCGAGCTCGACGGCGGCATCCACGTCCTCGAGGTCGTCGACGGCGTCGTTCTCGACGTCGTCACGCTCGGGGCGGTAGCGGACGAGCGGGCCGGCCTGGAACACCGGGATTGGGAGCAGGTTGGCGCGCAGCGTGTTGGCCTCGAGCGCGACGAAGATGTCGTTGCGCTGGATGCGCGCGAGCAGGAGCGGCACGACCTCGTAGTCCTCGGACCCCTCGTAGTCGGGCGCGAACCCGGCGCCGGCGCCGAGCGTGAAGCTCCACTCGTCGGCAGCGCCGCCGCCCTCGCCCGCCAGCGCCGTCAGGTCGGCATCCGGCGGGGCGACGGACTGCGCGAGGGCCGAGTTCGGGACCGATGAGGACCACGGCTCCCGCGCCGACGAGGAGGGCCCCGAGCGGGTACCAGGTACGCGTGCGGTCGATCATGTCGTTGTTCTCCAGTGGAGCTATTTCCGGGGCTTTATCC
>CAVWCE010000035.1:0-130420 GCA_963753275.1 uncultured Alphaproteobacteria bacterium | reverse complement strand
GCTGCGAGGCGAGCGCGCCGATCCCGAGGCCGACGAGCAGCATCGGCACGTGACGATCTCGGGCCCGGCGCCGGCGTCGAGCGCCGCCGATGAAGATGGCGATGCCAACGAGGATCGCGACGATCCCGGCCTGCACGACCAGGCGCGGCGACGCCTTCGGGAGGAACCGCGGGATGCCGCTCTGCCGCGCGAGAAGGGTCATCGAGAACGGCAGGAGCCTAACACCGGTCGCGATCGCGGAGAGGCCGAGGGCGACCGAGAGGTAGAGCGGCACGACGAAGAAGAAGCCCGCCTGAACGAGGTACTGGAAGAAGAACATCGTCAACCCGCCCGTGAGCTGCCGGTTGCGCAGCATTGCGGGCCGCACGAGCGGCTCCTTGCCCTGCGACTCGCGATGGGTCTGCCACTGGAAGAAGAGCCAGATCACGAGCAACCCGGCGAGGACGAGCCAGAGCGTCGGCGAGAGGCCTGCCCACGACGGCCCGTCGGCCTTCGGCTGGATCCAGCCCCACTCGCCCGACCGGAGCACGCCGAAGACGAGCAGGCCGAGCCCGAGCGCCGAGAGCACGGCGCCGACGACGTCGAGCTGCGGGCGCTTCTCGACGGGCGCGTCGGCTATCCGTCGCGCAAGGACGAGGATGGCGAGCGACGATCAAGACCTCCCCGGCGAAGACGAGGCGCCAGGAGAGGTACGTCGTGAAGAAGCCACCGATCAGCGGCCCGACTGCGACCGCCACGGCACCGGCGGCCGCGACGAGCCCATACGCGGCCGGCCGCCGCTCGGCGGGGAAGTTGCCGGCGACGAGGGCGACGATCGCGGGGAGGATCAGCGCCGCTCCGACCCCCTCGAGGAACGACCAGCCGAGCAGGAGGACGGGGAGGCTCTGCGCCAGCGACGTCGTGAGCGAACCGGCCCCGTAGATCACGCAGCCGATCGCGAACGCGCGCTTGCGGCCGATGATCGCGCCGATCTTCGCGCCGGTGATCATGAGCGCCGCCATCACGAGCGTGTACGCGGTGATCGCGCCCTGGATGCCCGTGACGGTCGTTCCCACGTCCTTCGCGACGGTCGCGATGGACACGTTCATCACCGAGCTGTCGAGCGTCATGAGGAACTGCCCGGCGGCGAGCGTGAGCAGCACCAGCATGGCGCCGGAGGCGCGGGGAGACGATGCGACGTTCGGCGGATCCGGCATCAGAGGAAGTAGGCGAGCTTGTCCCAGAGCCAGCTCTCGATGCGCCCGCGCGTCCCGGCGGGCGGCTCGCCGGGCTTCGAGCGAGCGATATCGGGCTCGAACAGCCGCTCCTCGAACGCCTGCGCGAGAGCGGCGCTCCGCGCGATCATCATGATCTCCGAGTCGCGGTAGAGCGCCCAGGCGTCGAGGTTCACCGTGCCGAAGCTCACGACGTCGTCGGCGACGATGACCTTCGCGTGGACGACCGTCCCCGGGAGCTCCCACACCTCGGCGCCGGCCGCCAGCAGCTCCGGGTAGCGGTGTCTGGCCGCCGACGCGGCGGGGGCGTTGTTCGACTCCTCGGAGAGCACGACGCGCACCTTCACGCCGCGTCGGGCCGCGGCGACGATCCGGTCGATCATCTCGCCGTCGGTGAAGTACGCGTTCATGATGTCGAGCCGCGTGCGAGCACCGTCGATCTGCTCCCGAATCGCCTGCGTGGCGGGGACGAACCCGCCCGGGATGACCTGGGTGAGAGCGATCGGCGTCGAGCCGGCGTCTTCCGGCTCCGGGAAATAATTCGAGAGATCAGCCGGCAGCGGGCCGCCGTGACCCCTGAAGCTCGTCAGGAAAGCGGCCTGTGCCTGACGGACGACGTCGCCGGTGACGCGCGTCATCACATCGTGGAAGCCGCCGTTCCGGAAGTGGTCCTCGATGCCGGCGCCGCCCGTCCAGGCCACTGCTCCGTCGATGACGTAGAGCTTGCGGTGATCGGCGCGGCCGACCTCGTCCTGGCGCCAGTCGAGGTTCCGATCGTCGGGATACAAGCCGTCGCGATCGACCGGGAAGACGTCGTTGACGACGATCTGGGCCCCCGCTGCCGCGAGGCCGGTGTACATCTCCCGCGCCTCCTCGAAGGGACGCGAGCCGTACCTGTCGACGATCACGCGCACCTCGACACCGTCTTGCAGCTTCCGCGCGAGGAGCTCGGCCATCTGCGTGCCGATCTCGCCTTCGCGCCAGCCGAACATGAGGATGTGCACGGACGACCGCGCGGCCTCGACGTCCGCGAGGATCCGCGGGAAGAACTCGACGCCCTCGACGTGCGGGTCGAGGGTCGCGGCCGTCGACCAGGCGAAGTCGAGCGCGGCGTCGTGGGGCCGTGTCCCGCCGCGCGCGGCGAACGCCCGCGTGGCAGCCTCCGCGCCTGCGGAGGTCACGGCATCGGGCGGCGGGGGCCAGCTGTCCTTCTGCGAGATCCCGAGGACCTGCCGGTACACGAGGACGAACACCGCTGCGGCGACCAGCCCGAGGACCGCGAGCCACGCGGCGGCCGCGGCGCGAAGGTTCCGTGTTAGCGTCGGCGGGCATTGCCGGTGGACGCTACTCGTCGGTCGGTGGCTTTCCAAGCGCGGTGGATCCCGACGATCGCCGTAGGTGTCGCGGTGCTGGGCGCGTTCGTGACGTGGACGAGCGCCGGGCCCGTGCAGCTCGACGGCGCCGAGAGCCCGAACAACGGGTGGCTCGTCGTGATCCTGGCAGTCTTCGCTCTCGGCTGGATCCGCCTCATGGCCCGGGGCTCGTGGGTCGGGGTGGCGGGCGTGCTCGGCGCCGCAGTCGTGATGATCTGGACCGCCGTCGAGGACTGGCTCGACAGCCGCGCGGTCCTCGATGCGAGCGCAGGCCTGGGACTGGTGCTCGTGGTCGTGGCGGCCGTCGCGCTAGCGACTTCCGCCGTCGTCCGAGGCGTGGAGCTGACACGCCACCGGCCCGGCACCAGACGCCGCTGTTTGACCGCCTCACGAGGCCATCGCCTCGTCGCCGGCCGAACCGCGCGCGCCACGGTTGCTCGGCAGCAAGGACGCCGAGACGATCAAGCCGTAGGCGATCGACATCGCCGTCACGAACGTGTCGAACCCGGCGGTGATGCCGCTGACCGTCTGGTCGGTGAGGAGCTGGAGCAGGCTGTTGAAGCCCGCGCTCCCGGGGACGAGCATGAGCACGCCGGGAACGATGAAGACGAGCGGCGAGCGGCGGAGCCGCAGGCCGATCAGCCCGCCCACCAGCCCGACCACGAGCGCCGCGACGAAGACGGCCGCTTCGTCGCCGAAGATCCGGGCGCCGACCTCGTTCGCGCCGAGGGCGAGAACGGTCGCGGCGCACATCACGAGCGCATCCCTGTAGCGGGCCCGCAGCGTCACGGTGAAGACCAGGCCGGCTGCGACGGCCGCGGCGAGCTCGATGCCGGTGAAGATCGCCTGCGGCGCCTCGGCCTGCACGGGGCCGAACCAGCTGGTCGCGATCGAACGCCCGATCCCGACGCCGAAGACGAGCCCGAAGAGCTGGACGAGCGCACTCGCAGTGTTCGCGACACCGGACTGCAGGTGCTCCGTCGCGAGCTCGCGCATGCCGATGGTCAACCTCATGCCCGGCAGGAACGTCACGAGGGCGGCGAGGGTGACGAGGTCCGGCGAGGCGTCGAGCCCGAGCCGCGCGAGCGTCGCCGCGAAGAAGCTGGCCGCGACCGCGGCGAACGGGGCGATCATCGGCTCCGTGCGAGCGCTGTGTCTCGTCGGAAGCGCAATGACGCCGACGATCAGCCCGACGAGCGTCGCGGCCGCCGCCTCTCTCCAGCCACCGCCCAGGATGGGCGTCAGCGCGGCACCGGCGATCGCGTACGCGGCGAGCAGGACCGGCCACGGCCGATCGAGCGGCGTGGCCTGGATCTCCGCGAGCTCCGCAAGTGCGGCATCGGGGCTCGGAGGCGTGTCGAGCACGCTTTGCACCAGCTCGTCCAGCCGTGCAATGGCATCGAGGTCGACGGCCGTCGGGCGGACACGAAGGGTGTAGCTCCGCTGGTGCGCGAGCGCTCCGAGGGAGACCTCCACGATCGTCGGGGTCGCGGAGATCTGCACGTCCTCCAGCCCGAGGTGACGCGCGAGCGCATGGACCCGCTCCTCGAGCTCCGCCGTCGGATACCCCGCCTGGTGGCCGGCCCGAGTGAAACGCAGGAGGAGCTCGGTGGCGGATTTCTCGGGCTGATCCGACGGCGACGCCTCGCTGGGACGACCGGCGGCTCGGTTCCGGGCGACCCCGCCATCGAGCTAACCCCCGGCGGAGGCAGTCGGCGCGAGCCCGGCCGCAGGCGGGTCCGGTGTCCCGCGCATGCGCTTCCAGACGAGGTCGAGGACCCACCGCGAGCAAGGCGATGGCGACGATCGCGACGAAGGTCTCCGGCGCGTTGCGGAGCGTGTCCACGGCGAAGAAGGCGAGCACGATCGCCGTCGTGGACAGCGCCAGGAGCACGATCGCGACGTTCGCGCCGATCTCCGCACGCAGGCGGTACGCGGAGATCCCGACGAGGAGGAAGATCATGAGCGAGCAGGCGCTGCCGACCGAGGCGATCGCCGAGAGGTCGACGAGATTCGAGACGACGAGCACGATCCCGGCCGTGATCAGCATCCCGGCGCGGGGCCCGAGCGGCGAGCTGCGCCCGAAGAACGGCGGAAACTGCCCGGCGCCGGCGAGCATCGTCGTGAGGCCGCCCGAGGCATAGAGCGTGGCAAGCACCGAGGAGGCGGTCGCGAGCATGGCTGCGATCGCCATGATCGTGAAGCCGGCGTCGCCGAGCGCCGGCCGCGCGGCCTCGGCTATGGCGGTCTCCCCGTACTCGATGACCTCCGGGACGGTCAGCGTCCCGAAGACGCCGAGCGAGATCAGCACGTACAGCACGGTGGTCACGCCGAGCGCGCCGTACATCGCCTTCGGCAGCTCGCGGGTCGGGTCGCGGAGGTCGCCCGCGGCGAAGGTGATCACGCTGAAGCCGAGGTACGCGAAGAACGTGAGCGCGACGCTCGCGATGATCGCGGAGAAGGACGGGTACCCGCTGAACGCGAGCAGGTCGAGGTCGATGTCGACGAGCGTGACCGCGATGAACACCGCGAAGACGCCGAGGAGCAGGATGACGATCAGCGACTGGGCGCGATCCACGACCTTGGTGCCGACGAAGTTGACGAAGACCATCGCGAGCACGACCGCGGTCGTGAAGACGTTGTCCCAGATCGCCGAGGCGTCGTCCCCGACGAAGAGCGACGTCGCGTAGCTCCCGAACGAGACGGCGACCATCGAGCAGACGATCACGATCGCGGCGAAGTAGCCGAGCCAGGACGCGATGCCGACGAGTCGCCCGTTCCCGAACCCCGCCATGAGGTAGGCGATCAGCCCGCCGGAGGACGGATAGCGAACGCCGAGCTTGACGACCGTGTAGCCGAGCAGCGTCGCGACGATGCCGGCGAGGAGGAACGAGAGCCAGACGGCGGACCCCGCGACGGCTCCGGCCTCGCCGAGCAGCGCGAAGATGCCGGCGCCGACCATGGCGCCGATGCCCAGGAAGGCGGCGCCGCGGACGCTCAAGCTACGGGACGGGCGCCGCGGGAACCGGAGGTGCGGGCGTCTGATCGCCGAAGAAGAGCCAGACGATCAGGACCCCCACGAGGGCTGTGACGACCCAGCGATCTGCAGCGGCAGCTGGAAGGAGTGGTCGACGACCCGCTTGCCGAGCGACGTGGTGCCCGTCGTGTCCGCCTCGGCGGCTGCGATCTGCGTCCCGTTCGCGGGGAGGAAGAGCACGCCGACGACCGCCGTCCAGAACGCGATCATGTAGCCGGCGCCGATCCCCAGGGCGAGCCCGAGCGGGACCATCGTGCGCGTCGCGGCCGACTGGCTCGTCGTCAGCGCGGCGACGAGGAAGATCGCGACCGCGATCATGAACGGCCAGTTCTCGGCCGCGTCGCCGAGGAGCTGGACGATCGCGTCCTCGTTGTTGGCGATGAACGTGTCGGCCATCCAGGCGATCCCGAAGAGGGCGATCATCGCGACCATCCCCGACTTGAAGATCGGCGTGCCCGGGATGTCGCCGGCCCTGACGTGGCAGAAGACCAGGATCAGCGCGGCCGCCGTGAGCATGAACATCTGGATCAGCGGCGTCACGGAGATCGGCTCGACGCCGCCGCCCTCGGCGGCCACCGTCGGCCGGATGCTCTCGACGAAGCCGAAGACGCAGATCGCGGCGACGCCCGCGAGGAAGATGGCGACGCTGAGCTTCGCGTAGGGCAGCAGCACGATGTCCGCCGCCGGAGGAGGTGGCGTCACTTCGCCGGCCGCGAGGCGGCGCTGGTACTCCTGGTCGTCCTCGAGGTCCTTCCCGTGGCGGCTCATCACGAACGACATGGCGAAGATGCCGACGATGCTCGCCGGGATGGTGATGAGGAGGACGTCGATCAGGTCGTAGTTGTAGACCTCGACCAGCGGCAGGAGCGTCGCCATGGCGGCTGCGACGGGGCTGGAGCTGATCCCGAGCGCGTTCGCCACCGTCGACCCAGCGAGCACGCGCTCCGGACGGATCTTGTTCGCGTACGCGACCTCGTTGATCACGGGGATGATCGAGAAGAACGTGTTGCTCGTCCCGGTGAGGATCGTCAGCAGGTACGAGACGTACGGCGCAACGTAGTTGAGCGCCTTCGGCCTCGCCCGGAGCGCCTGGCTCGCGATCTTGACCATGTAGTCGACCCCGCCGGCGGCCTGCATCGCCGCCGCCGCGGAGATGACGGCGATGATGATGAGCATCGCGCTCGTCGGCGGCTCGCCCGGATCGAGCCCGAAGAGGAAGACGAGGACGAGCGTCCCGACGCCGCCCCACAGACCGAGACCGATGCCGCCCGAGCGCACGCCGAGGGCGATGAAGCCGATGACGACGAGGCCCTGAACCGCGACCAAGACCCAGTCCATCGTGCTCATTGCTCGCCCGCCTCCTCTTGCACGCTGCTGACACGTGCCCGAGTCGCGAAGGGCGTCTGCGAGCTCCGGGTCGGTGACGGCGATGTCGGCGATCGTCTGCTGTCCCGACTCGAGCACGGCGCCGATCGCGCCGGCAGCGGCGGTCAACTGCTCGACCGACTCCTCGAGCGTCTCCGCCTCGTCATCGAGCAAGTCCTCGGCCTGGTTGAGGTCGTCGACGGCTCCGTTCGCCCAGCTCGAGACCTGCTCGGCGGCTTCCTCTCCGTTCTCCGTGTCCGGCACGCCCGAGCCGTCGATCGCCTCCACGACCGTCTCGGTGGCTTGCACGCTTCGCTCGAGCCCGACGCGGATGAGCCCCGTGCGCCCCTCCGGCGTCTCCGACTGGGGCTCCTCGCTGCCGGTCGAGGTCGCGGGCGGCATCGTGACGTCTTCGACGATCGCCTCCATCTGGCCGCGCCAGACGCCCACGGCGGCGCACACGTTCTGCGCCCATTCGCCTGCCGGAACGGTGTCGCCGGACTCGTCGCGGTTCCCGATCGCAGCCGCGGCGACGATGACGAGCAGGATGCCCACGCCGACCACGAGCCAGGTGAACGGAGCTCGCATCGGCTACTTCCGAGGAGCCGACATCTCGTCGAGGAAGGCAACAAGAAGCGACCAGAACCGCTGCACGGTCGGGATACTGACACGTTCGTCGGGCGAATGCGGAAACTCGATCTGCGGCCCGAAGGAGAGCATGTCGAGGCCCGGCACCTTGCTCCCGATGACGGCAGTCTCGAGGCCGGCGTGAACCGCGGTGACGATCGCCGGCTCGCCGAACTCCCGCGTGTACACGTCTTGCGCCGCGGCGAGTGCGGGTGAGTCGAGGTTCGGGCGCCAGCCTCCGTAGTTCCGCTTCACCTCGAGCGAGCCGCCGGCCAGGCGCGCGACCGCGTCGAGGGTGGCGATGACCTCCGGTAGCGCCGAGTCGTTCGACGAGCGCGAGAGGCTGTGCAGCGTCAGCTGGTCGCCCTCGGTGATCGCCTCGCCCAGCGACGTCGACGTCTCGACGAGATCGTCGAAGTCGGGGCTCAGCGCGAGCGGCCCGGTCGGCACGAGCGCGACTGCGTCGAGAAGCGCGGCGGTGCCGGCGTCGGTCCACGGGCTCGCGGACGACTCCACCTCGGAGACGGCGATCGAGACGTCCGGGTCGGTCTTGGCGAACGCGTCGCGGATGGTGTCCCCGGCAGCGGCGATCGCCTCGCGGACGGCCTGTGCATCGTCGCGAGAAACCGAGCAGATCGCGACCGCGTCGCGCGGGATCGCGTTGCGGCTCTTGCCGCCCGAGAACGAGACCAGGCGGAAGGGCACCGTCGTCAGTGCCTCGCGGAGGGCCCGTCCCAGAACCTTGACGGCGTTCGACCTCCCCATCGCGATGCCCATCCCGGAGTGTCCGCCCTGCCCGCCGCTCACGGTGACGGCGAGCGTCACCGCATCGTCGGCGGGCGCCCCGCGTGGCGTCTCGATCCGGACCCAGGTATCCGTGCTTCCCGCGCACCCGACCGTCAGCTTTCCGTCCTCCTCGCTGTCGAGATTGACGAGGATGGAGCCCGTGACGAGCGCGGGATCCAGCGCGTTCGCGCCCTCGAGCCCGACCTCCTCGGCGACCGTCATCAGGAGCTCGAGCGGCCCGTGGGGCAGCGACTCGTCCTCGACCAGCGCCATCATGGCCGCGATCGCGACGCCGTCGTCCGCGCCGAGCGTCGTTCCGTCCGCTGTCAGCCAGTCGCCGTCGCGGACGAGCGCGATCCGTCCCTCGGCCGGGTCGTTCGGGCTCGACGGGTCGCGCTCGCAGACCATGTCGAGGTGCCCCTGGAGCGTCACCGTGGGTGCCGACTCGCGTCCGGCGGTCGCCGGGACGCGGATCACGAGGTTCCGCCCGGCGTCCTGCTGCACCTCGAAGCCGTGCTGGTCCGCCCACGCGCGGACGTGCTCGATGACCGGCTCCTCCGCACGCGAGGGGCGCGGGATTCGCGTCAGCGCCTCGAAGTGCCCCCAGAAGGCACGGGGCTCGAGCCCGGTGACGGCGGTTGTCTCGACGGCCATGTGGTCGCTCACTGAGAGGGACTAGATCCCGAGGATCTGCTTCTTCTTCGCCTCGAACTCCTCGTCGGTGATGATCCCCTGCTCCTTCAGCTCGGCGAGCTTCTCGAGCTCGGCCGTAGTCCGGCTCCTCCGCGGCGCGGCGGGCGGCGGCGGCGCCGCGGCGCCTGCTGCGCCGCCATCTGCTCGTCGTACGCGGCCTGGTCCTGCGCCGCATACTTCTGATCCTGGCGGTGGCGGACGGCTCCTGCCGTCCCTGCAACAACGGCCGTTGTCGCTGCCGCCCGAACGAGACCTCCTCTGCGACGAAACATGTCAAGCCTCCTCTGTGGTGGCGGCGGCGGCCAGCAGCTGCTCGCGCGCCTCCATGACGACATCGTGTGGGATCCGACCGATGGCGAGGAGCTCGCCGCCCGCCTGTCGGAGGGCGTCCGCGAGCTCGGCTGCCCAGACGTCCTCCCAGAGCAGCAGCGCTGCCGAAGAGTTCGGCTCGAGCTCCGCGCCGGCGTCCGTCAGGTCTTCCTCGCCGAGCAACCCGGTCGCTTCGAGGCCGAGTGCCTCGAGGCCGCGCCGGACCTCCTCGTCGACGTCGCTGAGCTCGAACCCCGCGACGGCGCCGTCGGCGTCCTTGCTCACGAATGCCAGGTCGATGATCCGGATCGTGTTCGCCTCGACGAGCTTCGCGAGTGCGGGCGCGATCTCCCCTGTGAATCGGTTGCCGGGGAAGGACACGATCATGTACTCGACTGGCCCGATCTCTTCCATCGGCTCCTCTCCTTCGCCTAGTTGCCTAGGCGACGCGAGCGCCTTGGCCTTGATGGCTTCGAACTCCGACTGCGTGATCGCGCCCGAGTCGAGCAGCTGCTTCGCCTTCTCGATCTCCGCGGCGGAGCCGCCGGAGACCGATTTGACGTAGTCGTCGAACTGGCCCTGCTGAGCCCGCTGCTTTTGCAGGTTCCGCTCGACCATGCCGTCGTTCTGCGTCAGCAAATAGATGAAGACGCCGAGGAACGGCAGGGCGATCACGAAGATCGACCACAGCACCTTCGAGCCCCCGCCGATGTCGTGCCGGCGGAAGATGTCGGCGAAGACGGTGATGAGGATCCAGAACCAGATCACCCAGGCGAAGAAGATGAGCATCGTCCAGAGGATGTCGAGGAACGGGTAGTCCGCTGCTACGAGCACTGCGCCTCCTCCTGCATCGGTTGTCGTGACAACGCTAGAACCTTAACGCGCGGCGGAGAAGGGCGTTCGCCGCCTGTTCACCCGGGTGATTCCGAGGCTTCGAGCTCCGCGAGGCCGAGCTCCGCGGCCCGAGCGAGCGCCTCCTCACGGGTGCTCGCCCCGAGCTTGCGGTAGATCGTGCGCCGGTGCGTCTTCACCGTGTTCAGCGAGAGGAAGAGGTCCTTCGCCACCTCGCGGAGCGAGTGCCCTCGGCGAGCCGGCTGAGGACCCGCAGCTCGCCCTCGGAGAGGGGCTCGCCGAGAAATCCCTCGCGACGTGGGCGCCCGTGGAGCCGGTCCTCCTTCTCGGCCAGCAACGACTCGAGCATGCCTGCGTCGGGAAGCGCGTTCAGCTCGAAGCGGGCCGCCTCGAGCGCCTCGGTCGCGTCCGCGGGGCGGCCGACGCGGTGACGCGCGTCCGCGAGCCGGAGGAGAGCGTGCGCGTGCCAGTAGCTCGGGCTGAACGAGGCCGAGAGTGCCACCGCCCGCTCCAGATGCTCGACCGCGCCGTGCCCGTCGGTGGACAGCATGCGGACTCCGCCGAGGGCAAGCTCCGGGTTCACGGCCGCAGGACCGTCGGAGACGTGGCGCTCCTCGAGCAGCGCGAGCGCATCGAGCGCGAGCCGCTCCGCCGGGCCCGCGCGGCCGACATCGAGCTCGAGGAAGGCGAGGTAGGAGAGGACGAGGGCGGCGCCCGGCGCCTGCCCCGGCGCGTCCGGAAGGCGACGCGCCTCATCGAGCGCATCGCGCGCCTCCTCGCCGCGGCCGAGGAGGTAGAGCGCCTGCCCGAGCGCGGCGAGCGCCTGCCGCCGCCAGACGCTGCCCGGAGGCTCCAGCTCCAGGGCGCGTTCCGCGGCCGCCCGTCCCACTTCGATGCCCCTCGTCAGGTAGATCGAGCGCAGGAGCGCAACCGCTGACTCGAGCGACTGCATCCCGTTCGTCAGAGGTCGCGGATAGCCGCGGGCGGCCTCGACGACCTCGATCCAGCGCTCGAGCGCATCCGACGTGTGCCCGGTCAAGCCGAGGATCGCTGCCCGGACGATCGCGAGCTGCGCGTCCGCAGTCGCCTCGGGCCAGGAGAGCGTGTCGAGCCAGCGCGTGAGGGTGGCAGTCCGCCCTGAGGACCAGTACTCGCGGGAGTGCAGCGCGACGAGGTCGCTCGCCCGCCCGACATCTCGGCTCGCGATCGCGTGCGTGATCGACGGCTCGACGTGACCCTCGCGCTCGAACCAGAGAGACGCGCGCGCGTGCAACCGCACCATCGCGTCGGGGTCGACGAGATCCAGCTCGCGCCGGAGCATGCGCGCGAAGAGCTGGTGGTAACGGTAGATCCGGCGGGTCTCGTCGACCGAGACGAGGAAGAGGTTCGCGTGCTCGATCTCCGCGAGCATGGCGGCGGAATCCGCTGTCTCCAGCACCCAGTCGCAGAGCTCGGCCGAGAACGTTTCCAGTATCGACGTGCGCAGCATGAACTCGCGCATCTCGGGCGGGACCGCGTCGAAGACATCGCGCGCGAGGAAGTCGAGGACGTGGCGCGAGTCGCCGGAGAACGCGTCGACGAACGCCCGCGTGTCCGACTGCTCGCGCAGGGCGATCGAGGCGAGGTGGAGGCCGGCCGCCCAGCCCTCGGTCCGGCTGGTGAGCCGATGGACGTCGTGGCTGTCGAGCTCGACGCCCACGCTGCGAAAGAGCTCGCCGGACTCGTCGGGCGAGAGGCGGAGCTGCTCGGCGCGAACCTCGGCGAGGTCCCCGTGCGCCCGCAGCCGCGCGAGCGGCAGGCCGGGGTCCGAGCGGCTCGAGATCACGACCTGCACGGACTCGGGGGCGTGCTCGACGAACGCCCTCATCGTCTCGTCGCAGAGCGGGTTCCGCACGCGCGTGCCAGTCCTCGAGCACGAGCACGAGCGGAGGCGCATCCGCGAGCTCCTTGATGAGGAGCGGAATGGCGATCGGCACGATCGCGAGCGGCCCGGCGGTCAGCACCTCGACCGAGCGGCGCGCCGGCGGCCGGGTGCGCCTGGTGGAGCGCGAGGATCAGCTGGTTCCAGAGCTTGACCGGGTCCGCGTCGTGGTGATCGAGCGAGAGCCACGCGAACGGCGTTTGCTCGCGATCCTCTGACTCCCACTGGCCTAGGAGCGTCGTCTTGCCGTAGCCCGCCGGGGCGCAGACGAGCGTCAGCCTGCGACCCCGTCCCTCGCGCAGCCGGTCGACGAGGTGCCCTCGCGGAACGAGGCCCGCGCGCATGCGCGGAGGCTGAAGCTTCGTCTCCAGCATCACCTCGTGGATGGGGCCACTCCTGTTTGCGGATGAGACGGCTCGAGGCGCCCCGCTTCGGCCTCGCGTCAGCCAAGCGTACCGAGCAATCCCCGCAGAAGGAAGAAACGGCAGGCCCAAGTTCACCCTGGATGAAACGAGGTGGGAGCATTCACGGTGCCCCGCCTCCGCGTCATGCTGGATCTCGTGAGCCCGCCCGCCGGCGCCGGAGGCACGAGCACCGTCTACGAGATCCTCGTTCGCGGCGAGCTCAGCGAGGCGCTGGCGTCGACCCTCGGCGCCCGCCGGTTCGAGCCTCGCGAGGGCATGACCCTCGTGGTCGTCGAGGTGATCGACCAGGCGCACCTCCACGGAATCCTCGAGCAGCTGAGAGATCTCGCGATCGACATCGAGCGGGTGAACCCCGTCTGAGCGAAAGGAGCGCACGTTGAGCGAGCGCGTCGCCCGCGAGCACCTCCCCATCCCCGACCGCCCGTACGTCGGTCTCACGACGTACGACGCGAAGGACCCGGCGACGTCCTTCCCGCCGATCGAGCCGCTGCGGCCGCCGGATGGCTCACCGAATGTCCTCGTGATCCTGATCGACGACGTCGGCTTCGCCGCGTCGAGCGCCTTCGGCGGGCCGATCAAGACGCCGACCGCGGAGCGGCTCGCGGCGAACGGGCTCAAGTACAACCGCTTCCACACGACCGCGCTCTGCTCGCCGACGCGCCAGGCGCTGCTCACCGGACGGAACCACCACGCGGTCGGGATGGGCGGCATCACCGAGATCGCGACCTCGGCGCCCGGCTACAACTCGATCCGCCCGAACACGTGCGCCCCGCTCGCCGAGACGCTCAAGCTGAACGGCTACTCGACCGCGCAGTTCGGCAAGTGCCACGAGGTGCCGGTCTGGGAGACGAGCCCGATGGGGCCGTTCAGCGCGTGGCCGACCGGCTCGGGCTTCGAGCACTTCTACGGCTTCATCGGCGGCGAGACGAACCAGTACGCGCCCGCGATCTACCGCGACACGGTGCCCGTCGAGCAGGAGCAGACGGCCGAGGAGGGCTACCACTTCACCGAGGACATGACCGACCAGGCGATCGACTGGATCAAGCAGCAGAAGGCGCTGATGCCGGACAAGCCGTTCTTCGTCTACTTCGCGCCAGGCGCCACGCATGCTCCGCACCACGTGCGGCCGGAGTGGTCGGACAAGTACAAGGGGCAGTTCGACGACGGGTGGGACGCGCTGCGCGAGCGCACGTTCGCGCGCCAGAAGGAGCTCGGCGTGATCCCGGCCGACGCGGAGCTCACCGAGCGTCCCGACGAGATCCCCGCCTGGGACGACATGCCCGACGACCTGAAGCCGGTGCTCGCCCGCCAGATGGAGGTCTACGCCGGCTTCCTCGAGCACACGGATCACTACGTCGGCAAGCTGATCGACGCGCTGAGCGAGCTCGAGATCCTCGAGAACACGCTCGTCTACTACATCATCGGCGACAACGGGGCCTCGGCCGAAGGCACGCCGAACGGCTGCTTCAACGAGCTCGTCGATCCTCAACGGCGCGTTCGGGCTGGAGACGACCGAGTTCATGGTCTCCCGGATCGACGACTTCGGCACGCCGGACGCCTACAACCACTACGCGGTCGGCTGGGCGCACGCGATGGACACGCCATACCAGTGGACGAAGCAGGTCGCGTCGCACTGGGGCGGGACGCGGAACGGGACGATCGTCCACTGGCCGCGCGGCATCAAGTCGAGGGGCGAGATCCGCTCGCAGTTCCACCACGTGATCGACGTCGCCGCGACGGTGCTCGACGCCGCGAATCTCCCCGAGCCCGTGAGCGTCAACGGCGTCCAGCAGGCGCCGCTGCACGGCGTCTCGATGGCGTACTCGTTCGACGACGCGGGCGCCGAGGACCGGCGGACGACGCAGTACTTCGAGATGTTCTGCAACCGCGGGATCTACCACCAGGGCTGGACCGCGGTGACGCGGCACAGCATCCCGTGGGTGGCCACCGAGATGCCCGCGTTCGACGACGACGTGTGGGAGCTCTACGGCCCCGACGACTGGACGCAGGCGCACGACCTCGCGGTCGAGCAGCCCGAGAAGCTCGCGAGCTCCAGCGCCTGTTCCTCATCGAGGCGGGCAAGTACAACGTCCTCCCCCTCGACGACCGGCGCTTCGAGCGCTTCAATCCCGACCTCGCCGGGCGGCCGCAGCTCGTCCGCGGGACGTCGCAGCTCCTCTTCGGCCGCATGGGACGGCTCTCGGAGAACTCGGTCGTCGCCAACAAGAACAAGTCGCACTCGATCACGGCGCAGATCGACGTCCCGGAGGGAGGCGCCAACGGCGTGATCATCGCCCAGGGCGGCGCGTTCGGCGGCTTCGCGCTCTACGCGAAGGACGGCAAGCCGGCCTACTGTTACAACCTCTTCGGCCTCCAGCGGTTCAAGGTCTACGGGGAGGATCCCATCCCGCGGGCGAGCACCAGGTCCGCATGGAGTTCACGTACGACGGCGGCGGGCTCGGCAAGGGCGGCGACGTCAAGCTCTACGTCGACGGCGAGCAGGTCGGCGAGGGGCGTGTCGACGGCACTGTCCCGATGGTCTTCTCGGCCGACGAGACGACCGACGTCGGAAGCGACACCGCGACGCCGGTGAGCGACGACTACGGCGCCAAGGACAGCGCGTTCACGGGGAACGTGCGCTGGGTGCAGATCGACATCGACGCCGCCGCCGAGGACACGGATCACCTGATCAGCCCCGAGGAGCGACTGCGCGTCGCGATGGCGCGGCAGTGACTTCCGCAGCGACTGACATCCGACCGATCTAGGAGGCTTCTCGTATGTGTTGTCTCGTTCTGCTCGCCTCGGGCCTCGGCCCGCGCATCGTGCTCGCCGGGTGGTGGATCTTCGGCGACAAGGTCGACGTCGCCTTCAGCACCTGGATCTGGCCGCTGCTCGGCCTACTCTTGTTGCCGTGGACGACGCTCTTCTACGTGATCATGTGGTCCGCGATCGGCGGCGTCAGCGGAGCCGAGTGGCTACTGGTCGCCCTCGGCGTCGTGCTCGACATCGCCACGTACAGCGCGCGGTCCGCGAAAGCGCGCTACGCCTGATGCGGCTCAGGTCCCCAGTCCGAACCTCGAAAGGAGAAGCAGATGGCGCAGTACGAGTCTGACGCCCCAGCCGTATCCGGATGGGCCGTCGGAGGTGCCACGTTCGCCGGGGTGATGATGATCCTGGTCGGCATCTTCCAGGCGATCGCGGGGCTCGCCGCGATCTTGGAGGACGAGTTCTTCGTGCTCACGCAGAACTACGTCTTCGACCTCGACGTCACCGCATGGGGCTGGATCCATCTCATCATCGGCATCGTCGTCATCCTCGCCGGTTACTTCCTCTTCGTGGGGAGAGCGTGGGCGGCGGCGCTCGCAATCGTGCTCGCGGTGTTGAGCGCGATCGCGAACTTCTTCTTCATCCCCTACTACCCGTTCTGGTCGCTGCTCATGATCGCCCTGGCCGTGTGGGTGATCTGGTCGGTGACCCGCCCGGGCGTCGTCCGGGCCTGATGGCGTCGAGCGGCCGCCGGCGCCAGCCGGCGGCCGCTCAGGACCGCTCCGCTCGCGGGCGGCTCTCGGTGACGTGGGCCGTCCGGTCCTCGGGATTCGGAAACGCGACCGCCACCAGCCAGCCGACTGCCGCCGCGAGCACGGCGATCGGCGCGATCTCGGACGCGGACGAGCCGAACAGGAGCGTCACGAGGAGCACCGCCGTGAAGGGCACCCGGATGACGGCGGCGGTCGCGGCGGCCATCCCGGCTGCGATCGCCGGCGTGGAGGCGAGACCGGGAAGCAGCTCGGCCGAGGCTGCGGCGCCAGCGCCGCGCCCAGCGACGATCGCGGGGAATACCGGTCCTCCGCGGAACCCCGCGCCGAGCGAGAGGGCATAGGCGACCCCCTTGGCCAGCACGAGCAGGAGCGAGCACGCCCGCCGAGGTCTCGGCGACCACGAGCGGGAGCTCCTGCTGACCGGAGAAGAGCACATAGTCGACCGGCCGGTCGGCGGCGGCCCGGAAACGACACCGCGATGACTCCGACGAGCAGGCCGGCCACGACGAGGACGGCATCGGGTCGCCGCTTCGCCGGCAGCGCGACCGCGTGCGCCACGTGACGGACGAAACGACGATCGAGGCCACGGCGCGAGCGCCAGACACCAGGCGAGGTCGACGATCCGAACCGTCTCGTAGGGGACGAGACCGGCAAGGCCAGAGATGCCTGATGCAAGCCGGGCCAATCGGCGATCCCGGTGAAGACGAGCGAGCCCGTGCCGGCGGCGACGAACCCCGGGAGAAGAACGCGACCCATCTCGCGTGGCGGGACCCGGCCGGCGGCGGCGGTGACCTCGAAGATGAGGAAGGCCGCGACGAGCGGTCCCCGAACAGCGCCGAGATCGCCGCGAAGGCCCCGGCCAGGACGAGGAGCTGCGACTCCGTGGCGCCCACGCGGACGAGCCGGGCGCCGGCGAGGCCGATGCCGAGCCCGATCGCGATAAGCGGAGCCTCCGGCCCGAGCACCAGACCGGCGCCGAGGGAGGCGAGAGCGGCGAGGAGGATGCTTGCGAGGTCGCGCGGCTCGATCGCGTCGATCCCGAGCCCTTCGAGCGGGGAGTGTCCGCCGTGACCCGGAAGCCGCACCGCCGCCGCAACGACGACTCCGGCGACGGCCGGGACCAGAAGGACGTACCACGCCGCGGGCTCCCTCCCATCCGAGCCACTCCGGAACCACCTCCCAGACGAAGTGGATGACATCG
This sequence comes from uncultured Alphaproteobacteria bacterium, assembly GCA_963753275.1. GTDB lineage: Bacteria > Pseudomonadota > Alphaproteobacteria > Geminicoccales > Geminicoccaceae > DATAOG01. The sequence continues at coordinate 113,078 of CAVWCE010000035.1, read as the reverse complement.
TGCAGCGCCGTCTGGAAGAGCGCGGCGGCGAAGGGATGCGGCGATCCCGATCAGCGCCGCGTAGACGAGCGTGCGCAGGTACGTCAGGGCACGCTCGTCCACGCGGGGACCCTACTGCCCGCTCAAGATCACCCGGGATGAAGTGTCTCCAGGGGGTACCCGCGGTCCGCCCTCATTGAGAGGATCTGGCGGTGAACCTGGCGCTGGGCGCGCTCGTCACCGTCGCCGTTGCCGCGGTCGCGGTCGGGGTCATGCTGCTCGTGCGGCGGCGCGCGCCCGAGGGGAGCTACTTCTCGGACGGCGACCGCGCTTCCGGCGTCTTCGGAGTCCTCGCCACCGGGTTCTCCGTCCTTCTCGGCTTCATCATCTTCCTCGCCTTCTCGAGCTACGACGTGTCGCGGAGCGGCGCGGAGACGGAGGCGCTCGTCGTCGCCCAGCAGTTCCAGACGGCGCAGTTCTTCCCGGCGGAGTCCCGGGGAGCTCTCGGGCGAGCTCGTCTGCTACGCGCGCTCGGTCGTCTTCGACGAGTGGGACCGGATGGAGGACGGCACCATCGGGGACAGCATCAACCCCTGGGGCGTCGAGCTCTACCGCACGCTCCAGGGCGTGACGCCCGAAGGCGCGACCCAGGAGTCGGCCTACGACAAGTGGCTCGAGCAGACGTCGACGCGCGAGGAAGCGCGCCTCGACCGCATCCACGGCGCGGAGGGGATCATCCCGACGCCGCTCTGGATCGTCCTCTTCTTCATCTCCGGCGTCGTGTTCGTCTACATGCTCTTCTTCGCCGACAGCGACGAGCGCGCCGTCACGCAGGGACTGCTGATGGGCTCGGTCACCGCGGTCATCGTGACGATGCTGCTCCTGCTGAGCTTCCTCGACAGCCCGTTCAAGAGCGGCATCGGCGGCGTGCAGCCGACGGCGATGGAGCGAACCCTGCGTATCGTGGACGAGGCGTCCTCCCTCGCCGGGGTCGAGGTCCGCACGCCGTGCGACGAGGAAGGGGCCGAGCGGTGAGCGCAGCCGGCTCCGAGAAGACCGATCACCTCCAGGCCGCGCTCAGCGGCGAGCGCCAGCGCCTCGAAGGCGGTGGTGCCGCAGTCGAGCGTGACCACCAGCCGGCAGCCCTGCGCCGCGAGGCGCTCGAACGCTTGCGGATTGGGGCCGTAGCCCTCGAGCAGGCGATCGGGCACGTCGATGACGGCCTGGCCGCCGACCGCCTGCAGATAGCGCGCGAGCAGCGCCAGCGAGGTCGCGCCGTCGACGTCGTAGTCGCCGAGCAGGCCCACCGTCTCGCCCGCGACGACCGCATCCACCAGCCGCTCGACCGCGCGGTCGAGGTCGTGCAGATGCGAGGGGTCGGGCAGGGCGTCGCGCAGCCGCGGCCGGATGAAGGCCGGCACGCCGTCGAGGCCGAGGCCGCGGCCGGCCAGGACCCGGCCGATCACCTCGGGCAGCTCGCCGCGCTGGCTGATGGCGAGCGCCAGCGCGGCGTCGTGATCGCGCCAGCGCCAAGCCCGGCCGCTGACCGAGCGCTCGACCGCCGGCGACGTCATGGGCGCGGGCGCAGGCTCACGCGAACTCCGGCACCACGGCCGCCTTGCGCTGCAGGTAGTGCTCGGTCTCGATCACCCGCACGGTGCCGGTCTTGGAGCGCATCACGATCGAATGGGTGATCACGCCGCCCGGGAAGCGGCGCACCCCGCGCAGCATGGTGCCCTCGGTCACCCCGCTGGCGGCGAACATCACGTCGCCGGACGCCAGGTCGTGCAGATGGTAGACCCGGTCGAGATCGGTGATGCCCATGCCGCGGGCGCGGCCGCGCTCGTCGTCGTTGCGGAACAGGAGGCGGCCCTGCATCTGGCCGCCGATCGAGCGCAGCGCCGCGGCTGCGAGCACGCCCTCGGGCGCGCCGCCGCTGCCGAGATAGATGTCGATGCCGCTGTCCGGCCGCGCGGTCGCGATCACGCCGGCGACGTCGCCGTCGCGGATCAGGCGGATCCGCGCGCCGGCCTCGCGGACGTTCGCGATCAGCTCCTGGTGGCGCGGCCGGTCGAGGATCAGGACCACCAGATCGCCGACGTCGACCTTCTTCGCCCTGGCGAGCTCGGCCAGGTTCTGCTGCGGGGCGGCGTCGATGTCGATCACGCCGTCGGGCAGACCGCCGCCGACCGCGATCTTGTCCATGTAGACGTCGGGCGCGTTGAGGAAGCCGCCCTCGCCCGCCATGGCGAGGCAGGCGATCGCGTTCGGCGCCGCCGGTCGCGGTGATCGTGGTGCCCTCGAGGGGATCGAGCGCGATGTCGACCTTGGGTCCCTTGCCCGAGCCGACCCGCTCGCCGATGTAGAGCATCGGCGCCTCGTCGCGCTCGCCCTCGCCGATCACCACGGTGCCCTCGATGTCGAGCACGTTGAGCGCCTGGCGCATCGCGTCGACCGCGGCCTGATCGGCCGCCTTCTCGTCGCCGCGGCCCATCCAGGCCGCGCTGGCGATCGCCGCACGCTCGGTCACGCGGACCGCCTCGAGCGCGAGATTGCGATCCTGCAGTCGAATCTCCTCAGCCATCCTTCGACTCTCCCTTCGCCGCCTCTCGTGCCCGCCGGGCTCGCCCCCGGGCACGCCAGCGCGGCGGGCCGGGGGGCCCGGCGCCGTCGGCAGCGCTATCCTCACAACGATTCGATGCGGATCATCCGCGGCGGCTCCAGCACCGCCTCGAGCTCGGCGATCCGCGCCAGCGCGCCGATCATCGGCGCCTCGGCCACCTCGTGCGTGGTCAGCACGATCGAGACCGGCTCGCCCGGATTGCGCGCGCGCTGGATCAGCGCCTCGATCGAGACCTCGTGGTCGCGCAGGCAGGCCGCAACGTCGGCCATCACGCCGGGTTTGTCCACGACCATCAGCCGGAAGTAGTAGGCGCCGTAGTGGCGCTCCATCGGCGCTCGCGGCAGGCGCGTCAGCATCGGGCTCGGCAGGCCGAACACCGGCAGGCGCGCTCCCTTGGCGGCGTCGACGAGGTCGGCCGCCACCGCCGAGGCGGTCGGGCCGCCGCCGGCGCCGCGCCCGGCGTAGAGCGTGGTCTCGACCTGATCGCCCTCGGCGACCACGGCGTTGAACACGCCCTCGACCTGGCTGATCGGCGTGCCGGTCCGCACCATGCTGGGGTGGACCCGCTGCTCGAGGCCATGCTCGGTCAGGCGGGCGACGCCGAGCAGCTTGATCCGGTAGCCCATCTCGCTCGCGAAGGCGATGTCGAGCGGCGACACGTGGCGGATGCCCTCGGTATAGACCGCCGCGAAGTCCGGCGGGCAGCCGAAGGCGAGCGCCGACAGGAGGGCGAGCTTGTGCGCCGTGTCGACGCCGTCGATGTCGAAGCTCGGATCGGCCTCGGCGTAGCCGAGCTGCTGGGCCTCCTGCAGCACCTCCTCGAACGCGCGGCCGGTCTCGCGCATCGTGGTCAGGATGTAGTTGCAGGTGCCGTTCAGGATGCCGTAGACGCGCCGGATGCGGTTGCCGGCGAGGCCTTCCCGCAGCGTCTTGACGATCGGGATGCCGCCCGCCACCGCCGCCTCGAAGCCGATCGTGACCCGCTTGGCGTCGGCGAGGCGCGCGAGCTCCGCGCCGTGATGGGCGAGCAGAGCCTTGTTGGCGGTGACCACGGGCTTGCCCGCGCCGAGCGCCGCCCGGCAGAGCGCCAGCGCCGGGCCGTCGGCGCCGCCGAGCAGCTCGACCACCAGCTCGACCTCCGGGTCGGCGGCGAGCGCCAGCGGGTCCTCGTACCAGCGGAACCGGTCGAGCGCGACGCCGCGCTCGCGCTGCCGGTCGCGCGCCGAGACCGCGACCACGCGCAGCTCGCGGCCGGCGCGCTCGGCGATCAGCGCCCCGTTCTGCTCCAGCAGCCGCAGCACCGCGCTGCCGACCGTGCCGAGGCCGGCGATGCCGAGGCGGAGCGGCTCGGCCCCCACGCGCAGCGGTCCAGCCATGGCCTCAGGCCACCGCGCGCGGCTCGGGCGCCGGTTGAGCGGCCGGCTCGGCTACCGGCGGGCGCCCGAGGAAGGTCCTGACGTTGCGCACCGCCTGGCGGATCCGCTGGCGGTTCTCGACCAGGGCGAGGCGGACGTGGCCCTCGCCATACTCGCCGAAGCCGATCCCCGGCGACACCGCGACCTTGGCCTTCTCGAGCAGAAGCTTGCTGAAGGCCAGCGAGCCGATCGCCCGGTAGGCCTCGGGCAGCGGCGCCCAGACGAACATCGTGGCCGGCGGCGACGGCATCGGCCAGCCGGCGGTCCTCAGGCCCTCGACCAGCACGTCGCGCCGCTCGCGATAGCGGGTCCGGTTCGCCTCGATGCAGTCCTGCGGCCCGTTGAGGGCGGCGGTCGCGGCGACCTGGATCGGGGTGAACGCGCCGTAGTCGAGGTACGACTTGATCCGGGCGAGCGCGCCGATCAGGGCCGGATTGCCGGCCGCGAAGCCGATCCGCCAGCCCGGCATGCTGTAGGTCTTGCTCATCGAGGTGAACTCGACCGCGACCTCCTTGGCGCCGGCCACCTCCAGGATCGAGGGCGGCGCCGCGTCGAAGAAGATCTCGGCGTAGGCCAGGTCGGAGAGGATGAAGATCTCGTGCCGACGCGCGAAGGCGACCACCTCGCGATAGAAGTCGAGGTCGACCACCTGCGCCGTGGGGTTGGAGGGGAAGTTGAGGACGATCGCGGTTGGCGGCGGCACCGAGTGCTCGGTCGCATACGCCAGCTCGGCCAGGAGATCGCTGGTCGGCGTGATTGGCACGTGGCGGATCGCAGCGCCCGCGATGATGAAGCCGTAGGGATGGATCGGATAGCTCGGGTTGGGCACCAGGATGACGTCGCCGGGCGCGGTGATCGCCTGCGCGAGGTTGGCCAGGCCCTCCTTCGAGCCGAGGGTCACCACGACCTCGCTCTCGGGGTCGAGCGCCACGCCGAAGCGGCGCGCGTAGTAGGCCGCGTGCGCGCGGCGCAGCCCGGGGATGCCGCGCGAGGTCGAGTAGCGGTGCGTGCGCGGATCGCGGATCGCCTCGATCAGCTTGTCGACGATCGGCCGCGGGGTCGGGCCGTCCGGGTTGCCCATGCCGAGGTCGATGATGTCGTGGCCGGCCGCGCGGGCCGCCGCCTTCATCGCGTTGACCTCGCTGAAGACGTAGGGCGGCAGGCGCCGGATGCGGTGGAACTGGGGCTGCCTCATCGCGCCTTTCTCTGTCGTTTGCCGCGGGATTGCCGCGGCGGCGGTCTCAGACCGGCGATCGATCTCAGCGCGCGGCCGGCCCGGCGAGGATCAGGCGCGCCTGGTCGCCGGTCGCGCCGCGGGCGAGCGTCATCTGCAGATCGCCCGCGCTGGCGCCGACGCGCATCAGGCCGAGAGCCACCGCCCGGGCGCGGTCGAGCGCCAGCGCCGGCGAATAGGCTTCGCCTTCGATCCGGATCACCGCGCCCTGCGCCTTGGCCGTCGCCAGGACCTGCTCGAGCCGCGCGCCGACCCCGGGCGGCAGGGCCGCCGATCCGGGTTGGAACAGGACCAGGACCGAGGGCGCCGGCTCGCGTGGGCTCGGCATCGCCGCCGTCTCGCCGGAGGACGGTGGTCCCGCGCCCGGTGCCGACCGCTCGCCCGCCGCATCGTCGTCGCCGATCGCGATGCCGTCCGTGCCGATCGCGACGCCGACGCCGCCCGGTTTCGGCGGCGGGGCTGCCGGGACGGCGGCTTCCGCCTTCTGGATCAGCTCCTCGGTGGCCTGGCGCTCGTTCGCCGCCGCGCGGTCCTTCACCGCCATGCTCGGCCGCAACACCGGCGTCGGGTGGTCGCCCGCTGGCACCTCGATCGCCGCGTCGGGGCTGCTCTCCTCTTCGCTCAGACCCGGCGCTTCCTGCGGCCCCTCGGGACCCGGCGCCGCCAGCGCGTCCGCGGGGGGCTCCGCGGCCTCGACTTCAGCCTGTCCGAAAAGGCCGCGGAACCAGTCGAGCAACCCGGGCGCTTCCTCGCCCTCGCCCGGACGGGAGGAGCCGGCGTCGGCCGGCGCGTCCTCGTCCGGGTCGCGCGCCAGCTCGTCGACGAAGTCGCCAAGCGTATCGTCCTCGTACTGGTCGCCGAACCGCCCGCCATCGTCGTCCTCGAAGGAGGGCGCCTGGGCGTCCGGCTCGGCCGCCTGCGTCTCGGGCTCGACCGGCTCGATCGGCCCTTCCGGCACCGCCGCGGCGACCACCTTCGGCGGGGTCGGCGGCGGCGGCAGGCCGCTCAGCCCGGCGCGATAGCGCACCACCTGGTCGGTGTAGCGGGCGTTCTCGCGGTCGGCGACCAGCCCGTCGACGATCGCGCGGCGCTGCTGCACGTCGTAGCTCAGCTGCGGCCGCGGCGGAACGGTGTGCAGGCTGGGGTACTCGCGGCTCGCCTTCGGCGGCTCGGCGGCGACCGGCGCGGGCGCCGCCGTCCACAGCTCGTCAATGCTTTGGCAACTGGCCAGTGCGACAAGGCCAGTCAGGACGAGCGTGCGTCGCAGCGCGATCGCGGGCTGCGACCAATCGCTCCGCAGGGCGCGTGCGGCAAGCGGTTCGCCGGCACCGCCAGATCGTCTACAAGGTCCGGCGCGCTCAGCCCGATCGTCGCCCTGCCCGTTTCGGGCCGGCCGATCAGCGCCCATGACGAGGCTCGGCTTGTAGCCACGGACGCGACCCAACATATCGATGACTCGACGATCCTTTTGTGTTGGACGCTAGTCCCCGAGCCGCGAGAGCATAGAGGAACGCCTGATGGCCAAGCAACAGGAAACGGCCGCTCCCGAGCGCGAGCAGATCGCGCAGATCCTGAGCGAGATCACGGAGAAGAGCCAGCAGCTTATGCACGACTTCGCCGGGCGGCGCTGCGGCCGTAACGGCGGGGCCGTCACCTCCGACCCCCTCAACCTGCAGCCCACGGTGCTCGAGCTCACTACGCGGCTGATGGCGGACCCGGCGGCGCTCGTGCAGGCGCAGCTCACCCTTTGGCAGGACTATCTGCGGCTCTGGCAGACCACCGGCCAGCGCCTGCTGGGCCAGCCCGTGGCGCCGGTCGCCCTGCCCGAGCAGGGCGACCGCCGCTTTCGCGATCCGGCGTGGGACGAGCACGCCGTCTTCGACTTCATCAAGCAGTCCTATCTGTTGACCTCGCGCTGGCTGGTCAACACGGTCAACCAGGTCGAGGGCGTGGACGGCAAGACGCGGCAGAAGATCGACTTCTACACCCGGCAGTTCGTCGACGCGATGGCGCCCTCCAACTTCGTCGCGACCAATCCCGAGGTGCTGCGTACCACGCTCGAGAGCGGCGGCGAGAATTTGCTGCGGGGCCTCAACAATCTGCTCGGCGACCTGACCCGCGGCAACGGCAAGCTCGCGATCACGATGACCGATCTCGACGCCTTCGCGCTCGGCGAGAACCTCGCGCTGACCCCGGGCAAGGTGGTCCTCCAGACCGAGCTGATGCAGCTGATCCAATACGCCCCGACCACCGAGCAGGTCCACCAGCGCCCGCTGCTGATCATCCCGCCCTGGATCAACAAGTACTACATCCTCGATCTGCAGCCCAAGAACAGCTTCATCAAGTACGCCGTCGATCAGGGCTTCACGGTGTTCGTGATCTCGTGGGTCAACCCCGACCGCGAGCAAGCGCACAAGACGTTCGAGGACTACATGGTCGAAGGCCCGCTCGCGGCGCTCGACGCGATGGCGGACGCGACCGGCGAGTCCGAGGCGACCGTGATCGGCTACTGCCTGGGCGGCACGCTGCTCGCCAGCACGCTCGCCTATCTCGCGACCAGGCGCGACCGGCGGATCAAGGCCGCGACCTTCTTCGCGAGCCTCGTCGACTTCGACGACCCGGGCGAGCTCGGCGTGTTCATCGACGAGGAGCAGCTCGCCGCGATGGACGCGATGATGGCCGAGCGCGGCTATCTCGAGGGCCGCGAGATGGCCACCACCTTCAACATGCTGCGCGCCAACGACCTGATCTGGTCGTTCGTCATCAACAACTATCTGCTCGGCAAGGAGCCATTCCCGTTCGACCTCCTGTACTGGAACTCCGACAGCACCCGCATGCCCTACGCGATGCACAGCTTCTATCTGCGCCGGTTCTACCAGGAGAACCGGCTGGCCGTGCCCGGCGGGATCACGCTCTGCGACGTGCCGATCGACCTCAGGAAGATCCGCCTGCCGGTGTACCTGCTGTCGACCCGCGAGGACCACATCGCGCCCTGGACCTCGACCTACGCCGCGACCCAGATCTACCGCGGCAAGACCACCTTCGTGCTCGCCGGCTCGGGCCACATCGCCGGCGTGATCAATCCGCCGAGCGTGCAGAAGTACGGCTTTTGGACCAACCCCGAGCTGCCGCCCGATCCCGAGGACTGGCTGCGCGGCGCGACCCACAATCCCGGCTCCTGGTGGCCCCACTGGCGCGACTGGAACGCCCCCTTCTCGGGCAAGCTCGTTCCGGCGCGCGAGCCGGGCGCCGGCAAGCTCGAGCCGCTCGAGGACGCCCCCGGCTCCTACGCGCGCAAACGCGTGATGTGAGCCACGCCTCGAGGCTCCGTCGGTGCTGCCCGGAGGTGGCCTAGCCCCCGCCGGACCAGTCGTGTTACATGATCGGGCAGGACCAATCGGCAGATCGAGATGAACGCCGCGCACGCGATCCGACGGCTCGAGGAGGCTGGCTTCACGCACCAGCAGGCTACCGGCGTGGTCGAGGTGGTCCAGGGCGAGGTCATCGAAAAGGTCGCGACGCGGGACTATGTCGGGGAGCAGATCGCCCTGGTCCGCAAGGAGCTCGCCGAGCAGATCGGTGCGGTGCGTCAGGAGCTCGCCGAGCAGATCGGTGCGGTGCGTCAAGAGCTCGCCGATCAGATCGGTGCAGTACGTCAGGAAATCGCTGCGGTACGTCAGGAGCTGGCGGTTGAGACCGGCCGGCTGCGCGCCGAGATCGCCGAGAGCCGAGCCGAGCTGATGAGCGCCATCAACCGCCAGACCTTCTGGATGAACGGCTTCCTCGCCGCGCTGTTGGTCGCTGTCATCGGGCTCGGCGGAGTCGTCATCACCCGGCTCTGATCGGGCCTTGATCCGGTTCGGCCGAGCCGGAGAATGATCGCCCCAGCGGGGCGAGCCGGCCCCGTCGCTCGAGGACGCGTCCGCGAACGCGTCCTCGAGCTCGGCTACGTCAGGAGGGGTCGGTTACGGCCCGCGGCGGCCCGTCGCGCGCCGATCTGGAGGGCCCGGCGGGAGCGCGTGCGTCGTCGGAAGACTCGTGCAGCGGCTGATAGCTGCCGTCGCGCCAGACCTGCCACTGCCACGCGCCATCCTCGAGGTCGCCCTTGTCATCGAACACGACCGGCCCCAGGACCGTGTCGAAGCGGCCGCGGCGCAGCATCTTGGAGACCGCCCGCAGCTCGACCGTGCCCGCGCGCTCGACCGCCTGGGCCCAGACCTGGACCGCAGCATAGGACGACAGGCCGCCGGTGTGCGGACTGAGCCCGCGGGCGCGAAAGCCGGCCAGCACCTCGGCCGCCTCAGGCAGGCTCGCCGGGTTGCGGCGGCTGCTGAACACCGCGCCCGCGCCTGCAGGCCCTGCGATGGTCCAGAACTCGTCCATGCCAAGCGCGTCGCCGCTCACCAGCTGGAGATCGTCGCCGCGCGCGCGCACCGCGCGCAGGATGCGCGCGGCATCGGGTCCGTAGCCACCGATGTAGAGCACCGTGATCCCGGCCTTCCGGAGCCGGGTGGCGAGGACCGCGTAGTCCTGCTGGTTGGGCCGATAGACGCCGTAGATCGCTTCCTCGACGCCACGCACGCGCAGCTGCTTGCGCGCTTCGATCGCGAGGCCCTCGCCGTAGGTCGTGCCGTCGTGCAGGATCGCGATCTCGTCCCCCGGCCAGCGCGTGGCGAGGAAGTTGCCGGCGAGCGCGCCCTGGCGGTCGTCGCGCCCTTTCAGCCGGAAGATGTTCAGGCGACCCTCCTCGGTCAGGCGCGGATGGGTCGAGCTGGGCGTGATCATCAGGACGTCCGCGGTCTCGTAGATACCCACCGCGAGCAGCGAGGAATGCGAGCACAGATGGCCGATGACCACCGGCACGCGCGCCTCGACCAGTCGGCGCGCGGCCTCGACCGACGACTGCAGACCGCAGGCGTCGTCGACCGCCACGAGGCTCAGCGCATCGCCGAGCACGCCGCCGCCGCGGTTGAGATCGCCGATCGCCATCTCGACCGCGATCCGATTGCGCGCGCCCGTCAGCCCGTAGGGTCCGCTCAGTGGATTGGCGAAGCCGATCTCGATCTCGGCCCCGGCATCGCCAGCTGCTGCGAGCGCAAGCGCGCTCGTCAACAGGCAGAGAAGGTGCCGGCGCATGATAATCCCCCTCGTGCCGCCGGAGCCGGCGGGCGACCCCGTTGAGCCTGCCCGACACGACCACAGGCGGCGAAACCTGTAATCCCTGCCCCCTACTTAGGGCTGGGCGCGGCCAGCGCCTGTGGCGCGCTTCACACAACCGCTCACGGGTGACGATTTTTCCCGGCGCAGGTGGAATTTGCCTCTGCCCGTCACCTCAGCCGCGTGATCCGGCCCTCGACCTTGGGCGCGATCGCGCCCTGCCGGGCGATGTAGTCGATGACCGCGCCCGCCAACAGGGTCCCGGCGGAGGGGTCGATGATCGGCTTGCCGCGGGCGAGCGCGGCGTAGCCATCGCCGCCGCCATAGACGTACTCGTTGGTCGCGAGCTTGTAGACCCGGTCGCGCGCCAGCGGCCGGCCGCCGACCTCGACCGCGACGATCCGCCTGCCGGCGGGCTTGCTCGCATCGTAGCGGTAGCTCATGCCGGAGACCTGGGGGAAGCGCCCGGCGGCGTCCTCGAGCTGCGCGACGCCGTTCTCGAGCGCCGCCAGCAGATCGGCGCCCGAGAGCTCGATCAGCACGACGACGTTGCCGAACGGCAGCTCGCCCAGGATGTCCTTGCGGGTCAGGACCGTGCCGGGCTGGTAGAGGCGATCGCCGCGGATCCCGCCGCCGTTGGCGAGCGCGACCTCGGCGCCGACGGCCTCGCGCATGGCATCGGCGACCAGATTGCCGAAGTTGCTCTCGACGCTGCGCACCGTTGCCCGCCGGCTGTCGAGCGCCACGTCCGTGGTGCCGACCGGCACCTCGAGCTCGGCGTCGAGCTCGGCATTGTAGCGCTCGACCACGGCCTGGATCTCCGGATCGGGGGCGACCCCGGCGGTCGACAGATAGCGCCAGGCGGGGATCACCTCGACCACCTCCCGGTCGCGCTCCATCACCCGCTCGAGCGCAAGGTCGATCGCCGCGAGGTAGTGCGCATCGTAGCCCGCCTTGGCGATCAGCACGCCGCGTTCGTAGAAGGTGATCGGGTCGTGGTCGTGGCCGCCCAGGATCACGTCGATGCCCGCGACGCGGCGCGCGAGCTCGCGGTCGTCGGCGAGGTCGTCGTGGGTCAGGGCGACGATCAGATCGGCGCCGTCCGCCTCGAGGCGCTCGACCGCGGCGCTCGCGGTGGCGAGGATCGGCGCGAAGGTGATCGCGTCCCCGGGCGACGAGAGCACGTCGGTCTCGGGCGCCAGGATGCCGAAGAAGCCGATCCGGTAGCCCGCCCGCTCGATCACCTGGGTGGCGGCGGTGCCGAGCGCCGGCCTGCCGTCCTGCCCGAGCACGTTGCTGGCGAGCCACGGGAACGCCGAGGCCGCGATGCGCTCGGCCAGCACCTCGGGGCCGTAGTCGAACTCGTGATTGCCGAGCACGGCGACGTCGATCCCGAGACGGTTGTAGAGGTCGATCATCTGGCTGCCTCGGGTCAGGCTGGAGAGCACCGAGGGCGAGATCAGGTCGCCGCCGAAGGTGGTGATGCTGTGCGCGGCGGCCGCGCGCTCCCGCCTGAGCAGCGTCATCAGCTCGGCGAGGCCGCCCCGGCCGTCCTTGGGCGCGATCTCGTAGACGTCGTTGGTGTGCAGAAGGGTGATCGTCACCGGCTCGGCCCGGGCCCCGCCGATGATCAGCACGCCCAGCAGCGCTCCGACGACCGGCGCCGCAGAGCTTCGTCGCAGCCTGCTCATGATGATCCCCGCTCGTCGCCGACCGCCGATCTCTAGCCGATCGCGGCCGCGGGGCAAGCCCTGTCCGGCGGTCGGCTGGTCGAACGGTCCCCCGCCTCGGCTCAGAGCTTAGCCGCGGCTGCTAGACCGAGTAGTAGAGCTGGAACTCGACCGGGTGGGGGACGCCGTCGACCGCCTCGATCTCGGCCCGCTTGAGCGCGATGTAGGCGTCGATCAGGTCGTCGGTGAACACCTCGCCCGTCGGTCAGGAAGCCGCGGTCGCGATCGAGCGCGTCGAGCGCCTCGGCGAGGCTCGCGCACACCGTCGGCAGCTCCTCGAGATCCTCCGGCGGCAGGTCGTAGAGGTTGCGGTCCATGGCCTCGCCGGGGTCGATCCGGCGGTCGATGCCGTCGAGCCCGGCCATCAGCAGCGCGGCGAACGCGAGATAGGGGTTGGCGGCCGGATCGGCGAAGCGGACCTCCACCCGCTTGTCCTCGGGCCGGGCGGCGAACGGCAGGCGGACCGCGGCCGAGCGGTTGAGCGCGGCGTAGGCCAGCTGGCGCGGCGCGCCGCCGCCCCGGACCAGACGCCGGTAGCTGTTGGTGGTCGGGTTGGTGAACGCGTTGAGCGCGCGCGCGTGGTGCAGGATGCCGCCGATGTAGTGCAGGCAGAGCTCGGACAGGTCGGCGTAGCCCTGACCGGCGAACACCGGTCGCCCCTCGCGCCACAGCGCCTGCTGGATCTGCAGCCCCGAGCCCGGCTGGAAGGCCATCGGCTTGGGCAGGAAGGTCGCCGTCTTGCCGTAGGAGTTGGCGACGTTGTGCACGACGTACTTGTAGATCTGGAGGCGATCGGCGCTGGCCCGCAGACCGCCGAAGCCGATGCTGAGCTCGTGCTGGCCGGGCGCGGTGTCGTGGTGGTGGCGCAGCGTCTCGAGCCCCATGGTGCCCAGCATCGTCGCCATCTCGGCGCGCAGATCCGCCATCTGGTCGACCGGCGGCACGGCGAGCGGCGCGCCGCTCTGCGGCCGGTGGCCACGATTGCCGACCTCGTAGCGAGTGCCCGAGTTGTAGGCGCCCTCCTCGGCATCGACCCGCCAGTAGCCCTCCTGCACGGCGACCTCGAAGCGGACGTCATCGAACACGAAGAACTCGGCCTGGGGCGCGATCCGCGCGTCGTCGGCGACGCCGGTCGCGGCGAGATGGGCCTCGGCGCGACCGGCCAGCGAGCGCGGGCAGCGCTCGTAGCCGAGGCCGGTGCTCGGCTCGGCCACGTCGGCGATCAGGATCAGGCTCGGCTGCGCGCTGAACGGGTCGAGCACCGCGCTCTCGAGGTCGGGCCTGAGCAGCATGTCGGACTGGCTGACGTCGCGCCAGCCGGCGATCGCCGAGCCGTCGAACATCACGCCCTGCTCGAGCAGGGCCGCGGTGACGCAGGGCGCCGCGAAGCCGATGTGCTGCCACTGGCCGCGCAGGTCGGTGAAGCGGATGTCGAGGGTCTGGACGCTCTCGCGCTCGATCCGCTCGAGCACGGCTTGGATGTCGGCCATGGCTGCACCCTCGGGTCCTTCCCGGCCCCTGTTTACGCGACCTCGTCGCGCCGGCAAAGCCGTTGCCTCGGGCCGGCGGGATCAGCGCGCGCCGGCCACCGCCGAGCCGTCGCGGGCCGCGCCGTTGCCGGCGACCGGCTCGCTGAAGGTGAGGCGGACCTCGACCCCGCCGTCGCTGCGGATCTCGAGCTGGGCACCGAGCTGCGCGGCCAAAGCATGGATCACCTCGAGACCGATCGAGCGCCGGTCGCGGACCCGCTCCTCGACCACCATGCCGACCCCGTCGTCGGCGATCCGCAGCACGGCCCGCGCGCCGGACCGCCAGGCCTCGAGCCAGACCTTGCCGGTGCGGCCGTCGGGAAACGCGTGCTTGAGCGCATTGGTCACCGCCTCCGCCACCAGGAGGGCGAGCGGCGAGGCGCGCGCCACGGTCAAGGACCACGGGAACAGCGAGGTCGACAGCGTGACGCGGTCGAGCGCGCCGTAGGTCTTGATCACGTTCTGGCTCAGGCTCGGCAGCAGCCGCGCCACGTCGATCTGATCGAGGTTGCTCTCGCGGTAGAGCTGGTTGTGCACCAGCGCCAGGGCCTGGATCCGCACCTGGGCCTCGCGCAGCGCATCGCGCGCGACCCCCGGGCCGTGCTTGCTCATCTGGAGGTTGAGAAAGCTGCTGATGACCTGCAGATTGTTGCGCACCCGGTGATGCACCTCGTCGAGCAGGGTGTCGCGTTCCTTGAGCGCGTCCTGGAGCTCGGATTGCAGGCGGCGCTCGCGGTGCAGCTCCGAGCGCAGCCGGTCGAGGCGCTCCTCGAGCGCCTGGAAGACCCTTGAGACCGAGCGGTGCTCGACCCAGCGCAACGCGATCAGGCGCTCGTCGTCGGCCGGCACCGCGGCGGCGTAGGCGCTCACCAGCAGCGGGCCCTTGCGGGTGATCAGATCGAGCTTGCCGGGCAGCGGCGAGCCGCTCGACGAGCCGCGCCGGAGGAAGCGCCGCGCCGCGTCGGTATCGCCGTCCAGGAACTCGAACAGCGACCGTCCGAGCAGATCCTCGTGGCGCCCGCCGAGCACGCGGGCGGCACGATCGTTGGCGAGCCGGATCCGCGCGTGCTCGTCGAGCAGCACCACGGCATCCGGCAGGGTGTCGATGACCCGCTGGAAACAGCCTCCAGCAACCGCCATCAGCCTCCGGCCCCGCGCTCCAGCTCGGCCGCCGCGAAGTACTCGCGCCCTTCGGCCGCAACCGCCTCCTCGGTGGGCTTGAGGTAGACCACCACGCGGCAGCCGGGATGGCCCTGGGCGATCGTCTCCTGCAGCTCGACCTTGGCATAGCCGACGTTGTTGGCGGCGATGCTGCCGAACACGTTCGAGGTCATCATGCACATCGAGGGCCGGCCGAGGACCATGTCGCCAAACGGGCAGGCGCGGTTGCCGAGGACGATCTTCTCCTCGTCCTCCGAGATCACGTAGAAGTCGCCCTGGATGCGGCGCTTGAGATCGACCAGCACGGCCGCCAAGTGCGCCCGGTCGAGCCGTTGCAGCTGCAGCGCGGCGCGGTAGTCGCTGTCGATCGCCGTGCCGATCGCGCCGCCCACCACGCTGAAGTAGCCCTTGGCCTCCTCCACCCCGACGACGTCCTCGAGCGTGCCGGCGAGCTCGCGGATCAGCGCCCGCAGGAAGCGGTCGCGATCGAGCGGCACCGGCACCGTCGCGGGATCCCTGCCCGACCCTGTCGCCATCGTGCTCTCCTGCACGTCGTCCACCGCGGTCGACAAACTCGCCGGCGCGCGGCCGGTTCCCGAGCTCACCTCACAAGCCGGCGAGCTTCTTGCCGGTGATCTCCCGGAGCTTGCCCAGCAGCTCGGCGCGGTGGCGCGGCGCGTCGCTCGACGCATAGGTCGCGAGCGCGTGCGCGATGGTCACCTTCAGCGCTTCGCTGTCGAACGGCTTGGCGACCACGAAGGCCGGCTCGAGGCCGCCACCGGTCAGCAGACGCTCGGGGTAGCCGGTGACGAACACGATCGGCACGCTGAAGGACTCGAGGATCGACTGCGCGGCGGCGATGCCGTCGCCATCGTCCTCGAGCCGGATGTCGGCCAGCACCAAGCCGGGCTTGAGCTGCTCGGCGAGCGCCACCGCCTCGACCTGATGGCTCGCGAGGCCGGCGACCCGATGGCCCATCTCCTCGACGATGCGCGCGATGTCGCTGGCGACGATCTGCTCGTCCTCGATGATCAGCACCGACACCGAGACCTTGCTCATCAGCTCGCTGCGGGCCTTGGCCACCGACTGCCGGACCTGGTCGAGGGTCATGCCGAGGATGTAGGCGGTCTCCTCGTAGGTGAACTCCTCGACCACGATCAGCGCGATGGTCCGGCGCTCGGTTCCCGGCAGACCCGCGAGACCCTGCCGGACCCGGTCGGCGAGCTCGACGGCACCGAACGTGCTGGTGTCGGCGATGGTCTCGTGCACCTTGGCCCAGGCCGCGTGGAAGGCGCGGAACAGCTGCACGCGCAGATCGTCGCCCTCGAGCCACTGCGGCTCCGCCACCACCAGCTCGAGACACAGCCGGACGAACTCGTCGCCGATCGCCTGCGAGCCCGTCAGCAGCCGCGCGTGCCTGCGCAGGTATGGCAGGTGCGCGATGATCGATTCTGGTGTCCCGCCCATGTCCGCTGCCCCTGTGCCCATTTCCGCTGCGCTTGGTCCGGCGATCTTGCTTGTGATACGGTGGAACGCTACGGCTCGGCAAGACGTTCCTGGCTGAAGAAGCTCCAGGTCGGGCCCGCGACATGGTACGAGAACGCTTCGGTCGAACGCTCTGCCTCAATCCGACTACGCAGCACATGCCCAGACGAAAGCAAGTCAAGCAGTCTACAATGACACAGCAGGACGATCCGCTGTTCCGGGCGCTGCGTCAGGTTGCCGACGAGGCGCTCGAGGAGGACATCCCCGAACGGCTGCTGCGCGTGATCCGCGCCGCCCGCACCGGGTCGCAGCGCAGCGACGAGGGCGGCGCGCCGCCCGACCCGCCGAAGACCGACCGGAAGCGCTGAGCGCGCGCCACGAGCGGCGGCCGGCCAGGACAACGCCCACTCTCGCGCGGACGCTGCTCGGTGGCATCGCGCTGCTCGTGCTGTTCGTGCTCCTGGCCGTGGCGCTGCTCGTGCTCAAGGCTTGAACAGGTCCGCGGATGGTCGGCAGCAGCGCCTGGTAGTGAGGCCACGCATCTGCTTCTCGGTCAGCTGCTCGAAGTTGATCTCGGCGAGGTGCCGGCAGTGATAGTGGATGTAGTTCTCGCGCCGCACCTCGCCGTCGGTCGGGTTGTCCACGCCCAGGTCCACCTGCTCGCGCACGATCTCGACCGTGGCGCGCTCGAGGATCGCCTCGAGCCTTGAGCCGTACCGGCGGACCGTCTCGGCGTAGCCCGCGGTCGGCTCGGCCGTATCGGTGCCGCCGTCCTTCTGGAACCAGTCCTTGATCGGCACCTCGTCGGGCTTGGGGTAGGCCCCGATGGCGGTGGTCAGCATCCTTAGTGATCCATTTCACAGCGGACGGCGCAACAATGACCTAGGCTCCATGCCAGCGTTAACCGGCCGTTAACCGATCAGGCACATCCTGCGGTTTGGCACAAGGCTTGCTGCAAGCGCATCACGGAGCCGCACGACCTGCGGCCCGTGCAGCGCGGAGCGATGGAGTTCGACATGGTGATGACGACGTTGCTTCTGATCTGCGCGCTCGGCACCTCCCAGGCCGACTGCTCGATCGACACCGCCGAGGCCGTGATCCAGGGTCCGGAGGCTACGAGCCTGGTCGAATGCGGCCTGCACGGCCAAGCCTACCTCGCCGGCGGCGCGCTGGCGAGCTACCTCGACGAGTGGCACTACCTCAAGGTCAGCTGCACCGCGGGCCGGCGCCAGCGATCGGCGAGCCTGCGCTGACGTCGGACGCTCGGGCGGTGGCCGGCGGCCGCGAGCTTGCTGCCGGTTCCTGCGAAGGAACCTCCCTGCACCCTCAGCCCGCCGGTTCGAGCTGCCCGCGCACTTCCGCGAGATAGGCGCGGACGCGCGCCGCGTTGGTGCCGAAGTCGCCGACCCCGACCCTTGAGGCTGAGCGGACGTCGACCCGGCTGCCGGCGCCCTCGGGGCGGATCCGGACGACGACGTCGTCGGTGAAGCCGAACCACCAGGTGCGGTCGGTCGCCTCGATGCGGCCGTCCGCCTCGTCGGCGGCGACGATCCGCCAGTCCAGCTCGACCGCCGCGGCGAGCGCCGCCGCATAGGTCCGCTGCGGCGCCGGGGCGACGATCAGCGGGCCGATGTCGGGATAGCTCTCGCGCTGCTGCGCGGCGACCTCGGCGCCGCCGTAGTCGGCCGGGTTCGGCGCGTCGGCGCGCAGCGGCAGGCTGGCCGCGAACGCCGGCGGGTCCGCGACATCGGTCGTGATGTCGTGGATCGGCGGTGCGGCGCGCGCGCTGCGCGCGTAGCTCCAGGGCACGCCCACGACGATCAGCCCGATCACCAGCCCGGCCAGCGCCCGGAACATGCCGCGCCGGCGGCCGCGCGGCCGGGCGAGGACCAGGCCCACGCTGGACACCACGGCCGCGGCGATCCCGCCGTAGGCGGCGTAGCGCACCAGCGCGAAGCCGGTGCCGAGCGACCACAGGCCGAGGCGGTAGCCGGGGCCGGCGATCAGCAGAGCCAGCGCCGCGAGCAGGGCGAGCGCGAGGCCAGCGGTCGCGACGGTCGGGGCGAAGCGGGCCAAGGCTACCGTCGCCGGCTCACGCAGCCGCCGGGCGACCGCCCGGCCCGGCCTGGCCCTGCCCGACAGGCCGAAGGCGCTGGCGCACCCGAGTTCGGTCGCCCGACCATCAGGGCCTGCTCAGGCCGGGAGGCCGTCGCGCTCGGCGAGCAGCGCCTCGAACTCGCGATCGGTCCTGGGGCCGAAGGTCTCGAAGGTCGGGTCGGCGTGCTCGCGATAGGCCGCCCGCTTGCGGCCGATCGGGTCGACCTCGGTCTTCTTCTTCTGCTCGGGCACCTCGATGCCGTAGACCCGGGCGCCATTCAGGCCGAACACCTTGGCCTTGAGCTCCGGCGTGAGCTGCGGGTAGCCGTGCGCCTCCACCAGGGGCGGGGCGATCTGGAAGCTGCGGAACGCCTGGATCTGGTCCTGGGGCGAGCCGTACCAGATCGAATTGGTGCCCCACAGCACGTTGTCCTGGCCGATGTGGGTCAGGAGCTTGCCGAGCAGATGGGCCGCCGTGGTCGGGTCGCGCATCACGAAGCGCCAGGTGCTGCCGAGCTCGGCGTAGACGTTGCCGTTCGGGCCGATGTCGTTGTCGAGCACCGACTTGATCAGCGTGTCGACGCCGCGCTCGGCGCGCGCGGGATCGAACGGCCCCTCCTCGGTGCCCGCCTCGTAGCCCGAGTGGTAGATGATGAAGTTCATGTCGGGGAACCGCTTGGCGGCGCGGCCGACGTCGGCGCAGCGCCCGAACTCCTCCGGGAAGCCGGAGAACAGGAGCCCCTTGTGGATGCAGATGTTGCGCACGCCGAGCGCCTTGGCCTGCTCGATGAACGGGATGCCGACCTCGGGGCTGTCGAGCTCCCAGCCGACGCCGTCGGGCCCCCACTGGGTGTAGCCCTTCCAGGCCGCGATCGGATAGCGCGCGACCGCGTCCTCCATCAGCTTGAGCGGCGCGATCTCGGGTCCGGCGTTCGGCACCACCATGGCGTGCAGGAACAGCCGGTGGGCGCCCTCCATCTGCTCGACCAGCACGCGCACCCGCTCGGCCTCCTCGAGCGAGAGCGGGTTGTGCTCGGGCAGCTCCGGCACGAAGCTCAGCACCGCGAGATCGGTGTCGCTGTCGAGGAACACGTGCTTGATGAACTGGTCCGCGGAGAAGCAGTCGACCGGATCGGCGTCGCCGCAGGAGCCCTGCGGGAAACGCGCCAGAATCTGCTCCCAGTAGCGCCCGGCGTTGGCGCGCCACTTGCCGGCCGGATCGACCATGTGGGTCTGGACGTCGAAGATGAACTCGTCGCCGGCGAGCGCGCTGTCGGCGGCCGCGGTCTCGAACGCCGCCTCGTCCGGCAGGCGGAAGCTGCCGCCGGTGTTGCCCCGCGCCGCGAACGCCTGGTTGAGGGTCAGCAGCGTGGTCGCGGCGCCGCAGAGCGACTGCAGGAAGGCGCGCCGCGCGACGCCGACCCGCTTGGCGTGGCTCGTGATCCGCTCGGCCGCGAGCGCGTTCGCCCGCGCCACCGTCTCGGTCAGCGGCACCGGCCGGAACTCGCCATTGGAGGTCGGATCGATCTTGATCGGCAGCTTGGACGCGGACATTGCAGCCCCCCTGGTTGGCGCCTCACCTGCCATCCAAGGTATCGCCCGGCGAGCACCGATCAAGCGCTGAGATGGCGGGCGGCGGCTGCGCGAGGCCTCGGTTTACACTCGCCCGCCGACCGCCTAAGGTGCCGCCGGCTCCAGGACCGCGGCAGCGCTCGCGGAAACGCAGGCGGCAGCGGCGCCATCACGCGCTCGCCGCGGCGGATGAACGAGGTTGGCAGGCACGGCCTTGACGGGCGTTCGGCAGGCAACCGGCGGCGCGGCCGCCGGCGAGGCGGGGTGGTGCGCGGACCGCGGCGCGCTCGATCTGTCGATCATCCTGCCGGCCTTCAACGAGGAGGACAGCATCGGGCCGCTCTACCAGGCGACCGTCGCCGCGGTGGCGCCGCTCGGCCTGGCGTTCGAGATCGTGCTCGTCGACGACGGCAGCAAGGACAAGACCTTCGAGCGCTGCGCCGCGCTCGCCGCCGCCGACCCGCGCGTCCGGGTGATCAAGTTCCGCCGCAACTGCGGCCAGACCGCCGCCATGGCCGCCGGCATCGAGCACGCCTCGGGCGCGATCCTGGTCACGATGGACGCCGACCTGCAGAACGATCCCGCCGACATCCCGCGGCTGCTCGCCAAGCTGCGCGAAGGCTACGACCTGGTCGTCGGCTGGCGCCATCGGCGCCAGGACAGGCTCTTGTCGCGCCGCCTGCCGTCGGTGATCGCCAACCGGCTGATCGCGAAGGTCACCGGCGTCGACATCAAGGACAACGGCTGCTCGCTCAAGGCCTACCGCGCCGATCTGATCAAGCGGGTGCCGCTCTACGCCGAGATGCACCGCTTCATCCCGGCGATGAGCTCGCTCGCCGGCGCGCGGATCGCGCAGATCAAGGTCAATCACCGCTCGCGCCAGTACGGCCGCTCGAAGTACGGCCTGTCCCGGGTGTTCAAGGTGCTGGCGGACCTGATCGCGATCAAGACGCTGCTGCTGTTCGCCGCCCGGCCGCTGTTCTGCTTCGTCGGCAGCGCCGCGGTCGCCGGCGCGCTCAGCCTGCTGTGCGCCCTGTTCGCGGTCTATCACGCGACGACGAGCGCGGGAGCGTCGATCGTGGTGTTCATGAGCGTCTCGATCATGCTGGGCGCGCTGTCGCTGTTCCTGGTCCTGATCGGCCTGATCGGCTTTCTGATCTATCAGACCGCCAGTGAGGGCTGGACCTTGCAGCCGTTCCAGCTGCTGGAGCGACCGACCGCCCGGGCAGAGCCGCGCCCCGGCGGCGGCGCGCCGATCTGAGCGCGCGCGTCCGAGATGCAGGCGCGTTCCCGTTTCGAGCCCTTGTCCCCCGTGGCCGCGGCCGGCGAGGACCGCGACGCGGCGCATCGCGGGCGCCGGGATGGCGGCCGTCGCGCTCTCGGCGATCGTGCCGCTGTTCCGCGACCGGAGCGACGTCGTCGAGGTCTATGAGGCCTACAAGGCGGCGCTCGAGAGCCTGGGCCGGCCCTACGAGCTGATCTACGTCCTCAGCTGGCAGAGCGAGCGCGCGCTCGCCGACCTCAAGGCGCTCAAGCAACGCGGCGAGGATGCGCTGGTCCTGGTCGTGGGCCAGCAGGTCGAC
This sequence comes from uncultured Alphaproteobacteria bacterium, assembly GCA_963753275.1. GTDB lineage: Bacteria > Pseudomonadota > Alphaproteobacteria > Geminicoccales > Geminicoccaceae > DATAOG01. Next base: position 91,513 of record CAVWCE010000035.1, on the reverse strand, counting down.
GAGGCGGAGGCCCTGCTGAGCGGGTTCGAGCGCGCGCGCGGCGAGGTCGTCCTCACCTTGCCGGCCGACCTGCAGGTCGAGCCCGCCGACATCCCGAAGGTCGTCCTGGAGCTCGAGCGCTGCGAGGTCGCGGTCGGCCGACGCCCGCCGACCAGCTCGACGCTGCAGCGGATCCAGGCCAAGGCGTTCCACCGGCTCTTGAAGCTGCTGTTCGGGCATACCTTCACCGATCTGGTGTGCCGGGTGCGCGCCTGGCGCCGCCCGGTGACCGAGGAGATCCGCCTGCACGGCGTGCAGCCGCACTTCCTGCCGCTCCTGGCGAGCGAGCGCGGCTTTCGGATCCGCGAGGTCGACGTGCGTCCGGGGACCAGCGGGCGCGCCGGCGTCAAGCTCACGCTGCGCGACCGGATCAGCGTCGCGCTCGATATCCTGGCGCTTTACCTGGTGCTGAAGTTCACCAAGAAGCCGCTGCGCTTCTTCGGCATGTTCGGGCTGCCGATCCTGCTCGCGGGCGTGGTCTTCTGCGTCGCCCTGGCCTTCGCCCGATTGGTCTACGGTGTCGAGCTCGCCGATCGCCCGGCCCTGGTCCTGGCGGTTCTCCTGGTCGTCCTCGGGATCCAGATCATCGCGCTCGGCCTGATCGGCGAGCTGGTGATCTTCGCCTCCGGCCGGCGCATCAAGGAGCACTCGATCGAGCGCATCCTCTGAGCGCCCGGCCGCTGGCCCTGCCTGCGGCCGCGGCCCATATCAAGGGGCTGTGGGCCAGCAACCGATCGCAAGCGAGGATTGCCATGACCGAGCTCGCCGGGAAGACCTGCACGCCCTGTCGGGGCGGCGTCCCGCCGCTCGAGGCGGCCGACGCCGAGCGCTATCTCGAGGACGTCCCCGACTGGCAGCTCAAGGACGACGCCAAGCGGATCGAGCGCACCTTCTGGTTCAAGGACTTCAAGCAGGCGCTCGCGTTCGTCGACCGGGTCGGCGCGCTCGCCGAGGACGAGGGCCATCACCCCGACGTCACCTTCGGCTGGGGCTACGCCACGATCTCCCTCCACACGCACAAGATCAAAGGCCTGCACGAGAACGACTTCATCATGGCGGCCAAGTTCGACCGCGTGGCGCCCGCGCGGCCGGACTGAACGGAGCGGCGCGCCGGGCTTGACCCGTGCCTTGCGGCTGAGGCAAAGCCCGCCCATGGCGCCCTTGCAGACCATCGGGATCGTCGGCGCCGGGGCCTGGGGCACGGCGCTGGCCCAGGCCGCGGCGCGCGCCGGGCGCGACGTGGTGCTCTGGGCGCGCGCCCCGGAGGTGGTCCGCACGATCGCCGAGCGCCGGGTCAATCCGCGCCATCTGGAGAACGTCACGCTCGAGCCCGCGATCCGCGCGAGCGGCGATCTGGTCGAGGCCATGGCGGCCGACCTCGTGCTGCTGACCGTGCCCGCGCAGGTCGCTGCGAGGTCTGGCCCGGGAGCTGCCGGCGGCCGAGGCACCCCTGGTGATCGCCGCCAAGGGGCTCGAGACCGCGACCGGGCAGCGGCTGACCGAGGTGGTCGCGGGCGCGCGGCCGGGCAGCCGGCTCGCGGTGCTCTCGGGCCCCAACTTCGCGCGCGAGGTGGCGGCCGGCCTGCCCGCCGCGACCACGCTCGGCTGCGCCGATCCGGCGCTCGGCGCGCGCGCCGCCGCGGCGCTGAGCGGCCCCCGCTTCCGGGTCTACTGGACCGACGACGTGATCGGGGTCGAGGTCGGCGGCGCGGTCAAGAACGTGCTCGCGATCGCCGCCGGGATCGTCGCCGGGCGCGGGCTCGGCGAGAATGCCCGGGCCGCCCTGATCACCCGCGGGCTCGCCGAGCTCGCCCGCTTCGGCGAGGCCGAGGGCGCCCGGCGCGAGACGCTGATGGGGCTCTCCGGGCTCGGCGACCTCATGCTGAGCGCGGGCAGCCTGACCTCGCGCAACATGGCGTTCGGCCACGCCATCGGCCGGGGCGCCGATCTGGCCGCGCTGCGCCGGCACCCGGGTCCGCTGGTCGAGGGCGTGCCGACCGCGGCCGCGGTGATGCGGCGCGCCGGCGAGCTCGGTCTCGACCTGCCGATCTGCGCCGCGGTCGATGCGATCCTCGCCGGCCGCCTCGAGATCGAGGCCGCGCTCGCCGGCCTGATGAGCCGCCCGCTCAAGCGCGAAGCCGAGCCCGAGCCCGAGCCCTGACGCGACCCGCAGCCGCCGCGGGCGGGCCGGCTGCGGCAAGTATGCCGCGTATGTTTATCTTGGCGGTGCCTGCTGTCTCCTTTAGATTATCCACCGTCCCCTCTGCGGAGACCGGTATGATCCGACCGCCTGGCTCGCTCCCTGCCCTTGCCGCCGTGGCCGCGCTCGCGGGCTTGGCGGGCTGGCTCGCCATGGATCCTGCCCGGGCCGACGCAGGCGCCGTAGCGGTTGCCGACGACGCCCTGTCCGGCAAGGTCGAGATCGGCAACGATCCGGAGCTCGATGAGGAGTCGCTCCGGGATCTGGTGGCCGACGCCCAGCGGATCCTGACCCTGCGCGGCTACGATGCCGGCCCGATCGATGGCCGCTTGGGCCTGCGCACCCAGCGCGCGATCCGCGCCTACCAGGACGCCGCCCGCCAGCAGGGCTACCTCGAGGCCATCAAGGGCCCGCGACCGAGCGGCGCGGCTGAGGGCCAGCACGAGCTGGTCCGCATGGAGGAGCGCGCGCCCTCGCCCGCCCGGTGAGAGCGGCCGGCGCGCAGCGCCCGGTCCGGCGCGCCGCTGCCGCCAGGCGACCTCCCTGCCGACGGCCGACGGACGTCGCGCGAGCGCTTCTTCGGGCCTGCGGAGCAAGCTGCGCCGCAGCTCGGGCGGCGAGCGCGCATCGAACCGGGAGGGAACCCGCGGCGCTGCAGCTCGCGGCGATCGCCCTGGCGCTGCTCCTCGCGCCGTCCGTCGTCCACGCCGAGGAGCTGGACTGGAGCGCGCCGCTGCGGGCCGCCCGGGTGCTGGGCGCGGAGCGGCTGGAGCTGGCCGACGGGCAGAGCGTACGCCTCGCCGGGATCCGCGTGCCGCCGACGGCGGCCGAGCAGGCGCGGGCGCTGCTGGCGGAGCTCGCCGCCGACCGGGCGCTGCGGCTCGGCACCGGCCCGGCGCCGCTCGACCGCTACGGCGATCTGGTCGCCCAGGTCGAGCGCGCGGACGGCCTGTGGCTGCAAGGCGCGCTGCTGGAACAGGGCCTCGCCCAGGTGCGGACCCGGCCCGACGAGGTCGCGCGCGCGGCGGCCATGCTGCGGCTCGAGCAGGCGGCGCGCGCCGCCGGGCGGGGTCTCTGGCGGCAGCCGGCGCTGGCGCCGCGCCCGGCCGACCAGCTGGCCGACGCCGTCGGCAGCTTCCAGATCGTCCACGGGCGCGTGCTGCGGGTCGCGCCGACCGACCACTACGTCTACCTCAACTTCGGCCACGACTGGCGGAGCGACTTCACCCTGCGCCTGCGGCGCGCGGAACTCGACGCGAGCTTCGCCCGTTCTCCGATCGACGTACTGGCTCTCGCGGGCCGCCGGGTCGAGGTGCGCGGCTTCGTGCTGGAGGCCGGCGGCCCGCTGATCGAGCTGTCCCACCCCGAGCAGATCCAGGTCCTGCCATGACCCGCTGGATGCGTCTTCTGTGTTGGCCGCTCCTGACGATCGGCCTCGCCCTGCAGCCGGCCTGCGAGCGGGTCGAGAACCCGGCCACCGGCGAGACGGAGTACACCACGCTCTCGCCGGCCAGGAAAGGCAGATCGGCGAGGAGCAGCACCCGCTGATCCTGCAGCAGTTCGGCGGCGAGTATCCGGATCCGGAGCTGCAGGCCTATGTCGACGAGGTCGGCGAGCGGCTCGCCGCCGCCTCCGACCTGCCCGAGGCCGAGTTCACCTTCACCTTGCTCGACAGCGAGGTCGCCAACGCCTTCGCGCTGCCGGGCGGCTACGTCTACGTCACCCGCGGCCTGCTGGCGCTGGCCGAGAACGAGGCCGAGATGGCGGGCGTCCTCGGCCACGAGATCGGCCACGTCACCGCGCGCCACTCGGCGCAGCGCCAGACCCGGGCGACCGGCGCCGGCCTGGCTGGCGACGCTTGGCACGATCGGCGCCGCGATCTTCGGCGGCGAGATCGCCGGCCGGCTCGCCCAGCAGGTGACCGGCGTCGGCGCGCAGGCCTATCTCGCCGGCTACTCGCGCGACCAGGAGCTCGAGGCCGATCAGCTCGGCATCCGCTACCTCGCCCGGGCGGGCTACGACGCCCGCGCGATGGCGACCTTCCTCGAGAAGCTCAACGCGGAGTCCGAGCTGCAGCGGCAGCTCGCCGGAGACGACGGCGAGGGCGCGGCGATGAGCTGGTTCGCGACCCACCCGCGGACCCTCGACCGGGTCGAGCAGGCGATCGAGGAGATCGGGGAGAGCGCCGAGGGCGGGCTCGGCCGCGACCAGTACCTCGCCCGGATCGACGGCCTGGTCTATGGCGAGAATCCGGACCAGGGCCTGGTCCGCGGCAGCCGGTTCGTCCACCCCGCTCTGGGCTTCGCGTTCGAGGCGCCGTCCGGCTTCCGGCTGGCGAACACGCCCCAGGCCGTGATCGGCCGCGACCGCCAGAACCGCCAGATGCTGTTCACGCTCGCCGATCCGGACGGGCGATCGCTCGAGGACTACGTCGCCGGTCCCGGCCTGCAGCAGGTCGCCCGCCTGGCGCAGGCCGAGGTCAGCCGACCTCGCGGCGTGCAGACCTTCCGGGTCGACGGCCGGCCGGCGGCGAGCGCCAGCGCCACGCTGCGCAAGGGCGACACGCTCGCCGACGTCGGGCTCGCGGCGATCGACGCGGGCGACAGCACCTACCAGTTCATCTTCCTCAGCCCCGGCCAGATGGGCCGCGACGAGGCGCGCGCCTACCGGGCGACGGTCGAGAGCTTCCGCCGGCTGGACGCGGCCGAGGCGGCGCGCTTCGAGGCGAAGCGGATCCGCGTCGTGCCGGTCGAGTCCGGGCAGAGCGCGCAGGAGCTCGCCGATCGCATGGCGGTCGAGGCCGCGCCGCGCGAGCAGTTCGCGATCCTGAACGCGCTGGCCCTCGACGAGGGGCTCCGCTCGGGCGAGCAGGTCAAGCTGGTGGTCGACTAGACCGCCGGCCGTCCGGCCGGCGGCACGGAGGGCGCGGCTCAGCGCATCAGCTTGGCGTCGAAGCCGTGCTCGCCGTAGGACAGCAGCGTCTTCTTGCCCTTCATCAGGGTCTCGAGCAGCACCCGGTGGCCCCAGAGCTGGTGCAGGTAGCCGAGCGTCTTCTCGGCGTAGTCGATGTGCAGGTCGCGGCCGTCGTGCTCGTGCTTGAGGTAGAGCGCGCGGTTGTTGCCGTAGTCGGCGTCGTCGATCCGGATCACCGGCTGGGCGTTCATGCCGACGGTCTGGATCAGGGTCTCCTTGACCTCGCGCCAGCTGTCCTCGTCGGCGACCTTGGTGACCACCAGGTCGTCGCCGCGCGGCTCGTACTCGAACAGGTCGAGCTCGCGCATCAGCTCCTCGGTCAGGAAGCGGCGCAGGAACGACGACGTCGCGGTCGGTCTCGCGCACCTCGAAGATCTTGTCGCGGCCGGACTTCGTCGGCGGGCCGTAGGCCTCGATCTCGGCCGCGGTCGGGCTCGTCGAAGCGGCGCTCGATGTCGTGCCAGATCTTGAAGCCGACGTGGTACGGGTTGATGCCGCCCGGATGCGGGCAGACCACCTGGTTGTGGCGGACCAGGAACTCGAGGTGGATCTCCTGCGGCAGCTCGAGGCTGTTCATGATCTTGTGGTGCCAGTAGCTGGCCCAGCCCTCGTTCATGATCTTGGTCTCGATCTGCGGGAGGAAGTACTGCGCCTCCTCGTGGACGATGGTGAGCACGTCCTGCTCCCAGTCCTCGAGGTAGGGGTTGTGGTCGCGGATGAAGAGCAGGATGTCCTCCTCGGGCTCGAGCGGCACCTGGCGCAGGTCGGGCTCGACGTACTCGGGCCGGCGGTGGAGCCGGGCGAACGGGTCGCGGCGCGGCTCGGCGGCCTCGATCGCGGCGCTCGCGCTGCTCCTCGGGCGTGAGCTTGCGGATCGCCAGGTTGCGCCGGCAGTTCAGCGACAGCGCGTGGGCGGCGTCGATCAGGGCCTCGACCCGCTCGACGCCCGATCGAGGGGTCCTCCTCGTAGTCGCGCACGCGGTCGGCGTGCGTCTTGAACGTGCCGAGCGTGTGCTCGGCGCGGGTCGCGCTTGGAAGGTGAAGTTGTTCTTGAAGAAGTCGTTGTGCCCGTAGACGTGCGCGATCGTCAGGATCTGCAGGCAGAGCGAGTTGTCGCGCATCAGGTAGGCGAGGCACGGGTTCGGAGTTGATCACCATCTCGTACGGCAGACCGGAGACCCCGTGGTCGTAGAGGGTCTTAGCTTCTCGTACGACTTGCCGAAGCACCAGTGCGGGTAGTGGGCCGGCATGCCGGAGTAGGCCATGAAGCCGAGCATCTGGTTGTGGTCGCAGACCTCGAACTCCTGCGGGTAGCAGTCGAGGCCGAACTCCGCGACCTGCTCGCGGATCGCGTCGTCCCAGTACTCGAGGTCCTTGAGGTCCCAGTTCGCCATGCCGTCCTACATGGTTACCGGCGCCCGGCAGCCGCCTCCGCCGCGTCGCCGCTCAGTCGCCGTCCTTGGCCCGATCGCGCGACAGGAACGCCTTGAAGCTCGGCCAGATGTCCTCCTTGCGCTCGATCAGCACCGTCTGGAAGTTGTCGGCCTCGAGCCGGCGGAACATGTCGAGCATCGAGCTCTCGTAGTAGCGCGAGCCGAGCGGCTTGATCTCGCCGTAGCCGAACAGGTTGCAGATCTCGCAGAGCTCCTTGGCCGCCTTGCAGCGCGGCGGCGTTGTCGGAATCGAAGTTGTCGCCGTCCGAGCAGTGGAACGCGTAGACGTTCCACAGCGACGGATGATAGCGCTCGTGGATGATCTCGAGCGCCTTGTGGTAGCCCGAGGAGATCAACGTGCCGCCCGACTCGCCCTTGTGGAAGAACTCCTCCTCGGTCACCTCGCGCGCCTCGGTGTGGTGGCCGATGAAGACGATCTCGACGTTCTGGTACTTGGTGCTGATGAACTGGTAGAGGAGGAAGAAGAAGCTGCGCGCGAGGTACTTCTTCATGTGTCCATGGAGCCCGAGGTGTCCATGATGCACAGCACGACCGCGTTGGATTCCTCGCGCGTGTCCTCGACCAGGCGCTTGTAGGTCAGGTCGTCGCGCGCGGAACGGGAAGCGCTCGTCGCTCGCTCGTCGCTCGGCGCCGCGAGCGGCGGCGGCGGCGCCGCGTCGGCGCAGGCCGCTGGGTCGCGATCTTGCGCCGGATGCGCGCCTTGGCGGTGCGGCGCTTGTCGAGCTGGACCCGGACGCCGACCTGGCGGTAGCCCTTGCGCTTGGCGATCCGGTCGGACATCGACCTCGCGCAGGATCTTGCGCTCCATGTCGGGCAGCTCGAGGTCCTCGAACATGATGTCGATCAGCTCGTCGAGCGTGACGTCGGTCTCGTAGTAGTCGACGCCGGCTGGTCGCCGGCGCGGCCCGCGCCCTCGCCGTCCTTGGGCGCCTTGCCGACCACCTGGCCGGGCTCGGTCTCGCCGTCGCCCGGGCCGACCTGCGGCTGGTTGTCGCCGTAGACGAAGCGGTATTCCCGGATGCCGCGGATCGGCACCTTGATGATCCGGTCGCGGTCGCGGCCGATGATCGACTCTTCCGCGATGATGTCGGCGATGTTGTCGCGGATCGCCTCGCGCAGCTTCTCGCGGTGGCGCTGGCGGTCGCCGGCGCTGCGGTCGCGAGCGCAGCGCGTCCGAGGACGAGTACGGTCGGAAGATGGCCAGTCCGCTTCGCTGCCCTCGCCGGTCAGCTCGGCGACGGATCGGCGGCCCGCCGCCCGCGATCAGTCCTGCCAGAGGTTGTTGGCGGCGTACTTCAGGACCACGTCGACGCAGTCCTCGCAGTAGCCGTTCTCGATCAGGTTCTGCACCATGGCGTTGTACTTCTGCTGCTGCTCCTCGTCGCGGGTGCGCGCCTTGGTGATGATCCGCGACAGCTCGCGCACCGAGTTCATCAGCTTCCGCTCGATCGCCTCCTTGAGCGGCTCGTAGGCGGTGTAGGTGATCCGCTCGCCGCGCCGCGACGCCGCCCACAGGTAGGCGATCACCTCCTGCCGGAAGCCGTCGGCCGCCGAGCCGATGATCGCGATCTGCTCCTCGATCGACTTGAGGAACGCCTCGTCCGGCTGCAGCTCCTCGCGGGTGTTGCGGTCCTGCACCTTGGTCTTGTTCACGTAGGCTTCGGCGTGGTCGAGGTAGTTCTGGAACAGCGTCTCGGCCTGCTCCTGGTAGGAGTAGACGAACGCCTTGGTGATCTCCTTCTCGAGCAGCTCGAGATACTCCTTGTGCAGCGTGTCCTGCAGGAACTCGAGGTACTGCTTCTTGACGTCCTCGGCGAGGTCGGCCTCCTTGACCATGTCGATCAGCGCCTCGCGGACGTTGATCGGATGGATCGACCTCGGGTTGTCGCAGAGCGCGTTGTCGAGCGCCTTCATGATGAAGCGCGTCGAGATGCCGAACATGCCCTCGCGCTTGGTGTCGTCGCGCAGCTCGCGCGCCGTCGATCTTCTTGGTCCGGCCCTTCTCGACGACCTCCTCGCCGTTGTAGAGGCTGCAGCTTGGTCATCAGGTCGCACTTGGCGGTCGGCTCGAGCCGCGACAGGATCGCGAACATCGAGGCGATCTCGAGCGTGTGCGGCGCGATGTAGGCGTGGAACTCCGAGTGCGCCATGATCTTCTGGTAGATCTTCACCTCTTCGGACAGCCGCAGGTTGTACGGCACCTTGACCACCACGATGCGGTCGAGGATCGCCTCGTTGGTGTGGTCGGCCTTGAACTTCTGCCACTCGGCCTCGTTCGAGTGCGCGACGATGCAGGTGTCGACGTAGATCATGCCGTGGCGGCCCGGCGCCGGGACGACCTTCTCCTGGGTCGCGGTGATCATGGCGTGCAGGTACTCGGTCTCGTTCTTGAACACCTCGATGAACTCGACCATGCCGCGGTTGCCGACGTTGAGCGCGCCGTTGAGGTCGAGCACGCGCGGGTCGCCCTCGGAGTAGCGGTCGAGCTTGGAGATGTCCTCGCTGCCGATCAGCACCGAGGTGTCCTGGTTGTTCGGATCGACCGGCGGCACGACGCCGATGCCGCGCCGGCCGCGCTTGGAGAAGTTGACGGTGCGGACCGGCACCTCCTCGTAGCGGCCGCCGAACTCCTCCATCAGGCGGTAGCGGCACACCGGGCAGAGGTCGCCCTCGATGTTGGCGCCGAGCATCTTCTCGAACTCCGGCCGCAGGTGGCGCGGGATCAGGTGCAGCGGCTCCTCGTGCATCGGGCAGCCCTCGATCGCGTAGATCGGCTGCCAGCTCCTCGAGGCCGCGCTTGAGCCGCTCGACCAGCGAGCTCTTGCCGGAGCCGACCGGGCCCATCAGGTAGAGCACCTGGCGGCTCTCCTCGCCCCCCATCGCGGCGGAGTGGAAGTAGCGCACGATCTTGGCGAGCGTCCTCTCGATGCCGAAGAACTCGTCCTTGAAGAAGTTGTAGACCTTGATCGGCTCGTCGCCGAACAGGCGCTGGGTGCGCGGCTCGTTCTCCGGGTTGATCTCGGTCACCCCGGCCAGCTGCATCATGTCGTACAGACGGCGGTGCGCCAGAATTCGCCAGCGCCGGATCCGCCTTGACCTGTTCCAGATACTCGAGAAACGTGCCCTGCCAGTGCTGCTGCTGGCGGGTTTCGCGGTCCTCCTGGATGAGCTTGGCGAAATCGATCGTCTGCTTAGCCATGCATTCCACCTCGCTGGCTAGTTCCTCGCTCGTCTCGTCGCCTCACGCTGCATCCGGCCCGCCGACCGTGACGGACCTGCAAGCGTGCTACCGCAACGCGAGCCGACGCGGACGGGGTCCACCCAGAAGGTCGTCGTCGGCACACTAGGGCTGAATGTCTGACCATACCGTTAACGGACGCCCTTCCAAACCTCGGTTCACAGACGCAAACCCGTCGTAGGCCCGGCCAGTCCTGGGGCACCTCGCGCGGGCCCACTGTTAGATTTAGGTTGCCGTCACCAATTGGCGAGCGCGGGGCCACGCGAAGACCGCCGGGCGACCGCGGTGAGCGGCCGATTCCGGCCGGCCCGTGGCCGGGCTGCCGCATTTGCGCTCATCCTTCTCTTGTCGAGACGCAATTCAGCACTCAGTGAAACCGCGAGCACCAGATTCCTTCTATCCGGCAAGATTAGCAACCGGACCCGCGAACTTCAACCAGATTATCAGATTCAACAGTTGCTGTGAATATTCCCAGTATTGTGACAGCGCGTGGGGCGCGGCCTGCGCGAGCCCTGGCGGGGGCTTTGCCAAGCCGCCGCGCGCTCGACTACAGTCGGCGGGCGCCCCGGGAGCGGGGTCGCCACAAGACGGCTCCAACGGTCCGCGCGGCGCCCTGGCCGCCGGGTCCACCTCAGGGAGGGACCATGGTCACGCGTTCGATCTCCAAGCTTGCCGGTCTGGCCGCCATCGCACTCGCGCTCCTGGCGAGCGCACCGGCCGCGGCCCAGTATCCCGAGCGCCCGATCACGATCATCGTGCCGTGGGGCGCGGGCGGCGGCACCGACGCCACCGGCCGGATCCTGGCCAGCCTGTTGGAAGCCCGGCTCGGCGTGCCGGTCAGCGTCGTCAACCGCACCGGCGGCTCGGGCGTGGTCGGCCATTCGGCGATCGCGACCGCGGCGCCGGACGGCTACACGCTCGGCATCGTCACGGTCGAGATCGGCATGATGCACTGGCAGGGCCTGACCGAGCTGACCTACGAGAACTACACGCCGCTCGCGCTCTACAATGAGGACCCGGCCGGGCTGCAGGTCCGCTCCGACAGCGAGTGGGACACCGCCCAGGCGGTGCTCGATGCGGCCAAGGCGAGCCCCGGCGAGCACAAGGCCTCGGGCACCGGCCAGGGCGGCATCTGGCATCTGGCGCTCGCCGGCATGCTGGCGGACGCCGGCATCGACCCCAACGCGGTGCCGTGGGTGCCGAGCCAGGGCGCGGCGCCCGGCCTGCAGGACCTGGTCGCCGGCGGCGTCGACATCGTGACCTGCTCGGTGCCGGAGGCGCAGGCGCTGCTCGAGGCCGGGCGCGTCAAGAGCCTCGCCGTGATGAGCGCGGAGCGCAATCCCGCGTTCCCCGACGTGCCGACGCTCAAGGAGGCGACCGGCCTCGACTGGACGATCGGCGCCTGGCGCGGCATCGCCGGCCCCGCGGGCATGCCGCAGGAGGTGGTCGACGCCCTCCTGCCGGCGCTCAAGGAGATCCACGACGGCCAGGAGTTCCGCGACTTCATGGCGCAGCGTGGCTTCGGCGTGGTGTGGCGCGATCCGGAGGGCTTCCGCGAGTACATGGCGGCGAGCAACGAGGCGCTCGGCAGCGTCATGAAGGCGGTCGGCATCGCCCAGTAGCCCGGCCGTCTCACCGCGGCGGGCGGCGGGGGAGGCGCGCGTGCGCATCAACGACGCCGTGATCGGCGCCGTCCTGGCGCTGTTCGCGCTCGCCATGATCTGGCACACGCGCAGCTTCCCGGCCATGCCGGGCCAGGACTACGGCCCGGCGCTCTTTCCGGTGCTGATCGGCACCGGCTTCCTGATCACCGGGCTGATCCTGATCGTGAGCGGCCTGCGCCGGCGCAGGGCCGAGCCGTGGCTCGCGGGCGGCGAATGGCTGCGCTCGCGCCGCCACCTGGCGCGGTTCCTGGCGGTGATCGGCGGCCTCGTCGCCTACATCCTGGTCTCCGGCTGGCTCGGCTTCATCCCGACCGCGCTCTTGCTGCTGTTCGGCTGGCTGGTGCTGTTCCGCGACGGCAAGCCGGTCTCGTCGCTCGTGATCGCGCTCGCCGTGACGCTGGTCGTGCACTACGCCTTCAGCCAGCTCCTGCTGGTGCCGCTGCCGCTCGGCATCCTGCAACCTCTGATCTACTGAGCCGCGATGCCCGGCCTCGCCGAAGCCTTCGGACTGGTCCTCGATCCCTACGTGATCCTGGTCCTCCTGCTCGCCTCGGTGTTCGGCCTGATCGTGGGCGCTCTGCCGGGGCTGACCGCGACCATGGCGATCGCGCTCCTGGTGCCGATCACCTTCTTCATGGAGCCGATACCGGCGATCGGCGCGATCATCGCCGCGAGTGCCATGGCGATCTTCGCCGGCGACATCTCGGGCACGCTCTTGCGCATCCCCGGCACGCCGGCGTCCGCCGCCTACGTCGAGGACGCCTACAAGATGACCGGTAAGGGGCAAGCCGAGCTCGCGCTCGGCGTGTGCCTCGTCACCTCGGCGATCGGCGGCCTGTTCGGGGCCGCGGTGCTCGCCTTCTCGGCCCCGGTGCTGGCCGAGTTCGCGCTCAAGTTCAGCTCGGCGGAATACTTCTGGCTGGCCTGCTTCGGCCTGTCCTGCGCGATCTTCATCTCGACCGACGCGCCGGTCAAAGGCGTGGTCTCGCTGCTGATCGGGCTGTTCATCGCCACCGTCGGCATCGACGTCACCGCGGGCCACCCCCGCTTCACCTTCGGCAACGTCGAGCTGATGGGCGGGGTCTCCTTCATCCCGGCGATGATCGGCATGTTCGCGATCGGCGAGATCCTGCGCTACGTGACCGTGACCACGCAGCCGGTCGAGATCCCGCATCAGGCGATCGTGCACATCTTCCGGGGCCTCGGCCGCGTCCTTTGGCGCTACAAGACCAACCTGATGCGCGGCAACCTGATCGGCGTGGTGGTCGGCGTGCTGCCCGGCGCCGGCGCCGACATCGCGGCCTGGATCTCCTATGCGGTCGCCAAGCGCTTCTCGAAGGAGCCGGAGAAGTTCGGCAAGGGCCATGTCGAGGGCCTGGTCGACGCCGGCGCCGCCAACAACTCGGCGCTCGGCGGCGCCTGGGTACCGGCGATGGTGTTCGGCATCCCCGGCGATTCGATCACCGCGATCGTGATCGGCGTGCTCTACATGAAGAACATGAACCCGGGCCCGACCGTGATGCTGCACGCGCCGGAGCTGCTCTATGGCGTGTTCATCGTGTTCTTCGTCGCCAACCTCATGATGATCCCGCTCGGCTACGCCGCGATCCGCCTGTCGCGCCAGATCCTGCACGTGCCGCGCGACGTCCTGATGCCGGTCATCCTGCTCTTCTGCATCGTCGGCGCCTTCGCCATCAACAACACCGTGTTCGGCGTCGGCATCATCGTCGTGCTCGGCGTGCTGGCCTACCTGATGGAGGAGAACGGCTTCCCGATCGCGCCCGCGATCCTCGGCATCGTGCTCGGGCCGCTCGTCGAGGAGAACTTCATGACCTCGATGATCAAGGCCGACGGCAACCTGCTCGGCTTCTTCGCGCGCCCGATCGCCGCCGTCTTGGGCGCGATCACGCTCGCGATCTGGGCCTGGGTGATCGTCGGCTCGGCGGTGCGCGCCTGGCGCGGGCGCCACGCGCAGCTCGGCGCCGAGGCCGCCGGCTGACGCCGAAGACGACAGGAGCATGGCGATGAGCGCGACCGGATCCTACGCGACCTACCCGAGCCTGAAGGACCGCTCGGTGTTCATCACTGGCGGCGGCAGCGGCATCGGCGCGGCGCTGGTGCGCCACTTCGCGGCCCAGGGCTCCAGGGTCGGCTTCGTCGACATCGCGCTCGAGCCGAGCCGCCGCCTGGTCGAGGAGGTCGCCGGCGCGGGCGATCCGCAGCCGCTCTTCATCGCCTGCGACCTGCGCGACATCGAGGCGCTGCGCCACGCGATCGCCGAGGTCGCCGCGGCCCACGGGCCGATCACCGTGCTGGTCAACAACGCCGCCCACGACGAGCGCCACGAGTTCGACAGCGTGACGCCCGAGTACTGGGACGACCGCATGGCGGTCAACCTCCGGCACCAGTTCTTCGCCGCCCAGGCGGTCCATCCGATGATGAAGGCAGCCGGCGGCGGCTCGATCGTCAACTTCGGCTCGGTCAGCTGGATGATCGGCCAGGGCGGCATGCCGGGCTACACCGCGGCCAAGGCCGCGGTGATCGGCCTGACCCGCGGCCTCGCCCGCGACTTCGGGCCCGACAACATCCGGGTCAACTCGATCGCGCCGGGCTGGATCATGACCGAGCGCCAAGTCAGCTTGTGGCTCGACGAGGCCGGCGAGCGCGAGCTGATGGCGCGCCAGTGCCTGAAGCGCAAGCTCTACCCGGACGACATGGCGCGGATCGTGCTGTTCCTCGCCGCCGACGACTCGAGCGCCATGACCAACCAGACCTACATCGCCGACGGCGGCTGGGTCTAGCCGCGCGCCGGCGCTGCCGGCAGCGTCCAGAACGCCGGATCCCAATAGGGCTGGCGCACGCCCGGGCAGCCGGGCCGCGGCTCGTACTCGTCGAACTCGGTGTGCTTCAAGGGCTCGGCGCAGGACAGCCCGAAGCGCTTGAACGCCAGCTCCAGGCCGGGCCGCTCCAGGGCGGCGAAGTCGCCGCGCGCCATCACCGCGTTGATCCACTTGCCGACCGTGCGATCGGCGAAGGTCGCGGGCGTCGTGTACATCCGGTCGACCCATTCGAGCAGGCTGCCCTTGGATACGGTGCCGAAGTAGCCGACCTCGTTGGCCTCGGCGTCCTGGTGCAGGGAGAGGTTGTAGAAGCGCAGCCCGGCGTCGGGGCTGGTGCGGGCCACCACGTCGAGCGCGGCGATCGTCTCGCGCACGCTCGCCGCCGCGCCCATGAGCACGACGTTGCGGTAGGGCAGCTCGGGAAAGCTGCGCAGGACGTCGTTGACCACGATCGCGCCCATGCTGTGGCCGATCAGGGTGACCGGCGGCCGCTCGGCTGGCTCGAGCTCGCGCAGCACCCGGAACAGGTGGAACAGGTCGCCCTTGCCGTCGAGCTTGCCGTCGGCGACGGCGAACTCGCGGTCGTCGAACGGCTTGCGCATCAGCATCCGGGCGTGGTTGAGCATCGCGTCCCACGCCGGTTGTCCCACCACGTCGACCGCGGGGACGGTTAGCGCGCGGCCGACGAACCCGATCGGGCTCCAGTAGCCGATCTCCTGCAACACCGGCCGGTCGTCGCGGCCGACCGGCACGCAGCCGAAGTGCGGGCTCTGCTCGCAGCCGATCACGTTGCCGATCTCCGCCACCTCCGGGGTCTGGCCGAGGTCGACCCAGGAGAAGGACTCGGCCCAGGCGACCGGCGCCCGGACCACCGCCTCGACCGCATCGGTCAGGAAGTAGAGCGGGCTGAAGATCCGCTTGAACTCGCTGTCGTAGTCGCCCTGGTTGTAGTGGACCCGCTGGTCGACATAGCTCTGGATGCCGCCCGACGGCCAGGTGACGAACAACGGGTACCAGATCTCCTCCCCTCCTCCTCCTCCTCGCTGCGGCCGTCTGCTCTGACCTGGGCCTCGGCGAGGCGCTGCTCCGCCAGCATCCGGTTGGCATCGACGAACGCGCGCTCGAGCCGGCCCTGCTCGAGGTTGAGCCCGCCGTGGACGAACACCAGCAGGTGATAGCGCTTGCCCGGCGGCGGGCTCGCAAGCCGGCTGCGAATCTGCTTGGCGTGCTCGACCAGGCAGTCGGTGAAGCTCTCGACCGGCGGGCCTTCGCCCTGGGGCTCGCAGTTGGTCCCCGGGGTCGGCTGCCGGATCGGCTCGCGCGCGCACCCCTCGGGCAAAATGAAGGCGACCGGCGCGAAGTGGCCGCGCTGGTCGATCGCGATCACCGAGGAGCTCGCCCGTTCGGCCAGTCGGCGCGCATCGGCGCACAGCTGCGAGGGTGCAGGCTCCGGACAGCGTTCATAGGGGAAGCTACAGCCCGCGCGCGCCACCCGCTCGGCGGTGACCGCGAACTCCACCGGGCCGGGCTCGGGGCTCGCGCAGGCCGCGACACCGCTCAGCACGAGAGCGCTCGCCAGGCGCGGCCATGCCCGCCCCGGCGCCGGCAGCTTGGCCGCCGATTCACAACCTGAGCTCATGATCGGTTCCTCCCCGCCAAACCGCATAGGGTAGCGGTGTGTCCGTGACGCGGCAATTTGCGCCACCACGCTCGCGGCAGCCCTGACTGCCTCGTGGCCACAGTTGCTCCGGTCCGCTGAGGCGCCTCGGCGAGCCGCTGCCCGTCCGCGACTGTGGCCAGGAATCAACACCGCGGGCTTTTTCGGCAACAGATCTCGCCCGCCCGGGAGAGACGCGTTGGCGGCCCTGTCGGCCTCTGCTACTCATGAGCGCCTGACTTGACGCGCAAAGCAAAGTCTCGCGCTGTCCCGCCTCGGAGGATGGCATGTCGGCACCTGACGAACCCTCGGTAGCCCCTCCGGCCTCGACCCGGCCCTCCGGCCTCAACAGGCGCCCGATCACCGCCTTCAGGGCGGCGATGGTGAGCGGGTTGACCGTCGGCACCGGCCTCGCCGGCGTTGCCCTCATCCGCTTCCACGCCCTTGCGGGGCGCGGATCGCAACTCCTCAGCGCGGCTATCGTGCTGGCCGTCGCGGCCGGCGGAGCGTGGTACTGGCGCAAGGCCCAGGCCTGGCTCGACGCGCTGAAGGACCTGCACAGCTAGGCGTCCTGTCCGGAAGCTCGATGCCCGGAAGGATCTGGGGCACGCCCCGGGTCCTTGTGGAGCGTCGGCCGGAGCCGTCTCGCTCGGGAGGGAGAACGCGATGCTGGCGGTGATCGGTGCAAGCCTGATCGGCGCTGCGGTCCTGGTCTTGCTCGCTCTGATCGGGTTGTCGCGCACCGCGCCCTGGCGCTGGCTGGCGGGCGCGGGGGTGGCGGAGCTGATCACGACCGGGCTGGTCGGCGCTCTCGCGGTCGGCATGCTGTGCATCGAGCTCCACCGGCGGGCGCTGCCGGTGGACGCGCCCGATCGCATCGAGGTCGGCATGCTGCTGGCGACGCTGTTCGGCTTTGCCCTGATGTGGTCCTGGTTCCAGATCTGCGGGGCGAGCCGGCTCGAGGACGACCAGCCGCCTCATCCCAACGGCTGAGATCGCGCCGCGGTCGCGGCGAGCGCGCGGTCAACGCCTGCGCGGCGTTCCCGACCCGACCTGCGCAAGCTGCTGCCGGCAGCGCTCGAGGTAGAGCTCGCTCGCCCGGTCGGCGGGCGTCATGGCCAGCAGCTCGCGAAAGCGCGCCTCGGCCGCCGCGCACTGCCCGCTGCGGTAGGCCGCGAGCGCGCTGGCGAAGCGCTCGAGGCGGTGTGCCTCGCGCGCCGGCAGCGGCTGCTCGCCGAGCAGCTCGAACACGCGCACCGCCCGGTCGAGACCGCGGAAGGTGACCAGGTCGAGCTCGCGCGCCGCGAGCCGGTCGCTGACCTCGCGCCAGGTCGCCTCGCTGATCAGGATCCGCGTCCGGAAGTCCTTGTTGGCGGCTTCGATGCGGGCGCCGAGATGCGCCTCGTCGCCGATCACGGTGTAGCTGAAGCGCTCCTTGGAGCCCATGTTGCCGATGATCATCGGCCCGCTGTTGATGCCGATGCCGAGCTCGAGCGGCGGCAGGCCCGGGCCCGACCAGCGCTGCCGCAGCGGCTCGAGCGCGGCCTGCATCGCGAGCGCGGCGCGACCGGCGCGCAGCGCATGGTCCGGCTGCGGCAACGGCGCGCCGAAGATCGCCACGAGGCCGTCGCCGACGAACTTGTCGAGCATGCCGCCGTGCTCGAAGAGGACGTCGGTCAGGACCGCGAACACCTCGTTGAGCAGCCCCGCGAAGCGCTCCGGCTCGAGCGCCGAGGCGAGCCGCGTCGAGTTGCGCAGGTCCGCGAACAGCACGCTCAGCTCCCGGCGCTCGCCGCCGAGCCGGAGCAGCGCGGGGTCGCGCGCGACCTGCTCGACCAGCGTCGGGCTCAGATAGTGCTCGAACGCCGCCCGGATCATCCGCTCCTGGCGCTGCTCGACGAAGTAGCCGTAGGCCACCACCAGCAGATACACCAGGGTAAGCGCGGCGAGCGGCAGGAACAGGTCCAGCCACTGGCCGAGCGCCATGAAGGCGTAGAGGTTGAGGGCGATGATCGCCACCGCGATCAAGGCAAAGACGAGGCTCGCGGCGAGCAGGCCGCGCCGGCTGGCGCTCGCGCCGATCAGCAGGCCGCCGAGGACGAGCAGGCCGAGATCGAGCAGGACTGCGCCGTCGGGCCGCACCAGGAAGTCCTGCGCGAGGATGCTGCCGATCACGGCGGCATGCCGCTCGACCCCCGGCATGACCGCGGTGAAGGGCGTGAGGAAGCGCTCGCCGACGCCGGTGGCGCTGCCGCCTGTCAGCACGACCTTGCCCGCGAGGTCCGCCGCCGGCAGCTCGCCCTCCAGGAGCTGGCCGAAGCTTAACGTGCGAAAGCGCTCCGGCCCGCGGTAGTTGACCACGAGGCGCATGAGAGGGTCGGTCGGCACCAGGCGCTCGCCCAGCCAGACGCCGCGGCCGAGCTCGAGGCGGACCTGGTCCTGCGGCACGCCCAGATGGTGGCGCGCGACCTCCAGCGCGAACGACGGATAGGCGCGCTCGCCGTAGGCCACGGCCGGGAACTCGAAGCGCGCGGCGCCGTCCCGGTCGAGGTCGACGTTGCCGTGGCCGAGGCTCGCGGCCGCCCCGGCCAGCGGCGGCAGCGGCGCGAGCAGGCTGGTCGCGACCAGGGGCAGCGCCGCCGGGGCCGAGCGCGGGCCGTGCACGACGCGGAAGGCCGTCGCCGCCACCGCCGGCGGCGACGCGGGCGAAACCGCGTCGCCCGGCGCGTCGAAGCCGAAGGAGAACGGCAGCACGACGTTGCCCGCCGCGCGCAGCGCCGCGGCGAGATCGGCGTCGCCGGACAGGTCGTCGAGGAACCGGGTGAGCGTCCGCGCGGCCTCGAGCCCGGCAGCGGAGCCGTCGTCGAGCTCGCGCGCCACCTGCCGCAGGCGCTCGAGCCAGGCTGCCGCCACGGGCCCGGGCTCGGGCTCCGCGAACAGGAGGTCGATGCCGATCGTCCGCGCGCCGGCCGCCCGCAGGCGTGCCAGCGCCTCGGCGATCACGCCCCGGCTCCAGGGCCAGCGGCCGAGCGCGCGGATGCTCGCGTCGTCGATCAGCACCAGCACGATGTCGTCCGCCGGCGGCGCCGGCGGCCGCAGGCGGAAGCGCAAATCGAGCAGCCGCGCCTCGACCTGCTGCACGAGTGGCGCCTGACCCGCGGCCAGCTGACCGAGCGCCAGGCCAAGCGTCGCGAGCAGGGCCACGCGGAACGGCGATAGGTCCGTCGTCCAGCGCCGCCAGCCGGACCAGGGAATGCGGCTCAGGGGACCGCCGTCCGCTCGAGGAACGAGTTGCGGCGCGGCTCGCCCCAGACCGTCGGCGCGGGCGGCGGCGCGCCGGCCGCGACCGTCACGCCCTCCCCGGGCCCGAGCGCGACCGCGCCGGGAACGTCCGGATCGGCGTTGCGCACCGCGATCTCGCCCTCGAGCGCCAGGATCGCGGTGGCGCCCGGGCTGCGCCTCGGCGATCCATTCCGAGCCGCGCACCGAGATCACCGCGGTGTTGGTGCGCATCTCGTAGAGCGCGCTCGGCCGCAGCAGCTCGGCGACCGCGCGCACGATGCCGAGCGGCACGCTCGAGCAGCACGCTGCGCGCGTCCTGCTCGGCGTCGTAGAGCACCCAGTCGAGCTGCAGGTCGGTCGCCTCGCCGCAGGTCAGGACGGAGCCGTCGCGCAGCCGGAGCCGCAGCCGCGCGCCCGCCTCGGTCCGGACGCGGTCGCCCTCGAACAACTCGGCGCCGACCGCCAGCGCCTCGGCCGCGCCGGCCTGGTGACGGGTGACCACCGCGACCCCGACCAGCTCGGTCACCGTGCCGACCGCAGCCGACTGCGCCCCGGCAGGCGCGCCCCCGCCCAGCGCGACGAGCCCCAGCAGGACCAGCCCCAGCAGGCGAGCGGCGTCGACGCTTCCGCGTCATCTCTCTCCCCATCGGGTCAGCCCGGGCGGTTCGCCGCCGCATTATAGAAAGGCCAGCGCCCGCCTGCCATCCCCGGCCGGAACGCGAGGCGCGGCGCGGGAGGCGCCCGCCGTCCGGCGGTCCGTCCGGCCCTGAGCCGCCAAGGTGCAGCCCTGGATCGTGGTTACACCGACGTCCGAGTTCCCCTCCGGCCTACTCGAACCGCGCCAGGCGAAAGCGCGGCACGTCCCAAGGATCGGGCGGGATCTCCAGATTCTTGCGCATGGCGAACACCGAGACGCCGTGGCGGATCGGCAGGTAGACCAGATCCTCGGTGACGATGCGCCAAGCTTCCTCGAGATAGGCGTCCCGCGCATAGGTCACCATCTCGGTCTTGATCTTCTCGATCAGCTCGTCGATCCGCGGATTGGCATAGCCGGACACGTTCCAGATGCTTTGACTGTGAAACATTCGCGCAACACCCTCTCGGGATCCGGATCCATGTGCCAGGCCTCGAAGAAGAAGTCGCTCTGGCGATCCTTGTAGACCTTGGCATCGAGTCGTCGGTCGACAGGAGATTGACGGCGACCTCGATACCGACGGCGCCGAGCTGCTCAGCCACGCCCTCGCAGGTGGCGATCTCGTCGTCGCCCTACTCGCTCGGGCAATCGAGGGTCACGCTGAAGCCATCCGGGTAACCGGCCTCGGCGAGCAGCGCCTTCGCCCTCTCGGGATCGTGAGATGGCGGCTGGTCCAGTTCCGGCGAATAGCCGTTGACGCCCGGAGCGACCAGCATCCCGGCGGGAATGAAGAGCTCGCCCATGAGTCGCGAAGGATCGCCTCGATGTCGATCGCGTGAGGCCATCGCCTGACGCACCCGCTTGTCCTTGAACGGATTGCGCCCTTTGATGTTGGACGAGCGCAGCTCCGGCGCTGCCCTGGTCGAAACCGAAGAACAGCGTGATCAGCTTCGTCCGATGCGCCAGCTTCAGATCCGGGGGTGCGGCGGATCTGATCGAGGGCCGAGTACGGCGGGGCCTGGAGCAGATCGATCTCGCCCTCGAGCAGGGCGGCGAGCTTCTCGGCATCGCTTTCTTTGCGAATGTGAACGATGCGGTCGATGTTGTGCGGGTACTCCGCCGTGCCCCACCAGTCGGGATTGCGGACCATGATCCAGCCGCCGCGCGGCTCGAACGTCTTCGAGCATGAACGGCCCGGTGCCGTTGGCGTGGCGTGAGGCGTAGGTCTCCTCGCGCGCCCGACGCAGTCGGCGGGCGCCGTCACGTCGTGCTGCTTGCGCCCAGCCTCTCGACATGATGGCCACGTCGGCGAGCTTCAGCCACAGCGACGGGTCCGGCGCCGCTGGTCGTTATGCGGACGGTATGATCGTCGATCGCCTCGACCGCGGCGATGCCGTCGCCACGAGCGCTCGGAAGTCGGACGTCTTGGCGCGGGCGCGCTCGATGCTGAATACCACGTCTGCGGCGGTGAACGGCGTGCCGTCATGGAAGGTCACGTCCGGGCGCAGCTCGAACTCCCAGTGGTCGGGTCCAACGGTCTTCCAGGCCAGTGCGAGCTGCGGCACGATCGCCAGGTTGGAATCGATGTCGAGCAGCGCCTCATAGACCTGCTTTGTCGCCCCATTGTTGTGCTTCGATGACATACGCATGCGGATCCATCGTCGACCGCGCCGCCGTCGATGCCCGTGAAGCGCAGCACGTTCTCCGCCGCGGCCGGGCCGGCGAGTGTCGCTGTCGCGATGAGCCCGATCAGTGCGTCCCTGAAATTTCTCATGTCTCGTCTCCGAGGGCCAGGCACCAAGCTCTAAGCGCGCAAAGCTCGTGATCGTCGGAAAATGGTTCAAGAGCCGCTGTCTTCGTAGATCTCGTCGAACGTCAGCTGGGCGCCGATCGCGGGCAGAAGGACCACGTCCGGCGGCGCCACGACCTGCAGCGACCACCGCTTGGCCTCGCGGCTGTAGACCTCGACGCGCCGCTCGTCCTGGGCGATCAGCAGATAGTGCTGCAGCGATTCGAGATCCCGGTAGGCCACCCATTTGACGCCGCGGTCGTGGTCCTCCGTCGAGCGTGACAGCACCTCGACCACGACGGTCGGCGCGCGCACCTGGTCCTCGGCCAGGTCGATCGGCCCGCACACCACGATGGCGTCCGGGTACATGGTCGCGGTCGCCGTCACCACCTTCGGTCCTTCGCCGAGCGCCCGGCATGGCTGGCCGCGCAAATGAGCCCGCAGCGCCGCGACGACGTTGTCCTTGATGATCGTATGCGCGTTGGAGCCGCCGACCATCATGCGGATCACGCCGCCGACGAACTCGTAGCGCTCCGGCTGGCGGCGCTCCCAGGCGAGGAAATCCTCGACCGTCCAAGGTTTGGGCAGAGATTGGCTCATGCGCGCGCCCGCGAAGGGTTCCGATCGCCGCCAGGATAGATCCTTCCTGTCCGCCTGTCATGTTGGGTCGAGGCATTGCGTCCAGCGCCAACTGTACTGGGGCTGCGTCCAGCGCGCGATCTTACCAGCCCCGTCGCAAGAGCCCTTTCCGCCGGACCCTTGATACGCACGTCACTTCAATTGACCTTCGGCGCGGCTTGAACCGCGCCAGGCGGAAGCGCGGCACGTCCCAGGGGTCGGGCGGGATTCCAGGTTCTTGCGCATCGCGAACACCGAGACGCCATGGCGTGATCGGCAGGTAGACGAGATCGTCGAGTGACGATTCGCCAGGCTTCCTCGAGTAGGCGTCGCGGGCGTAGGTCACCATCTCGGTCTCGATCTTCTCGATCAGCTCGTCGACCCGCGGATTGGCATAGCCGACCACGTTCCGCTGGCCCTGGGTGTGAAACAGGCCCCGCAACGCGCGCTCTGAATCCGGATCCATGTCAGGAGCCGTCGAGATAAAAGTCGCTCTGCCGATCCCTATAAACCTTCGCCTCATGTTCGTCGGTCGAGCAGAAAATTGATGGCGACCTCGATGCCGATCTCGCCGCAGCTGCTGAACGACGCCCCTGCAGGTGGCGATCTCGTCGTCACCCCAGTCGTTTGGACAGTCGAGCGTCACGCTGAACCCATCCGGATAGCCGGCCTCGGCGAGCAGTGCCCTAGCTTTCTCGGGATCGTAAGGGACAGGCTGGGCCAATTCCGGCGCATAGCCGTTGACGCCCGGGGCGACGATCATCCCGGCCGGGATGAACAGCTCACCCATGAGGTCGTGGAGGATCAGCTCGATGTCGATCGCGTGGGACATCGCCTGGCGCACCCGTTTGTCCTTGAAGGGGTTTCGTCCCCTTGATGTCGGACGAGCGCAGCTCCGCGCTGCCCTGATCGATAGCCGAAGAAGTTAGTCAGCAGTTCGGGCTCTTGCGCAAGCTTCAGGCCGGGGGTCCGGCGGATCTGGTCGATCGCCGAGTATGGCGGACCCTGGAGCAGATCGATCTCGCCCGCGAGAAGAGCGGCGATGTTCTCGGCGTCACCTTCTTTGCGGGTGTGAACCGATCGCGGTCGATGTTGTGCGGGTACTCGCGCCTGCCCCACCAGTCCGGGTTGCGGACCAGGACCCAGTCGCCGCGCGGCTCGAATGCCTCGACCATGAACGGCCCGGTGCCATTGGCGTGACGCGACGCGTAGGTCTCCTCGCGCGCCCTGTTGAAGTCTGCGGGAATCGTCACGCCGTGCTGCCCCGCCCAGGCCTTCGACATGATCGCCACGTCGGCGAGCTTTAGCCACAGCGACGGATCCGGCGCCGGTCGTCGTGATGCGGACGGTATGATCGTCGATCGCCTCGACCGTGGCGATGCCAGCAATGCGCGCCGCGAAGTCGGACGTCTCGGCCTGCGCGCGTTCGATGCTGAAGACCACGTCCGCGGCGGTGAATGGCGTGCCGTCGTGGAAACGCACGTCAGGGCGCAGCGCGAACTCCCAGGTAGTCGGGTCCAGCGGCTTCCAGGCCAAGGCGAGCTGCGGGACGATCGCCAGGTTGGAATCGACATCGAGCAGGGCCTCGTAGACCTGCGCAGTTACCCCCTTGTTCTCGGGTGCGGCATATGATGCGGATCCATAGTGGCCGCAGCAGCGTCCATACCCCTGAAGCGCAGCACGTTCTCCGCGGCGGCGCGGCCTGCCGACCGCAAGCGCGAGACCGATCGTCAGATCCGACGATCAATGGTCTGGAGCCGCTCATCTCACGCCTCCCTGTGGAATCCGGAGCAGGGTAGACCTGATCGCGCAAAAATAGAAGGCGTGCTGATGCAGTCGATCAGCTTCCGCGCGCTGGCTCACTTCTCGCCCCTTGCGGACTCAGTCCTTGTCCAGGCCGCCGGTGACGTTGAGGCGGGCGGCGGTCATGTAGTCGGGCGCCTCGGTCGCGAGCCAGACGACCATCGGCGGCCATCTCCTCGGGGTCGCTGCGGCGGCCGAGCGGGATGCGCGCGGTGCGCTCGGCCTTGAAGGCCGCGAGGTCGCTCGCGGCCTTCCAGCTCGCAGAAGACCCTCTCGGTGCGCTCCTGCAAGGGCGTGTCCATCATGCCGGGCGAGAGGCTGTTGACCCGGACGCCGTGCTGGGCCAGCGCCACCGCGGCCGAGCGGGTCAGCGAGTCGACCGCGGCCTTGGTCGCGGCGTAGGCGGCGTAGTTGGGCAGCGCCATGCGCGCCGCGGCCGAGGTGGCGTTGACGATCCGCCCGCCGCCCTGGGCCGCCATCACCCGGCCCGCGGCGGCCATCGCGAGCGCGACCGCGCGCACGTTGACCAGCAGCGCCTGCTCCCAGGCCTCCGCGGTCATCTCGAGGAACGCCTCGGCCGGCGCCACCGCGGCGCCGTTGACCAGCACGTCCAGCCGCCCGGCCCGGCGCACGGTCTCCTCGACCATCCGCGCCGGACCGTCGGCGGTCGCGAGGTCGACCCCGATCGCGAAGCTCGGAGCGCCGCAGGCCTCCGCCACGGCCTGCGCGCCCGCCTCCTGGACGTCGGCCACCGCCACGGTCCAGCCGCGCGCCGCCATCTGCCGGCAGACCGCGGCGCCGAGGCCCTGCGCCCCGCCGGTGACCAGGACGACCGGCACCGGCGCCCGCCTCAGCCGAACAGGCCCTTGACCGCGGCGACGATGCGCTCGGCGTTCGGGATCACCGCCCGCTCCAGCCGGTCGTTGAACGGCATCGGCACGTCCGGGGCGCCGACCCGGGCGACCGGCGCATCCAGCCAGTCGAACGCCGCCTCGGTGACCGAGGCCGCGATCTCGCCGCCGAAGCCGCCGAACTTCCAGCCCTCGTGGACCACCACGAGGCGATTGGTGCGCTTGACCGATTGGACGATCGTGTCGAGGTCGAGGGGCTTAAGCGTGCGCGGGTCGATCACCTCGGCGCTGATCCCGTCGGCCTCGAGCCGGGTCGCCGCCTGCAGCGCCATCTGCACCATGACCTGGGTCGCGACGATCGTGACGTCCTGCCCCTGCCGCCTGATCGCCGCCAGGCCCAGCGGGATCGCGTAGGGCTCTTCGGGCACCGGCCCGGACTGGCCGAGGTAGAGCAGCTTGTGCTCGAGGAAGATCACCGGGTTGTCGTCCCGGATCGCCGCGGTCAGCAGGCCCTTGGCGTCGTAGGGCGAGGACGGCGCCACCACGACGAGGCCCGGCACGTGGGCGAACCAGGCCTCCAGGCTCTGGCTGTGCTGCGCGGCGAGGCGAATCCCGCCGCCCTGGGGGCCGCGGATCACCAGCGGCACGGTCGGGACGCCGCCCAGCATGAAGCGGAACTTGGCCGCCTGGTTGACCAGCATGTCCATCATCAGGGTCACGAAGTCGAAGATCTGGACCTCGACGATCGGCCGCATGCCGGCGATCGCGGCGCCGACGCCCGCCCCGCAGAAGGTCGCCTCCGAGATCGGCGTGTCGCGCACCCGCTCGGCCCCGAAGCGCTCGAGCAGGCCCTTGCTGACCTGGAAGATGCCGCCGGTGTCGGCGACGTCCTCGCCCATCAGGAAGACCCGCGGATCGCGCGCCATCTCGTCCGCCATGGCCTCGTTCAGCGCCGCGGCGAAGGTCAGCTCGCGCGTGCCGGTCTCGGCGGGCTCGACGTGGGCGACGTGCGGCGCGTAGACCGCCTTCGGCCAGCACCTCGTCGGCGGGCTCCGGGCTCGCCTCGGCGAACGCCACCGCGTCGTCGAGCTCGCGGCTCGCGGCCGCGTCCAGCGTCTCGAGATCGGCGCCGGTGAACAGCTCGCGTCCGGTCAGGAGCTCGCCGAACTGGCGGATCGGATCGCGCGCGATCCAGGCCGCCATGTCCTGATCCGAGCGCGGGTCGCGCAGGTTGGCGCGCATGCTGTGCTGGCCCCAGCGCCAGGTCATCGCCTCGATCAGGCTCGGGCCCTCGCCGGCCCGCGCCCGATCCACCGCCTCGCCGATCGCGGCGTGCACCGCGAGCACGTCGTTGCCGTCGATGCGCACGCCGGGGATGTCGTAGGCGGCGGCGCGGCTCGCCACCGAGTTGACCGCGGTGGTCTGCCGGTAGGAGGTGCTGAGCGCGTACTGGTTGTTCTCGCAGACGAACAGGACCGGCAGCCGCCAGACCGCCGCGAGATTGAGCGATTCGTGGAAGATGCCCTGGTTGTTGGCGCCGTCGCCGAAGAACGCGATCACCACCTGATCGCCGCCCCTGAGCCTGACCGCGAGCGCGGCGCCGACGCTGAGCGGCATGGCGGCGCCGACGATGCCGTTGGCACCCAGGATGTTGCGCTCCAGGTCGGCGACGTGCATCGAGCCGCCGAGCCCGCCGCAATAGCCGGTGGCACGCCCCATCAGCTCGGCCATCATGCGGTCGGTCTGCGCGCCTTTGGCGATGCAGTGGCCGTGGCCGCGGTGGTAGCTCGCGACGTAGTCGTCCGGACGCAGGTGCGCGCAGGCGCCGACCGCGATCGCCTCCTCGCCGGCGTAGCTGTGCGCGGTGCCCTTGACCGCGCCCGCCTTGAACAGCTCGACCACCCGCTCCTCGAAGCGCCGGATGCGCACCATGTCGGCATAGAGGCGCTCGAGCTGCGCCGGCGGCAGCTCGAGATTGGGCGTGACGGTCAGAGCTTCCATGCGCGGCCTCCCCGGGGCGTCGTTGCGGCACCATCGCACAACCGGCGCGCCTTGGCGACCGGCAACGAGGGACCGTAGCGGCCTCGGAGAGCAAGGAGAGCGGCGGATCGTGATGGCCGGCGAGGCTGGATGCGACGGAACCGCGCGCCGCGGCTGGCCGTTGTCGGCGGAGCTGAACGGCATGGGAGCGGGCGGTGGCGGAGCACCGAAGGACGCGCGGCAGCTGGGCGCAGGCGCGGGCGGCGATCGACCGGGGCGAGACCGGCGACAAGATCGCCCACCCGGATCCGGCGACCGCCCCGCTCGGCACCGACGCCGAGGCGGGCGGCGCGACGTCCGCCGGCGCGCCGGGCGCGCCCCCGCTCGGCGCGCCGAACCCGAGCCCGGCGGCGCGCGCCATGGCGGAGGCGCCGCGCACCGCACCGCGCCGCCGCTACGTGCCGTGGCTGGTGGCGGGCCTCGCCGTCGCGCTCGCCGCGCTCGCCGCGCTGGCGATCGCGGCCTAGCCCGATCCGCCCGACTCAGCGCTTGGCTTCGGCGCCGCCGGCCGAGCGCTCGAGGCGCGGTTCCGTGCGCCCTGCGATCCTCGGCGCGCACAGCCTCCGAGGCGCACCGGCGCCGCGATGGCGGTTGACCTGCGCTGCCAGCCTCCCTAGAGCTTGGGCGATCATCTCCGGGACGCGCCGATGGCCGAGACGGCGCCGAGCTACACCTGGTGCGACAGCCCGGTCGGGCGCCTGCTGCTGGCCGGCGATGCGCGCGGCCTGACGCTGATCGGCTTCCCGAGCGGGCGCCGCCCGGTCGGCCCCGCCGCGGGCTGGCGCCGCGACGACGCCGGGTTCGCCGACGCGATCCTCCAGCTCCAGGAGTACTTCGCCGGCCGGCGGCGGGAGTTCGCGCTCGCGCTGCGACCGGTCGGCACCGCGTTCCAGCTCGCCGTCTGGTCCGCGCTGCGCCGCGTCCCGTTCGGCGCGACCTTGTCCTATGGCGAGCTCGCGCGCCGCGTCGGGCGGCCCGGCGCCGCCCGCGCGGTCGGCGCCGCCAACGGCGCGAACCCGCTGCCGATCGTCATCCCCTGCCACCGCGTGATCGGCGCCGACCGCTCGCTCACCGGCTTCGGCGGCGGCCTCGAGACCAAGCGCTTCCTCCTGGCGCACGAGGCCAGGGTCGCGCCGCAGCCGGCGCTTCAGCCGGACCTTTTCGGCGGCCTCAGAACGTCATCGTGACGCCGCCGTCGACGACCAGGACCTGGCCGGTGACGTAGCGGGCGTCGTCCGAGCAGAGGAAGAAGGCCGGGCCGGCGACGTCGTCCGGCTGCCCGGCGCGCCCCAGCGGGATCTTCCGGTGCTTGAGGTAGACGGTCTGGAACAGCTCGGTCGCGTGCTCGTGGCGGCCGTCGGCGAGGACCGCCATCCGGGTGTCGATGAAGCCCGGCGCGATCGCGTTGACCGTGACGTTGCGCTCGGCGAGGTCGCAGGCCAGGCAGCGGGTCAGGTTGACGAGGCCGCCCTTGGCGGTCGAGTAGGGGATCGAGTTGCGCGAGCCCGCGAGCCCCATGATCGAGGCGATGTTGAGGATCCGCCCGCCGCCCGCCCGCGCGAGCGCCGGCACCGCCGCCATCGTGCAGAGCAAGGCACCCTCGAGATTGACCCGGAGCACCTCGGCAAACCGCGCATGGGTCAGCTGGTCGAAGGGCGATGCGTCGAGGATCGCGGCGTTGTTGACCAGGATGTCGAGACGGCCGCAGCGCGCTTCCGCGAGAGCGACGGTCGCCGCGGCCTGCTCCGCCACCGTGATGTCGAGGGCATGGCCGATCGCCGCGCCGGCCGGGCCGAGCTCGCGCGCGGTCTGCGCCGCCACGTCGCCGTCGATGTCGGCGACCACCACGCTTGCCCCCTCGGCGACCAAGCGCCGCGCGATCGCCTGCCCGATCCCGCGCGCGCCGCCGGTGACGATCGCGACTTTGCCCGCCAGTCTCCGCTCGGCCATCGCTCCCCGACTCCTGGTCACCGGACCGGAGGCGCCGGCCGGACCGCCCTTGAATTCGCCGGGCCCGCGCTTGGCGTAGTTCAGGATCCCGGCCGATCCGGCCGCGGCCCGGCGGTGAGCACCTCGACCTCGGTGCCCCGGCCCACGACCACGAAATCCGCGAGGTCGAGGAACAGGCCGTGCTCGACCACCCCCGGCATCATCGCCAGCTCCTGCGCCAGGCGCGGCGGATCCGCGATCGCCCCGAACGCGCAGTCGAGGATGGAGTTGCCCTCCTCGGTCACGAAGACCTCGCCGTCGGCTCCGTGGCGCAGCGCAGGCGTGCCGCCGAGCGCCTTCAGCTGCTCGACGAGCAGCCGTGAGGCCCCGGGCACCACCTCGACCGGCAGCGGGAAGCGCCCGAGCCGCGCGACCCGCTTGCTCGAGTCCGCGATGATGACGACCCGGGCCGAGACCGAGGCGACGATCTTCTCGTGCAGGAGCGCGCCGCCGCCGCCCTTGATCAGGCGCAGCTGCGGGTCGATCTCGTCGGCGCCGTCGATCGTCAGGTCGAGCCGCGTCACCTGCTCGAGCGGCACGAGCGGGATGCCCTCGGCCTCGGCCAGCCGCCGGGTCGCGTCCGAGGTCGGAACGCCCCGGATCGCAAGGCCCTCGCGCGCCCGGCGGCCCAGCAGCCGGACCGCATGCGCCGCGCTCGAGCCGCTGCCGAGCCCGATCAGCTGGCCGGCCTCGACCCAGGCCATGCTCTTCTCGGCGGCCGCGTGCTTCTCCCGTTCCGGATCGGTCATGGCGAAGGCCTTTCTCCCAGGGCCGCGAGCGCCCGCCGGCGCAGCTCGGCGATCGCCAGGGCATAGTCGCCGCTCGCGAAGATCGCCGAGCCGGCGACGATGACGTCCGCGCCGGCGGCGGCGAGCGCGCCGACGTTGTCGGGACCGATGCCGCCGTCGACCTCGAGCTCGATCGGGCGCGCGCCGATCAGCGCGCGCAGCGCGCGGACCTTGTCGACTATCGCCGGGATCAGCTTCTGGCCGCCGAAGCCGGGGTTGACCGTCATCGCGAGGACCAGGTCGACCCGGTCGAGGACGTACTCGATCGCCGCCGGCGGGGTCGCGGGGTTCATCGTGACGCCGGCCTTCTTGCCGAGCGCCCGGATCCGCTGCAGCGAGCGGTCGAGGTGGGGCCCGGCCTCGACGTGCACGGTGATGATGTCGCTGCCGGCCCTGGCGAACGCCTCGATGTAGGGGTCGGCCGGCGCGATCATCAGATGGACGTCGAAGGGCTTCGCCGAATGCGGCCGCAGCGCTTCGACCACCTGCGGCCCGAGGGTGAGGTTGGGCACGAAGTGGCCGTCCATCACGTCGATGTGGACGTAGTCGGCGCCGGCCTTATCGACCGCGCGCAGCTCCTCGCCGAGCCGCGCGAAGTCGGCGGCGAGAATCGAGGGCGCGATCTTGATCGAAGCCATCGGCGGACCCCGGCGGCGCTGCAGCCGACTAGTTGTCGCCGATGCCGCGGCTCGCGTCGAGGTCGATTCCGCGCCGCTCCGCAGCGAGCGCGGCGGCGAGCGCGCGCAGGCCGGGCGCGGCCGCGAGGTCCTCGAGCGCGACCTCGAGCCGGCGCCGCCAGTTCGGGTGCTCGCCCATGGTGCCGGGCAGGTTCGCCTGCTCGACCGCGCCGAGCGCGTCCTCGAGCTGCAGCGCCACGATCTGGGCGGGCGACCGCGCGAGCAGCCGATGCAGCCCGAGCACCACGCTCCAGGGCAGCTCGGCCGGCGGCTGGTCCGGATCGAGCTCTTGCGCCAGCAGGCCCTCGGCCGCGAGCAGGAGCAGCAGGCGCTGGCGCAGCCGGGCGCGCTCGGCGCGCTCGCGCGCCGGCTGGTCGGGGTCGGCGAACAGGCCGAGCCGCTCGCGCCAGTCGATGTCGCGCCCGACCCAGAAGCCTTTGAGCGTCGGCAGGTCGTGGGTGCTGACCGAGGCGAGGCAGGCCTCCGGGTAGCTCGGCGCGGGGCGGAAGCGGCCGCCCTCGTCCTGCTCGAAGTAGAGCACGCGGCAGCCGAGCAGGCCGGCGTCCGCGAGCGGCGCACGGAAGCCCTCGGGCACGGTGCCGAGGTCCTCGCCGACCACGATGCAGCCGTGGCGGCGCGACTCCAGCGCGATCAGGCCGAGCAGGTCGGCCAAGGGATAGTGGACGTAGGCGCCCTCGAGCTCGCGCTCGGGCGGCAGCCAGTAGCTGCGCCGCAGGCCCAGGACATGGTCGATCCGCAAGGCACCGGCGTGGCGCATGTTCTGGCGCAGGAGCTGGATGAAGGGCGCGTAGGCCCGGCCGCGCAAGGCATGCGGGGCGAGCGGCGCCAGGCCCCAGTCCTGGCCCTTGGGGCTGAAGTCGTCCGGCGGCGCGCCGATCCGCACGCCGCCCGCGACCACGCCCTGCTCGGCCCAGGCATCGGCGCCGTCCGGATCGACCCCGACCGCAAGGTCGAGGTAGAGCCCGATCGGCATGCCGGACGCGCGCGCGCGCGCCTGGGCGGCGCCGAGCTGCTCGTCGGCAAGCCACTGCAGGAACTTGAAGAACCCGATCCGCGGCGCGTGCTCGCGCGCGAAGGCGACCGCGGCGGCGCCGTCCGGGCTGCGGAAGCCCTCGGGCCAGCTGCGCCAGGACGCCCTTGCGCGATCCGGTCCGACGAAGTGCTCGAGCAGGGCCTCGAACAGCGCATGGCGCGCGAGGCTCGGTCCGGTCCGCGCCTCGAACGCGCGCAGCGCCGCCGCGGCCGCGCTGTCCGGCCCGCGGCGCGCGAACGCCTCGTGCAGGCGCTCGAGCGCCCGGAGCTTGAGCGCCGCGACCGCCGGGTAGTCGACCAAGGGCGCCGCCTGCAGACCGAGGAGCTCCGCCCGGCAGGCGGCGAGCGCCGGCGCCAGATCGCGCGCCCAGTCGTGGCGCAAGGCCTGCTCGATCGAGATCATGAGGACGTTGAGGAAGCGGCGGCTGGAGGGCGAGTAGGGGCTGACCCGCTCGGGCAGCGCCGGGAACAGCGCGTGCACCGGGTTGATCCCGATCAGCGCGGCGCCGAGCCCGGCCGTGGCCTGCGCCAGCTGCGCGAGGTCGGCAAAGTCGCCGATCCCCCAGCTCTGCGCCGAGCGCAGCCCGTAGAGCGGCGCCGTCACCCCCCAGCTGCGCTCGCCGGCGCCGGTCTCCGCGGGGCCGCAGGCCCGCTCCGGGGTGACGATCACGGTCATCGCCGCGGGCGGCTCCGCGCCGGCGCTGACCTCCAGGCGATGGTAGCCCGGCGGCAGCTCGAGCGGCAGCGGCAGCCGCAGGCGCTGCCGTTTCCGGCCGTCGATCGCGCGCCGCCCCAGCACCTCGAGCTCGTCGAGGGCGAGCGCGCCCTCCCGGCGCTCGCCGTCCTCGGTCGCGACCGCGAAGGCCAGCTGGCCGCTCGCCGCCGCGGGCAGCGTCACGACCGTCGCGAGCGGCGCGCCCGCGCGCAGCACCGCGACCGGCGGCAGGACCTCGCCCCAGGCTTCGGCCTCGAGCCGCTCCAGGCTCGAGCGGAGCTCGGCATCGCTCGCGACCGGCACGCCCATCGCGGCGAGCAGCGCGCGCCGGGTCGCATCCGAGACCTCGCGGCGCCTGCCCCAATTGTCGGTAAAGGCCGGCACGATGCCGTAGTGCTCCGCCAGACGGTCGAGCGGGCTCGTCTCACTCACCAGGCCTGATCCCTTGCCGCGAGGCGCTACGGCGCCCGCCATGGAGCCGGTCGCGATTAGGTGGTAGCTTGCCGCTCGGACGACCATAGCCGGCGTTTGATGAAGGCGCTGTTGCAGCGGGTGAGCGAGGCGAGCGTCGCCGAGGGCGACCGGGTGCTCGGCGCGATCGGGCCGGGGCTCTTGGTGCTGCTCGGGGTGGTGGACGGCGACGGCGCGGCCGAGGCCGACCGGCTCGCGCGCAAGACCGCGGGCCTACGGATCTTCGAGGACGCGGCCGGCAAGATGAACCGCTCGGTCCTGGAGAGCGGCGGCAGCGTGCTGGTGGTGAGCCAGTTCACGCTCGCGGCCGACCTGCGCCGGGGCAACCGGCCGAGCTTCAGCGCGGCCGCAGCGCCGGCGACGGCGGAGCTCCTCTACGAGCGGTTCTGCGCGGCGCTGCGGGAATCGGGCGTGCCGGTCGCGACCGGCCGGTTCGCCGCGCGCATGGCGGTGCGGCTGGTCAACGACGGCCCGGTCACGATCTGGCTGGACAGCGCGACCCTGCGCCCGACCGGCCGGCAGAGCCTGGACCACGTGTGATGCCCGAGCTGCCCGACGTCGAGCTGTTCAAGCGCTACCTCGAGCGGCACGCGCTGCGCCGGACGATCCGGGCCGCCCAGGTCAACGACGCCCGGATCCTGGGCGCTCTGCCGGCGGCGAGCTTCGCAGCGACCCTCGCCGGCAACCGGCTCGAGGCGACGCGCCGCCACGGCAAGCACCTGCTCGTCCGGCTCGCGCGCGAGGGCTGGCTGACGCTCCACTTCGGCATGACCGGCGGGCTCGCCTGGTTCGAGGACCTCGCCGACGATCCGCCCTACGACCGCGTGCGCCTGGACTTCGCGAGCGGCGGCCATCTCGCCTACGTCAACCGGCGCATGCTCGGCCGGGTCGGCCTCACCTCGGACGCCGAGGCCTTCATCGCGGCCGAGGAGCTCGGGCCCGACGCGCTCGACCCGGCGTTCGACGCGGCGGCCTTCGAGGCCGCGCTCGCCGGGCGGCGGCGCGACCTCAAGTCGGTCCTGATGGACCAGGCGCTGCTCGCGGGCATCGGCAACATCTACGCCGACGAGATCCTGTTCCAGGCCCGCCTGCACCCGCAGACCCCCGCCCCGGCGCTGACCGCCGCGCAGCGGGCGGAGCTCTTCGCGCAGCTCAAGCGGGTGCTCGAGACCGCGACCCGCCGCGGCGCCGGCGCCGAGCAGTCAGTCGAGCGGCTGCCGGACGGCTACCTGCTCCCGCAGCGCCACAAGGACGGCCGCTGCCCCCGCTGCGGCCACGACGATCGCGACCCTCAAGTCGGCCGGCCGCACCAGCTACTACTGCCCGCACTGCCAGCCCGCGCCCGTCCGCTGACGCCGACCGGCCGCCGAAGCCGGTGCCGCGCCTCTACGGCGTCTTCTCGCGCGACCGGACGGCGACCGGCGCGAAAATCTCGACGACCGCACCGCTCCGAGAGCCCGCCAGCCGTATCTGTCCTCCGACCTGCTTCACCATCGTACGCGCCATCCGCATGCCAAAGCCCTCCGCCTGGTCGAGGTCGAAACCAGGCGGGAAGCCTGGGCCGTTGTCGGCGATTTTGATGAGCACACGCTCACCCTCTCGTTGGCAATTCACCGCGATAGCGACGCTCTGATCACCGTGGCGTGCTTGATGCTGTTCGTAATCAGCTCGTTGAGCGCCAGCGCAAGCGCCACGGCAGTGTCGGCGGAAACCAGGGCGTCACTACCCGTCTCAGTCGAGATCGCGACGGACTCCCCGTTCGCAACCTGAATGTTGCGGCACAGCGTGGCGACGACGTGAGAAAAGTCCACGACATCCGCATTCTTCATCTGTTGCAGCACGTCGTAGGTAGCTGCGATCGCACCAATCTGCCCCTGCACTTCGCCGAACCTGCGGCGCAAGTCAGGAGCAGATACGCTGCGCGGCTGTGCACAGGAGCAGACAAAAGATTTATCCGTCCTGGCGCGCACGCCATGCTCCCTCGGTTCCAGCCATACCAGGCGCCGATATGTTGATTCTGAACGCCTCTGTGCACTAGCAGGCTTGACACGAGCTGCAGATTATTCTTCACACGATGATGTACTTCCTTCAGCAACATCTCGTTACGAACCAGTGCGCGGCGGAGATGGTCTGTTCTTTCAGCGACTATGTTATCGTCGAGCTCTTGATTGACGCTTGCAAGTTGACGATAAGATCGTCTCGTTCTCCTTCTGTCTCCCGGTGCTGATCGATCGGAACGTTGCAGCTCGACTGTAGCGCATACGAGGCTTCGGTTGAGAACGCGAGCATGAAGGTCGACAGCGCAACGGCAGCGATCAGCCCCTGCAGGGCGACCACGGCATCGATGTGGGACAGCCCGGCGAAGGGTCCGTGCCCGGTGACTGCCGAACCGATCGCGATCGCCGCCATCGCGATGATCGCGATCGAAGCCCCACGAACGCCGAAGCGGAGAGCCGCCCAGATGAGGAATGGAAAGATCAGATACACCCGAGCCATTCCTGCGTCCGCCAGGAGCGCCCAGCTCGATACCGCCAGCAGCCCCAGCAGCAGGACCGCCCCTTCGGCGGCGACCGAAGGGCTCGGGCGAATGGATGACGCGGCGGGCCTCTTCCAGGCAAGCAGAGCCGTCCCGACCGTGAGGAGCCCGAGCGCATCTCCCAGCCAGAACACCCGCCAATAGTGCAGGTAGTCGAGATCAGGGGCCCCGATCTTGTAGATGGCAGCCCCAAGCAGAGCCGCCGTGCCCGATGCCAGCACAGGACCGATGGCCACGAAACGGATGAAATCCCGCAAATCGACGAGCGGTGGGGCGTCCGTCGCTGAACTTCGAAAGCAGGATGGCCGCGATCGCGCGCTTCCGAGAAATTGACGATGCCATAGCCCGTTGCTGCCCATAGCGGATAGGCGGGAACGTCGGCAGCGATTTCGGTCGCGACCGTGACGATGAACAAGAGCCACCATCGTTCCCGCTTCACCGAGAGAAGGGCGGCCAGCACGATCGCGTTGGGTGGCCAGAGTATCACGATCCCCGCAGGTGGCAGGCTCGTGGCGATGCCCAGCCTTGCCGCTACGAGGTAGGCGAGCGCGAATCCCAGCAGAAACAGTGGCCACCACAGCTGCTTGACGACGACTGCGCTCGTCGACATGAAGCGGGGCAACGGTAGCGGCGACGCCAAGGCTCACAATCTCCAGCGGGTGGGAGCCGCCAGCTGGACGGCGCACGAAACCCCATACCCGTTCAGCTCGAATCTCCGCCTCGTGCGAGAGGCGGACCGACGGCCCGTCGATCGCCAGGCGATGTTGACTTCCTGAACCGGGGGCGGTCAAGTCCGCGATCCGCGCAGAACGGCTTCCAGCCGGTCGTGGGCCGCAGGCTCAATTCCCGGTCCACGCCCATGCCGCATTGAACGGGCGGTCGACGGCCTGGCCGGGTTCGTCCCGGGCCTGGGCTGGGCTAGCCCGTCGATGGGCAGGGCGCATCCTTCGGAGAGGCCGATGTCGCTTGCAGGAAAGGTCGCCTTGGTCGCTGGCGGAACGCGCGGCGCGGGTCGGGGCATCGCGGTCGAGCTGGGTGCGGCAGGCGCAACGGTCTATGTGACCGGACGGACGACGCGTGACCAGCCATCCGAATATGCCCGGCCGGAAACCATCGAGGAGACGGCCGAGCTCGTTGCGGCAGCCGGCGGCCACGGCATCGCCGTTCGGGTCGATCATCTCGTCGCCGACGAGGTCGCCAAGCTGGTCGATCGCATCCGCGCCGAGCAGGGTCGTCTCGACGTCCTCGTCAACGACATCTGGGGCGGCGAGAATCTCAAGGAATGGAACAAGCCCGTCTGGGAGCATGATCTCCAGAACGGTCTGCGCATGCTCAGTCTCGGCGTGCATACGCATCTGATCACGGCGCACCATGCGCTGCCGCTGCTGATCGAGCGTGCCGGCGGTCTTCTCGTCGAGGTGACGGACGGCACGGCCGAGTACAACGCCGACCACTACAGGATCAACCCGTTCTACGATCTCGCCAAGGTGGCGGTGACGCGCATGGCTTGGGCCCATGCCAAGGACCTCGCACCGCATGGCGCGACGTCGGTCTCGATGACGCCCGGGTGGCTGCGCTCGGAGATGATGCTGGAGGCGTTCGGCGTGACCGAAGAGAACTGGCGCGACGCAGCGACGAAGGTGCCGCACTTCGTGATCTCCGAGACCCCCCGCTTCATCGGGCGCGCCGTCGCGGCGCTTGCGGCCGACCCGGATCGTGCGCGCTGGAATGGGCGATCGCTCTCCAGCGGCGAGCTGGCCAGGGTCTATGGTTTCACCGACGTCGACGGCTCCCGCCCCGACGCCTGGCGGTACGTCGCGGAAGTCCAGGACGCGGGCAAGCCGGCCGACGCTACCGGCTATCGCTAGGCTTACGCGTCAACCGGAGGGAATCGGCTCCGATCGCGGGGCGACCTGACCCCCGAGGTGCGTCGGGTCATCGGGGACACTCGTTACCTCGCGTACGCCCTCAGCTCAGCGCCGGACGGTGCTCTTTGGCGCGCGCCGCCGTCAGTGCCTGGGTGGTGCGATGGAGCTTCGCGGCGAGCGCGCTCATCACCTCGACGCCGACCTGCGGAAACTCGGTGACGAGGTGGAAGAATCCATCCTTCGACACGCGCAGGATCTCGAGCCTGCCATGCGCGACCACCGTGGCGGTGCGGGGCACGCCGCAGAGAATGGCGATCTCGCCGACGATGTCGTTCTTGCCGAGCGTGGCGATCTTGACCGCCCCATTGTCCGTATCGACCAGGATGTCGGCCTCGCCCTCCAAAATGATGTAGGCCGCGTCGCCGTAGTCACCCTGGTGGAACAACGCGTCGCCCGCCGGATATTCCAGACGTTCGCTGGTAAACGCCAGCAGCTTCAGTTTCGCCGGCTTGACCTTGGCGAACAGCGGGATCCTGCGCAGGACCTCCACGTCTTCTGTCAAGCTCATGGGTGGACTCCCGAGCTGGTCGTCACTTCGGCCGCTATCCGGTACCATGGCGCGCAGCCAACTCATGTTAACTGCTTCACACTTCTGCTCAGTAGCTGGGAAATACCGACGCCGATCGCCGACCAGCCCTCAGCGGCGCTGACCTGAGGCTGTCGTCGGGACCTGGTCCTCGATCTCGACCTCGAGGCCGAGCAGCAGGAAGCTCCAGGACTTGCCGTGCGAGTTCGAGGTTCAGGAACTCGTTGACGCCGCCCTCGAGCGCCTCGTCCATGACGAAGTTGAGCGCGCCCAGCTGCTCGAGCTCGAAGCGCTGGATCCGGCCGCGCAGCAGCTGCGGAAACTCGGCCCGCAGGCGCTCCGGCGTCAGCTGCGCCTTGAGCGCGCCGTAGTGCCGCTGCTCGTAGGCGTAGACCGCGACGTTCGAGCGGTTGCCCTTGTCGCCGGCCCGGGCGTGGGCGACCTCGCGCAACAGGACGCGCCGGGTCACGGGGTTGCCTCCTCAGGCGCCGAGCTTGGCCGACATCGCGACCAGCTGCGCCCAGACTGCGTAGAAGCCGCCGAGCATGACCGCGACCATGACCCCGAGCAGGGAAAGCATCAGCGTGAGCTTGGTCTCGATGCGCTCGATCCGGCGATCGAAATCCGCGACCGAGGACGCGGCAGCGCGGGCCTTGTCCTCGGGGATGTTGGCGGCCCGGAGCGCGTCGTAGAGGTCGGTCAGCATCAGCTTAGCCATCGCGCTCTCCGTTCGCCGCGGCGCCGCGTCATGTCTCGACGATCTCGATCCGGGGGCGCACCCGGTCGCGGTCGAGATAGGCGCTGTGCGTGATCACCGAGGGCGTGATCTGGCCGCGGTAGCCGCCGCCGCCGGCCGGGCCGCAGCATAAGAGCGCCTCGACCTCCCACAGCAGGAGCTCCGCCTGCTCGCGCGAGCCCGCCCGCAGCGCCGCGCGCATGCGCACGTCCTGCGCCGCGTCCGGGTAGGCGCGCGCGGTCGCGTGCAGCGCGCTGACCCCGATCAGGTCGATCCTGAGCGGCGCGTTGCAGCCGTGCAGGCCGACCATCCGCTCCTCGACGATGCGGCCCGCGAGCGCCGCGCGCGCCGCCGCCCCGGGCCCGGCGTAGGAGACCCCGGCCTCGGCGAGCAGGCCGCCGTCGAACGCGACCGTGACCTTGAGCTGCGCCGGCCGCGCGGCGCCGCCCGCCCCGCTCACCCGGACCCGGTCCTTGCCCTCCTCGCGGATCCGGACGCCGCTGAAGTCGGCGACCACGTCGGGGGTGACGTAGCGCGCCGGGTCGTGGACCTCGTAGAGCACCTGCTCCTTGACCGTGCGCTCGCTGACCAGGCCGCCGGCGTCGGCGAGCTTGGTGATCACCGCGCCGCCATCGCGGCCGACCTCCGCGATCGGAAAGCCGAGCCTCGCGAGGTCCGGCACGTCCTTGAAGCCGGGGTCGGCGAAGTAGCCGCCGGTGATCTGCGCCGCGCACTCCATCAGATGGCCGACCAGGGTCCCGGCGCCGAGCGTGCGCCAGTCGTCCTCGGCCCAGCCGAAGGCGTGGCGCAGCGGCGCCAGGAACAGGCTCGGATCGGCCACCCGGCCGGTGATCACCACGTCCGCGCCCTCCTCCAGCGCCGGCAGGATCGCATCGGCGCCGAGATAGGCGTTGGCGCCGACCATCCGCCGCCCGACCGCGCCGACCGTGAGCCCGGCCTCGGGCAGGGGCGTCGCGTCGTCGAGCAGCGCGCTCACGTCGTCGCCCACCAGCGCGGCGATCCTCAGGCCTCTCGAGCCCGAGCTCGCGCGCCACCGCCGCCGCCTTCGCGGCGGCGCCCGCGGGATTCGCGACCCCCATGTTGGTGATCAGGCGCGTGCCGTTCCGCACGCAGAGCGGCAGGACCGCGCGCAGCCGCCGCTCGAGCAGCGGGTTGTAGCCCGCCATCGGGATCCGCCATGCGGTCGCGGTGGCCGAACGCCAGCGTGCGCTCGCCGATGCATTCGAACACGAGCGCATCGAGCGCGCCCTTGGCGGCGAGCTCGACCGCCGGATCGAGACGGTCGGCGGAGAACCCGGCGCCGGTGCCGAGACGGAAGGACCTCGGGGCGTGCCATGGCGCCGAGCTTAGCACACCGAGGCGGCGCGCCCAGCTCGTCGATCAGCCGTCGACGATCGCGACCGGGTAGGCGCGTAGCCAGGAATCGCGCGTGATCAGCGTCAGGCCCTGGGCGATCGCCTGGGCGACGAGCATGCGGTCGAACGGATCGTCGTGATGGCGCGGCAGATCGCCGGCGGCGAGCGCATGGTCCGCCGTGATCGGCAGAACGTCGATGCCACCACGGAGCAAGGCGGCCAGCAGAACCGGCGTCTCGAACCGGAGCTTGCCGAGCGCGCGCTTGATCGCCGCCTCCCAGAGCGTTGCCGCGCTCACGACGACCTCGTTAGCCAGGGTCGGCGATGGTGGCCCGCAGGTCCGCTCGAAGCTTCGGATCGTCCTCGATCCACCACAGCAGGATGTGGGTGTCCAGCAGCCATCTCACGGTCGCTCGCCTCGGAACGCCGCCATGATCTCCTCGGGCAGGGGCTCGTCGAAATCCTCCGCGATCCAGATCTGGCCCTTCATCAGACCTGGCCGGCGCGGCTCGCGGCGCGGCTCGAACGGCACCAGGCGGGCGACCGGCTTGCCCGCCTTGGCGATCACGATCTCCTCGCCGGCGGCCGCCTGCTCGATCAGCCGCGACAGCTGCGTCTTGGCGGCGTGGATGTTGAACATCTTCATCGGGACCTCCATGACCAGACTTAGTCTGGCCGGCGGATCGGCACAAGGCGCCGGTCGGGCGGGGCGGGCGCCATCGGTCGCACTGCCACCCTTCCCGCGCAGGGGTTACACTCGCTGCCCGACAGCCGGGATCGGACTGGCCAGGATCGGGACGATGGAGCACGAGCACTCGCGCAAGGCGATCGCCGACCGCCTGGCCCGGGCGCCGACGGTCAGCTACCTGCGCGACTGGGTCTACGGCGGCATCGACGGCGCGGTCACCACCTTCGCGGTGGTGGCGGGCGTGGTCGGCGCCGAGCTCTCCAACCGCGTGGTGCTGATCCTCGGCGCCGCCAACCTGGTCGCCGACGGCTTCTCGATGGCGGCCAGCAACTACAGCGGCACCAAGACCGAGCACGAGGAACTGGCGCAGCTGCGCGCGGTCGAGGAGCGCCACATCGACACCGTGCCCGACGGCGAGCGCGAGGAGGTCCGCCAGATCTTCCGCGCCAAGGGCTTCGAGGGCCGCCCTCTGGAGCAGGCGGTCGCCGTGATCACCGGCGATCGCAAGCGCTGGGTGGACACCATGCTGGCCGAGGAGTATGGCCTGCCCAAGGCGGTGCGGGAGCCGCTCAAGGCCGCCCTCAGCACCTTCGCCGCGTTCTCCGTTGTGCGGCGCGATCCCGCTGCTGCCCTTCCTGGTCCCGACCGCCGCGCCAGTTCGAGCAGTCGGTCGCCGTGACCGCGCTGGTGTTCTTCCTGATCGGCTCGACCAAGAGCCGCTGGTCGCCGGTCAGCTGG
The DNA here is from genome assembly GCA_963753275.1 of uncultured Alphaproteobacteria bacterium. GTDB lineage: Bacteria > Pseudomonadota > Alphaproteobacteria > Geminicoccales > Geminicoccaceae > DATAOG01. The sequence continues at coordinate 50,210 of CAVWCE010000035.1, read as the reverse complement.
TGGCGCTCGGGCGCCGAGACGCTTCTGATCGGGCTCGGCGCCGCCGCGCTCGCCTACCTCGTCGGCGCGCTGCTGCGCAGCGTCGTCTGAGCGCCGCCGCCTCCCAACGCCCGCCACGACCGGGGCCGCCGATGAACGACAGCAAGGCCGACGCCGCCCCGCCCCGGACGAGGGCCGCCCCCCGGCGCAGCGCGCCGCTGCTGGGCATCGGCATGACGCTGCTCGCGATCGGCCTGTTCGCCGGCATGGACACGATCGGCAAGAGCCTGATGGCGACCTACCCGTTCCAGCAGGTGGTCTGGGCGCGCTACGTCTTCCAGTTCGCGCTGATGCTGCTGTTCCTGCCCTGGCTCGGCCTGCCCGGCCTGCTGCGCACCCGCCGCCACGGCCTCCAGATCGGCCGCGGCCTGCTGCTCCTGCTCGCCACCTGGTGCATGTACGCGGCGATCCGCGTGGTGCCGCTGGCGGACGCCTACACCATCACCTTCGTGGCCCCGCTCCTGGTCACGGCGCTCTCGGTGCCGCTGCTCAAGGAGCGCGTCGGCTGGCGCCGCTGGGGCGCCGTGGTGGTCGGCTTCATCGGCGTCGTGATCGTGATCCGGCCGGGCTTCGGCGAGGTCCCGTGGCAGCTCCTCTTGCCGCTGGTCACCGCCGCCTGCTTCGCGCTCTACCAGATCCTCACCCGCCTGATCAGCGTCGACCCCGACGAGACGCCCTTCGTGATGCTGTTCTACCTCGCCTGGGTGGGCGCTGCGGCAATGACCCTGGTCGGGCCGTTCTACTGGCAGCCGGTCGCGCCGGCCGACTGGCCCTGGATGATCGCGATCGGCGGCCTCGGCGGCCTCGGCCACCTGATCCTGATCCGCGCGCTCGTGGTGGCGCCCGCGTCCTTGATCGCGCCCTTCACCTACAGCCAGATCATCTGGGCGCTGATCGCCGGCTACTTCGTCTTCGGCGACCGCCCGGACGTCTGGATGCTGCTGGGCTGCACGGTGATCGTCGCGAGCGGCCTGTTCGTCTTCTACCGCGAGGCGGTGCTGGGCAAGCGCTGAGCCCGGGTGACCCTCGACGACGAGGGCCCCGCACGGTAGTTCTACGCCGATCTGGTGCCCTGAGCGTCCCCGACTTGGCGCGCCCCTCCCGCCACGTCCGCGACTAGCGCCGGCGGCTGGCTCGCCCCACGGGCGCCGCCGCCGTGGCCGCGGGCTCCGCCTCAAGGACCTCGGCCAGGCCGTAGGGCAGCCGGTCCGGGAACGTCGCCGCGCTCAGCCCGGTCTCGTCGACCGCGCGCCCGACGGTATCGGGGTAGATCTAGGCGATCGTCGTCTCCAGGCCACGCTTCAGGCTCGGGTTGCGCCGCATGAGGCGGCGGATCGCATTGCGCTGCTCGCGCATGGTGGCCTTCCCGCTGCGGGATTTGCGCGCCGGCTGGTGGTCCCACTTCAACATGTGCATGAGCAGGACCTCGAGCCGGTTCTCGAGCTCGCCCCATTCGCTGCGGCCCCTGGTGTCGAGCTCCTCGGCCAGATTGTCGCGGTCGAGCTGGTCGAGGCGGCCGGCGCGCACCAACGCCGCCTATTCGCTCGGTCCAGATGAGGAAATCGCTGCCGTAGAGGCTCGGGCGAGCCAGCGTCTCGGCCATCGCGGCCCCTTCACGTTCGAGCGCGACGACCACAAGATTAGCATACGCCGCCGCCGCCGTCGCCGGAACGCCGAGCGCCGCCGAGGTTCTGTTCCCTCGTGCGCACATCGGCAACTGCGCTGCTCCCGACGCATACCGGAGCGTGACGTTTTTTTCGCCGCCGAGAGCGAGCTGTCGAAATACGAATGACGGCGATCCGATTAGATCGCTAGTGCACAGGCGCATTCAGAGGATTCAGCTGGGCGAGGATCTGTGCCGGCGTCTTGGTCCAGGTGAAGGGCTTGGGGTCATGGTTGTGCTCGGCGATGTAGCGGTGGATCGCGGCCTGCAGGTCGACCACCGAGTGGAAGCTGCCGCGCTTGAGCCGGCGCCGGGTGAGCGCCGAGAAGAAGGTCTCGACCGCGTTCAGCCACGAACCCGAGGTCGGCGTGTAGTGGAAGACGAAGCGCGGATGGCGGGCGAGCCAGCGCAGCACCTTGGGATGCTTGTGGCTGCCGTAGTTGTCGAGGATCACGTGGATCACCTTGCCGGCCGGGACCGCGGCCTCGATGGCGTTGAGGAAGCGCAGGAACTCCTGGTGCCGGTGGCGCTGCATGCAGCGGCCGAGGACGGTGCCGTCGAGCACGTTGAGGGCGGCGAACAGGGTGGTGATGCCGTTGCGCAGATAGTCGTGGGTCATGGTGCCGGCCTTGCCTGGCTTGAGCGGCAGGCCGGGCTGGGTGCGGTCGAGCGCCTGAATTTGGGATTTCTCGTCGACCGAGAGCACGACCGCATGCTCGGGCGGGTCGACGTAGAGGCCGACGATGTCCTCGAGCTTGGCGGCGAACTCGGGGTCGTTGGAGCGCTTGAAGGTGCGGATGCGGTGCGGCTGGAGGTCATGCGCCGCCCAGATCCGCTGCACCGAGCGCAGGGAGACACCGGTGTGTCTGGCCATCGCCCGGCCGGTCCACTGGGTCGCCTCGCCGGGCGGCTCGGCGCAGGTGAGGCTCACGATCCGACGCACGGTCTGAGCGCCCAGAGGCGCCTTGCCGGGCTTGCGGGTCGCGTCCCGCAGCAGGCCCTCGACCCCGGCCTCGACGAACCGTCGCTGCCAGCGCCAGACCGCCGGCCGGCCGACCCGGGCGCGCCGGCGACCTCGGCGACGTTCAGGCGGTCGGCCGAGCCGAGGATGATCCGAGCGCGCGCCACATGCTTTTGGGCGCGATTGCGATCGGCCACGATCGCCTCCAAACGAGCGCGATCCTCGGCCGAGACCAACGGGCAGACGTTCTGAGCCATGAGCCCAGCATCGCACATCCGTCGGAGCTTGAGAATCCTATGTTTGCATCCGTGCATTAGACATCACACCGTCGGTCTAATTGACCGTTTTTCCTCGCCTAGGTTCATTTTTGACTTAGAGCCCTATAACTTTGTTCCAATCTGATATGTACATGTAAATACGCTAGAACTCGGCCGGCAATAACATTCGATTATGGGCAACAAAATTCCGCGCTTTCTCTAGTTCGTTCATACGTTGTCTGATCCAATCTTGAAGTCGGCACAACTTCTTTGAAATGATCCCAATTCTGAACGATGATGGAAGAGAGATCCCCAAAATCTACGAAACTAGCTCTCCACAAGGCTCAGGGTGCTTGACTTCGGCGGCAGGATAGGGGAGAGTGAACGAAGCAGGAACATAGTGGGGAAGGCGCCCATGGGCGACGAGCTGCTGACGGATCTGCCGCGCGATCTGCCGAGCTTCCTGAAGCGCTTCGGCACGGATGCCAAGTGCCGGGCGTATCTGGTGCGGGCGCGCTGGCCCGCGGGTTTCCGCTGCACGGGCTGCGGGCATGAGAAGGCCTGGAGCCACAGGAAGCGCCTGATCGAGGAGTGCACGGCCTGTGGCCGGCAGCACTCGATTCTGGCGGGTACCATCTTCGAGCAGACCAAGACCGGGCTCGCCAAGTGGTTCCTCGCCATCTACCTGGTGACCTCGAGCAAGGGCGGCATCTCGGCGATGGAGCTGCAGCGCCAGATGGGCTTCGGCAGCTACCAGACCGCCTGGAGCTGGCTGCACAAGATCCGCCGCGCCATGGTCCGCCCGGAGCGGGCGCCGCTGGCGGCGCGGGTCGAGGCCGACGAGACCTATGTCGGCGGCCCCAGGCCCGGCCGGTCCGGCCGCGGCGCGGCCGGCAAGACCAGGGTCGCGGGCGCCGTCGAGAGCGGTCGAGGCCAAGCCCGCGGGCGCCGCCTGGGCCGGCTGCGTCTGGCCGTGGTGGCCGACGTCTCGGCCCGCCGCCTCGAAGGCTTCCTCGCCGCCAACGTCGCCCGGCCCGCGACCGTGGCCACCGACGGCTGGTCCGGCTATGCCGGCCTCGCCGCCAAGGGCTACGGCCACCAGCCGCTCAATCTCAGCGCCAGCTGGGGCGACGCGGCGCTCCGCCTGCCGGCGATCCACCTGGTGTTCGGCCTGGCCAAGCGCTGGCTGCTCGGCACCCACCACGGCGCCGTCTCCAAGAAGCACCTGCCGGCCTATCTCGACGAGTTCGTCTTCCGCTTCAACCGCCGTACCGCCAAGACTTCAGCCACCGCTTCGCCCGCGTCATCCTGCAAGCCGTCCTGACCCGCCCCACCCCCTACCGCAGTCTCGTCGCCACAGGCGCTACCTGATGGTCGTGGAGAGCTAGTTCACGAATTCCAATATGCGATTTATCGCCCTAAAGGCGGCAGTCTTTTCTGGCCTTGTCTATTCGGCCATGTGCGGACTTTCTTGGCACGCTACGTTTCCACAATTCGGGCCATTTTCCATAACGGTATCCCGAATTAGACCAAGAATCTTTCCAAACGCCGGAGGACCCCATATGGCGAGCCATCCCAGAGCCCCATTCCGTCTGCGCCAAGCGAACTTAGGCTTCAAGCAGCAGTTGGTCCTCCACTTGGCTGATGTCAATTCAACGTTAATTCCCGCCTTGCGAAACACCTCCGCCTCGACATTCGAAGATAAGTCCCCGAAGAGACTGAAATCACGCAATTCTCGACTTGGTTTAGTCAATTAGATGTCCTCGCAATGACTTAAGCATGGCATTGTAGATTTCTACGTCCTTGGTTGCAGGAAGATAGATCTGGATGTTGTAGTGGAGTCCAACGGCTGCTGACAGAGTCGCGCTTGGCGCGATTGGGGCTTTGGGAGGCGCCGGGGTCTCCAGCTTCTGGAACCTTTTTGGTCAATTCGGGCGGTTTGGATGTCCCATACAGCGTATCCTCGTCCGCCAGAGCCAGCAAGGCCAGAAACGTCCTTGCCGCCCTTTCGGCCGATATATCCGACATATTGTATGTGCTCTTCAATTTGCCGGAAATCAGGTTAAGATCAGATTTAGACGGCTTGCTTTTGAGAATAAATATATCGCCATAGGCGTCCTTCACCGCTTCTGCAATTACTTGCCTTCATCTAGTTTTATCGAGAAAAGTTTTGTATCGCTGCGTAGAAGTGCCGTCTGAAGTTAGGAAACCCAGCCCCTTCAGCAGCGGAATGAAGGCGTGATGATTGGAGGAATTAAAACCGATGTCCTTTAGGAACTCTCGAGTAAATTTGTCGGGAGCCTGACCGGCACGGAGGGTTTCAAGCAGGTTGGCGATCTGACCGTAGACCTGCACTGACTGGTTCAACAAAGCCATAGTTCTGCTCGTACGAAAGCCTCAACCGAAAGGCGAACTGTAGCGGGGACCCGCGCCGTATGCAATTCATACTTCGCCGGTGCCCCGAGCGTGCGAGCTGCCATGGATCTGCGGTGACGGATCCTGGTCTGCGTCACGATGCCATGCCGGCGCCAGCTCTGAGGAGGGTCTCCGCAGGGCCTCCCCATGGCACCAACGTCGCCGGCATGCGCCATCAATGCGCCACATCTGTGCTCCCGAAGTGTCCGCTCGCGAAATCAGCTGGTTGTGCAATCGAGTCTCACGGGTGAGGCAGCCCAGGGCGGCTTTTGTCGCAAAGGCGCTCGATCAGTCTTTGTAAATGTTTTCAACGGGTTGTCCCGGATTTTGCGTGATGATGTGGAATCAATCGGGGCTCAAGGTTTGTTTCAGCTTCGCGCGTATGCGCCACTTTTGAGTTATCCTGAATAGATGATGCGACACTTCCGTCGCATCGATGCGACAGTTTCGACGCATTCGCAATAGCACAGCGTGCTTTCGATTGGAGCCTCGTCTGCCATGATGGCGAGCATAATTGCCGCTCAGGGCCGAGCTGCGTTTTTTTCCTGTCGACCGCAGGCACTCGTTGCGAGCTGTGCACCGTTTCTCTCGGCGTGTATTGCCGTCACTGGCCGGCGGAGACCGGCGAAATCGGGGCGACGAAACGGGCCGCTTGATCCAATCTCCATTCGGCTCCAGTGTCGCAATTTCGATAGTCTGACGGGCGCTGGAACCGGGATGGGCTCAGCGCGGCACGATGGCATCGATCTCGGCGAGCTCCGCCGGGGTCAGCCGCCAGCCCGCGGCTCTCGCGTTGGCCGCGACCTGCTCGGGCGAGGTCGCGCCGGCGATCACCGAGGCCACGGCGGGCCGGGCGAGGAGCCAGGAGATCGCGAGCTCGAGGAGCGTGTGGCCGCGCGCCTCGGCGAAGGCGACGAGTTTCTCGACCACCTCGAGGTTGCGCTCCGCGAGCAGGTCGCCGAAGCGGCCGCCGGCCTCGATCCGGCTGCCCTTGGGCGCCGGCCGCCCGCGCCGGTACTTGCCGGTGAGCAGGCCGCTCGCGAGCGGGAAGTAGGGGATGAAGGCGAGACCCTGGCGCTCGCATTCGGCCAGCACCTCGCGCTCCGGCTCGCGCTGGAGCAGGCTGTACTCGTTCTGCACCGAGACGAAGCGGGCGGCGCCGTCCCGCACCGCGCCTGCCGCCTCGCGCAGCTGCTGCGGCGGAGAAGTTCGAGCAGCCGATCTCGCGCACCTTGCCGGCGCGCACCGCCTCGTCGAGCGCCGCCGAGCGTGTCCCCGATCGGCACCGCAGGGTCGGGCTGGTGGAGCTGGTAGAGGTCGATGCGGTCGGTCCGCAGGCGGCGCAGGCTGTCCTCGAGCGCGCTGGCGCACGTAGCCGGGCGCAGCGCCGCGCCGCTGCTCGTCGACCTTCATGCCGAACTTGGTCGCGAGCACCACCTCGTCGCGGCGGCCTTGCGAGCGCCCGGCCGAGGTACTCCTCGCTCAGCGTGCCGCCGTAGATGTCGGCGGTGTCGAGGAAGGTGATGCCGGCGGCGAGCGCCGCGTCGCACCACCCGGGCCGTGGCGCGCGGCGTCGAGCCGGCCGCCGAAGTTGTTGCACCCGAGCCCGACCACCGAGACCTCGAGCGCTGCCGATGCGGCGGGTTTCCATGGGCGTTCTCTCTCACGACAGCGGCCCGCGAAGCCGCGGGGCGCGCCCGCCGCTCGCCAACCCGGGCGCGCAGACCAGACGCGAAAGCTGGCCCGCCTCAGCTCTTGGTCGCGCCCGAGGTCAGGCCGGCGATGTAGTAGTCCATCAGGAAGGCGTAGAGGATCACCGGCGGGGCGGCGGCCAGCAAGGCGCCCGCCATCAGCCCGCCCCAGTGATAGACGTCGCCGCGGATCAGCGTGGTCACGGTGCCGACGGTCAGCACCAGCTGGTCCTCGCTGTAGAGGAAGGCGAGCGGGTAGAGGAACTGCGCCCAGGCGACCGTGAAGGCGAAGATGGTCGCCGCGATCAGCCCGGGCAGCGCCACGGGGATGAAGATCTTGAGCAGCATCTGCAGGTGGTTGCAGCCGTCGATCAGCGCCGCCTCGTCGAGCTCGCGCGGGATCGACGAGAAGTAGCCGATCAGGATCCAGGTGCAGAACGGCACCGCGATGGTCGGGTAGACCAGGACCAGCGCCCAGTACGAGTTGAGGAGATCGAGCCCGCCCACGACCTTGAACAGCGGGATGAACAGGAGCGTCTCCGGCACCAGGTAGGTGAGGAAGACGCCGGTCGCGATCGTCGCCGAGCCGAGGAAGCGCATGCGCGCGAGCGAGTAGGCGGCGAGCACGCTCACCACCATCGAGATCGCGACCGTGCACAAGGTCACGATCACCGTGTTCTTGAAGTAGGTCGGAAAGGACGTGTTGAACAAGAGATTGGTGTAATGGTCGAGGGTCGGCGCCATGTTGATGACCCATGGGTTGCCGGCCAGGCTCGAGATCTCCTCGTTGGTCTTGAACGAGGTGATCAGCATGTAGTAGGGCGGAAACAAAAAGAAGACGATGAACAGGAACAGGAAGAAGTAGGAGGCCCAGAGCGCCCAACGGCGATTGCTCATGCCGCTGCTGCTCGTGAACGCGCCAGACGCGCTGGCGGCAACCTGAGTAGCCATCAGAGTTGGCTCGCCCGCTGGCGCACGTCGCGCAGGATGAGGAAGGCGAAGATCGCCAGGATCGGGAACATGAACAGCGACACCGAGGCGCCGAGCGGGATGTCGCCGCTCCTGATGCCGAGGTCGAACGCCCAGGTGCCGAACAGGTGCGTGGTGTTGCGCGGCCCGCCGCCGGTCAGCACGCGGACGATGTCGAAGTTGGCGAAGGTCACGATGGTCGAGAACAGCATCGTAATCGCGACGATGTTGCGCATCATCGGCAGGGTGACGTAGACCAGCCGCTGCCAGGCGCTGGCCCCGTCGACCTTGGCGGCGTCATAGAGCTCCTCGGGGATCGACTTCAGCGCCGCGAGGTACATGATCATGAAGAACGGCGCGCCATACCAGATGTTGACCAGGATCACGGCGAAGCGCGCCCAGAAGGTCTCCGAAAGCCAGGGGATGTGCGGCCCGCCCAGGCTCACCAGGAGCCAGTTGACCGCCGAATGGGTGGGGTCGAACAGCCACCACCAGCCGAGCGTGCTGAGCGCCGGCGGGATCACCCACGGGATCAGCATCAGGCCGCGCCAGACCCTTTGCCCGCGCTCCGAGACGTTGTGGATCAGGTGCGCGCAGACGAACCCGATCAAGGCCTTGAACAGCACCGCGAACGCGGCGAACATGATCGATTGCCGGACCACCATCCAGAACGTGCCGCGATCGAACAGGAACAGGAAATTGCCGAACCCGACGAACTCGGTCTCGGCCTTGTTCAGGGTCGAGAGGTAGATCGAGTAGAAGAACGGATAGACGATCAGGCCGCCGATGATCGCGATCAGCGGCAGGCAGAACAGGAACGCGAGCGTCGAGCGCGCGTGCCAGAAATCACGCATGTAGACGCCCAAGCCGGGGCGCCGGGCGGCCCGCTGCCGCTCGACCCGTCAGCGCGCTGTCTCGTGCCATTGCCCCGTCTCCCGATCGCTGCGGCCTGCCGGCAGGGCGGATGCCGCCTGGGACGCGGCCGCGCCCGGACCGCGCCGGACGCGCTGCGCCGGTTCCCGGGTCGGCGGGCGCCCTCCGGCTACCCTGGCCGACCCGGGCGCATCGTCAACCCCTGAGGTAGCCTTCCGCCTCCTCGGCGGCCCAGGCGATGGCGTCGTCCGCCGATTCGCCGCCCTGGGTCACCCGGGCCACCATGTTGGGGATCAGGGCCTGGGTGTAGATCTGCGCGGCGATCGGCGCCGGCGCCGGATAGCCGGCGACGATGATCTGCTCGTCGCCGCGGTGCGGATAGTTGTACTGGGTGCCCTGCGGCGGCCCCTCCGTCTCCCATACCGGATGGTCGTAGAAGGAGGGCTGGAGCGGCAGGTCGTACCCCCTGGAGGCGTCGACCAGCTGCAGCGTCTGCTCCCGCTGCGACAGCCAGCGCAGCAGGTCCTTGGCCGCGGGCTTGTTCTGCGCGAAGTCCCAGATGCCCCACAGATAGGGCAACGAGCCGCGGAAGCGGCCGACCGGGCCGCGCGGCGTGTCGTGATGCCAGAGCTGCGCCCCCACGTCGGGCTGGTCGCGCACCGCCACGGTCCAGGCCGAGGGCGGGTTCTGGATGCACGAGCCGTTGCCGGAGATGATCCAGCGGTTGTTGCCGGCGTCATCCCAGGCGTAGACGTCGGGCGGCATGTACTGGGTCAGCTGCTGCAGGTAGTCGAGCGCGGCCCGGGTGGCGTCGGAATCCACCGTGATCTCGCCGTCGGCGTTGACCATCTCCGCGCCGTAGGACAGGAACAGCGGGCCCAGCCAGTCCTGGCTGTCGCTGGTCGGCCCGATCGGGTTGCCGAACGGCTTGCCGGCGGCGTGCAGCTTCTTGGCGGCCTCGAGGAAGTTGTCGTAGGTCCACTCGGCGTCGATCTTGGCCGGTCGCGCGCGCCCGCCGGGAACAGCTCCTGCAGGTCGATCCCGGCATGCTGCTTGAACAGGTCGAGGCGCGAGACCATCGGGTAGGTGTGCGACCCGGTCGGCGCCGGGATCGCCCGCCATACCCCGTCGTGCCGGCACAGCTGCGAGGCCGCATCGGTGTAGGGCCCGTACTGCTTGGTCAGCTCCTCGATCAGGTCGTCGACCGGCTCCAGCGACTCCCGATGGATCGTCACGTCCCAGGTCGGCAGGGCGAAGATGTCGTGGCCGGTCCGGGCACGCGCCTCGGCGGCCGCCGTCACCTGATTCTTGAAGCCGATCGAGGTGATGAAGTCGAGCGTGATCTCGACGTTGTTTTCCGCCCCCCAGTCCTGGCACATCTTGGCGAGCACGTCGTTGGCGCCGGGCACCCAGTGGTCCCACATGCCGAGCGCAAGAGTGCCGGCGGAACGCGCCGTCTTGACGTAGGGCGCGGCGAGGGTGGCGCCGGTCGCCAGCGCCGTGGTCTTGAGGAACTTCCGTCGGCTCGGCGTGTACAGTGCCATCTCGATCTCCCCGAGTGAGTTGTGATTTTTTGGATTCGTGACTGGCCTCGTTCGCGGCAGATCACCTCGCATTGCGGGATCTTCTCGCCAGCACGTCGATGTCCTAGTAAACGACATAGCGGGCTTGACCGGACAGAACAAGGCGGGACCCGTCCTCCGGGGCGAAAAGGGAGAACGCTTCATGCACATCCAGGCCGAGGCGCTCGATCGGATCGCACAGACCATTCTCGCAGCTGCCGGCTCGTCCGCGGACGAGGCCCAGAAGGTCGCGCAGAAGCTGGTCGGCGCCAATCTCGCCGGCCACGACTCGCACGGCGTGATCCGGGTGCCGCAGTACGTCGAGCAGGTCGAGGCCGGCATCATCGTGCCGAACATGAGCGCCCTGGTCGTGTCCGAGACCGAGGCGGCGACGGTTCTGGACGGCCGCGGCGGCTACGGCCAGATCGTCGGCGAGCAGGCGGTGCAGGCGGCGATCGACAAGGCGAGGCGCCACGGCATCGCGCTCGCGGCGCTGCGCCGCTCCTCCCACCTCGGCCGCCTCGGCGACTGGGCCGAGATGGCGGCCGCCGCCGGGATGACCTCGCTCCACTTCGTCAACGCCACCGGGATCCCGCTGCGCGTCGTGCCCCACGGCGGGCGCGACGGGCGCGGCACCACCAACCCGATCGCGATCGGCGTCCCGGTCGCGGGCGGCGACCCGGTGGTGCTCGACTTCGCGACCTCGGCGACCGCCGAGGGCAAGGTCCGCGTCGCGCGCAACAAGGGCGTCCCGATCCCGCCCGACTGCCTGCTCGACGCCGAGGGCCGGCCGACCACCGATCCGAACCAGCTCTACACCGATCCGCCCGGCAGCCTGCTGCCGTTCGGCGGCGCGGTCAGCGGCCACAAGGGCGGCGCCTTGTGGCTGATGGTCGACCTCTTGGCCGGCGCGCTCACCGGTGGCGGCTGCTCGCGCCCGCCCGAAGGCACGGCGCGCTTCGCCAGCAGCATGCTCTCGGTCGTGATCGCGCCCGAGGTCTACACCGGCGCCGCCGAGCTCGCGACCGAGGTCGAGCGCTACCTCGAGTTCGTCAAGAGCTCGCGGCCGCGCGCGCCGGGCGGCGCGGTGCTGCTGCCGGGCGAGCCCGAGCAGCGCGCCCGGGCCGAGCGCAGCGCCAAGGGCGTGCCGATCGATCCCACGACCTGGAACCACATCATGGCCGCGGGCGAGCGGCTCGGCCTCGCGCGCGCCGAGCTCGAGGCGCTCGCCGCGTGAACGGTCGGCTTGAACAATCGCCCGACACGCGCCATGATCCCGGCCAGCAGGCGACGTGCCGCTCAGGGTTGGGGCCCTGAAGCGGGAATCGCCGGGGCTCAACCAAGATCGTCAACTTGCGCACAGCGGGACGCGGAAAACCATGGCATCGGTCGACATCGGCAAGGTCGATAAGTTCTTCGGCTCGACGCAGGTCCTGTATGGCGTCGAGATCGAGATCGTGGACGGCGAGTTCGTGGTCCTGGTCGGGCCGTCCGGCTGCGGCAAGTCGACCCTGCTGCGGATGATCGCGGGGCTCGAGGAGATCAGCAAGGGCGAGATCTCGATCGGCGGCCGGGTGGTCAACAACGTGCCGCCCAAGGACCGCGACATCGCGATGGTGTTCCAGAACTACGCGCTCTACCCGCACATGACGGTGTACGACAACATGGCGTTCTCGCTGAAGCTGGCGAAGGCGCCGAAGAGCGTGATCCAGGAGCGGGTCAACCGGGCGGCGGAGATCCTGGGCCTGCAGGAGTACCTCGCGCGCTATCCGCGCCAGCTCTCGGGCGGCCAGCGCCAGCGCGTCGCGATGGGCCGGGCGATCGTGCGCGATCCGCAGGTCTTCCTGTTCGACGAGCCGCTCTCCAACCTCGATGCCAAGCTCAGGGTGCAGATGCGGACCGAGATCAAGGAGCTCCATCAGCGCCTCAGGACGACCTCGGTCTACGTCACCCACGACCAGATCGAGGCGATGACCATGGCCGATCGGATCGTGGTCATGCACGACGGCGTGGTCGAGCAGGTCGGCGAGCCGCTCGACCTCTACGACAATCCGGCCAACCTGTTCGTCGCCGGCTTCATCGGCTCGCCGGCGATGAACTTCATCAACGCGACGATCAAGCGCAACGGCGGCGCGCCGAGCGCGGTCGCGCCGGACGGCACGGTGCTGCCGCTGTCGGCCGCAGGCCGGCGGCCGCGACGGCCAGAAGGTGGTCTACGGCATCCGCCCGGAGCATCTCGACCTGACCGATGGCGGCGGTCTGCCGTCGGAGGTCGTGGTGGTCGAGCCGACCGGGGCCGACATCCTGGTGTTCACCCACATGGCCGGCCAGGAGGTCGCGGTGGTGTTCAAGGAGCGCCACAGGTTCCGCCCTGGCGACAAGATCAGCCTGACCCCGCACCCCGGCACGATCCACCTGTTCGACAAGGAGACCGGCGACCGCGTCCCGAGCTGACCGAGGCGCGCGGCGCCGGCGCGTGCCTCCGAGGCTGACGCCGGCGCACCTCGATCGGCTGCCGGGCGAGGTCGGCGCGACCATGCTACGATCGCGCCCGGCTGCCGGTCGGCATCGTCCACCTCGGTCTCGGCGCGTTCCATCGCGCCCATCAGGCGCTCTTCACCGAGGACGCGCTCGGCGATGGCGTTCGGGCCGTTCGGCATCGCCGGCGTCAGCCTGCGCAGCCCCGCGGCGCGCGACCGTCTGGCGCCGCAGGAGGGGCTGTTCACGGTCGCCGAGCGCGGCGCCGCGGGCGAGCGCCTGCGCATCGTCGGCTGCCTCAAGGAGATCCTGGTCGCGCCCGAGGACCCGGCGGCCGTGGTGCGCCGCATTGCCGATCCCGCGATCTCGATCGTCTCGCTGACGGTGACCGAGAAGGGCTACGGCCACGATCCGGCGAGCGGATCGCTCGTCTTCGGCCACCCGGACATCCGGTATGACCTCGCGCATCCGGACCGGCCGCGCAGCGCGCTCGGGACGTCTGGTGGCGGGGCTCGACCAGCGGCGGCGCCGGGGCGCAGCACCGCCCACGGTGCTGTCCTGCGACAACCTGCCGGGCAACGGCCGGACGCTGCGCGGCCTGGCTCTCGCCTTCGCAGCGCGCCGCGACGAGGCTCTGGCGCGCTGGATCGAGGCCGAGGTCGCCTTCCCCTGCAGCATGGTCGACCGCATCGTGCCGGCGACGACCGACGACGACGTCGCGGCCCGCCTCGGCCTGCACGACGCCGCGCCGGTCGTGGCCGAGCCGTTCCCCAGTGGGTGATCGAGGACCGTTTCGCCGGCCCCGGCCGGCCTGGGAGAGGTCGGGGCCGAGCTGGTCGCCGACGTCGCCCCGTTCGAGGAGATGAAGCTCCGGCTCCTCAACGGCAGCCACTCGGCGCTCGCCTATCTCGGCGGCCTCGCCGGCCTCGAGCACATCGCGGACGTCGTGCGCGAGCCGGATTTCCGGGCCTACATGCGGAGATGATGGCCGAGGAGGTGGCGCCCACCCTGGCGGTGGCGACCGACCTCGCGGCCTACCAGGCGAGCCTGCTCGAGCGCTTCGCCAACCCGCGATCCGCCACCGCACGGCGCAGATCGCGAGCGACGGCTCGCAGAAGCTGCCGCAGCGCCTGCTCGGCCCGGTCCGCGACCAATTGCGCGCCGGCGGTCCGATCCGCCACCTCGCGCTCGCGGTCGCGGCCTGGATGCGCCACGCCGCCGGCCGCGACGACCAGGGCCGCAGGACCGAGGTCGCCGATCCGCTCGCGCACCGCTTCGAGACGATCGCCGCCGGCGCGGGTGCCGACCCCGCCGCGCTCGCCGCCGGCTTCCTCGGGCTCGCGAGGTGTTCGGCGACGATCTGCCGCGCGCAGGCGCGCTTCACGGCCGCCGTCGACGGCTGGCTCGACCGCCTGCACGCCACATGGTGCCCGCGCCACCGTCGCCGAGTGCATGCGGGCCTGATCATCCTCGAGGACGTGGCCCGCCGCCCCTGCCGCTTCCGCCCGCTTCTCGGCACTACGGCGCACGGATTGCCACGGTCGCGTGGACCACCCGAAGAACGTGCTAACGTCCTTGCGTTAAGGCATGGTTACCGTCCCGGCGGAGACATCCGTGCAGCGCGGCGCAGGTCAGTCGGGCGGTCGCCAGCGATCCATCCCCTCGCCGGTGATCGGCGCGCGCCCGCGACCTGCCCCTCCGGTGCGCCGTGATCGAGCCGCGGCGCGACGCGGCGTGCCCCCGGCGACTCTGCGGCCGCAAGCGCGTGGGACCGCGGCGCGGATCGCCCCCCGTTCTCCCGCCGGCCTTACGCCGCCGCCGCTCAGGCCGGAACCAGCGCCAGCACGCGCAACGGGCTGCCGGAGCCGCGCTCGATCTTGAGCGGGGCCGTGATCAGGATCGCGCCGGTCGGCGGCAGCTGGTCGAGGTTGCAGAGCGAGGCGAGCCCGAAGCTTGCCGGCGCCGTGCATCAGGTGGTGCGCCGGGAACGCCGGCTCGAAGCCGAACGCCTGGCCGTGGTCGGTGCCGACCGCCTCGACCCCGAAGCCGTTGACGTCGCGCTCCTCGACCAGGAAGCGCACCGCCGCGGCGCTCGGCCCCGGCGTGTGCGGCCCGTCGTCCTTGAGGTTGAGGAACGCCGCCGGATCGCTGCGCTTCGACCAGTCGGTCCGCATCAGCACCCAGGCGCCCGCCGGGATCCGCCCGTGCGCCGCCTCGAACGCCTGGATGTGGGCGGGCTCCATCACGAAGCGCTCGTCCGCCGCCGCCTCCTTCGAGCAGTCGACCACGCAGGCCGGCGCCACGAAGCGCTGCACCGCGATCGTATCGGTGAAGCCGTCGGCGTAGTCCTTGCCGGTCACCCAGTGCGCCGGCGCGTCGAAATGGGTCCCGGTGTGCTCGCCGCAGGCGATGTTGTTCCAGTACCAGGCCGGCCCGCGCTCGTCGTAGCGCGAGATCTGCTCGATCCGGAACGGGCTCGACGGCGCGAACTCCGGCGGCAGCTGGATCACCGGCGTCTCGGGCCGGAGCGTCTGGCTGAGGTCGACCACCCGCACCGCCGCCGCTGCCGAGCGCCGCCGCGAGCTGCGCCAGGATCTCGCTGCTCATCGCCGTTCCTCCCTCTGCTGTCGCGCCGTGCCGGCTCAGCCGCGCGCCGAGCGCGAACCCCTCGTAGCCCTGCGCCGCGACCTCGGCGCACTTCTGCACGTACGGCCGGGAAGCCGAGGTAGGGCATGAAGACGCGCGGCTTGCCGGGCACGTTGGCGCCGAGATACCAGGAGTTGCAGGACGGGAACAGCGTGGCGTCGGCGACCGCGTTGACGTGCGCGACCCAGGCGTCCTCGGCCGCGCCGGTCGCCTCGATCCGGCCGAGGCCGCGCGCGCGCAGCGTGCCCGATGCAGTCCGCGATCCACTCGACGTGCTGCTCGATCGAGGGCAGCATGTTGCTCAGCACCGACGGGCTGCCCGGCCCGGTGATCGTGAACAGGTTGGGAAAGCCCGCGATCGCGAGGCCGAGATAGGTCCGCGGGCCCGTCCGCCCAGTCCTCCTTGAGCGTCCGGCCGCCCGCGCCGCGGATCGTCGATCCGGAGCAAGCGCGCCGGTCATCGCGTCGAAGCCGGTCGCGAGCACCAGCGCGTCGAGCGGGTAGTCCTCGCCGCGCGGCCCGGACGCCGCTGCTCGGTGACCCCCTCGATCGGCGCCCGGCGGAGGTCGACCAGCGTGACGTTCGCGCGGTTGAAGGTCTCGTAGTAGCCGGTGTCGATGCACAGCCGCTTGCAGCCGACGACGCGAGCGTCGGCGAGAGCGCGGCCGCCACCGCCGGGTCGCGCACCGCGGCCCGGATCTTGGCGCGGATGAACTCCGCCGCGGTGTCGTTCGCCTGCCGGTCGACCAGGAGGTCGACGAACGAGCCGATGAAGCCGAGCCCGCCGCGTGTCCCAGCGCGCCTGGTACTCGCGCTCGCCGCTCCGCCGCGCTCGACCGCCGAGCGCCGGCAGCGGGTTGATCGGGTAGAGCTGGCCGGTCCGCCCCTGCTTGGCGCGCGCCCGGAGCGCGGCGTAGTTCGCCTTGACCCGCGCCTGGACCACCGGGTCGAGCGGCGCGTTGCGCGCCGGCACGACGTAGTTGGGCGTGCGCTGGAAGACGACGAGATGCGCGCGCCTGCTCGGCGATCAGCGGGATCGACTGCACCGCCGACGAGCCGGTGCCGATCACGCCGACCCGCAGGCCGGCGAAGTCGACCCCCTCATGCGGCCAGTCGCCGGTGTGGTAGATCGGGCCCGCGAACCGCTCGAGCCCCTCGAAGCTGCGGCCGGTTGGGCGCCGACAGGCAGCCGGTCGCCATGATGCAGAAGGTCGCGCCGACCTCGGCGCCGTCCGCGGTCGCGATCCGCCAGCGGCCCGCCGCCTCGTCGAAGACCGCGGCGCGTCACCCGCGTGTCGAGCTGGATGTCCCTGCGCAGGTCGAAGCGGTCGGCGACGTGGTTGGCGTAGCGCAGGATCTCGGGCTGCGCCGCGTAGCGCTCGCTCCACGCCCACTCCTGCTGCAGCTCGTCCGAGAACTGGTAGGAATACTCCATGCTCTCGACGTCGCAGCGCGCCCCCGGGTAGCGGTTCCAGTACCAGGTCCCGCCGACCCCGCCGCCCGCCTCGAGCACCCGCACGGAAAGCCCCATGCCGCGCAGCCGATGCAGCATGTACATCCCGGCGAACCCCGCGCCGACCACCACCACGTCGAACTCGCGCTCCGCCATAGCGCCGTTGTTCCGCCCTTCGCTCCGGACATCGTAGCCCCCCTCGCCCCCGGTGACCATGCCCGCTCCGGAGATCGATGCGCTCGATGGACCACCCGCGGGCGTCCGCGCTCGCCTGCGCCAGGACTTCATGCAGCACCAATCTGAGGGGAAGATCCTGAGATCAGCGAGGTACTCGCTGCAAGCGTCAGATGGTTCAGTTCGGAAGTTGCACTCTTCCTCGTATGGCAGCTCCATACTGATATAACTCCGTATAAGACATACCGAACGCTGCTCCCTGAGGTAACACGCAGAACGAGATTTGGCTCGACTGCACGAAGTGCATCTGAGAGGAAACCGCCTCCAGAGGTCTTCCGATCACCTCCTTCCAGTACGGAAGATATGAAACAGAGCAAAAGATCACAAGCCTAGGTCTGTGCTCGTCGACCAGCATCTTAAGTTACTGAATTCGCCGAGACCGAAAGACCGACAAATACTCACCGCGTGAGTTGAGTCCCTTCATACAATACTCATGATAAATCCACGCTGATTGGTGTGCCTGACGAGAAGGTAACGGCATAAGGTCGAACTAGCTCTCCATGACCATCAGGTTGCAGCCGTGGCGATGAGGGCGCGGTAGGGGGTGGGCTGGATCTGCACGGCGTGCTCGATCAGGCGGGCGAAGCGATGGCTGATGCTTTTGGCGGTGCGGCGGTTGAAGCGGAAGGTGAACTCGTCGAGGTAGGCCGGCAGGTGCTTGCTGGAGACCGCGCCGTGATGGGTGCCGAGCAGCCAGCGCTTGGCCAGGCCGAACACCAGGTGGATCGCCGGCAGGCGCAGCGCCGCATCGCCCCAGCTGGCGTTGAGGTTGAGCGGCTCGTGACGCCAGCCGGCGGGGGCGAGGCCGGCATAGCCCGACCAGCCGTCGGTCGCCACGGACGCGGGCCGGGCGACGGCGCCGGCGAGAAAGCCTTCGAGGCTCTTGGCCGAGACATCGGGCACCACGGCGAGCCGGAGGCGACCCAGGCGACGGCCGCGGGCTTGGCCGCGGCCGGTCTCGACCGCACCGGCGACCCGGGTCTTGCCGGCGGCACCACGGCCCGGCGTCCCAGGTCGCGGGCCGCCGACATAGGTCTCGTCGGCCTCGACCCGCTGGCTCAGCGGCGGCCGCTCCGGCCGCACCATGGCCTTGCGGATCTTGTGCAGCCAGCTCCAGGCGGTCTGGTAGCTGCCGAAGCCCATCTGACGCTTGAGCTCCATCGCCGAGATGCCGCCCTTGCTCGAGGTCACCAGGTAGATCGCCAGGAACCACGTCGCGAGCCCGGTCTTGGTCTGCTCGAAGATGGTGCCGGCGAGAATCGAGTGCTGCTTGCCGCAGGCCGTGCACTCCTCGATCAGGCGCTTCTTATGGCTGTAAGCCAGGTCATGCCCGCAGCCGGTGCAGCGGAAGCCCACGGGCCAGCGCGCCCGCACCAGATACGCCCGGCATTTCGCGTCCGTGCCGAAGCGCTTCAAAAAGTTCGGCAGATCGCCCGGCAGATCCTTCAGCAGCTCGGCGGCCATGGCGCCCTCCAACCCCGTGTTCTATCTTTGTTTACTCTCGCCCGCCCCGCCGCTGGAGTCAAGCTTCCTGAGCCTCGTGGAGAGGAGTAAGGTCGATTACGCTGGTTTGTTTAAGCCTCGTGTCTGCAAGGGCAACAACTTGATAAGTTCGTATCTCTTCCTGTGATGGAGCTCGGTGCTGCCTTAGATAGAGGTAGAGAGCGATTGGATACTTCCAGGTAGTTTGGAGGCGTGTGCTGGGCCGAAACCACTGCATGTGATCGGGCACTCGTGTCATGTCACGGCGCATGTCGATAGTCATTTTACCATCCGCGGCCTTGAACCGCTCCTCCAACTCCGCGGCATCGGTTGTCGGTCCGAGCCCCTCCTCCATACCAACAAACCAAACAGGCGCCTCCAAGCTGCCGTATCCCCAGAAGTTATTCAGTCTACGTTCTATTAAGTCAGGCGTGATCATTTCGGCGATTCTCCTGCCAACGCCGCCCTGTCGACAGCAGCTAAGCGAGAAGCTTCCCTCATTCTGCGTGCCCCGACTACCAGTGTTCGCGAGTGATGATGCACCGGAGCGAGGTTCGCACAAGAAGCGATTTGGACAATTTCGAGTTGCTCTCAGAGGTTACTGTGGCGAAGTGGCAAGGCACGCGGGCTCGGCCGCCGCGCACAGCTGCAGAGAACGCCCTAACTGCAGTAGAAAACTGCGCGTCCGGCGTGGGGTGGCAGCGCTTCCTGAACCTACGTATAAGGATCGGCGGCGTCGCGGAGGCCGTCGCCGAAGAAGTTGAAGGCGAGGACCACGAGGATCACCGGGACCACCGGCAGCATCAGCCAGGGGTAGAGGGCGACGACGTTGATGTTCTGGGCCTCGGTCAGCAGCACGCCCCAGGAGGTGATCGGCGGGCGCAGGCCCAGGCCTAAGAAGGAGAGCGCGGTCTCGCCGAGGATCATCGCCGGGATCGAGAGCGTGGCGGACGCGATCAGGTGGCTCATGAAGGACGGCACCAGGTGGCGCAGCACGATGCGGCGCGGGCGCGCGCCCATCAGAAGTGCCGCGGTCGCGAAGTCCTCCTCGCGCAGCGCCAGGATCTTGGAGCGCACCGCGCGCGCGAGCCCGGTCCAGTCGATCAGGCCGAGGATGATCGTGATGCCGAAGTAGATCCACAACGGGTCCCAGGTGATCGGCAGCGCGGCCGAGAGCGCCATCCACAAGGGGAGCTCGGGGAAGCTCCGGATCACCTCGATGATCCGCTGCACCAGGCTGTCGACCCAGCCGCCGTAGTAGCCCGAGATGCCGCCCAGGATGATGCCGAGCACGAAGCTCACGGTGATCCCGAACAGCCCGACGGTGAGCGACACGCGGGCGCCGTAGGTGATCCGCGAGAACAGGTCGCGGCCCAGCCGGTCGGTGCCGAGCACGAACAGCGTGCCGTCCTCGGCCGGGCATACCAGATGGAAGCTCGCCGGGATCAGGCCCCAGAAGTTGTACTCGTCCCCGGAGCAGAAGTAATCGGAGCTTCTGCACCTTGCTCGGATCGACGGTGTACTCGCGCTTCAGGTTCTCCAGATTGAGCTTGAAGTCGAAGCCGTAGACGAAGGGGCCGACGAAGCTGCCCTCATGCCACAGGTGGATCTGCTGCGGCGGGAAATGGATGAACTCGGAATGGCGCGTGTGCAGGTTGTAGGGCGCGATCCACTCCGAGATCAGGATCGAGCCATACATCAGGAGGAGCACCCAGGCCGAGAACACCGCCACGCGATGGCGGCGGAACTTCCACCACATGAGCTGCCACTGCGAGGCGGTGTAGAAGCGCTCCTGCTCCGGGGTGAGGCGGTCGGTCTCGGCGGGGTCGAACGGCTCCGGGTTGACGTAGTGGACGCTCATCGGCCCTGGCCGCCCTCGAAGCGGATGCGCGGATCGAGCACGGCCAGCGCCAGATCGGACAAGAGGATCCCGACCACGGTCAACAGCGCCAGCAGCATCAGGAAGGAGCCGGCGAGGTACATGTCCTGGGTCTGCAGGGCGCGCAGCAGCATCGGGCCGGTGGTCGGCAGCGAGAGCACGATCGAGACCACCGCGGCGCCCGAGATCACCGACGGCAGGAGGGTTCCGATGTCGGCGATGAACGGATTGAGGGACATCCGCAGCGGGTACTTGCAGAGCGCCTTGAAGGGGTGCAGCCCCTTGGCCTTGGCGGTGGTGACGTAGGGCTTCTGCAGCTCGTCGAGCAGATTGGCGCGCAGCCGCCGGATCATGCCGGCGGTGCCCGAGGTGCCGATCACGATCACGGGGACCCAGAGATGCTCGAGGACCGAGAGGAACTTGCCCCAGCTCATCGGCTGATCGAGGTACTTCGGGTCCATCAGGCCGCCGATCGAGGTGCCGAAGACCACGTTGGCGAAGTACAGCAGCACCAGGGCGAGCAGGAAGTTGGGCGTGGCGAGGCCGAGGAAGCCGAGGAAGGTCAGCGCGTGATCGCTCACGGTGTACTTGTGGGTCGCGGAATAGACCCCGATCGGGAACGACACCGCCCAGGTGAACAGGATGGTCGCGAACGAGACGACGAACGTCAGGAACATCCGGTCACCGACCACCGCGTTGACCGGCAGGTCGTACTCGAAGGAATAGCCGAAGTCGCCGCGGAACAGGCCGCCCAGCCAGACCAGGTACTGCTGCCACCAGGGCTTGTCGAGGCCGTAGACCCGGCGCAGATACTCGAGCTTCTCGCCCTGGATGCTCTCGCCCTGGGCCTGCAGCTCGGCGATGTAGCTCTCGAGGTAGTCGCCGGGCGGCAGCTGGATGATCACGAAGGTGATCAGGCTGATCGCCAACATCGTCGGCACCATGATCAAGAGCCGATGCACCACGAAGCGCAGCAAGCGGCACCTTCCCCCGACCCGTCCCGTTGGCCTCGCGGGTCCCGCGCCACCTCCCTCGCCCGGATCCCGCAGGAGCTGAGCGTAGAGGCGTTCGCCGGCAATGCAAGAGTGCGTTTGGCGGGGCCGGTCAGGTCGAGCTGCGCGCCGCGGCTCGGGCCTCCAGGCACAGGCGGAGGACCGCGCGCCGGCACAGCGCCGCCGCCGGCCAGGCGGTGGTCTTGCAGCCGATCTCGGCCGCGAGCAGCTCGCTCAGCGCGCGCGCGGCGCGCGCCGCCGGCCAGCGCCGCAGCTCGGCCTTGACGCTCGCCTTGCGCCGGAAGTGGATGGGCGGGCGCGCGCCGTCGAGCACCTGCTCGATCGCCTCGCCACGCTCGATGCGGCAGGCGAGCTGATGCAGGCGGCCGACGTGCTTGGCGAGCGCGCGCAGGAGGCTGACCGGCGACTGGCCCTCGCCGAGCAGGCGGTCGAGGCAGCGCTCGACCTGGACCGCCTCGCCGAGCGTCGCGGCGTGGACCAGGTCGTCGAAGTCGAGCGCCGCGCTGTCGCCGACCACCTGCGCGGCGTCCTCCAGCGTGACCCGGCGGCGCGCCGGCGGGCTGCCGGCCGGCTCGTCGCAGTACAGCACGAGCTTGGCCAGCTCGCTGCGCGTGATGCCGCGATCGGCGCCGAGATGCTCGACCAGATAGGACCGCGCCTCGGGCTCGATCGTCAGCTCGTGCGCGGCGAGCGCCTCGTCGACCAGGGCCCCGAGGTCGCGGCCCTCGTCGCGGTAGCAGGCGATCGCGGCGCCATGGCGGGCGCCCTCGATCAGGCGCCGCAGCGAGGAGCCCGGACCGAGCTCGCCGGCATCGATCACGACCAGCGCCTCGAGCGGCTCGAGCTCGAGCAGCGCCCGGCAGGCGGCGGTCACGAGATCGCTCGCCTGGCGCAGCCGCACCACGCGCCGGCCGCCAACCAGGCACAGCGCGCGCGCCTCGTCGAGGAGCCGCCCCGGGTCGCCGCGCACCGCATCGGCGCTGAGCTCGCTCAGCCGGAACGGGTCCTTCGGATCCGTCCAGCACGCCGCCGATCAGGCGCTCGACGCGCTCGCGCACGAGGCCCTGGTCGGGGCCGTAGACCAGGACCACCGGCACGCCCGGCGCGCGCAGGAAGCGCTCGACCTGCTGGCCGCCGAGCTTCACGCCGCCTCCTCCTGGCGGGCGAAGTAGACCGCGAGCTGGGTCCAGATGTCGATGCCGACCTCGCGCGCCGCGCGCCGCTCCGCGTCCATCTCCGCGGCGAGCTCGGCGTAGGGCGCGCGGATCGCGTTGTAGCTCGCGATCCGGCGCACGAGCGCCTCGTAGAGCACCTGCCGGGTCGCCTCCTCGACCAGGCGGAAGCGCGCCGAGAGGGTCAGATTGTAGCGGGTGATCGTATTGTCGAGCTGGATCCCGAGCGCGCTGTTGCGGCGGCGCAGGGTGATCGTCAGCAGGTACCGGGTCGGGACCTCCGCGCCGGCGGGATTGAGCTGCTCCAGCAGGCTCTCGCGCACGAGATAGCCGATGCGCCCGGTCAGGACCGGGACCTCGACCGCCGCGAGCTGGCGCTGCACGTCGCGATCGGCTTCGCCCTGCTTGAGCAGCGGCCGGAAGCCGCAGGCGGCGAGCGCGGCGCCGAGGCCGAGGACCACGAGCCGGCGCGACGCCATGGCGGCGTCAGACCACCAGGTTGACGAGCTTGTCGGGGACGACGATCACCCGCTTGAGCGGCTTGCCGTCGAGGGAGCGCACCACGTTGGGCTCGGCGAGCGCGGCGGCCTCGGCCGCCTCCCGGTCGCTGCCGGACGGCAGCGCGATCGTCGCCCGCAGCTTGCCGTTGACCTGAACCGCGACGGTCACCTGGTCGTCGACCAGCCAGGCCGGATCCGCCTTGGGCCACGGGCTGTCGGCGAGCAGGACCTCGTGCCCGAGGCGCTGCCAGAGCTCCTCGGCGAGATGGGGGACCATCGGTCCGAGCAGCAGGACCAGCGTCTCCAGCCCCTCGCGGGTCAATGCCGGGGCCGCCGGATCGTCGGCCGCGAACGCCTCCAGCCGGTTCGACAGCTCCCGGATCAGGGCGACCGCCTTGTTGAAGTGGAAGCGCTCGATCTGCTCGGTCACTGCCGCGATCGTCCTGTGGATCGCGCGCCTGAGCTCGGTCGCGGCCGGCGACAGGCGCGCCGGCGGCGCCGTGCCGGCCGGGGCGAGCGCGCCCCACCGGTCCTCGAACAGGCGCCACAGGCGGTTGAGGTAGCGCCAGGCGCCGTCGATGCCGGCCTCGGTCCACTCCAGATCGCGCTCGGGCGGGCTGTCGGACAGCATGAACAGCCGCGCCGTATCGGCCCCGTAGGCCTCGATGGTGGCCGACGGGTCGATCGTGTTGCGGCGTGACTTGCTCATCTTCTCGGAGCGGCCGACGATCACCGCACGGCCGTCGTCCAGCGCGCGCCAGACGCCCTGCTCGTCCTCGGCCACCTGGTCGGGCTGCAGCCACTCGCCACGGGCGTCGCGGAAGGTCTTGTGGCAGACCATGCCCTGGGTGAACAGCCCGGCAAAGGGCTCCTCGATCGCGAGGTAGCTGCAGCGCTTCAGCGCGCGGGTGAAGAAGCGCGAGTAGAGCAGGTGCAGGACCGCGTGCTCGACCCCGCCGATGTACTGATCGACCGGCATCCAGCGCTCGACCGCCGCGCGCTCGAACGGCACCTCGGTCCGCGGCGAGCAGAAGCGGAGGAAGTACCAGGAGCTCTCGACGAAGGTGTCGAAGGTGTCGGTCTCGCGCTGCGCGGCCGCGCCGCACCGCGGGCAGGCGACGTGCCGCCAGCTCGGATGGCGCGCGAGTGGATTGCCCGGCCGGTCGATCTCGACGTCCTCCGGCAGGGTCACCGGCAGCTGCTCGCGCGGCACCGGCACGATGCCGCAGGCCTGGCAGTGGATCACCGGGATCGGACAGCCCCAGTAGCGCTGGCGCGAGACGCCCCAGTCGCGCAGGCGATAGGTCACCTCGCCTTG
Organism: uncultured Alphaproteobacteria bacterium; assembly: GCA_963753275.1. Taxonomy (GTDB): domain Bacteria; phylum Pseudomonadota; class Alphaproteobacteria; order Geminicoccales; family Geminicoccaceae; genus DATAOG01. The sequence goes on along the minus strand of CAVWCE010000035.1, from coordinate 25,605 downwards.
GCCGAGCCCGCGCGCCTCGAGCTGCTCGATCACCCGGCGCTTGGCGGCGGCGACGTCGAGCCCGTCGAGGAAGCCCGAGTTGATCAGGATGCCGTCGCCCGTGTAGGCCTCGTCGCCGATCGCGAAGCTCTCCGGGTCCGCGCCCGGCGGCAGCACCACCGGCAGCACCGGGCGGCCATAGCGGCGCGCGAACTCGAGGTCGCGCTGGTCATGGGCCGGACAGCCGAAGATCGCGCCGGTGCCGTACTCCATCAGGACGAAGTTGGCGACGTAGATCGGCAGCCGGCGGTCCGGGATCAGCGGATGCTCGCAGGTCAGGCCGGTGTCGAGACCGCGCTTCTCGGCCTGCTCGATCACCTCCTCGCTGGTGCCGAGCCGGGCGCACTCGGCGATGAACTCGGCGACCGCCGGGCGATCCCTGGCGAGCTCGACGCTCAGCGGATGATCCGGGGCGATCGCGATGAAGCTCGCGCCGAACAGCGTGTCGGGCCGGGTGGTGAAGACCTCGAGCCGATCCGCGCGGCCGGCGATCGGAAAATGCACCCGGGCGCCCTCGGAGCGCCCGATCCACTTCTGCTGCATCAGCCGCACCTTCTCGGGCCAACGCTCCAGCTGGTCGAGGGCGTCGAGCAGGTCCTGGCTGTACTCGGTGATCTTGAGGAACCACTGCGCGAGCTTGCGGCGCTCGACCGGAGCGCCGGAGCGCCAGCCGCGGCCCTCGATCACCTGCTCGTTGGCGAGCACGGTCTGGTCGACCGGATCCCAGTTGACCCACGACTCCTTGCGGTACACCAAACCCGCCTCGAGGAAGTCGAGGAACATCGCCTGCTCGTGGCGATAGTAGTCCGGATCGCAGGTGGCGAACTCGCGCGACCAGTCGAGCGCCAGCCCCATCGACTGGAACTGCGCGCGCATCTCGGCGATGTTGGCGTAGGTCCACGTCGCCGGATGGACCCGCTTCGCCATGGCGGCGTTCTCGGCCGGCATGCCGAAGGCGTCCCAGCCCATCGGGTGGAGCACGTCGTAGCCCTGGGCGCGCCGCTGGCGCGCCACCACGTCGCCCAGCGTGTAGTTGCGGACGTGGCCCATGTGGATGCGGCCCGAGGGGTAGGGGAACATCTCGAGCACGTAGCATTTCGGCCGGGTCGGCTGGGCCGGCGCGGCGAAGGTGTCGCGCTCCTGCCAGATGCGTTGCCACTTGGCCTCGATGGCCTTGAACGGATAGCGCGTCATCGGACCGCTCACCTCCGCGTCACGCAAGGCGTTCGTTCAGGACGACAGATGGGGATCGGCGCGGCGCGGCGCAGCACCGGAAAGCAAGCCGGGGTCGCGGGCTATCCCTCGGCCGGACCGAGCGCGGCAATCCGCAGCTCGCGCGCCCGGGTCAGGACGCTGTCCTCGATGCCGACCGAGGTTGCCGGGTCGACCGTGGCATCGGTCCAGCCGCCCTCGCCGTTCAGCTGCCGGAACACGGAGACCTTGACCGCGTCCGCCCGCAGCACCCGGTCGAGGATGTAGACGGTCAGCTTGAAGCGCTCGTCCGGCGTCTCCGGCGGCGCGAACCAGTCGGTGATGATCACGCCGCCAAACGGGTCGGCCTGGACCAGCGGCATGAAGTCGATCGTCTCGAGCGCCGCCCGCCACAGATAGACGTTGACGCCGATGCTGGGCCCCCGGCTCGCCTCCTCCTCCTGCCGCTCACGGCTGCTGAACACCACCAGGTTGTCCTCGCCGGTGATCGTGCCGTACTGCTCGCGGATCCTCTCCCTCTGCTCGGTGGGACGCACCTCGGGCTCCTCGACGGTCACGCCGGAGCAGGCGGCGATCATCACCACCGCCAGACCGCACAAGGTTCTCGAGGCGCTTGCCCAAGCCATCGGATGTGGTCCTGCTTGCGAGGCGTTGCCGACCGGCCGAGCAGGAGGAGCGCCGGCGGGATCCGCGGCCGCGACCGCCCACGAGCAGCGGATCAGAAGTTGAACCGGAGGCTGACCCGGCCCGCGGTGCTGACCTCGCCGTTCTCGTCGTCGGCATAGGCGACGTCGCCTTGCACGACGAGCCCGGGCTGCAAGGCCAGCCGGCTGCCGACCGTGAACAGGCTGGTATCGACCGCGGTCTCCCGCTCGACCAGGCTGTAGCTCATGCGGGTGTCGACCGGGCCGAAGCCGTAGGCGACGCCGGCCGTCATCCGCGTGCCGTCCAGGCCCATGAAGTCGGCGTCCTCGCCGTAGGCAGCATCGAAGCGCAGGCCTGAGATCGCGAGCTCGCCGCCCACGACCAGACCGGTGTCGCCGGTGGCGGCGGTCGCCGCCGGGCTGGTCACGCCGGCGGTCGCCGCCAGGTCGACGTCCCAACCGGCAACCTCGGCACCGGCCAAGCCGATCTCGAGCTGGTGGACCTCGGTCGAGGAATCGACCGTGCCGCCAGCGCTGACGGGGGCGCGTTCGGACCGGTCCCCGAGCGCGCCGACGCCGAGACCGAGCCCGCCGAAGCGCGGCGTGAACGCCGTCAGCGCGGAACTCGGACCGGACCCGATGCTGATCTGGAAGCGCGAATCCATGGCCTCGGGACTGCGCGCCAGCAGGCTACGCTGGGCCGCCAGGAGGGCCTGGTCGTGGTAGCCGCCGATGCCCACGTCAGAAGCCGCCCGGACGGGCACGCCCGATGCCATCAACGCCAAACCGGCGATGGCGACCGCCCCGCCGGTCTCGAACCGCATGCCACATTCCCGCTTGCCGCCACTCGCTACAGCGCTGAACCTCTTTCGCCATATAATGCGTCGATCGCCGCCGCAAATTCAAGCAGCAAAAGCGAACAGGACCAAGCTTCATCAACTTTTCGAAGGCGCGAAGGGCGGCGGACCACGGCCCGCCGCCCTCGCTGCCCAAGACCGGCCGCGCGTGCGCGGCGCCGGGCCCTAGTAGTCCATCTGGACCGTCACGATCCCCGCGATGGTGTCGTCCGCGCCCTCCCCGGTCGGGTCGTCAGAGGCGAACGGATCTTCGGTGTTGTAGGAGACGTCCCCCTTGAGCGTCAGGCCCGGCGCCAGGCCGACGTCGCCGCTGACCACGACTATATGCTGCTCGTCGTCGAACGCGTCGACATCGTTGTAAGTGTAGCCGGTGCTGGCGCTGGCGCCGCCGAATTCGAACTTGACACCCAGGTGGGCCCAGTCGGCCTCGGCGAAGTCGGTCCTCTGGCCCCAGGTCGCGCCGAACGACAGCCCGCCCAGGCCGATCAGGCCACCGACCGCATAGTCCAGGCGCTCGTCGAATTCGTCGTCCTCGGCGTCACCATAGACGGCCACGGCGCTGAGGGTGAGGTCGATGCCGCCTTCGAACGGACCCACCCAGTTGACGCCGCCTTCGAACACGTTGTAGTGGCCGTTATCGAAGTCGCCGACGACCTCCTCACCGTCGCGGCCGCCGTCGTCGCCGGTATCGGGAGTATAGCCGGCGCCGAGCTGGAAGCCGGCGATGCGCGGCGTGAAGTACATCGCCTTGGTCACGTCGCCGAGGTTCAGGTCGATGATCGTAGCCAGGTTCGAGGTATCGCCGTCGACGCCACCGGTACCGGACTGAGCGTCCTCGCCGCCGACCAGCATCACGTCCTCGGGGCCGTCCTGGCGACCGAGCTCGATCCGGCCGAAGCCGCCCGAGAAGAACAGGTTGACCTCGTCGACGAACACCTCGCCCGCATTATCGTTATCCGGGAGTCGCCTTGCAGCGCCGGAGCGTTGCCGCTGCCGGCTTCCATCTCGAGGTAGGAGCCGTAGGTCATCCCGCGGTCGGAGACGCCGGTCGCCTGGATATGGACCTCGTTGTCCATGAAGAAGGTGTAGCCGCGGTCACCGTCGCCGTTCTGAAGGGTTTCGTCCTGCGCCACTTGAGCGCCGAACTCGGTGTAGCCGCTGAGGATGACCTCGATCTCCTGGGCTGAGGCGGCACCTCCGAACAGGAGGCCGGCGCTGACGAGCGCGGTGCTGCCCAACAACAGCCTGTGATGCATGATCCCGTTCTCCACTCGCACCCGCTAGGGCATGTTTTCTACTTAGAGATGAGCAAGCCGCCCGCTCGACACCCGATAAGGCGAACCCTCAAGTCACCCTGTTAACCACTTGATCGGCCGACCATCAACCCGGAATTGGTCAACCGAAACAAATATGTCGCATATGTGGCTCAGATGCCACATCGCGTTTCTGGACTATCGCGACCCGCGAGCGCGCCCTTTTGCGGCTCAGAGCGCCTCGACCAGGCGCATGGTCGCGAGGTCGCGCAGCAGCTGCTCGATCTGGCCGGCGGAGCGCTCGGGAAAGGCCGCGCTCAGCTCGCCGACCGAGAACTCCGGCCGCTCCATCACCCAGCCGACCATGCCGCTGACGTCGCCCGGCACCTCGGTCGCCGCGCGCGAGCCCTCGCGCACCAGCCCGAACCGCCCGCCCTGCTGGACCAGACGGATGCCTTGGGCGCGCACCCGGTAGCGCTCGTCCGCCGCCGCCTGCAGCAGGTCCGGCAGATCGTAGCGGTGGCGCGGATAGTGGAAGCTCCGCTGCAGCGCCACGATCCGTTGCACGGTCTCGGGTTCGGTCAGGACGCTGGTGATGCGCTGGGCCAAGGCCTCGAGCGCAGGCGAGAGAGAGCGCGCGCCGCCCGGGCCCTCGGGCCGCGGCAGGTTGGCGCGGAACTCCGGCAGCGCGACCACCCGCTCGTACAGCAGCGCCATCACGTCCATGCCGATCGGGTAGGTGACGCCGAACGCGACGTGCACCGCACCGCCCTCGTCCGCCAGGGCGTCGTGGTATTGGCCGCGCGGCAGGTAGAGGAGATCGCCCGGCTCCATGCGGACGTCCATCAGCTTGGCACCCCGCGCCTGCTCGTGGTGCTCGCGCGTGAACGAGCGGAAGCTCGGATGCGCGATCGGGTCGACCGCGCGGCCCTCGTAGACGTGCCAGGTCTTGGTGCCCTCGACGTGCACCGCGTAGACGTCGTGGGTATCGAAGTGGGCGGCGAAGCCCGGTCGGCGGCGCGAGGAGAGATAGAGGTTGCCCTGCACCTTGCCGCCGAGCGCCTGCTCCAGGGCGTGCGCGAACGCGGTCAGGCCGGCGCTCAGATGATCGATGTCGTTGGCGACCAGCGTCGCACCCTGCTGCAGGAAGCGCTTGACCTGGTCCGGGTCGGGCCGCAGCACCTGGCCGCCGCCGAGGCCGGGGGCCGGGGCGCAGTAGCGCGCGGGCGGGATCAGCTCGTTCTCGAGCACCAGCTGGAGCGAGGCCTGCGACCAGATCGTCGCCATGCCGAGCAGGTCGTTGAGCCTGTCCCAGCTCATGACCGCGGCGAACTTGTCGGCGGCGCCCTTGAGGTGCAGCGGTCGCCGGCCTTCGTACTCGGCGAAGAAGCGCGCGGCGCCGAGCGGCGCCAGGATCTCGTCGAAGCCGAACGGCGGCGTCAGCATGCGGCCGGGGTCCCTCCTCGCGGCGCCTCGCGGCCAGGCACGATCGAGCCCGGACACGTTGAGCCCGGATCGGGCGTTGGGTAGGCTGACCGGAGCGCCAGCACGAGGAACCTCGCATGACCGGTCGCGCCGAGCAAGCTCCTGTCGTCGACGAGGTCGAGGCCAATCTGCGCGCGGTCCGGGAGCGGATCGCCGCCGCCGCGCGCGCGGTTGGCCGCGCGCCCGCGGAGGTGACCCTGGTCGCGGTCGGCAAGGCGCAGCCCGACGAGCGGGTGCGCGCGGCGCTCGCCGCCGGCCAGCGGGCGTTCGGCGAGAACTACGTGCAGGAGGCCAAGGCGCGCTGGGGGCCGCTGCGCGCGACCTGGCCCGATCTCCAGCTCCACATGATCGGCCCGATCCAGACCAACAAGGCGAAGGACGTGGTCGCGCTGTTCGACGTGATCGAGACCGTCGACCGGCCGAAGCTCGCGGAGGTGCTCGCCCGCGAGATGGCGCGCCAGGACCGCCGGCCGGCGTGCTTCGTCCAGGTCAATACCGGCGAGGAGGCGCAGAAGGCAGGCGTCTGGCCGGCCGATGCCGACCGCTTCATCGAGGCCTGCCGCGACGAGCTCGGCCTCCCGGTGATCGGGCTGATGGCGATCCCGCCGGAGGACGAGGAGCCGTCGCTCCACTTCGCGCTGCTCGCCAAGATCGCGGCGCGCAACGGCCTCGCCCGAGCTCAGCATGGGGATGAGCGCCGACTTCGAGGTCGCGGTCCAGTTCGGCGCGACCCACGTCCGGGTCGGCAGCGCGATCTTCGGCGCGCGGCCGCCCAAGCCGGCGCCCGCCGGCTAAGCGTCGCCCTCGATCTCCTGGTACAAGGTCTGGGCCTCGCTCGCCGGGCCGCGGCGGGTGCCGAGCGCCAGCACGCGCACGACCCGGATCGTGTGGCCCTGCGGAAAGGTCAGGACGTCGCCCGGCCGCACGCGGTGGTGGGGCTTGGTGATCACGAGACGGTTGATGCGGATCTTGCGGCGCTCGGCGAGCTCGGCCGCGAGCGCGCGGGTCTTGAAGAAGCGCGCCTGCCAGAGCCACTTGTCGAGGCGCAGACCGTCGTCTGCCGACGCCTCGGGCGCGCTCATCCGCTCAGTCGGATGCCGCGCAGCGCCGCGAACGGCGAAGCGCCGCCGCGCGCCTCGACCCGGCGCGCGGCGCGGCGCGCCGGCCGCGGCCGGCTGCGGACGTAGCGCTCCGTCGCCACCGGAGCCGTAGCCGAGCGCCTCGACCACCGCGCCGAGATCGGCCGCCGAGAGCCCGGTCAGCGCGCAGAGCTCGGGCGGCAGCGCGAACGGCCCGTCGCGCGCCAGGGCGCGCAGGCGGGCGGCGAGCCGTTCGACCACGTCGACCCGCAGCCAGATCGTGCCGAAGGCCTCCGCGCCGACCGCCTCGGCGCAGCCCGGCGGCAGGTCGGCGGCGTAGGCCGGGCGCCCGGGCTTGGCGGCCGCGAGTTCCGGCGCCCGGCGATGCACCGACCACAGCCGGGCGCGCAGCTCGATCGCGCGCGGCCTGAGCATCGCCGGCAGGTAGACGTGGCGCACCCCGAAGCGCACCCCGAGCCGCGTCAGGCGCGCGCGGTCGGCGGCGCCGAGCGCGCTCAGGACCGCCCGGCGCCGCGGCCGTATTCACGTTGCCGAGCCCCTCGACCAGGAGGAAGGCGAGGCCGCGCCCGGGACCCTCGAGGCCGGCCGCCTGCAGGCGCCGCAGCGGTCGGGTGAGCGCGGCGAGATGCGCGTCGAGCCATAGCGCCAGGCGCTGGCGGACCGCGGCGCGCGCCTCGGCGCTCAGGCTGTCGGCGAGCAGCGGCTCGAGGCGCGGCGCCAGCGCGGTGGCCCCCGGCAGCAGGCGCGCCGACCGGTGCCCCCGGCACCGTCTCCGCCCAGCGCCAGGTGACGACGCCGCGCTCGGCGAGCGCGAAGCTCTCGTCCGGCGCGCCGATCAGCAGCTGCGCGCGCCGGCGCAGCTCGGGCACCAGCACCCGCCGGGCCGCAGTGCCGAGCGCGCGCTGCTCGGCGTCCGCGGTGCCGGGCTCGAGCACGTAGCGCAGGCCGTCGACCCGGCCGACCGCATGGCCCTCGACCAGGATCGTGCCGTCGTCCTCGACCGCGGCCAGCGGCGCGCCGTCCTGCAGGCCCTTGAGCAGCGCCTGGGTGCGCCGGTCGATGAAGCGCTGGGTCAGCCGGTCGTGCAGCGCGTCGCTCAGCGCATCCTCGACCGCGCGGGTGCGCTCCTGCCAGTGCGCCGCATCGCGCAGCCAGTCGGCGTGGTGCGCGACGTAGGTCCAGGTCCGGATGTGCGCGAGCCGCGCGATCAGGGTGTCGATGTCGCCGACGGTCCGCTCGAGACGGGCGACTTGATCCGCGACCCAGTCGGTCGGCAGCCGGCCGTGGTCGGCGAGATGGCCGAACACCGTGTCCAGCAGGTGCAGATGAGCCTCGGTCAGCGTCTTGCGGAAGTCGGGGATCTGGCACACCGACCAGAGCAGCCGCACCCCCGCCGGAGTCGCGGCGCGCTCGCGCACCGCCGGACGCCGCGCCAGCACGCGCAGGCTGACGTGGTCGAGCGCGCCGCCGGTCCGGAGCAGGCAGGGCGCCGGCGGCGGCGCGTCCAGCGACTCGAGGAGCCCGCCGAGCGTGCCGAGGTCGAGCGCGGCGCTGCGCCAGCGCAGCTGCCTGAGCGCGGGGAACTCGTGGCCTTCGACCGCCTCGATGGTCCTGGGATCGAGGCCGCCCATATCGTGGGTGGTGCCGAAGGTGCCGTCCTGCATGTGGCGCCCGGCGCGCCCGGCGATCTGGCCGATCTCGGGCGCGTGCAGCGGGCGCCGCTCGTGGCCGTCGAACTTGGTCAGGCTGGCGAGCGCGACGTGGCCCAAGTCCATGTTGAGGCCCATGCCGATCGCATCGGTCGCGATCAGGTAGTCGACCTCGCCGGCCTGGTAGAGGGCGACCTGGGCGTTGCGGGTGCGCGGGCTGAGCGCGCCGAGGACCACGGCGGCGCCGCCGCGCTGGCGGCGCACCAGCTCGGCGAGCGCGTAGACGTCCTGCGCGGTGAACGCCACCACGGCGCTGCGCCGCGGCAGCCGGGTGACCTTGGCGGGCGGGGTGTAGCTCAGCGTCGAGAAGCGCGGCCGGGTGATCACCTCGGCCTCCGGCACCAGCTGCTTGAGCAGCGGCCGGATCGTGTCGGCGCCGAGGAACATGGTCTCGTCGCGCCCGCGCGCCCGCAGCAGGCGATCGGTGAAGATGTGGCCGCGCTCGGGATCGGCGCAGAGCTGGATCTCGTCGACCGCGAGGAAGCTCGTCTCGAGCCCTTCGGGCATCGCCTCGACGGTGGCGACGAAGTAGCGCGCGCCCTGCGGCTGGATGCGCTCCTCGCCGGTGATCAGCGCGACCGCAGCGGCACCCTTCTGGACCAGGATCCGGTCGTAGATCTCGCGCGCCAGCAGGCGCAGCGGGAACCCGATCAGGCCGCTGCGATGGGCCAGCATCCGCTCGACCGCGAAGTGGGTCTTGCCGGTGTTGGTCGGCCCGAGGACCGCGAGCACCCGCGAGCGTTCGGACGGCAGCAGCGCCATGCGATGACTATGAGAACCAGGTGCGGCCCTGGCAAGGGGTGGCGAGCGGCCCTCGGCTACGCCACGGGACGGCGGGGCCGCGCGCCGCGCCGGCCGCCCTGAGCGTCCGGGCGGGCGCTTGAAGGCCGCACGGCGCTCGCCTACATGCGGCCCAAGCGAGCGACCGCGGAACCGGTCAGACGTTGGGGAAGCGACCAATGGGCGCAGCGTTGCAGCCGTTCGAAGCCGAGGTCGGGCGCGTCCTCGACCTGGTCATCAACTCGCTCTACCAGCACCGCGAGATCTTCCTGCGCGAGCTGATCTCCAACGCCTCCGACGCCTGCGACCGGCTGCGCTACGCCGCGCTCAGCGAGCCCAGGCTGCTGGACGGCGACCCGGAGCTCAAGATCCTGCTGGTGGCCGACAAGGCGGCCGGCACGCTCACGGTGATCGACAACGGCATCGGCATGAGCCGCGACGAGCTGGTCGAGAACCTCGGCACCATCGCGCGCTCCGGCACCCAGCGCTTCGCCGCCGAGCTGAGCGGCGACAGCGCCAAGGACGTGAGGCTGATCGGCCAGTTCGGGGTCGGCTTCTACTCCGCCTTCATGGTCGCGGACCAGGTCGAGGTGCGCGCGCGCAAGGCCGGCGAAGAGCACGGCTGGCGCTGGCGCTCGGACGGCCGCAGCGGCTTCGCGGTCGAGGAGCTGAGCCCGCCGCCGGCGCGCGGCACCGCGGTGGTCCTGCGCCTGCGCGAGGACGCCAAGGAGTTCCTCGACCCGTACCGCCTGCGCCAGGTCGTGCGCAGCTACTCCGACCACATCGCGGTGCCGATCCTGCTCGAGGAGCAGGCCAGGCCGGACGGCGAGGCCAAGGACGGCACCGAGGCCAAGGCGCCCGAGCAGATCAACCAGGCGAACGCGCTCTGGGCGCGGCCCAAGTCCGAGATCAGCGACGAGCAGTACAAGGAGTTCTACCGTCACGTCGCGCACGCCTTCGACGACCCCTGGGCTCGCCTCCACGTGCGGGCCGAAGGCGTGGTCTCGTACCAGGCGCTGCTGTTCGTGCCGGCGACCCGTCCGCTCGACCTCTACGACCCGCAGCGCCGCCACGGCGTCAAGCTCTACGTCAAGCGCGTGTTCATCGCCGAGGACCTGGAAGGGCTGATGCCGCGCTACCTGCGCTTCGTCCGCGGCGTGGTCGATTCCGAGGACCTGCAGCTCAACGTCTCGCGTGAGACGCTGCAGCACAGCAGCGTGCTGGCGAGGATCCGCAAGGACCTGGTGAAGCGCCTCCTCGACGAGCTCGAGCGCCGCGCCAAGGCCGAGGACGGCGGCTACGACGCGTTCTGGGAGCAGTTCGGCGCGGTGCTGAAGGAAGGCATCTACGAGGACCACGACCAGCGCGAGCGCCTGCTCGAGCTCGCCCGCTTCCGCAGCGCGGCGCGCGACGGCTGGGTCGGGCTCGCCGCCTATGTGGAGCGGATGAAGCCCGGCCAGGACGCGATCTTCACGATCAGCGGCGAGCATCAGGAGGCGCTCAAGTCGAGCCCGCAGCTCGAGGCCTGTCGCGCCAAGGACGTCGAGGTCCTGCTGCTCGCCGATCCGATCGACGAGTTCTGGCTGCCGAGCGTGCCGGACTACAAGGGCAAGCCGTTCCGCTCGCTGACCCGCGGCGAGGTCGACCTGTCCAAGATCGCGGCCGACGACGGTGCTGCCGCCACGAGCGAGGCCGCCGAGGACGGCGCGGTCGCCGGCGCCGAGCTCGACCGCCTGATCGCGCTGTTCAAGGCCCGGCTCGGGGAGCGGGTCCGGGACGTACGGCCGTCCTCGCGCCTGACCGAGAGCGCGGTCTGCCTGGTCGCCGACGAGCACGCCATGGACCTGCGCCTCGAGCGCTTCCTGAAGCAGCACCAGCAGCTCGAGGAGCTCTCGAAACGGGTGCTCGAGATCAATCCCAAGCACCCGCTGATCCGGCATATGGCGACGCGGGCGGCCGAAGACGGCGAGGATCAGGCTCTGGGCGAATTGGCCCTGCTGCTGCTCGATCAGGCGCGGATCGTCGAGGGCGAGCCCCTGCCCGACCCCGGCGGCTTCTCGCGCCGCCTGAGCGCGTTCCTGGCTCGCGGCCTCGCGGCGGCGTAGCCCCGGGCAAGGAATGCGCTTGCGTCCGGCCAGCTCCGTCGCTAGCTGTTGCTAGCACACGAGGCGGAGGGCTCGGCTTGGCTCAGATCCTGGTACGCAAGTTGCCCGATGCCGTGGTGGATCGGCTCAAGGAGCGCGCGAAGCGCAACCGCCGCTCGCTCGAAGCGGAAGCGCGCGACATACTTCAGCAGGCGGCGACCCAACAAAAAGCCGAGTTCTTGCGAGTGGCCGATGCCATGCGCGCGCGGCTCGCCGGGCGACCCCACACGGAGACCTTGGAGCTGCTCCGTGATGACCGCGACCGGTGAGACTTGTCGTCGATGCCAGCGTCGTTGTCCCTTGCTTTGTACCGGAACGCTTCAGTGAGGCGGCCCGCGGCTGGCTCGATGCGGCGGACATGCTGCTCGCACCCGATCTGCTGTCGCTCGAATGCGCCAACGCGCTCTGGAAGAAGACGAGGCTTGGGGAGCTGACACTCCGTGACGCGCGCAGCGCCCTGGAGCGCATCGTGAGCGGCTTCATCGAGCTGCGCCCCTCGACTTCGGTGGCATGCACATCGCTGGATCTGGGCGCGGAGTTCGAATCACCCGGTCTACGATTGCGCCTACATCGCCCTTGCCGAAGCGGAGGGCGCGGCGTTTCTGACCGCCGACCGCAAGTTGGTCGACCTCGTGCCGGCGCACCGTCCGGGCTTGCGCGCCCATTGGGTCGCCCAGGAGATCCCTAGGGTCCGTTAGCCGTCGCAGCCGGGTTGGCGTGAGCCCAGAGGAGACGCCTTGTCCGCGATCACGGACGCGTGCTCAACTGGCTCGCGATGAGCCCGCGCGCCGACATCGCGACCCGGCTGCGCCTGGCCACCGGCCTGGTGCTGATGGTCTTCACCGCGAGCCATCTGCTCAACCATGCGCTTGGCATCCATTCGCTCGCCGCGATGGAATCGGGCCGGGCGGCGTTCGTCGCCGTGTGGCGCAGCCCGCCCGGGACCCTGCTGCTCCTGATCGCGCTTGCGGGCCACGTCGCGCTCGCGCTCCACAAGCTCTACCGCAGGCGGAGTCTCAGGATGCCGCCCTGGGAGATCGCTCAGATCGCGCTCGGCCTGTTGATCCCGTTCTGGCTGACCGTCCACATCCTCGGCACCCTCGGCGCCCACCTCCGCTTCGGCGTCGACGACAGCTACACCTATCTCCTCAACCTGTTGTGGCCGAACGGCGCCGGCCGGCAGAGCCTGATGCTGGCGATCGTCTGGCTGCATGGCTGCATCGGGATCCACTTCTGGCTGCGGCTGCGCCCGTGGTATCCGCTCGTCCGGCCATGGCTGTTCGCCACGGCGCTGCTGTTGCCGACGCTGGCGCTGCTCGGCTTCGTCACCGGCGGGCGCGCGGTCGAGGCGCTGGCCGAGGCCGAGCCGGGCTGGCTCGCGGCGGCGGCCGCGCGCGGCGACTGGCCCGAGCCGGCGGAGCAGGCTTGGGTCTACGCGACCGAGCGCGACGTGCTGTGGGGGTTCGCGGCGATCCTGCTGGCGACCTTCGGCCTGCGCGCCGCGCGCAGCCTGTACGCCCGCCACAAGGGTCGGATCCGCCTGCGCTACCCCAATGGCCTGACGGTCGCGATCGCGCCCGGGATGAGCGTGCTCGAGGCGAGCCGCGCGGCCGGCATCCCGCACGCCTCGGTGTGCGGCGGCCGCGGGCGCTGCTCGACCTGCCGCGTGCGGGTCGGCGACGGCGCCCGGCACCTGCCGCCGCCGGCCGCCGACGAGGCCCGCGTGCTCGCCCGGATCGGCGCTGCCGGCGGCGCGATCCGGCTCGCCTGTCAGCTGCGGCCGAGCCATGACCTCGAGGTCGTGCCGCTGATGCCGGCGGGCGCCGGCCCGAGCGACGTCCGGATCGAGGTCAATCCGGGCCAGGGCATCGAGCGCGAGATCGCGGTGCTGTTCGCCGACCTGCGCGCCTTCACCCGGATGGCGGAGGGCCGCCTGCCCTACGACGTGGTGTTCGTGCTCAACCAGTACTTCCGCGCCATGGGCCAGGCGATCGAGCACCAGGGCGGCCGGGTCGACAAGTTCATCGGCGACGGTATCATGGCGCTGTTCGGGATCGACCACGAGCCCGAGCAGGCCTGCCGGCGGGGGCTCGCCGGCGCGCAGGCGATGGCGCTCGCGCTCGAGCGGCTCAACCAGCAGCTCGAGCACGATCTGCGCGAGCCGCTCCGGATGGGGATCGGCCTGCACGTCGGGCCGGTGATCCTGGGCGAGATGGGCTTCGGCCGGGCGAGCTCGCTGACCGCGATCGGCGATGCGGTCAACGTCGCCTCGCGGCTCGAGGCGCTCACCAAGGAGGTCGGGGTGCAGCTGGTGGTCTCGGCGCGCCTTGCCGAGCGCGCCGGCGTCGACCTCGGCGCGTTCGAGCTGCGCGAGCTCGAGATCCGCGGCCGCCGCCGCCCGCTGCGGGTCCGCCTGGTCGGCGATGCGCGCAGCCTGCCGGTCGCGGAGCCGCCGCAGGTGGTTGCCTGGACGCCCTGGACGGACCTGCTCCGGCGCGCCTGGCGCGCGCCGCGCCCGGCCCGGTGAGGGCCGCCTGTCGACTCGGGAGGAACCAGCCATGCCAGTTCGACCCTCGCCGCGCTACGGCGCCCGGCTTGCCGCCCTGCTCGGAAGCCTCATGGGCATTCTCGCGTCGCCGGCGGGCGCCGAGGACCTCCCGGTCGACCTCGAGCTGGTGCTCGCGGTCGACATCTCGGGCAGCGTCGACGAGGTCGAGGCGCGCCTCCAGCGCGAGGGCTACATCGCGGCGCTGCGTCACCCGCACGTGGTCGAGGCGATCATGAGCGGCATGCTCGGCCGGATCGCGCTGACCTACGTCGAATGGGCGGGCGATCACTACCAGCGGGTCATGCTGGACTGGACGGTGATCGAGGATGCCGCAGGCGCCCAGGGCTTCGCCGACGCGCTGGCCGAAACCCCGCTCGCGACCGCGCACTGGACCTCGCTCAGCGGTGCCATCGACTACGCGGCGCCGCTGTTCGAGAACAACGGTCTCGACGGCCTGCGCCGGGTGATCGACATCTCGGGCGACGGCTACAACAATCGCGGCCGCTCGGTCGAGCGGGCGCGCGACGCCGCGGTCGCGGCCGGCATCACCATCAACGGCCTGCCGATCGTCAACGACCGCCCGAACCCTTGGGGCGGCGCGCCGCCGCGCGACCTCGACCTCTACTACGAGCGGCGGGTGATCGGCGGCCCGGGCGCCTTCATCGTGGTGGCCGACGACTACACCGCCTTCGCCTCCGCGATCCTCAGTAAGCTCCTGCTCGAGATCGCCGGCGACCAGCCCCCGCCACGCCCTCTGGCCGCCGCCGTGCGGTGAGATCAGGAATCCGTCTGCGTCAAGAGGCGGCGCAGCGCAGGATTGATAAACAGCTTCTCTCGACCCGCCCTGTGCTCTTCCAGCACACCGATATCGCATAGGTGCTTCAGATACCTGGAGGCGGACTGCCGTTGCGCGATGCCAGCATCGACCAGATTGCCGATCCGGCAATAGGGTTGCGCAAAGATCAAGTCGACCAGCTCGCGCGAATAAATCTTAGGCGCATCGCGCCTGATGGTCTCGGCCACGTTTTGGAGTAGGTGTCGAATCGCCCGGATCTTTGCGGTGGTTCCTAGAGCGGTCGCATGCACGGCGCGCAACATGTACAGGACCCATTCCTCCCAGGCTGCTCTCGTTGTCACCTCGAGAAGCAGCCGATAGTAGTCTTCCTTGTTGGCGATGATGTGTTGGCTGAGATAGAGCACCGGGATGCTGAGCAGTCGCTGCTCGAGCAGGAACAGGAGATTGAGGACACGGCCAGTGCGGCCGTTGCCGTCGTCGAACGGATGGATCGCCTCGAACTGATAGTGCGCTACGGCCATGCGAACCAAGGGATCGGTGTCCTCGGCCCCATGGAGATAGCGCTCCCAGTTGGCAAGCTGGTTGCGCAGCAGGGCATTGCCCTCAGGCGGTGTGTAGATTAGCGCGCCGGTCGCCTCGTTGAACAGGGCGGTGCCGGACGTGTCGCGCACGTCCATCTCGATGCCCTTGATCGTCTGGCAGATTCGGACCGCGGCCGCCGTTGAGAGGGGTCGCTGGTCGATGAGCTGAAAGCCCTCGTACAGCGCGGTGCGATAACGCAGCGCCTCCTTGGTCGCCGGATCGGCCTTATCCTCGGCCACGTTGGCGAAACGGAACAGGCGGTCCGCTGTCGTCACGATGTTCTCGATCTCGGAGCTGGCTTGCGCCTCCAGGAGGGGAATGCTGTTGATGAGCACCGTCTGGTTTGGGATCAGCTCGCCGGCGACGTTCAGCTCGGCCAGAGCGGCGCGAGCTTCGATGCAGGCCTTCAGAACGGCGCGGGTCTCGATTTCAAGGGGCGGCGGCAGTAGCGGCAGCTCGTTGTAGGGGCGGTCGGGACGGAACGGCATATGTCGAACTTTCCTTGGTTCATCGACACCCCGAGGCGACGTGTCGATGCCGTCGACATATTGTCAGAACGTGTCGATATTTTCCACTTTCGTGGACATGTTGCGGTGCGGGGTGTTCGCGTCGTCCGAACAGAAGCGCGGCCCGGAGCGCCTCCGAGCCGCGCGGAGCAAGATTCGGCTGCGGGCGGCTACTTCGCCTTCTGGTACAGCTTCTGGGCCATCTCGAAGATCTCCTCGGGGTGGTACTCCGGGGTGAAGGCGTCGGCCGATGCCGTCGAGCTTGGCGAGGTCGCCGCCCTCGGGCGGGCCGTCGACCACCTCGCAGCGGCCCGCTGCCGTCGAGCGCCTGGCCGTTCCAGATCGCCGCCACCTCCTTGTAGTCGTCCAGGCTGAAGCGGTAGAGCTTGCGGTGGAAGCCCCTGGCCTTGAACGGCTTGGCCTCGGGGAGCGCCACGTTCCCGATCTTCGGGATCGGCAGCATCTCGTTCATCTTGACGCCGGTCAGCTCCTCCAGCGCCTGCCGTAGGCGAGCGCGTGGACCCCGCCGCGGACGAACAGGTAGCCCGAGCATCTGCGCGCGCCGCCGGGTCCTTGGTCATCTCGTAGACGCGCAGCTTGTTGGTGCGGGCGCCGTTCTCGAGGAAGAAGTTGTGCAGCAGGTCGAGGACCAGGTTGCCGCTGCTGAACACGTACTCGCCGCGCCACGGCTGGCCCATGGCGTTGGCGACCATGGCGGCATGGCCGGCGACGATGTGGTGGTGGGAGTTGCGCACGTCCTTGAAGGCGTCTTGAGCGGGCCGTCGCCGGTGCGCGGGGTCGCCGTGGCTGCTGCGCCGTTGAGCAGCGAGTTGATCGAGGCCGCGACGAGCTGGATGTGGCCGAGCTCCTCGGCCGCGATGTTGGCGATCAGCTCGTAGTACTGCCCGAGCTTGTCGCGGCCGCGCATGTTCAATGCCTGGTACAAGTAGTTCTTGAACGTCGACATCTCGCCGAAACGCCCGCCCAGCAGCTCCTGGACGGCCGCGGCGGCGTTCGGGTCGGGCTTGGTCGGCGCCGGCATCTCGACCGGCAGCTTATCGATGCGGAGAAACATGGCCCGGCTCCTTTGGTGATTGCAGACGATGCATGGAAGGCCTGCGGCGCGCAGGGCGCACCTCAGCCAGAAGGCGAGGTTAGGACCGGGCGATCCGATTTGAGAAATCGAATGAGCCGATCAGCACGATCAGTTCCGCTGATCGCGCAGGGCCGATCGCGAGCCTCAGCGGCGCAGGCGCCCCCATAGGACCGGCAGCAGGGCGAGCACGGCGAGGCCCACGAGCGAGACCACGAGCTCGGCGCGCAAAAAGCTGCTCAGGCTGATCGGCAGGCCGGCGCTCAGCACCTCGCCGAGGCCGGCGCCGAGGTGCGCGAAGATCAGCGTGCCGGGCAGCAGGCCGAGGAACGCGCTGACCACGAAGGTGCGCATGGGCACGCCGCAGGCCGCCGGAATGCCGATCACCATGGCGTAGGGGAAGATCGGCACCAGGTGGAGCACGAAGACGTAGCTCGCCGCGTGGTCGCGGAAGCCTTCGGCGAAGCGCAGCAGCGCCGGCCCGGCGCGCGCCCGCAGCGGCGCGCCGAGCGCGCTCCGCGCCACCAGGAACACGCCGGTCGCCGCGAGCGTGGTGGCGACCAGCACATAGGCGCTGCCCTCGAGCCAGCCGAACAGGTAGCCGCCGATCACGGTCAGGAGCGCGAGGCCCGGCACCGAGACCGCGACCGCAAGCGCGTAGACCGCCATGAACAGCAGCGAGGCCACGACCGGCGCCCCGGCCACGAAGCCGAGCAGCCAGGCATGGTGGGTCTTGAGCGCCGCCAGCGCGAGGCCGGCGTCGAACCCGAACGCGACCGCCGCGGTCGTGCCGAGCGCGACGGCCAGCAGCGCCAGGAGGGCGGCGCTGCTGCCGCGGCGCGACCCGGCGCGCGCTCCGGACCCCTCGGCGCGGCATCCGGGCGCCGGGTGAGCAGACCGCCGCAAAGGGTCCTCTCGCTCCGTCATCGCAGCCTGACCATGTGGCGCCGCGCGACCAGGATGTCCAGTCCGTTTACCCGACGGCGATCCCGGTCCGTCCTCGACGGGTGGCGGATCGCGACCGAGTGACCGTCCGGCAGGCCATTGAAGCCCCCGGGCGCGCTCGCTATACCCTCGAGCGCCATGGAGCCCGAACAGCTGCTGCATCGACTGACCGAGCTCGGGATTGGGCACCGGACCATCGAGCATCCAGCGGTGTTCACGGTCGAGGAGGCGCGCCGGCACACGGCCCACCTGCAGGGCGGCCATTGCAAGAGCCTGTTCCTCAAGGACAGGAAGGGCGGGCTCTGGCTGCTGGTCTGCCTCGACCATCGCCGGCTCGACATGGGCCGCCTCGCCAAGGCGATCGACAGCCCGCGGCTCTCGTTCGGGCAAGCCGAGCTGCTGCAGGAGGTCCTCGGCGTGGCGCCGGGCTCGGTCACGCCGTTCGCCCTGATCAACGACCGGGACCGGCGCGTCCAGCCGCTGCTGGACCAGGCCATGCTGGCGCGCGACCGGCTCAACTTCCATCCGCTGACCAATCGCGCGACGACGACGATCGCCGCCGCCGATCTGCCGCGGTTCCTCGAGGCCTGCGGTCACCGGCCGCAGGTCATCGACCTCGACGCGAGCGGCGTCGCCGAGCGGAGCCACCAGGCGCGACCTCCGGCTGATCCCGCCGGACAGCGCGCACCCGCAGTCGATCGTTTCCACGACCCGCCACGGGAGGAGAACATGGCCGGCTTCTTTCAGGAGTTCAAAGAGTTCGCCATGCGCGGCAACGTGGTCGACCTCGCGGTCGGCCTCGTGATCGGCGCGGCCTTCGGCGCGATCGTCAACTCGCTGGTCAACGACATCATCATGCCGCCGATCGGCCTGGTGATGGGCAACGTCGACTTCTCGGATCTGTTCATCAACCTGTCCGGCCAGGAGTACGCCTCGCTCGCCGCCGCCCGCGAGGCGGGCGCGCCGGTGATCGCCTACGGCGCGTTCATCAACGTCCTGATCAACTTCGTCATCGTCGCGCTTGCGATCTTCCTCGTGGTCAAGGCGATGAACCGCCTGCGCCGCAAGCAGGAGCAGGCGCCCGAGGAGAGCCCGGTGCCGCCGCGCCAGGAGACGCTCCTGGAGGAGATCCGCGACATCCTGAAGGCGCGCGCCTGAGCGGCCACCAGCGCCGTCCGAGCCTCAGAGGCGTTCGGCCTCGAAGGTGTTGCAGGCGTTGGGGTCGCCCGAGCTCAGGCCCTGCCGGAACCAGCGCACGCGCTGCTCGGAGCTGCCGTGGGTGAAGGCATCGGGCACCACGTGCCCCTGGCTCTGGCGCTGCAGGCGGTCGTCGCCGATCGCGGCCGCCGCGTTCAGACCCTCCTCGAGGTCGCCCTCCTCGAGCAGGTTGCGGCTCCGGTCGGCGTGATGGCCCCAGACGCCGGCGAAGCAGTCGGCCTGCAGCTCCAGCATGCACCGAGAGCGCGTTCGCCTCGGCCTCGCCGCCTGCTGGCGCGCGGCCTGCACCTCGGGCGTGATGCCGAGCAGGTTCTGCACGTGGTGCCCGACCTCGTGCGCGATCACGTAGGCCTGGGCGAAGTCGCCCGGGGCGCCGAAGCGCGAGCGCAGCTCGTCGTAGAAGGCGAGGTCGATGTAGACCTTCTGGTCGCCCGGACAGTAGAACGGGCCCATCGCCGCCTGGGCGAAGCCGCAGGCCGAATTGACCGCGCCCGAGAACAGGACCAGGGTCGGCTCGCGGTAGTCCTGGTTCATCTGGTCGAACAGCTGCTGCCAGGTCTCTTCGGTGTCGGCAAGCACCACCGAGACGAACTGCGCGAGCTGGTCGTCGGCCGGCGGCGCTCCCGCCGGTGGCGCCTCCTGATAGGGCACGCCGGTCGAGCTGTCCTGCAAGAGGTAGCTCGGGTCGATGCCGAGGAACCAGCCGATCGCCAGCAGGATCAGCATACCGACGATGCCGATCCCGCCGCCCCGCGCGACGCCGCCGCGGCCGCCCCCCAGCCCGCCCGGCATGCGGACCCGGCCGGGGAAGCGCATGCCGACCGGGGTGCCCATGCCGCGGCGGTCCTCGACGTTCTGACTCCGGCGTCCGAGCCGCCAGCGCATCGCGCGTCCTCCTCAGGCCTGCACGGGCACGTCGAGCGCGCCATGCACCCGCTGCACCGCGTCCGCATCGAGACCGAGGCGCCCGGCCAGCCCTCGCAGGTACTCGCGCTCCGCCGGCGTGTCGACCTCGATCGCGAGCAGCGAGGCGGCGTAGACCTCGACCGCGACCTCCGGGCTCTTCACCTCGGCCACCAGCGCCTCCAGGTCGGAGGGCTTGCGCATCTCGTCGAGCACGAAGGCGCGCGCCTCGGCGTCGGCGCCGCCCTCCTCGAGCTTGCCGACGATCCGCTGCATCTCGCCGCCGTCGATCTGGCCATCCGCCTTGGCCGCGTTGATCATCGCCCGCAGGACCAGCTCGGCGGTGCGCTCGACCTCGGCCTCCTCGGCCGGGGTCTGCGGCTCGCGCAGCCCGAGCGGCGCCTCCTTGGCGAGCTGCTCCGGGCCGGAGGCCGCACCGGTCTGGTTCCGGAGCGCCGACATCGCGAGACCGCCGAGCAAGGCGAGCACGCCGCCGCCGAGCGCGCCCTTCATGGCACCCCGCCGCCGCCCAGCACCGCGCCCGCGAGCGCTCCCAGCCCGCCCACGGCGAGCGGGTTGCCGCTCTGCACCGACCGGCCGGCGTCGCCGGCCATGCTCTCGGCCATGCCCGCGAGACCGCCGAGCGCGCCGCCCTGGCCGCCGCCCTGGCCGAACAGCTGCCCGAGCGGGTTGCCGGTCTCGCCGAGCCCGCGCGGCCCCATGGCATGGCGCATGCGGTTGGCCGTGGTGTCGGTCATCCCGGCCTGCATGACCTGGCCGAGCAGCTCGCGCGCCTTGAACATCCTCGTCTCCCGCGATCGGATCCGGCAGCCGGACCCGCGAGTAGCACCGTCGTCCTGCCCAGCGCCACCGATGCCAGCCATCGATATCGGAGAGCGCCGCTCCTCGGGCAGCGCATCAACCACCGCCGCCACTGGCGACCCAACCAGCGCCGCGATGGGCCGCCACCCTCGGGGTGCGATCAAGACATAGCGGAAGGCGCCGGTTCGGCAAGCCGGACGAGCGCTCCGCCGCTTCAGGCGCGTGGACCACACGGAGTCCGACAGCTGTGCAGCTGCTCGAAGCAAGCGCTGCGGACGATATCGACGGCCGGCCTTGCCGCATCGTCGAGATCCTCGCCGCGAGCTGCCGCGGCTCTATCGGATAGCACACCAAGACGCGCAAGCCGGAAGTTGCGACCACGGCGGGCATGACGCGGCCGGGCCCGCCGGAGCGCCCGGTCGTGATCGCGCGAGTTGTGAACCAGGCCACAGCCTCTGCCGATTGAATGTGCGATACCTCCCTGTAGGATCAGCGGGTCCTGGGCGGGCTCCGGGCCCGCGCGTGCCCCGACGGCAGAAGGTAGGCGAGACATGCAGCACATCATCCAGAGCGGCGAGACCCTGTCGCGCATCGCGGCGGCGCACGGCACGACGCTGCAGCGCCTGCTCGAGGCCAATCCGCAGTACCGCGCCGCTCCGGATCGGATCCGCGTCGGCGAGCTGGTCCAGATCCCGAACGGCGCTGCGTCCGGAACAGCCGACGCGGCGCCGCCGGCCTCCACGCCGCCGGCCCCATGGCTCCTCGGCAGCCTGTCGAGCAAGTACGAGACCGGCGGGCGCGGCCCCGGCACGGTCTCGACCGGGATCGGCGATGCCGGGGGCGTCTCCTACGGCAGCTACCAGATGACGAGCCGCCCCAGAGGCGGCACCGTGGCGCGCTTCATCGCCGAGCCCGACTTCCCGTGGCGCGCGCGCTTCGCCGGCCTGACCCCCGGCGCCGCCGACTTCAGCGCGCGGTGGAAGGCCCTGGCCGCGGAGGCGGACGAGGCCTTCTTCGCGGCCCAGCACGCCTACATCCAGCGCACCCACTTCGACCCGCTGGTGCGCAGATCGCGGCGGAGGACGGGCTGCTGGTCACCGCCCGCTCGCACGCCGTCCAGGACGTGGTCTGGTCGACCGCCGTGCAGCACGGGCCGAACGCGCCGATCGTGCATCGCGCGCTTGTGGCGCTGGGCGGCGGCCAGGCGGTCGAGCCCGCCAGTCGCGACAGCGATCGCAAGCTGATCGTCGCGATCTACGCCGAGCGCGGCCGGCGCGACCCGGACGGCGCGCTCGCCCACTTCCGCCGCAACTCGCAACGCGTTCAGGAGAGCGTGGCGCGGCGCTTCGTCGACGAGCAGCGCGACGCGCTGGCGATGCTCGACCCTAGTGCCTAGGCCTGTCCGTCGCGCCGTTCTGGCGGCGCTGTGGCTCGCGGCCTGCGCGAGCGGAACGGACGAAGACGACATCGCCGGCCGCTATCGCCACGCGGGCCCGATCGCGGCGACGCTCGAGGTCCGCCCCGATGCCGCGGGCTATCGGGTCAGGCTGGAGGGTGGCGGCTCGATGCGGGACGGCGCGGCGAGCGCCGCCGACTGCGTCGTCGAGGCCCGGGGCGAGCTGACCGGCGGCGTCCTGCGGGCGCGCTTCGGCCCGGTCGAGACCGATGGCTTCTCCTACGGCGCGGCGCAGGCCGCGGAGGAGGGCCGGACCCTCGAGATCGTCTTCGAGCCGCAGGCGGCCGAGGTGGTCGCGGCCGACACCTTCGGCTATTGCGGCCTCGAGGCCGACTTTGCCGGCCGCTACCCGAGCGTTGACTAGTGCACAGGCGCATTCAGAGGATTTCAGCTGGGCGAGGATCTGTGCCGGCGTCTTGGTCCAGGTGAAGGGCTTGGGGTCATGGTTGTGCTCGGCGATGTAGCGGTGGATCGCGGCCTGCAGGTCGACCACCGAGTGGAAGCTGCCGCGCTTGAGCCGGCGCCGGGTGAGCGCCGAGAAGAAGGTCTCGACCGCGTTCAGCCACGAACCCGAGGTCGGCGTGTAGTGGAAGACGAAGCGCGGATGGCGGGCGAGCCAGCGCAGCACCTTGGGATGCTTGTGGCTGCCGTAGTTGTCGAGGATCACGTGGATCACCTTGCCGGCCGGGACCGCGGCCTCGATGGCGTTGAGGAAGCGCAGGAACTCCTGGTGCCGGTGGCGCTGCATGCAGCGGCCGAGGACGGTGCCGTCGAGCACGTTGAGGGCGGCGAACAGGGTGGTGATGCCGTTGCGCAGATAGTCGTGGGTCATGGTGCCGGCCTTGCCTGGCTTGAGCGGCAGGCCGGGCTGGGTGCGGTCGAGCGCCTGAATTTGGGATTTCTCGTCGACCGAGAGCACGACCGCATGCTCGGGCGGGTCGACGTAGAGGCCGACGATGTCCTCGAGCTTGGCGGCGAACTCGGGGTCGTTGGAGCGCTTGAAGGTGCGGATGCGGTGCGGCTGGAGGTCATGCGCCGCCCAGATCCGCTGCACCGAGCGCAGGGAGACACCGGTGTGTCTGGCCATCGCCCGGCCGGTCCACTGGGTCGCCTCGCCGGGCGGCTCGGCGCAGGTGAGGCTCACGATCCGACGCACGGTCTGAGCGCCCAGAGGCGCCTTGCCGGGCTTGCGGGTCGCGTCCCGCAGCAGGCCCTCGACCCCGGCCTCGACGAACCGTCGCTGCCAGCGCCAGACCGCCGGCCGGCCGACCCGGGCGCGCCGCGCGACCTCGGCGACGTTCAGGCGGTCGGCCGAGCCGAGGATGATCCGAGCGCGCGCCACATGCTTTTGGGCGCGATTGCGATCGGCCACGATCGCCTCCAAACGAGCGCGATCCTCGGCCGAGACCAACGGGCAGACGTTCTGAGCCATGAGCCCAGCATCGCACATCCGTCGGAGCTTGTGAATCTATGTTTGCATCAGTGCACTAGCTGTCGTTACCACGAACGTTGTTCAGGGTGAGACGGTCTTCCACGGCATTCCCTCTTGCTGGCGAGAGCGCCGGGCGGTCGCGGCCGGTCAAGGCTGCAACCGGCGAAGCCGGCAGCTACCGGCACCAACCGCCGCCTCCGCCACCGGCTTCAGTGCCCGGCGATGACCCGTCGGCCTACCGCTTCGGGCAGGCCGTTGCTGCGCGTGATCGGTGTTGCTCGCCCAGACGGCTTTAACCTTCGCGAGGTCCCACGAGCTGTCAGCCCCGCGCTTGATGCGCCCCGCCGTCTCCGCCCGGCGTACGGCTGTCTCGCTCACTCCGAGCTGACGGGCGAGCTCCCGATTGCTGGTCATGCGCATCCATAGAATGGCCTGGAAGTCAAGCGATAAGTCTCTGATTCTGATCGTCTTTTCTACTTGATGTTCGAGCCGAACGAAGCGTTGATAGGCTCATCAAAGTTGCCGATGCGGATCCTCAAGATGAGTCCCAGGACCAGGAACCGGAGCGTCAAGTCGAGAAAGCAGGCGCTCGCCGCCTTCGTCTCTAAGAAGGCCGAGATGGACACGATGCTTACTCGGCTCCAGGCGCTCAGCAACGACCACTTCGGCTACGCGCCGGACGATGTGACTTGGAGCCACGTCGGCACCCTGGAACATTACGCCGAGCTGCTCACGCGCATCACCGACAGGGCCTTCAACGAAGGCGAGCACGCCGAATAGGCGCTCCGATCTCCACCCACGCCCCGCGCGGCCAGCCGCCGCCGGGGCTCGGCTTCGTAGGAGAGCGATGCTGCTCTCCGCCAACGGAGATCATCCGATGACCAGGCTTAGCGACACCCAGCTCGTCATCCTCAGCGCCGCGGCCCAGCGCGCCGACCTCTCGGTCCTGCCGCTGCCCGAGGCCCTCAACCTCAAGGGCGGCGCCCTCAAGAAGGTGATCGACAGCCTCCGAGACCGGACCGGCTACTGCTTGGCCGCGCAGGGGTTGCAGGGGTTGGCCGCGGCGCAGGGGTTCTTCGCCGCGCACGGGTTGGCGGCCGCGCAAGGATTGGCCGCGGCACAGGGATTGCGGGGGTTGACGATCACCTTGGCGGCGCAGGGATTGCAGGGGTTCTCGGCGGCCGAGCAGGGATTGCACGGACTGCACGCGGCGTAGGCGATGCCGCCGATGCCGCCGCCGCCGAAGCCGGGACCGCCGGCGCCGACAGCAGCGCCCCGCTGCCGAGCGCGAGGCCGAGGTAGGTGGTCGACAGCAGACGCTGGCGATAGGGTTTCATCGAGCTTCTCCCGTTGACGTGTGGCATCCGGCCCGCCGCGGGCTGCCGGGTGATCCGGGCAGCCGCGTTGACTTGCTCCATCGGGCTGATCGTCAGCTAAGGCGAGCCTCGCGCCGGCGTCGATTCACCGATGTTCACGAAGCTGTCAGACGACTGCCCGCCGCCCGCCGATCGGGTTAGTGTCGCGGCCGGTCACGACGGAGATGCTGGATGCCGCTGCCGGAATCGCCCCCGAGCCCGCCGCCGCCTGGCTCGATGACCTGCCGCGCGCGACGCTGGAGGCGATGCTCGCGGCCGGGCGCGAGGTCCTGGAGTGGCGCCGGATCCTCGCCAAGTCCGGCGACAACCTGGTCGGCGAGGTGCTGAAGCACCAGGGCGAGTTCTACGTCCTCGACCACTATCCCAAGGGCGACGTGTTCGATCCGGAGAGCCACAGCCAGTGGTACTACCACGCCCACGACAAGCAGGAGCGGCCGGGCGAGCACGGCCACTTCCACACCTTCCTGCGCGGCGGCGGCATGCCGGAGGGGATCGCGCCGGCGCCCCTGCCCGACCTCTCGCCCGAGGCCGCCCGGCACGATCCGATCAGTCACCTGATCGCGGTCTCGATGGACCGCGGCGGCTGGCCCCTCGGCCTGTTCACGACCAATCGCTGGGTCACCGCCGAGACCTGGTACGCCGCCCACGACGTCGCCGCGATGCTGGATCGCTTCGACCTCGCGACGAGCAGGCCGTCCTGGCCGG
>CAVWCE010000034.1:0-113140 GCA_963753275.1 uncultured Alphaproteobacteria bacterium | reverse complement strand
TGGCGCTCGGCGAGTTCGCGTTCATCGCCGAGCGGCTGCGGCCGCTCGCGGCCGGCACGCCCGGGCGCGCTCGACCTCGCGGACGACGCCGCGCTGCTCGACCCGCCGCGCCGGCAGCGAGCTCGTGCTGACCAAGGACGCGATGGTCGCGGGCGTGCACTTCCTGCGCCGACGATCCGCCCGCGCGACGTCGCGCAGAAGCTGCTGCGGGTCAACCTCTCCGACCTCGCCGCGATGGGGGCAGCACCGCTCGGCTACCTGCTCGCGCTGATCCGCGCCCAAGGAGACCGCCGAGGACTGGCTCGCCGAGTTCTGCCGCGGGCCTCGCCGCGGACCAGGCGACGTTCGGGATCGGCCTGCTCGGCGGCGACACCGTGTCCACGCCCGGGCCGCTCGCGCTCTCGCTGACCGCGCTCGGCCACGTCCCCAGGGGCCGGCGCTGCGGCGCTGCGGCGCCCGAGCCGGGGACGACGTCTGGGTCTCGGGGACGCTCGGCGACGCCGCGCTCGGCCTCAAGGTGCTGCAGGGCGAGCTCGAGGCCGCGCCGGCGGCGCGCGCGCGCATCTGACCGACGCTACCGCCTGCCGCAGCCGCGCCTCGCCCTCGGCCAGGCGCTGCGCGGCCTCGCGAGCGCCGCGCTCGACGTCTCCGATGGCCTGCTCGCCGACCTCGGCCACATTCTCGAGACGTCCGGCGTCGGCGCCGCGGTCCGGGCCGATGCGCTGCCGCTGTCGGCTGCCGCCCGCGGCCTGCCGGGGGCGCGCGAGGCGGCGCTTGCCGGCGGCGACGACTACGAGCTGCTGTTCACCGCAGCCCCGGCGCGGCGCGCCCGGATCGGCGCGCTCGCGCGCGAGCTCGCCCTGCCGCTCACCCGGATCGGCACGATCGACGCCGAACCCGGCCTGCGCGTCCTCGACGCCGCCGGCCGCGCGATCCCGATCGAGCGCGCCGGCTGGCAGCACTTCTAACCAAAACCCGAGCCCTTACGCGGCCGATCGGGCGTCCTCTCGGTCGCTCAGTCGAGGTCGCCGAGGTAGCGGAGCAGGCCGTCCCAGTCCTTGCGCAGGGCGAGCGCGCGCACGCCCGGCAGATCGAAGATCGAGAGCCCGTCGGCGGCGACCTCGTTGTAGACCGTGCGGTCGGGCAGGGCGCCCAGGTCCGCGTGCTCGATCCGATGCAGGAACCGCAGGAGGCGCGCCGCCGCGCGGGTCCGCGGGCGCACCCGGTTGCGCAGGATGCCGACCGGCTTCCGGCTCCTGCGGACCGCCTTGAGCTCGCCGAGGCGGTCGAGGAACGCCGCGGTCGAGCTCTGGTCGAAGGCCGAGGGCAGGATTGGCACGACGATCACGTCGGCCAGCCTGACCAGCTCGAAGACCTGCTTCTTCCTCATCGCCGCGGCGCCATCGATCACCAGCCGCTCGGTGCCGCGCGGCGGGGCGGTCGGCTCGTCGACCCAGTCGAGCGCCGCGATCGGCGCCACCGTGCCGGGGCGCAGCCGCGCCCACTGCAGGCTCGAGCGCTGCCGGTCGGCGTCGGCCAGCGCGGTCCTGCGGCCCTCAACGGCGAGCGCCGCCGCCAGATGAGTCGCGACCGTGGTCTTGCCGCAGCCGCCCTTGGTATTGGCCACCAGGATCGTGATCATCAACCATCGATCGAACGGGGCCGATCGGGTGTCAATGCCAGAATGGCTTGCGCGCTGTGAAATCCTCCCATGCGGAGCGGGTCTGCGGCTCGAGCTCGGCGACCCCGCGCGCGAGCCAGCCGAGCACCATGCCGGACCCCTGGGCGAGCGCGACGCGGTCGCCGCCGGCGCGCTCGAGGAGGCCACCGACCAGCCGCTCGGCGACCGCGACGTCGTTGAGGTGGCCGAGCGCGTCCTGCAGCTGTTTCAAGGCGGCGAGGTAGCCTGCGGCGCGCTTCTTCTTGTACCCGGAATTGAAGAACTCGGTCGCGTAGCGCAGCTTCTTGAGCGCGATCCGCAGCCGGTGGCGCTCCTCCGGCGCGAGCCCGGCAAAGTCGTGCCCGAGCCTGAGCGCCTTGCGGTGGCGCTTGCTCAGGAGGCGATCGGCGAAGGCGCCGACCGGCCGGTCGAGCCAGGCAGCCCCCTTGGCGCTCGCCTCGTCGCGCCAGCCGCTCGCCTCGATCCAGCGCCCGAGCTGGAGCAGAAAGCGCGTGTAGGAGGGCGAGCCGACCATGGCGCGCGCGCGTCGCATAGCCCTCGGCCTGCGCGGTCCGCGCGGCCTCGCCGAGGGCAAGGAGCCGGCCGTCCTGCGGTCGCGCGGCGATCACCCTGGCCAGCGCTTCGGTCAGGAACACGTCCCAGTCGCGCGCGGCGCCGAGTCCGCCGATGATCTGCTTGGTCTCATCGGCGAGCCAGGCCCGGCGCTCGGGCAGGATCAGGTGGCCGAACACCGAGACCGCCGAGCGCAGCCGACGCAGCGCGACCCGCATCTGATGGACGCCCTCCGGGTCGCGCCCGTCCAGGGCGGCGGCCTCGTTGGCGCACCAGTGCTGCAGGCAGGCGCGCAGGATCGAGCCGATCGCCCCGTCGACCGTGGTGCGGGGGCCGAGGGCGAGCGGCGCGGCCTTGTGCACGGCCGGCGCCTCGCGCCGGGCGAGCGCGTAGCCGCGCGCGGACTTGCTCCGGGTCTCGAGCCGCAGCGGGCTCAGCTGGTCGAGCTCCAGCGCCAGGTCGTAGAGCGCCGTGGGCGAGCCGTCGAGCAGCTCGAGCTCGATCTCGGCGATCGGTTGCGAGCTGCCGTCGGCCTCGATCGCGCCGAGGTCGAGCGCGGCCTCGACCAGGCTCGGCCGACCGTCGCGGTCGGCGATCTGGAGCCGGCGGCTGGCGCGTCGCACCCGGGTGGTGAACAGCGGACGCAGGCCGTCGACGGCAGCGAGACCGTCCAGGGCCTCGGTGGCGCCGGACGGCAGGAGCCGCAGGTCGGGCTCGGCCGAGGGCAGCGGCGCCTGCCACTCGCCGCGACAGGCGACCATGCCGCTCGCATCGTTGGACTTCAGCGTCTGGACGTAGCGGCGGCCATCCTTGCGCACCCGGAACGCCAGGCCTCCGGCCCGCAGACGCTGGTCCGGGGTGTCGTAGTAGACGTTCTCCAGGCGTCGGGTGCTGCCCCGGCCGGTCGCCCTGGCGCGGATCGCCGGGTCGGCGAACAGCGCCTTCAGGACCTCCGGATCACCGCGGAGCTTGAGCTCGACTTCCGCATCGGCCGGCGGATCGGCGCTCGCGCCGCCCGGCGCTCGGTGTTTGGCGGTCATGGCGTTGCCTCGATCGCCTGAACCAAATCGGCTCAGGCATCCCTCGACCCCCTCCATTCTGGGTTCTACACCATCGCAACAATCGGCCGAATTCGCGGCGAAGGGCAATCGCCTAGAGGAGGCTGCGCTGTTCGGCCGCCGGTGCCCGGGGTGCGATGCAGTCCGGATCGTCGTTGGCCGGGCTGTTGACCCGAGGGCTGACCTCGTAGGCCTGCAGCCAGTCGGCCGGGCAGGGCCGCAGCAGCTCGGCGCCGCCCGCCTCGGGATCGAGCCAGCGCTCGAAGTCGCCGGGGTCGAGGATCACCGGCATGCGGTCGTGGACCGGCGCGACCAGCGCATTGGCCGGACAGGTGACGATCGTGCAGGAGCGCAGGATCTGGCCGTCCGCCTGCCGCCAGCGCTCCCACAGCCCGGCGAAGGCGAAGGGCGCCTCGTCCCTGCGGCGGATCAGCAGCGGCTGCCTGGTCTTGCCTGCTTTATGCCATTCGAAGAAGCCGTCGGCCGGCACCAGGCAGCGGCGCCGCTGGAAGGCCTCGCGGAACGCGGGCGTGCGCTCGAGCGTCTCGGCGCGCGCGTTGATCAGGCGGTTGCCGATCTTCACGTCGTCCGCCCAGTAGGGCACCAGACCCCAGCGCACCAGGCGCAGCTCGCGTCCGTCGCCGGCGCGGGTCCGGCGGACGATCGGCACGTCCTGGGTCGGGGCGATGTTGTAGCGCGGGCCGAGGTTGGGCCGCTCCATGAACCGGAACAGCTGGCCCAGCGCATCGACCGGCGTGGTGAGCAGATAACGGCCGCACATCGTCTCGCTCGCAGGAGCTCGCTCCAGGGGCCGGCGATGCTGCCCCGAACCTTGCCTGCGGCACAAGCCCCTGATCTCGGCGCGCGGGCGCGACCCTGGTGCTACACTGGCGTGCAGGGCAGGTCGGCACGGAAGGTCAGATGCAACCGCACCCCTGGCTGAAGCCGCTCCACCGCAGGGTGGCGACGACCGCGGCCTGCGCGCTGTGGGTCGGAATCGAGAGCTGGCTCGAGCCGGGGGGCTTATGGTTCTGGATCGCGCTGGTCGCGACCGCCTACGCGCTCTGGGACTTCTTCCTCTCCGGCAACTATGCCGACGCGACCGACTAGGTCGAGATCCAACGGAAGATACCTGAAGCACGCGGGCTTCGGAGACGCTGGCCGGAGTTCGGCTTTTCAGCCAGGAGCGAGCGCGGAGATCGAGGTCGCCCGCGCCAGGATCCAGGCCGAGCAGACCGAGGGCGATGCCGAGACGTGAGAGACTGGGTAGCGCTAGTTAGGCCAGCGCGATGCGACCACACCGTCTTAGCGGTTCGCTGAACCCTTGTGGCCTACTCGCTTTCCGCCGGATGATATCCGCTGTCGGACCAGACGTACCAGGTGAACGAATCCACCCCGGTCACGTCGCCCTTGTCGTCGAAGCCCAGACGGCCGAGAACCGTCTCGAACTCGTTGTGGCGCAAGGCCTCGACCACGGCGTCGGCCGCGAACGTGCCCGCCTTCTCGACCGCCTGCGCCCAGACCTGAACCACGGCGTACCCGTACAGCGTGAAACCTTCGGGCTCGTATCCCTCCGCGCGGAACTTGGCGACCACCGGCGCCGCCGCCTCATGGCGGCGTGGGTCGGCCATCGACACGAAGCGCACCCCCTTGGCGGCCGGGCCCGCGACGCGCAGGAAATACTCGCTGTTCAGATTGTCGCTGCCGAGCAGCTGAAGGTCATAGCCGCGCTCATGCGCATGGCGCGCGATCAGGGCGGCCTCGGCGGTGTACCCGCCGTAGAAGAGCACCTCGATCCCCGCGGCCTCGAGCGCGGTAACCGTCTCGCTGTATTCCGGCTGGCCAGGGACGATCTCCCCGAATTGGGTCACCTTGACGCCGCGTCGGTCGAGCTGTCTCCTGGTCTCTTCGGCCAGGTCCTGCCCATAGACCGTGCCGTCGTGCAGGATCGCGATCCTCGCGTCGGACCACCGCTCCGCGAGGTAGTCGCCGGCCAACCTGGCCTGCTCGGAATCCCGATCGACCACCCGAAACACATGGCGGAAGCCCTGCTCGGTCAGTTTCGGGTTGGTCGCGGTTGGAGCGATCATGATGACGCCGGCCCCCTCGTACAGCGCGGAAGCCGGGATGGCGGCGCCCGAGCAGAGATGTCCGGCGACGAACACGACGCCGTCGGCGATCAGCTTGCGCGCCGCAGCGACGCCCTGCTCACCATCGCAGTAATCGTCGGCAACGATCAATTCGATCGGTTCGCCGAGCAGGCCGCCGGCCTGGTTGAGCTCAGCCACGGCCATGGCAGCCCCCCGTTCGTGCTGCTCGCCGAACCACGCCATGGTGCCGGTCAACGGCGTCGCGGCTCCGATCCGGACCTCGGCCTGCGCAGACGACGTGGCGAACTCCGACCGCAAGCACCGCGCCGAGCAAGATGCGCATCCCGACCATGATCACCTTCCCCTGCGACTAATCTAATCGTGAGGTTCCCTTGGTACCGCCGCCAAGTATGTCCCTGTCACGGGACAGGGGCAACGATCCGCATCAGCAGGTATTCCGCCGTCGGCTTCGGGACACGACCGGCCGCTCTGTGTGTCCGGCAGCGGGGATGCGGGCCGGGTACCAACCGTCAGATTTCGACCACTAGGAGCCTGTCCGAGTAATAGCGAATTCCGCTCTCGTGGTCAACATGTAGTAGCGATTCACCGCATGGAGGCACAAGATGCTGACTTCAATGGCGACGAACCTGATTACTCGGACAAGCTACCTCGGTCGAGGCTTCGGCCGCCGCCCGGTGGGGGTCGGAGAAGCGGCCGCTCGGGCCGTAGCTGCCGATCAGGCTCTGATGGGTGACCACCCGGGTGCCGTTCCAATAGTGGAGCAGCACGGCCGGCGGCTCGCAGATCCAGGGGCCGCGCTCCTCGCCGAGGACCAGCTTGATCTGGTGGGCGACGCCGGGCGCGATCTGCGCGATCGTGCCGGCGAAGCGCTGCTGCACGGGGCGGTGGACGTGGCCGCACAGCACCCGCTCGACCTGCGGATGGCGGGCGATCACCGCGGCCAGCTCCTCGGCGTCGCGCAGCATCGAGTGGTCCATGTGGCCGATCCCGGTGCGGATCGGCGGGTGGTGGAGGGCGACCAGCGTCGGCTTCTTCGGCCGCTCCTTGAGCCGCGCATCGAGCCAGGCGAGCTGCTCGGGACCGAGCGTGCCGTAGGGCCGGCGCTCGACCATGCTGTCGAGCGCCACGATCCGGATCGGGAAGTCGTCGATCGTGTAGCACAGGCGCCCGCGCGACGGCAGGCAGCCGAGGTGCGCGAAGGTCCGGCGCGCCGCCTCGCGCGGGTCGTGGTTGCCGATCAGGGGATAGTAGGGCGCATCCAGGTGCTCCAGCATCAGCGCCAGCTGCTCATAGGCCGCGTCGTCGCCGTCATTGGTCAGATCGCCGGTGATCAGCACCAGGTCCGGCGCCGGGTCGAGCTGGTTCAGATGGGCGATCGCGCGCTCGAGGCAGCCCGCGACGTCGACCTTGCCGAAGGCGAGGATGCCAGCGGGCAGGAAGTGCAGGTCCGAGATCTGCGCGATCAGCATCGGTCGGCCCTTGGGCGGTGGCGGCGCGCTCGGCTCTAGGCCTGTCGCCTGGGATCTGCTGAGATACGGCCAGAGCGGCGGGTCAGGCAACCGTCGCCGGGACTACGGGAGAGGATCATGAGCACGCGCGTCGCAATCGCCCTGGCGTGGGGTCTGGCGACCGCCGCGGGCAGCGCCCAGGCGCAGGACCAGGTCACCTTCGGGACCAATTGGAAGGCCCAGGCCGAGCACGGCGGCTTCTATCAGGCGGTGGCGACCGGGATCTACGAGAAGTACGGGCTCGAGGTCACCATCCGGCCCGGCGGGCCGCAGGTCAACCACTCGCAGCTGCTCGCCGCCGGCAAGATCGACTTCAACATGGGCGGCAACGTGTTCGGCGCCTTCAACTACGTCCAGAACGACGTCCCGATGGTCACGGTCGCGGCGACCTTCCAGAAGGACCCGCAGATCCTGATGGCGCACCCGGACCAGGGCTTCGAGACGCTGGCCGACCTCAAGGGCCACCCGATCCTGATCTCGCAGGACGCGCGCACGAC
The DNA here is from genome assembly GCA_963753275.1 of uncultured Alphaproteobacteria bacterium. GTDB lineage: Bacteria > Pseudomonadota > Alphaproteobacteria > Geminicoccales > Geminicoccaceae > DATAOG01. The sequence continues at coordinate 105,733 of CAVWCE010000034.1, read as the reverse complement.
CTTCTGGGAGTGGCTCAAGGTCGAGTACGGCTACACCGACGACATGATCCGCCCGTATACCTTCAACCCGGCGCCGTTCCTCGCCGACGCGAGCGCGATCCAGCAGGGCTACCTGACCTCCGAGCCGTTCGCGATCGAGCGCGAGGGCGGCTTCACGCCCAAGGTGTTCCTGCTCGCGGATGCCGGCTACGACACCTACTCGACCACGATCGAGACCAGCTGGCGGCTGGTCGAGGAGGACCCGGACCTGGTGCAGCGCTTCGTCGATGCCTCGATCGAGGGCTGGTACAGCTATCTCTACGGCGATCCGACGCCCGCCAACGAGCTGATCAAGGCCGACAACCCCGAGATGACCGACGCGCAGATCGACTACTCGATCAGGAAGCTCAAGGAGTACGGGATCGTCGATTCGCGCGAGGCGCAGGAGCACGGGATCGGCGCCATGACCGACGAGCGCTGGCGCGACTTCTTCCAGTTCGCCGCCGATGCCGGCCTCTACCCGGCCGATCTCGACCTGTCCAAGGCCTACACGCTGCAGTTCGTCAACCAGAAGACCGGGATGGAGCTGAAGCCCAAGTGAGCAGCGCCGGCGGCGCCGCGCGCCTCAGGCCGGCTCCTCGGCGCGCCAGTCGGTCGCGTAGCGCGTGCCCTTGCCGAGATTGCAGTCGGCGCAGAGCACCTGCAGGTTCGTGGGCTCGAGCGCCAGCTCCGGGTAGCGCGCCCGTGGCTGGACGTGGTCGACGTGCCACTGGCCGGTCCGCGTCGTGAGGCAGCACTCGCAGGTGAGCGCGCCGTAGCGCTCGCGGTTGCCCTCAAGAGCGTCGATCCGCAGGCGCCGCCAGCGGTGGGAGCGGTAGAACGCGTCGGCCGTGGGCCATTCGATCGCAACCTCCGGGCGTCGTCGCAGGGGCCAGCCGAGCAGCCAGAGCAGCGAGCCGAGCGCCGCGAGCAGCGCATAGGACAGGTGCGAGGCGCCTTTCCAGGTCAGCCTGACGAGCCACCACAGCAGCCGGAGCTCGAACGGCAGTCTTCGCGCGCGTTTCCTGATCGGCATCGCTCCAGGCCGTGATGACGCGAGCTAGATTTACCCCCTTGTAGCGCAATCGGTGGTAATATGAACCATCGATGAGGACTAGATACAGCGCGGGAGGCGAGGCCACTACGCCTTGACGCCGGCGCCGAGCGCGGGCTCGGCCGCGGGATCGAGCGGCCAGCGCGCGCGGGCCGGCGCGCTGAGGTCGTCGATCAGCCCGAGCGCCAGGCGCTCGAGACCGGCCCAGGCGATCATCACGCCGTTGTCGGTGCACAAGGCGGGCGGCGGGATGATCAGGCGCAGCTCCTGCCGGGCGGCGAGGCCGGCGAGGCGCGCCCGCAGCTCGGCGTTCGCGGCGACGCCGCCGGCGACGACCAGCGTATCGGCGCCCGGGTAGTCCGCCCGCAGGATCGCGATCGCCCGGCGCGTGCGGTCGACCAGGACCTCGCCGGCCGCGGCCTGGAAGCTCGCGCAGAGGTCGCCCCGCGTGGGCGGCTCGAGCGCCGCGGGACCGATCCGCTCGATGGTCTGGCGCAGCGCCGTCTTGAGGCCGGAGAACGAGAAGTGGCAGCCGGGCTGGCCGAGCAGCGGGCGCGGCAGCGGAAAGCGGTGCGGGTCCCCTGCCCGCGCCGCGCGCTCGACCGCCGGTCCGCCCGGAAAGCCCAGCTCCAGCATCTTGGCGGCCTTGTCGAAGGCCTCGCCGAGCGCGTCGTCGACCGTCGTGCCGAGGCGCCGGTAGCGCCCGACGCCGAGCGCCACGAGCAGCTGGCAATGGCCGCCCGAGATCAGCAGCAACAGATAGGGAAAGGCCACAGCGTCGGTGAGGCGCGCCGTCAAGGCGTGGCCCTCGAGGTGGTTGATCGCGAGCAGCGGCAGGCGGTGCACCGCGCAGATCGCCTTGGCGGTCACCAGGCCCACGATCAGGCCGCCGATCAGCCCCGGCCCGGCGGTCGCCGCGACGCCTGCGAGCTGCTCGAAGCGCAGCCCGGCCGCGGCCATCACCCGGGCGATCAGGCGGTCGAGGATCAGGACGTGGGCGCGCGCCGCGATCTCGGGCACCACGCCGCCGAACGGCGCGTGGCGCTGCTCCTGGCTGTAGAGCGCCTCCGCCAGCACCCGGCGCTCGCCGTCCACCAGGGCGGCCGCGGTCTCGTCGCAGCTGGTCTCGATGCCGAGCACCACGCGCGGCGCGCTCGTCGGGGCGGCTTGGGACATGATGCCAGGACATAGTCGGCCGCGTCCGCTATAACCAGATCTCCGACATGACCCCCCGTCTGCGCATCGGCACCCGCGGCTCGCCGCTCGCCCGCGTCCAGGCCGCCCTGGTCTGCCAGGCGCTCGAAGCGGCCCACCCGGAGCTCGCCGCGCCCGGCTGCCTCGAGGTCGTGGCGATCACCACGACCGGCGACCGGGTGAAGGACCGGCCGCTCGCCGAGCTCGGCGGCAAGGGCCTGTTCTGCAAGGAGATCGAGACCGCGCTGCTCGAGAAGAGCATCGACGTCGCGGTGCACTCGATGAAGGACCTGCCGACCTGGCTGCCGGTCGGCCTGACGATCGGCGCCATGCTCGCGCGCGAGGATGCGCGCGACGTCCTGATCGCCCGCGGCGCGGGCGGGCTCGAGGTCCCTGCCGCGGCGCGCGCTCGTCGGCAGCGCCTCGCTCCGGCGCCAGGCGCAGCTGCTGGCGCGCCGGCCCGACCTCCGGGTGGCCACGCTGCGCGGCAACGTCGAGACCCGGCTGCGCAAGCTCGCGGCCGGCGAGGTCGACGCGACGCTGCTCGCGCTGGCCGGGCTGAGGCGCCTGGGGATCATGCCCGCGGGCGCCGTGGTCCTGGCGCCCGAGGCGATGCTGCCGGCGGTCGGCCAGGGCGCGATCGGGGTCGAATGCCGCGCGGACGATGCGCCCACGCGGGCGCTGCTGGGAGCGGTCGACGATCCGCCGACCAGCGCCTGCGTGCGCGCCGAGCGGGCGCTGCTGGCGGCCCTCGATGGCTCCTGCCACACCCCGATCGCCGGCTATGCCGAGGCTGACGGCACGGAGCTCCGGCTGCGCGCCCTGATCGCGCGCCCGGACGGCAGCGTCTGCCTGCACGCCGAGCGCCAGGGCCCGCTCGCGGACGGCGAGGCGCTCGGGCGCGACGCCGGTCGCGAGCTCAGGGCGCGGGCTGGGCCCGGGTTCTTCGACTGATGCCGGGAGCACGGCGCGCCGCGGCGGGCGTGGGCGAGCGGAGCGCATGCGCGTCCTGATCACCCGGCCGCGCGCCGAGGCCGCAGTGCTGGCCGCGGACCTCGCGGCGCGTGGCCACGAGGTGACGATCGAGCCGCTGCTGACGATCGAGCCGCTGCCGGGCGTGGTGGCGGCGCTCGCCGGCGCGCAGGCGATCGTGCTGACCAGCGCCAACGCGGTTCCGGCGCTGCCGGCGACCGGCGTCCGCCTGCCGGTGTTCGCCGTCGGCGCGGCGACGGCGCGCGCGGCGCGCGCGCACGGCTGCGAGGAGGTGCATGCCGCCGCGGGCGACGCCCAGAGCCTCGCCCGCCTGATCGGCGCGCACTGCCGGCCGGCGGCGGGCCCGCTGCTCCATCTCGCGGGCGCCGAGGTGCGCCCCGGCCTCGCCGAGGCGCTTGCGCGCCGCCGGCTTCACCCTGCGCCGCCAGACCGTCTATCGGGCGGTCGCCGCGCGCGGCCTGTCGGGGCCGGTGGTCGAGGCGCTCCGCCGCCAGGCGATCGACGCCGTGCTGCTGTTCTCGCCTCGCACCGCGACGACCCTGGTCGAGCTGATCGCCGCGCACCAGCTCGCCGGTTGCCTCGGCCGGACCGAGGCGATTTGCCTCAGCGCCGCGGTCGCCGCGCGCTGCCGTCGCCTGGAGTGGCGGGCGGTGCGCGTAGCTCCTCGCCCGGAGGTTGGGTCGCTCCTGGCGCAGCTTGAAGGCGTCGGACGAAGATGCTAGGCCGGTGCCCCGCGCGGGCGGAGCGGCAGGCGCGGCAATCCGTAACAAAGATCACGGGCGAGAGGTTCCGATGACGCGCAACAAGGGCCGACGGCCGCCCAATTCGAAGCCGACGCCGGAGAGCCGCCCGGCCTCGGCCGGCACCACGGGCGCGGCCAGCGGCAGCCCGGGCAGCCGGCCCGCCAACGGCACCGCAGGCACGGCCGACGCCCATGCGAGCGCCGGGCCGCGGGTCGCCGAGGCGTCCGGCACGAGTCCGGCAGACCCGGGTGGCGCGGGGCCGACCGCTCCCGGCGTGAGCCCAGCCGGGGCGGGGGCCGCGGGCGCGACCCCTCCCGGCGCCAGGCCGACCGATGCAGGTCCACCCAGCGCGAGCCCGGCGAGCGCCAACCCGGCGGGCGCCGCCCAGCCGGGCGTCGCGACCAGTGCAGCGGCGGCCAGCGGCGGCCAGCCCGGCAGGCCGGGCGCGTCGCCCTCGGGCGGGCCCGCCCCGAGCGCCCGTCCGCCGGCCGGCGGCGGCGGGTCGCCGCCCGGCGCGCCCGCTCCGAGCCGGCCGCAGAGCGGCAGGACGCCGCCGCCCGAGCGGCGGCGCGCGCGGCAGCTTCCGCAACGGCCTGATCGGTGGCCTGATCGGCGGCATCGTCGCGGCGCTGGTGCTGGGCTACCTGCTCCGGCAGGACGACGGCGCCGAGCTCGCGAGCCTGCGCGGCCAGGTCGAGCAGCTGGCGGCAAGCCTCGAGGACCTGAGGGGCGGCGGCGCCGATCTGGACCAGCTGGCCGGCCGCATCGACGCGCTGGAGCAGGCTGCGCCGCCCGCGATCGACGAGGAGCTGCAGAGCCGCCTCGCCGCGCTCGAGCAGGCCGCGCCATCCGCTCCCGACGAGGAGCTGCAGGCGCGGCTCGACGCGCTCGAGCAGATGGCGCCGTCGGCGGCCGGGCTCGCCGATCGCATCGCTGCGCTCGAGACCTCGCTCGCCGAGGGCGCGCAGGCGCCGGCCGCCGACGAGCGGATCCAGGCGCTGCAGAACGAGCTCGCCGAGCTGTCCGCCACGGTCGCCGCGCAGGCGCTCGGGGAGGGCGACGCCACGGCGAGCGATCTCGCCGTGATCGAGACCCTGCAGGCGCGCCTCGGCGCGCTGGAGGCGAGCGTGCCCGATGCCGCGATCGCGGCCGACCTCCGTCTGCGGCTCGACGCGCTCGCGCAGCGGGTCGACGCCCTCGTGCCGCTCGCCCAGCAGAGCGCGGGCAACCAGAGCCGGCTCGAGGACCTGGCGAGCCGGATCGACGGGCTGGAGGAGCAGATCCAGGGGCTGCTTGAGCACGGCGACGCCGCACGCGCCGAGGTCGAAGGGCTGGTCTCGCGCCTGAGCGCGACCGAGGATCGCATCGCCGCGACCGGCGACCGGCGCGAGCAGGCGGCGGCGCTGGCCCTGCTCACCAGCCAGATCGACAGCGCGGTCGCCCAGTCGCGCGGCTACGACGCGCCGCTGCGCGGCCTGAGCGCGCTCGGCGCGGACGACGAGGTGGTGCGGGCGGCGGCCGCCGAGCTGGAGCCGAGCGCGAGCGCAGGGGTGCCAAGCCTGGCGCAGCTGCGGCGCTCGTTCGAGCAGGTGGCGCGCGAGGTCGTGCAGAGCGCGCGCGCGCCCGAGGGCGACAGCCTGATCGACCAGGCGGCCGGCAATCTCCTGCGCCTGGTGACCGTGCGCCCGGTCGGCGCCGACGTCGAGGGCGACGACGCCGCGGCGCGGGTGGCGCGGGCGGAGGCGCATCTCGCCGACGGCGATCTCGCCGCCGCGGTCGCCGAGGTCGAGGCGCTGGAGGGGGCCGCGGCCGAGGCCGCCGCGAGCTGGCTCGCCGAGGCCAGGACGCGGCTCGCGGTCAGCGCGGCCCTCGACCGGCTGCAGACCCGGACCGGCGAGTTGCTGACCCCGAGCAACTGAGCCCGGCGCCGGGACCCGGGACCGCCCGGCACGCGCCAAGTACAGCCCCCGAGAGCCATGCAGCAAGGACACCCATGATTCGGCTGATTGTGTTCCTCGTCGTCGCGGTCGGCCTGTCGCTGCTCGCCGCCTGGTTCGCCGATCATCCGGGGCGGGTCTCGCTGATCTGGCAGGGTGTGCAGATCGAGACCTCGGTCGCGGTGCTGCTGGTCGGGCTGGCGCTGTTCGGCGTCCTCCTGGTGGTCCGTGTTCGAGCTCCTGCGCATGCTGCGCGGCGCGCCGCGGCGGATTGGCCGGCGCCGGCGCCGGTCGCGCATCGACAAGGGCTACCACGCGCTCGCCCAGGGTCTGGTCGCGGCCGCGGCGGGCGACAGCGCGGCCGCCAAGGCGCTCAACCGCCGCGCCGAGAAGCTGCTCGACCACAACCCCTCGACCCTGCTGCTGAGCGCCCAGGCCGCCCAGCTGGAGGGCGACGAAGGCGCCGCGCGGCTCAAGTTCCAGGAGATGCTCAAGCACCCGGAGACCGAGTTCCTGGGGCTGCGCGGCCTGCTCGCCCAGGCGATCAAGGACGACGACACCGCGACCGCGCTGCGGCTCGCCCGGCGCGCCCATCTGCGGCGCCCGACCACGCCCTGGGTGCTGACCACGCTGTTCGACCTGCAGACCCGGGCCGGGCTCTGGACCGAGGCGCTGAGCACCGTCGGCGACATGGCGCGCCACCGGCTGATCGACCGCGCGACCGCGACCCGGCGGCGCGCGATCCTGTTCCATCAGCAGGCGGCGGCGCAGCGCAAGGCCGGGCGCCCCTACGAGGCCCTGGCGCTCGCCCGCAAGGCGCACAAGCTGGTGCCGAGCCTGGCGCCGCTCGCGGTCCAGGCGAGCGAGCTCGCCGAGCAGACCAACCAGCCGCGGGTGGCGCGCAAGGTGCTCGAGGCGGCGTGGCGCGCCCAGCCCCATCCGGCGCTCGCCAAGGCCTACCTCGCCCAGGCCGGCGGCAAGCCGCCGGCGGAGCGGATCAAGCTCGCCGAGCGCCTGCACCAGCTCGAGCCCGACCACGCCGAGAGCGACCTGATGCTCGCCGAGCAGGCGATCGCGGCCAAGCAGTGGCCGACCGCGCGCAGCGCGCTCGAGCGCGCGCGCCGGCGGGCGCCGACCGCCTCGGTCTACCGCCTGCTCGCCGAGGTCGAGCAGGCCGAGGGCCAAGGCGAGAAGGCGCGCGCCTGGCTCGCCAAGGCGGTCGACGCGCCGCCCGACCCGGCGTGGCTGTGCCCGACCACCGGCGAGGTCCGCGCCGGCTGGTCGGCGTTCGGCCCCGACGGCCGCTTCGACAGCCTGCGCTGGGGCTCGCCGCCCAAGATCGTGCCGCTGCTGCACGAGGACGCCGAGGCGCGGCTGATCCCGCCGGTGACCGCGCCGGGCCGCTCGGCGACCCGGACCGACGTCGTCGCGCAGCCCGCCGGCGCGGTGACCACGGTCGCCGGCCCCGATGCCCCGCACGACACCCGCGAGGCCTCGGTCGTGCGCGCCGCGACGCCTTGACGCCGCCCCGGCCACTCGCTAACTAGCGGCGCCGGCCGGAGTAGCTCAGGGGTAGAGCGGCTGATTCGTAAATGTCTGACCGCTGGGCGGTGGGACACCGACTAGTGCAGGGCGGTTCAGCGCGGTTGCGCCTAAACTCGCGCTGATCGCTATTTGAGTGCTGCGCGCCGCTGTAGCTCAATTTGGCAGAGCACCGCATTCGTAATGCGGGGGTTGCCCGTTGAAGTCGGGCCAGCGGCACCGACCCCTCAGATGGATCGAAGTAGCAGATTGTGGCGATGCCTCAACTGGAGCTGACCGTTACGGAGGGGATCGAGATTCAGCAAGCCCAAAGGCTTGCGACGGAACTCCGCCGTCATTTCGAGGTAGACGGTCCCCAACCATATTTTTCGCAGGGGCGACCCGTCCACAATCCCCCAATACATTCAGCTGATTGGTCCTGTTGCGGTTTGGCTGCCGTTGCTCTATCGGCGAAGTGGTTTCTGAAGCCCTACCTGGAGACGCTCGGCCCGATAGCCGCTGACGCCACCCGCGACGCGCTCGCTGCTCTGTTCAAGAAGAAGGAGGTGAAACCGCTCGCGGACGTGGCCACTGCCCTCGCCGATGCACGAGAGGCAAGCAGCGGGCGCGTCGAGATCGTTGTCGGGCTTGACATACCCGACCCGCACTTCGGCACGGCGCTGCGCATCACCAAGGATACCGCCGAAGAGATCACTTACGAGCTGGCTGTGTTCGTGACACATGCGGACGAACTCTCGGTGACCATGAAGGCTGAGGTCGAGGGCGGCCGAGCGCCCACGGGCCGGAGCCATCATCACCCTGGGGAAAGACGGCGGCCTGACCGTACGGTGGCTAACCGTGGAGTCCGCACACCAGAAGCGGATTCCTTAACGGCTCCTTCACGCCAGCCAGGCGGGGCACAGCAACATAGTAGGGGTTCGGCCTACCGTGATATCCGCGCACGCCGTCACCGCCGAGCCACGACCGGTTTTCTTGTCAGCGCGCCGGTAGCAAATGAAACGGGCGGCCCCGCAGGACCGCCCGTCGATCGTCGCGACGTGCGACGCGTCAGCCGCCGAAAGCCTGGAAGAGCATGATCAACAAGAGCAGGCCGCCGACGACTTTGCCGAACGTCAGGCCTGGGGCCTCAGCCGAGGCGGCCGGTCCTGTTGACGACGGCGCAGATCATGCGCGCTTTGCCGAAGGTCATCATCGAAGCGTCTCCTCAATCGCACGTGCCCGGTCGGGGCCCAGTTCTCGGCGTACTCGCACGCTCCCTCTTTGGGCCTGCGTTGATCGCGAGCAGCACGAAGAGCACGAGCAGCATGAGCGCGGTCGTCAAACGGCGCTTCACGCCGGGCTCCACCGCGCCGCGAGCCGCCAGCGAGTGACGAGCACGACGAGCGCGCCGCCGATCGCGTACAGCATCGGGTCAGGAGCGTCAGGAGGCATGAACGCGAAGCCGACCTGATAGCCGGTCAGGATCAGGATGAAGGCCGAGGATGATCGCCTGAAACTTGGTCACCGAGGTCACTCCGGAAGAGGTGGGGCCGGGCGCATGATGCGCCCGGCGTGGTTGAGGTTCAGTTGCCGTACACGTGCAGGAGGAGCGCGTTGATCAAGACTGCCTGCGCGACGATCGCGACAGCCAGGAGCGCGTCAAGGATCCGCGCCATGGTCACGCGCTCACGTTGACGCGCGGCAGGCGCAGCCCGCCCAGGGCGTGACCGTCGCGATCACGTCCGGGTGGGGCTGCTCGAGCACCCGCGACGCTCCCGCGTCGTCGCACGCCAGGAACAGGTTCATTCCCTGCTGGCGGGTTTGGTCTCGAGCCTCGCGAGGCAAGGGTTCGACGACGCGCTACCGGCGCGCGGGGCCTTCTAACAGTCGATCACCGCGCCCAATGTGCGCGCGTGCGGGCTTGATGGCGTACTGAGCGCAGCCCGCAGCTAGCTGTTGTTGCCAAGGAGATTCTCTAACCGCGCGGTGCGGCGCAAGCTCAACCTGCGGGCCTGGGCCAGGATCAAGGTTCTCTCCGAGCTCGGCGTGGCAGCCGGCATCATCATGGCGTCGGATGGGTTGAGCGGTTCCATGTTGTTCACGGCATCGCAGCTCGGCGCGTCCACTCCATAGCTCGAACTCGCTCGCGCCATCGTCCCGGCTGGGGACCTCAGGGCAGCGGGGCGATCAGGCCGCCGGACCCCCGCCTTCAGCAGCTGGTTCCTGACATCGGGGACTGCCGTGTCCGGCACCGGCAAAGAGCAACGGCATTGACGGCGAACGAGCCCAGGGCAGCATTCTCGCGGCCGCGGGGTGCCCCAAAGAGGGCTCCGGCGCAAAAGGGCCCACGCACAGCTGGGAGGAAAGGATGACGACCAAAACGCCGAGAGCGAAAGCAGGCTCAGCGACCACGGGGCCCAAGAAGACCAACCCCGCGCTCCTGAAGCCGCTGCAGCCGTCCAAGGAATTGGCGGCCGTGGTCGGCCCCGACCCCTTGCCCCGGGGTCAGGCGGTGAAGAAGGTATGGGACTACATCAAGAAGCAGAACCTGCAAAATCCCGAGAACCGCCGGGAAATCCTGGCGGACAATAAGCTCAGGCCGATCTTCGGAAAGGACAAGGTGACGATGTTCGAGATGAACAAGTACTTAGCACAGCACTTGAAATAGGGCTGCGCGCCCTGTGTCCAGGCGACTCTCGCGAGGTCCTCGGGGCTGATCTCCTGCCAGGACCGGGCGAGAGCTGACGATCGGCCCAAGCCGTTCCCAGACTACCTGATCCTGCTCCGGCTTATTCACATCGGTTGTCGAGCGGACTTTCGCGATGGTCTGGACCTTCGTGCGGATCGACGGCCCTGAGGTCGGGAAAAATCGCCTGCGGGGGCCGCGACACGCCGTTACGCTTGGCGAGTGGGTCTGCAAGTGACCGAACCGATGCGCAACCGCACCTGCCACTCGGCGAGCTAGGCGCAGGGCCCAAGAGCTACGTTTCGAGATCAACCGATGCCTGGTGCACGTGCTGATCCGGGCGGCGGCGGGGGCACCTGCTGGCGTTGATCGACCCTGCGAGCTGGGGCAGGCCCAGTCGCCGCAGTCTAGATGCAGCGTTTCGGCGGCACTAGCCCAGTCGGCTTTCAACTCGTTCCCGGATCTACTTCGCGAGCGGCTCGTCCCACGGCCTATTTCGCGGCCGGCCATGTGGGTTCTCATGCTGCCCGCTGCGGCTGCATGAGTCGAGCGGCCCGGACCGCGCTACTGCAGGCTCCTGGCCCCCCAGCTCCAGCCCCACGTCCGGCGACCCGACCGAATTGAACCCGCCCGATGCTGAGCGCGCCGCCAAGCCCGCGCCGCTCTCGACGTCGGTCCTCCTCTCCGCGTGCTGGCGCTTGCGCCCGCGAGGCCACGGCTGGCGCCACGGGCGTCCCGAGCGCTTGCGTTCGGCGCTCCTCGGGCGCAAGGTCGACGATCGAGATCCACATCCGCGACACGTTGGATCAGGGAGGCAGACCGATGACGTTCCGAAGCCGATGCCGACATCAGGCCGCGCCGCTTGCCCTCGCGGCCGCGGCGCTGCTGTGGGCGGCGCAGCCCGCCGGCGCCGTCGACTACGAGGAGATCAAGCAGGTCGCCGAGCAGAACGGCATCAGCGAGCTGCGCATGACCGAGGCGGGCGGGCCGTCCGGCGATTCGATCGAGAAGGGCTATCTCGACCCGTTCACCGAGAAGAGCGGGGTCGCGGTCGTGCGCGAGAACCCGAGCGGGCTCGGCAAGCTGCGCGCCATGGTCGAGGCGGGTGCGGTCACCTCGGTGGTGCTCGAGCTCTCCAGCCCCGAGCTCGAGCAGGCCAAGGCGCTCGACCTGGTCGAGCCGCTCGACTGGGACGCGATCGACCCGATGCCGATGTTCGAGGAGGCCAAGGACGAGAAGGGCTACGGCTATCAGTTCTACTCGACCATCATGGCGTGGCGCGAGGACGCCAAGGCGCCGCAGAGCTGGCAGGACTTCTGGGACGTCGAGGCCTTCCCGGGCAAGCGCGCGCTGCCCGACTACGCCGCCTACATCCTGCCGATGGCGCTGCTCGCCGACGGCGTGCCGGTCGAGGAGCTCTACCCGCTCGACCTCGACCGCGCGTTCGCCAGCCTCGAGAGGATCAAGGACCACGTCGCGGTGTGGTGGCAGGCCGGCGCGCAGCCGCCGCAGCTCCTCAAGGACAACGAGGTGCAGTACGCGGTCGCCTGGTCGGGCCGCGTCGCCGGGCAGGAGGGGATCGAGTTCACCTTCGAGGACGGCCAGCTCGACCTCGCCTACTTCGTCGTGCCCAAGGGCGCCGAGCCGAGCCAGAAGCAGCTCGCCAACGGCATCTTCTACGAGATGAGCGTGCCGGAGAACCAGGCGGTCGCCGCCGACGTGGTCTCCTACACCGGCAACAGCCCGGACCTCGAGCCGCTGCTGCCGCAGGACCGGCATCGGCAGTTCCCGACCACCAAGGCGAACAAGGACGTGCAGCACTTGGCCGACGCCAAGTGGTGGTTCGAGAACGCCGAGGAGGTCGAGACCCGCTGGCAGGAGTTCAAGCTCGGCCTGTGAGCGCGCGGCCGGACCCCGACCCGCGATGCGGCGGGTCTCGGGGCCGGGCATGAGCGCGGAGCCGCCGCGCGGCGTCCTCCAGGTCGGCTACGGCGCCTTCGGCCCGGTCCACCTCGAGGCCTGGCTGCGCCTTGGCCTCGGCGGCCGGCTCTGGCTCGCCGATCCCGATCCCGCGGCGCGCGCCCGGGCGGCCGCCTGGAACCTCCCGACGGAGCGGGTGGTCGCCGACTTCGCTACGGTGCTCGACCGGGTCGAGGTGGTCGACGTGCTGACCGCGACGCCCGCGCATGTCGCCGTCTGCGAGGCCGCGCTCGCGGCCGGCCGGGACGTGTTCTGCGAGAAGCCGCTGACCTGCGAGCTCGACGCGGCCGAGCGCCTCGCCGCAACGGTCGCCGCGAGCGGGCGCGTGCTCCAGGTCGGCTACTACTTCCGCCACCACCCGCTGTTCCGCTACGCGAAGGAGCGCATCGCCGCGGGCGATCTCGGCGAGCTGCGCTACCTCTCCGGCACCTTCGCGGGCTTCAAGCGGGCGCGCGCCGACATGGGCGTCACGGCGAGCGATGCGGTCCACTTCCTCGACTACTTCAGCTGGCTCGCCGGCGCCGCGCCCGAGCGGGCCTTCGCGCTCCGGCGCGACCACTTCGGCCGCGGCCTCGACGACCTCGCCCTGATCCTGCTCGAGTACCCGAAGGGCGTCCTCGCCAAGGTCGAGGCCGGCCTGATCCAGCCCGGCCGCCACGTCGACCTGATCACCCCGGGCGCGCTCACCAGCAAGGAGGTCGCGCTGTGCGGCGAAGACGGCGCGATCGAGATCGACTTTCCAGCTGAGCGCCTGATCTGGCACCGGGTGCGCCACGAGCTGCAGGACGGCCTCTGGCGGCCGGTCTTCGACGACGCGCGCATCCCGCGCCTGCCGCCCGCCACCGCGGTCGACGTGCTGGCGAGCCAGTTCCGGGAGTTCCTCGGCCACGTCGCGGCGCGCACCGCACCCGAGGCCGACGTCCGCCGCTGCGGCGTCGAGATCGCGCGCCTGCTGGCGGCGATCGCCGCCTCGGCGCGGGCCGGGCGGAGGGTATCCCTCGCGGACCCATGAAGCCCCGGGCAGCCGGCCCGAGGTGCGCCCGTCCTGAGGACCGGCCCGGCGTCCCGCGTGATCCGTGCGGCAGCTCTTCTGCGGACCGATTGCGCGCAACGCCGACCTCGATTCCCCTGTAAGCTCGCCTGCAAGCTCCTAAATCCGCGCGCGGACGCTCTCAGCCGCGCCGCCGGTCCGGGTGAGTGCCGCCCCAGCGCGACTGCCTGGCGCCCCTCAACTCGTGGGAGGGTAAAACCGATGCCGTCGTACATCCTGCTCACCCAGTGGACCGATCAGGGCATCAGACATGCCAAGGGCGCACCCCAGCGTCAGCAGGACGCGCGCGAGATGGCGAAGAAGTTCGGCGTCGAATGGAAGAGCGTCTACATGACGATGGGCGCCTACGACTTCGTCATGACCATCGAGGCGCCCGACGACGCGGCGGTCGCCAAGTTCGTGCTTTCTCTCTGCGCGCTCGGCAATGTTCGGACGACGACGCTCAAGGCGTTCACGGAGACCGAGTACCGGGCGATCATCGACGCCGCGGCCTGACGGACAGCCGCAGGACCGTCCGCGGCCTCCGGCCGGCGCCCGAGGCTCCTTAACAACGTCCCGGCGCTCGCCGCCGCGGGAACGCGCCTGCCGCTGGACCGATCGCACCGCAGCAGCGATGCTGAGGGGCGATGCGGCCGGCGGATGTCGTGGCTGTCCTGGGAGAGGCTGATGGACGAGCGATCGTTGGAGGGCGGCTGTCAGTGCGGCGCGATCCGCTACCGGGTCAGCGGCGAGCCGCTGCTGGCCGCGCTCTGTCATTGCACCATGTGCCGGCGCGCCAACGCCGCGCCCGCGGTCGCCTGGGCCATGTTTCGGGAGGCGCAGGTCGCGTTCCTGAGAGGCAGGCCGACCACCTACGCCTCCTCGCCCGGCGCGCAGCGCGGCTTCTGCGCGGCCTGCGGCACGCCGATCAGCTTCACCGCCGAGTACATCCCGGGCCTGATCGATCTCACCATCGGCAGCCTCGACCACCCGGAACGGATCGCGCCCACCCTGCACTACTGGGACAGCGAGCGCCTGCCCTGGCTCCATGTAGCCGACGACCTGCCGAGGTACCCCGAGTTCCCGCCGGTCGAGTGAGTGGCGCCGCCGCTCTCAGAGCTCCTGGGCATCGATCTCGTCCTTGGCGCCCTGGAGGTTGGCAGGTTGTCACCGAGCTCGGCCTAGCGGACACCTCGAAAAACCGCTGGCGGATGAAGGCTGGATGTGATTCAATCCGCTGCGTATTGCAGCGGAGAGGTGCGGATGGCGGGTCAGCCGGGGTTCTTCGATCTGGATCGGCGGTATGCGGCGTTGTCGGCGGCGGGCGATCCGCTCGAGCGGCTGGCGGCGGTGGTCGACTTCGAGCTGTTTCGGGCCGAACTGGACGCGGCGCTCGAGCGCTCGGACCGGGCCAAGGGCGGCCGCCCGCCCTACGACGCGGTCTTGATGTTCAAGGTGCTGGTAGTGCAGACGCTCTATACGCTCTCCGACGACCAGACCGAGTATCAGATCCGGGACCGGCTCTCGTTCATGCGCTTTTTGGGGCTCGCGCTCGAAGACCGGGTGCCGGATGCCAAGACCATCTGGCTGTTCCGCGAGCAGCTGACCAGGCCGCCGCCATCGAGCGCCTGTTCGCCAGGTTCGATGCCGCGCTGCGCGCCGCCGGCTATCTTGCGATGGGCGGGCAGATCGTGGATGCGACCATCGTCGAGGCGCGCCGGCCGAGGCTCACCCAGGACGAGAAGGCGACGGTCAAGGCCGGCGCGCGTGCCCGCGGCCTGGTCGAAGGCGAAGCGGGCGCAGATGGACACCGACGGCCGCTGGACGATCAAGCGCGGCCGCCGGCGCCCGCCGGGCGCAGGCGAGCCCAAGCGCGCGCGCCGCCGAGATCGCGGTGCCGGTGTTCGGCTACAAGAACCACCTCGGGATCGACCGCCGGCACGGCTTCATCCGCAGCTTCGCGGTCACCGACGCCGCGACCCACGACGGCCGCCAGCTCGGCCGGCTGCTCGATCCCGACAACACCGCGAGCCCGGTCTGGGCCGACACCGCCTACCGCTCGGCGGCCAACGTCGCGCTGCTGGCGCGGCGCGGGCTGGTGCCCCAGTTCCAGCGGCCGAAGCCGCGCGGCCGACCGATGCCGCCGCACATCGCCCGCGGCAACGCCACCCGGGCGCGGGTCCGGGTCGCGGTCGAGCACGTGTTCGCCGCCCAGAAGTGCCGGCTCGGCCTGATCATCCGCTCGGTCGGCCTGGCCCGCGCGACCACCAAGCTCGGCCTCGCCAACCTGGTCACCAACATGCGCCGTCTCGCCTGGTTCGAAACGCGGCCGGAACCGGCCTGACCTCAACCGCAAAGCGTACAAAATTGCAACAACTGTCGGAAAACGACAGACCCCCGGCCCCTTCCACCAGCGCATCACCACCGTCAGCCCTCTCACCGGCCTCCATCAGTCCAAAAACCCGGTTCTTCGAGGTGTCCGATCGGACTCCGGGGTGGATCGGCCGTGTCTTCGGCCAGGACAGGCCCAGATCGTGAAGCAGCCGGAGCATGCCATTCTCGCTATGGGTGACACCGAAGCGCGCCTCGACGATCCGACACAGATCCTTGGCCCGCCAGCTGCTCACGCCGTCGCGCTCCGGATCGGGACCGCGCAGCACCAGGGCCTTGAACGCCGCCAGCTGGCCCTCATCCAACCGGCTCGGCCGGCCGCTCTTGGCCCGATCGCGCAACCCCGCCACGCCCTCGGCGTTGAACCGGATCACCCAGTCGCGCAGGGTCGGGCGGTCCATCCCGGCCTGGCGAGCCGCCTGCGCCCGGGGCATCCCGGCCGGCCCGCATTGGCCACGCCGAGCAGCCGACACGCCACCCGGCCATCGGTCTCCCTGCCGGGCCAGACGGCGCAGGTCCTCGGCTGGAATGTCGTCGCGGATCGGTACCGGTGCGCCCATCGCTCCACCCCGCTGCATCACCACGCAGCGAGGTGAATCACACAACCGCAAATATCACGATCCAGGTCAGTCAAAACATCGCAGGGTCGGGACGTGGCTCAGTGTTGTCGCGAGCACGTCGCGAAGCTTGCCAGAATTGCGCTCGCTTATGCGGATGAATTTCCTTTTCAAATGTGCCCAGCGAAGGCACTAACGGCGGATGGCATTCGATCGCTTGGGCTCAGCGTCGAGGACGTTGAGGAGTGTCTTGGTTTTCTTCGGGGTTGGACTGCTGGAGGGCCGGATTCGGGCAACGATCAAAGATTATACGCGCTTCGGGGATACGTTGACGCGGTCGACTTTCAGGCGGTTAAGCGTTTGACAAAAATCCAATCGAAGCACGCGAGAGATGACGGGACGCTCTCGGAGGTTCGCTGGCGGCCTCTCTCGTCGAAGCCTTCGAAGGTATGCGAGGAAAAAAGCGGACGACAAGCGGCAATCGTGAAGCCCCATGAACAAACAACCTGCCGCTCGGAAGGATCAGCAATATGAGATCAGCGCCGTCAGCGCCAATGTACAACCCAGCGGGCGGCGCAGGGCGCATGACGCGCTCTGGGCCGGGATCGCACGGGATCCCCGGCTCTAATACAGGTACTTCCAGTCGCCGCTTTCGACCGCGAGCATTTTGAAGGATCTGAGGCCGAGACCCATGTGGTCGGCGGGCGACATGGTGAAGATGCCGTCGACCCCGACCAGGCCGTCGGTCGCCTCGAGGGCGTCGCGCACCGCGGAGGGCTCCGGGCTGCCGGCGCGCTCGAGCGCGTCGGTCAGCAGCAGGAGCGCATCGTAGGCGTGGCCGCCGAAGGTCGAGACCTCGTCGCCGGTCGCCTCGGTATAGGCTCTGGGCCACCGCCTTCTGCGGGTCGTCCCCGGGCAGCTGGTCGGCGACCAGGAGCGCCGCGCAGGGCAGGCGTACGCCCTCCGCCGCGGCGCCGGCGCCGGCGATGAACTGCTTCGAGCAGCTGCCGTGGTTGTGGTAGAGCGGCAGCTCGATGCCAAGCTGGGCGTAGTCCTTGGTCACGATGGCCGACGCCGCGCCGAAGCCGCAGAACAGCACCGCCTCGACCCCGGCGTTGTTGATCCTGGCCAGCTGGGGCGTCATGTCGGTGTCGCCGGCGCCGTAGGTCTCGTGCGCCTTGATCTCGAGGCCGTGCTTGGCGGCGAGCTCCTCCGCGTTCGCGATGCACGACCGGTCGAAGCCGCCCGAGCCGCCGATCAGCCCAAGCGCCGCGATCCCCTCCTGGCGCATGTCCTGGTAGATCTTGTCGACCGCCATGCGGTCGGTGTGCGGGGTCTTGAACACCCAGCTCTGCACCGGGTCGACGATCACCGAGGCGCCGGCCAGCGAGATGAACGGCAGCCCGGTCTCCTCGACCAGCTTGACCACCGCCATCGTCTCGCCGGTGGTGGTGCCGCCGATCAGCGCGTCGACCTGGTCCTGCTCGATCAGGCGCTTGACGACGGTGACCGCGTCCTTGGCGTTCATGCCGGTGTCGTATATCACCAGCTCGAGCGGCTGATCAAGTCACCCCGCCCTCGCCGTTGATCCGGTCGACGTAGAGCTCGAGGGTCTTCTTCTCGGGCTCGCCCAGGAACGCCGCCGGGCCGGTCACCGCGAGGAACGAGCCGATCCGGATCGGTTCCTGGGCCGCGGCCGGGAGCCCGCCGGCCACAGCCAGAGCCCCGGCCAAGGCCAGCGCCGCGCCGGCCCGCGCGGCGACCCGACCGCTACAGCGCGAACCCATGACGATCTCTGCTGCCGCCATGCCAGGTGATCCGGGCGCAGATCGGCCGCGCGATCCCTGAGAACCGAGCCTCAGCCGGCGGCCTTGAGGTTGCCGGCGGCGCTCCAGGCCTGGTCCCACTCCTGCGCGAGGATGTCGATGACCTTGCCGCCCTGCTCGAAGAACCTGTTCGGCACCTGGAAGATGCCGAGCACTAGGCAGCCTTGGGGCGACCACGCCTCGTGGCGGCTGCCGGCCGGCCGCCAGACGAAGTTGCCGGCGCCGCAGCGGCCGTCGTCGTCGACCAGCTCGCCCTCGAGCACGAGGCTCTGCTCGGCGAGCGGATGCTCGTGGTCCGGTAGGCGCGCGCCCGGCGCGAGCCGGATCAGCGCGGTCACCGACCCGGTCTGCTTGTCGATGAACAGGGTTTTGGTCTCGACCCCCGGAAACCGGCTCGGCTCCCAGGGCAGGCGGTCGACCTCGACGAAGCGGGAGTCCTTGGGCCCGAGGTTCGCGTGGTTCTTGGCATTCGGGGTCACGCCCGCCATGACTTGCCTCCCCTGGTGCAGCTCACGTCCCGCAACTCTACGCCAGAAACCCCGTTCTCCGCCAAGCCGAAGTGGCGGCCGCAGGCGCGCCGGCGGCGGGCCGGCCGTCGACCCGCCGCCGCCACGAGCCTCAGTTCGGATAGGCGTTGGGCTTGGAGGCCCAGTCCAGATAGGCCTCGCGCTGCTTGTCGACCCCAATCTGCTCGGTCACCGCGTCCCAGCGCGCGGCGACATCATCGAGGATCGCCTGCGGATCCTCGCCCGCCCACAGGCGCGAGATGCCCTGGCGGAGCGCCTCCTCGTACTGGTCGGTCTGGATCAGCGAGAGATCCAAAAGGCCGCTCACCGCGCCGGCCTCGAGCGCCGCGAGATACTCCGGCGCCTCCGGCCAGCGCGATTTGTACGCCTCGCTCGCGAAGTGGCCGTCGCGGAACGGATCGCGCAGCGCGTAGGGCAGCTGCACCCGCTCGAGGCTGACGTCCTTGCTGTTCAGCCACTGGATGAACAGATAGGCCGGCTCCTTGTTCTGCGATGACGACGACACGGCGAGGGAGAAGCCGGCGGCGAGCTGCGGGTGGCCGCCCGGCGGCAGCGCGTAGCCGACCTTGCCGGCAATCTGCGATTTCGGGACCCAGGAGAGCGCCTCCTCGTCGGTGCCGTAGCCCGCCGCCCAACGCCCGTAGGGCGGCCAGGAGATGGTCATCGCGGTGTCGCCGGCGAGGAACGCCGCGAGGTTCTCGACGAAGCCCCAGGTCTCGACGCCGGGCGGCATGAACTTGTTCTCCTCCCGCATCTCGGTCAGCACCTTGACGCCGACGTCGCTGTTGACGGTCGCCTTCATGGTGTCCTCGTCGAAGAACTTGCCGCCTTCGACCCGGAAGCGCTCCTGGAACATAAACTGGGCGTAGGGCGCATCACGGAAGAACGCCGCGCCGTACATGTCGGGCGCGTACTTGTCGGTGAGCTGCTGGCCGATCTCGGCGAACTCGGCCCAGGTCTTCGGCGCCTCGAGGCCGTTCTCCTCGAAGATGTCCTTGCGGTAGTAGAACACGAACACGTCGCCGTCGTCGGGGAAGCCGTAAATCGTGTCGCCGACCTTCATCTGGTTGTCGCGGTAGACCGGCGCGATCTCCTCGAGCTCGTCGCGATAGCCGTACTGGTCGACGTAGGGGTCGAGCGGCTCGAGCGCGCCGGCGCGCGCCAGGTCGGGCATCCAGGACGGGATCACGTTCAAGGCGTCGTAGGCGCCGGTGCCGGCGCGGTGCTCCTGCAGGATCTTGGTGAACATCTCGGCGGTCGGCACCTCGATCACGCTGACGTCGATCCCGGTCAGCTCCTTCCACTTGGGGCCGGAGAAGTTCAACGGATCGAGCGCCTGCAGGCCCGCCTCCCAGACGATCGTGATCTCGGTCCCGGCGTACTGCTTGGCCGCCTCGACCGCACGCTCGGCAGCACTCTGCGCCAGCGCCTGGCCACCGTGGCCGAGCGCCAGCAGCGCCCCGACCCCGAACACCGATAGCTCCTTGGCTCTCATGTTTGCCTCCCATTCCTGGCGCGGGCAGGTTGCCTTCCCGCCGCCTCCTCAGCGACGACGCGGCTTTGCTTATCGTTGCGGCGGCCGGGTCGGGTCAGTCATAGCTCACCGGCAGCGCAATTGTCAGCCCTCCCGCGTGATTGCAGCCGCAGGGCATCTCCCTATCCCGAACAATCCATCATCGGATCGGAGGAGGTAGCCATGTCGACGATGATGGACTTCGTGGCCTGGGGGGTTAGCTTGGGCGCGCTTGTCCCGTGCCGCCGTCGTGATCGCCAGTGTTGCTCGCCCTTCGAGGGCCCGCATGAGACCAGCGGGGCGACGGCGGCCGGGAGTCCGCGACGGGCTACAGGAAGATGCGCCGTGGGTTGCCGCCCGGAGCGCCGGTCAATGAGCATCCCGCCAGGGCTCCCGGCAGTCGGGATCATACGCCAGACGGAGGAGACGAGCCTATGGGGATGTTGGTCGGCGTCGACTGGGGCTGCGGCGCGCACGCCGTCTGCGTGATCGACGCCGAGGGCATGGTGCTCGACCGGTTCGAGGTCGGCCACGACCGGGCGGGCCTGGCGGCGCTGGTCGCGCGCCTGCAACAGGCACGGGCGCGCCGGAGGTGATCCCGATCGCGATCGAGCGGCCATCCGGCCTGCTGGTCGATGCCCTGGTCGAGGCGGGCTTCGTCGTCACCCCGATCCATCCCAACGTGGTCAAGGCCTGCCGGCCCCGCTACCGCGCCGTCGCCGCCAAGAGCGACCCGGGCGACGCCTTCATCCTGGCCGACATCCTGCGCACCGACGGCCACCGCCTGCGCGCCGCTCGCGCCCCAGTCCGACGCCATCAAGGCCCTGCGCGGCCTGGTGCGCGGCCGCGACGACCTGGTCGGCACGCGGGTCGCCCTGGCCAACCAGCTGAGCGCCCTGCTGGAGAGCTTCTGGCCCGGCGCCGCCCGCATCTTCAGCGATCTCGCCAGCCCGATCGCGCTCGCCTTCCTCGAGCGCTATCCGACGCCCGAAGCCGCCGCCCGCCTCGGGCCCAAGCGCCTGGCCGGCTTCCTCGCCCAGCACCGCTACTGCGGCCGCCGCTCCCCCGAGGCCCTGCTCGAACGCCTGCGCAGCGCCCCCGAAGGCCGCGCCGGCGAAGCCGAGGCCGAAGCCAAGGGCGAGCTCGTGCGCGCGCTCGCGCGCACCCTGCAAGCCCTGGTCGCCGAGCTCGCCAAGCTCACCAGCCGCATCGAGCACGCTGGTCGCCGACGCTGCCCGATGGCCGGATCGTCATGTCCTTCCCCAGAGCCGGCAGGGTCTGCGCCGCCCAGATCCTGGCCGAGCTCGGCGACGTGCGCGCCCGCTTCCCGACCGAGGACCAGCTCGCCGCCGAGGCCGGCGTCGCTCCCGTCACCTATCAGAGCGGCAAGTCCCGAGGCGTCGGCTGGCGCTGGGCCTGCAACAAGCGCCTGCGCGCCGCGCTCACCTGCATGGCCGACAACTCCCGCCATCACAGCCCCTGGGCCGCCGACGTCTACCGCCGCGCCCGCGCCAGCGGCTGCGACCACCCGCACGCCATCCGCATCCTCGCCCGAGCCTGGGCGCGCGTCCTCTGGCGCGCCTGGACCGACCGCGTCCCCTACGACCCGGCCCGACACCGGGGCGCGCAAGCGCTCGCCGCCTGAGCCCGGACCGGTCGCCGCGCTTGACCCAGGCCGCCGTTCCCCCGTCCCGATCTGCGAGCCCATCGGCAGGGGCCGGAGGCCGGCGTCAAGGATCGCCGCAGGCGACCGGCGCAGCCGGCGCGACGCGTCCTTGATGGCGTCCTCCGGCCCCTGCCACCCTCGCAAACAGAGGGAGCTTGACACAGGAAGTCTCATGCGCCTGCCTCCGCGCTCGCCGCCTCGGCCGCCGGGGCGTGGATCGCGCCCGACGCCAGCAGCGCCTCGATCTCGTCCGCGCCATAGCCGAGCTCGCCCAGTACCTCCCGGCTGTCGGCGCCGATCTCGAGCGCCAGGTGGCGGAGCGGCGGCACCGCGCCATCGTAGCGGTTCGGGTGGTTGACCAGGATCGCCCGGCCGCGACCCACCGGCACCTCGCGGAACACCTGGTTGTGGCGGATCTGCGGGTCGTCCGGCAGGTCGTCGTACTCGTGCACCCGCTGGTACCAGATCGCCTCGCGCTCGAAGCCCTCCGCGAGCTCGGCGAAGCCGCGCCCGGCGACCGCCGCGGCGACGATCTCGGCCAGCCGGTCGCGCTCGTCGTAGCGGTCGCGCCCGGCGAGCGCGGCGAGCTCGGCGCTGCCTAGCGCGCTTGGCGAGCTTCGCCGTGTCGTTGATCGAGAGGGCGAGCCAGGCATCGGCGCAGCGGTAGATGCCGTAGGGCGCCTCGTGGAACCAGGTGGCGAGGTTCTCGTTGCGGCTCATCAGCTTGCGCCCGTCGGGCGACTGCAGCTGGCGGGTCAGATAGATCGTGAGCGGCTCGGTCTGCAGATCCAGGCCGGCATTGAGCAGGCTCGCCTCGACCCGGGTGCCCTGGCCGGACTTCAGCTTCTTGACGTAGGCGCCGACGATGCCGAGCGCGAACAGCGCCGCGCCGTGCTGGTCGACCGCGGCATGCCCGACCGGCGTCGGCCGCTCGTCGAGATGGCCGGTGACCGCGACGAGGCCGGAATAGGCCTGGATCAGAAGGTCCTGGCCCGGGCGCGCGACCATCGGCCCGGACGGGCCGAAGCCGGTCGCCGAGGCATAGATGATGTCGGGCTTGAGTCCCTTGATCCGCTCGTAGCCGAAGCCCAGGCGCTCCATCACGCCCGGGCGGAAGTTCTCCATCACCACGTCGGCGCTCGCCAGCAGCCGCTCGATCACCGGCCTGGCGTCCGGATGCTTGAGGTCGACCGCGATCGAGCGCTTGTTGCGGTTGGCGCAGAGGTAGAACGCCGAGATGCCGTCGACGTAGGTCTTGGCGCCCGACCAGTCGCGCTCGTAGGCGCCGCGCGGCGGCTCGATCTTGATCACGTCGGCGCCCATGTCGGCCAGGTACTGCGCCGCCGCCGGCCCCTGGAGGTAGTGGCAGAAGCTGACCACGCGCATGCCGTCGAGCACGTTCTCTCCTTTCCCCTCTGCGGGTGCGGTTCCCTGCGTCAGGCGATCGCCGCGCCGCTCGCGGGATCGAAGAAGTGCAGGCGCGCGGGATTGAAGGCGAGCCCGACCGGCTGGCCGCGCGCGAGCTTCGCCTCGGGGTCGACCCGGCTGACCACCAGCGAGGTCGCGCCGATCAGCACGTCCGCCAGCAGCTCCGAGCCGAGCTGCTCGGTCACCTCGATCCGGCCCTGCGCGGCCGCCTCGCCCGGCGCCGCGCCGTTCAGCAGCAGCGATGTGCTCCGGCCGCACGCCGAGCGTCGTCCGGCGCCCGGCGTAGGCGGCGAGCGCCGCGCGCCGGCTCGCCGGCACCGCGAGGCGCAGGCCCTCGGCGCGCGCCTCGAGCGCGTCGCCCCGGCCCTCGAGCTCGACCTCGATGAAGTTCATCGCGGGCGAGCCGATGAAGCCGGCGACGAAGCGCGACACCGGCGCCGAATAGATCTCGAGCGGCGTGCCGACCTGCTGCACGAGGCCGTCGCGCATCACCACCACCCGATCGCCGAGCGTCATCGCCTCGACCTGGTCGTGGGTGACGTAGATCGAGGTCGTGGCGACGCGCTCGCGCAGGCGCTTGAGCTCGACCCGCATCTGCGCGCGCAGCTTGGCGTCGAGGTTGGAGAGCGGCTCGTCGAACAGGAACACCTGCGGGTGGCGCACGATGCAGCGGCCGAGCGCGACCCGCTGCTGCTGGCCGCCCGGACAGCTGGCGCGGCTTGCGGTCGAGCAATTCGCCGATCCCGAGGATCTGCACCGCGCGCTCGATCTCCTCGCGGATCCGGGCCTCGGGCACCTTCCGATTGCGCAGCCCGAAGGCGAGATTGTCGTAGACGCTCATGTGCTGGTAGAGCGCGTAGTTCTGGAACACCATCGCGATGTCGCGGTCCTTGGGCGGCAGGTGGTTGACCACGCGCTCGCCGATCGCGATGGTGCCGGCGCTGATCTCCTCGAGCCCGGCGACCATGCGCAGCGTGGTCGACTTGCCGCAGCCGGACGGCCCGACCAGCACGACGAACTCCTGGTCCTCGACCACGAGGTCGACGTCGCTCACCGCGGTGACCGCGCCATAGCGCTTGCCGACGCCCGCGAGCGTCACCCGCGCCATCGCGCACGTCGGCCAGCGACTGCCTCGCCGCTCGATCGGACCGGACAGTCGGGGATGGGACGCCCTGGCCGGCCTCCACAGACCGGGGTTCCGAAGTGCCCCACTCAGACCCGCAAGCCCCCGGATGACGTATTTCTGGCCGAAGATCGGTGACGATCAGCGCCGGCCCCATGGCCATCACCGCGGTCGCGCTCATCAGGTTCCACTCGGTGCCGAGCTCGGTCACGAACTGCGCCATGGTGACGGTGATCATCGGCGTGTTGTGGGAGGTCAGGATCAGCGCGAACAGGAACTCGTTCCAGGTGTAGAGCCAGCACAGGATCGACAGCGCGGCGATCCCGGGGATCGCCGCCGGCAAGGCGACCCGCAGGAACGCGCCCCAGCGGGTGCAGCCGTCGATCAGCGCCGCATACTCCATCGAGGGATCGATCGAATCGAAGAAGCCCTTCATGATCCATGAGAAGAAGCAGATGTGGACGGCGACGTGCGGCAGCAGCAGCCCGGCGTAGGTGTCGAAGATGCCGAGCCACTGGGTGACGAAGTAGAGCGGCAGCACCCAGGAGATGTAGGGCACGGTGCGGAACACGTAGATCGTGCCGAACCAGGTGCTCGCGACCCGCCCCTTGAAGCGCGAGAGCATGTAGCCCGAGGTCACCGTCACCGCGATCGAGAGCACGGTGGCCACGGTCGCGATCACGAAGCTGTTGACGAAGGCGTGGACGACGATCTCCTCCTCGAGCACGGTCGCGAAGTTGGCGAGCGTGAAGTCGGTGCCGCGGTGGACGTAGAACACCGCCCAGCCCGGGCGCAGCGAGGTCAGGACCAGCCACAGCGCCGGGAAGGCGAACAGGAAGAGCGTCGCGAGCAGGGCGAGGCCCAAGAGCACGCGCCGGCCGCCCGGGGCCAAGGCGTCGAAGAAGCCGCCGCCGCGGCGCTCAGGCGCGCAGCGCGGTGGCCGCGGGCGCGCTCATCGCGACACGTCCATGTAGCGGTCGAGCACCCGGTAGAGCGCGATCCCGAGCACCATGATGATCAGCGCGCCGATGATCGCCGCCGCCGAGCCGCGGCCGAAGTTGAGGTTGTGGAACGCCTCGACATAGGCATAGACGCTGAACACCTCGGTGCTGCGCGCCGGACCGCCCTGGCTGATCACCCAGACCTGGTCGAAGGTCCGAAAGGCGTCGATCGCGCGAATCACGACGCAGACCGCGATCACCGGGCGCAGCATCGGCAGGGTCAGATGGGTGAACATGCGCCACCTGGAGGCGGCATCGATCGCGGCCGCCTCGTAGGGCTCCCTGGGCAGGCTCTTGAGCCCGGCGAGCAGGATGATCGTGAACCACGGCGTCCAGATCCAGACGTCGGTGAACACGATGATCGCGAACGCCGGCCAGCGCTCGGCGAGCCAGGCCATCGGCGCGAAGCCGAGCCCCTCCCAGACCGCGGCGACCACACCGAACTGGTCGTTGAAGATCCAGCGCATCATGGTCGCGGCGATCACCGGCGCGATCATCAGCGGCAACAGGATCACGGTCTGGACCAGCCGCTGGCCGCGGAAGTCGCGGTTCAGGAGGTGGGCGAGCGCCAGGCCCAGGACGAGCGAGATCGCGACCGAGCTCACCATCAGCAGCAGCGTGTTGGGCAGCACCAGGCCCAGGAACACCGGGTCGGTCAGCACCCGGACGTAGTGCTGCAGGCCGAGCCACTCGCCGCTCGGATCGTACAGCGGCCAGTGGCGGAAGCTCGCGTTGGCGCCGATCAGGATCGGCACGACCTGGAACAGGACCAGGACGCTCGCCGCCGGGGCGATCAGGAGCAGCATGAAGCGCTCCTTCTCGCCGAGGCGCCGCCCCCAGCCGGCGGCGGGCAGCGCCTTGGGCGCGGCGTCGCGCGCGAGCTCCGCCATCAAGCCTCGCGCCGGTCCGGTCCGCTTCCCCGCGGCGCGCTCGGGCTCGGCCCGAAGGCCAGGACGGCTGGAGCCCCGGAACGCAGCCGGGCACGACGAGGAGCTCAGGCATCGGCGCCCGGCCGATCACTGCACGGCCGCGTCGTGGACGGTCTGCACGCCGTCCTTGAGCGCCTGCGGGATGTCCTCGCGCGCCCCGGTCAGGGCCCCGATCACGACGTCCGAGTAGGCCTTGTGCACCGCCGGCCAGTTCGGGAAGTAGTAGGCGGCGTGCATCGGCGTGTTCTGCTCGAACACGGCGTGCTGGAGCTCGGCGAACACCGGGTCCTGGCCGGCGATCACCTCCCAGGCCTTCTGCGAGGGCGGCGGGCCGCCGGTCTCCTGCCACTGCGCGACCTGGCCGTCGATGTCGGTCAGCATCGCGCCCAGCATCTCCTTGGCGACCTGCTTGCGCTCCTCGGGCACGCCCTTGGGGATCGCCCAGCCCCAGACCTCGTTCCAGGCGACCGGCGCGTCGTTGCGCGGCCCGACCGGCATCGGCGCCATGCCGACGTTGCCGGCGACCCGCGACTTGTTCTGGTCGTTGAAGTCACCGAAGTGGGTCGAGTCGACCACCGTGAACGCCGCATCGCCCGCCATGAAGATCGCGTTCGCCTCGTCGCGGCCGTAGGCGGTCATGCCGGGCGGGCTGATCTTGTCGCCGTGGATCGCGTCCCACCAGAACTCGACGACCTCCTGGTGGCAGGGCTGATCGATCGCCGGCGTCCAGCCGTTCTCCTCGAGCACCTGGTTGTCGCGCTCGTAGATCGGCAGGAAGATGTCGCAGTTGTTCGACCACATCGTCCACCAGAAGCTGAACCAGGTGTGGTTCATCTTCATTCCGCCGACGTAGCCCCACTTGACAGCGCCCTCTTCCTGCAGGCGCTTGGAGACGTCGACCAGCTCCTGGAAGGTGGTCGGCACCTCGTCCTCCGCGACGAGATCGGTGCGGTAGAAGAAGGTGCCGACGGTGTGCGCCATCGGCACCACCGTGACCTTGCCGTCGTCGTTGTAGAAAGCCTCCAGCGGGTGCTGGTCGACCGTGTCCATGTTGGGCGTGTCGTCGGTCGGCTCGACCCACTTCTCCCACAGCTGGCCCCAGTCGTCGTTGTGCCAGATCACGTCGAACTGGTCGCCGCCCGAGGTCAGCGTCGCCGTCACCTTCTCCTGGAAGACGTCGTAGGCCATCGGGATCTTGGTCAGCTTGACATCGTTGGCCTCCGCCCACTTCTCCATCATGGCGACGTTGGCCTCGTGGATGGCGTGCTTCATGTAGCCGATCTTGATCTCGGTCTGGGCCAGTGAGGGCCAGCTCCAGCCGGCGGTCGCGAGCAGGACCAGCGCCGCGCCGGCGCCGCCGACCCGCAGACGGTTCGACAGGGTCATCGGATTCTCCCCTCGGGGTGCCTCTCTGATTGCGCCGCCTGGCGGGCCGGAGCGCCGGCAGGCGGATGCGCCTTCGGGAGCGCCTTCACGAACCCTAAGCCGCAGCCGTTCGGACCGTCAAGGTTGGCTCGAGCCCCGGCGGACCGCCCGGCCGCTCGATTGACCGTGCTCCGAGTGGGTTGCTACAAGCGGACGGCATCACGCCGGGACCAGGATCAACCAGCGCGATAGTGCCCGCCGGCAGGTCGCGTGAGCGGACCTCCCGCGCAGGCGACCCCGGCGACGGGGAACGGCCGGGGCGGCTGGCCTCCCGTTTGCCGTGGAGGGAGCACCATGGTGGACCGAAGCCCGCTGCTCGACCCGGAGCGCGCCCCGGTTTCGGGCGAACGCTCGGCGCTGGCGGCGGTGATCGCCCCGACCGCCGGCGACGACGTGCTGGAGGGGACTCCGCGAGCCGACCGGATCGACGCCTTGGCCGGCAACGACACCGTTGCCGGGCGCGGCGGCGACGACCGGCTGTTCGGCCAGGTCGGCGACGACGTGATCTTCGGCGGCCGCGGCCAGGATCTCCTCGATGGCGGAGCGGGCGCCGACCGGCTGGCCGGCAATGGCGCCCGCGACGTCCTGCGCGGGGGCGCCGGCGACGACGTCCTGCGGGGTGGCGACGGCGCCGACCAATTGCGCGGGCAGGGCGGCGATGACCGGCTCGAGGGCGGCAAGGGTGTCGATCGACTGGTCGGCGGGCCGGGTGACGACGAGCTCGACGGCGGGCCGGGCGCGGATGCCCTTCTCGGCGGCGTCGGCGCCGACATCTTCCGGTTCTCGACCGTCGATGGCGCGCCCGACACCGTCGAGGACTTCGAGCAGGGTGTCGATCAGCTCGATCTGCGCCCGCTGCTGCGGGGCTTCGCGGCCGGCGACCCGTTGGCCGACTTCGTGCGCTTCACGATCGAGGACGAAGACACGCTGATCGCGGTCGATCGTGACGGCGTCGGCGGCGACTTCGTCGCTCTCGCCCGGCTCGAGGGCGTGCAGGTCGAGGCCCTGGGGCCGGGCGACCTCGGGCTCCCGACCGGGCTGCCGACCGAACCGACCCTGGTCAGCGCGAACGCGCTCGGCGAGGCGGCAGACGGCCGGGCCTTCCTGCCCAGCATCTCGGCCGACGGCCGCTTCGTCACCTTCTCGAGCAGCGCGGACAACCTGGTGGCCGGCACCGGCAGCGACACCGACTCCGATCTGTTCCGCAAGGACCTGGTGACCGGCGAGGTGACGCTGGTCGCCCTCGGCCGGGACAAGTCCGCGGTCTCGGGCGATGGCACAACCGTCGCGCACCGCGACTACGGCAGCGGCGACGTCGTGGCGACCGAGGTCGGTGGCGCGTCGATCAACCTTGGCGGCACCGACGAGCCCTCGATCAGCCAGGACGGCAGCCGGGTCGCGTTCGAGGACGACGGCGGCGGCCGCACCGCGATCGTCGCCGACAGCGCGACCGGGGCGGTGATCCTCAGCATCCCGGAGGTCGGCGACGCCAATCCGGCTCGGGCGACCTTCGGCACCGGGCGCCCCGACCTTTCGCCCGACGGCGACTGGCTGGCCTACGCGCGCGAGGGCCAGATCCTGCTGCGCTCGATCGGCGACGGCCAGGACATCCTCCTGACCGAGGGCGGCAACGGCGAGTCGACCCAGCCCGCGGTCTCGAGCGACGGCCGCTTCGTCGCCTTCCAGAGCGCCGCCACGAACCTGGTGGCCGCCGACGGCGACGCCGGGATCGACATCTATCGGGCCGAGATCGACCCGGCGGGCGGTGCCGTGCTCGACATCGAGCTGGTCAGCAGCTCCGCATTCGGCGTCAACGGCAACGGCAACTCCGTCACGCCCTCGATCTCCAGCGACGGCCGCCTCATCGTCTTTCGCAGCGCCTCCAGCAACCTGGCCCCGGGCGACGGCAACGGCATCGCCGACATCTTCGTCAAGGACATGGCGACCGGGCTGGTCCAGCGCCTCGAGCTCGAGGGCGACAGCAGCGGCGTGATCCCGCAACGGCTGTTCTTCGCGGCGCCCGACATCTCGGCCGACGGCGCCTTCGTGACCTACGCGAGTGATCTCACCGTGATCGGCGAGCAGCTGGTCGCGTCGCAAGTCTACGTCGCGCCCGTGGACTTCGATGGCCCGGCGCTCGACCTCGCCGAGGTCCTGTCCGACGCCGGCTCGTCGCAATCCGGCGCTGGCGGCACGGCGCCGGGCGTCCTCGCGCCGGCCCTGGACCTGGGCTCGCTGGTCACCGAGCCGGACGCTGCCGTGAGCTAGGGCGCGGTTCCCGGCGGCGGCGCCGCTTGTCAGCCCCCCGGGCGAAGGCTACGTTCCGCTCACCGTCGCCGGCGTCGCCGGTGGGGCGCCGAGCAACCGAACCCTGGGGAGGATCTGGCGATGGCGCGGTTCCCGGATTTCCGGCCCGAGGGCGTGATTCCCGCCTGTCTGCTGCCGTTCGAGGCCGACTACGCGATCGACGAGCAGGGCTATCGCAAGCATCTGCAGGGCGTGGTCGGCGTGCGCGGCATCAGCGCGATCACGGTCAACGCGCACGCCTCCGAGGCGGCGTCCTGCAGCGACGCCGAGCAGGAGCGCGTGCTGGCGCTCACCCTGGACGAGGTCGGCGACCGCATCCCCGTGGTCAACGGCATCTACGCCGACGGCAGCCACTACGCCGCCCGGCTCGCCCGGATGGCGGCGCGCGCCGGCGCCTCCTGCCTGCTGGTGTTCCCGCCCAATCCGATGGCGATGGGCGGCCAGCTGCGGCCGGAGATGGCGCTGGCGCACTTCCGGACGATCGCCGACGCCTGCGACCTGCCGATCATCCTGTTCCAGTACCCGATGGCGGGCGGGCTCGGCTATCCGCTCGACACCCTGCTGCGCCTGGTCGAGGAGGTGCCGCAGATCCGGGCGATCAAGGACTGGTGCAACGACGCGATGCTGCACGAGCGCCACATCCGAGTGCTGCAGTCGCTGCCGCGACCGGTTACCGTGCTCTCGACCCACTCGAGCTGGCTCTTGAGCTCGCTCGTGATGGGCTGCGGCGGTCTGCTGTCCGGCGCCGGCAGCGTGATCGCCGACCTCCAGGTCGCGCTGTTCGAGGCGGTCCAGGCCAAGGACCTGGCGCGCGCCCAGGCGATCAACCGGCGCATCTACCCGCTCGCCCAGGCGTTCTATGCGCCGCCCTTCCTCGACATGCACAACCGCATGAAGGAGACGCTGGTGCTGCTCGGCCGCATGCCGCGTGCGGTGGTCCGCCCGCCCCTGATGAAGCTCGGCGCGGGCGAGATCGAGCGCTTGCGCCAGGCGATCGCCGAGGCCCGGCTCGGGGCCGAGGGCGCGCTCGACCTCGCGGCCTGACCCGGCGCTCCCGGGCGCGCCCCGGGTACGCTCGCCGGCGCTTGCCTTGGCGGACGAAACGCCACAACATCCGACCGGGCCTGGCCCGTCGGCAACCGACAATCAACCGCGGCGCAAGCCGTCCGCTCAGGGAGTGTCACCATGGATTTCAGGAAGCCTTTGATCGCCTCGGCCGCGCTGCTCGCGGCCGGACTCGGCCAGGGCGCCGGCGCGCAGGACGTCCGCGAGTTCAGCTTCGGCTACGACCAGCCACACAGCACGGGCTACGGCTTCGCCGGCGACGTCTTCGCGCAGACGCTCGACGAGCTCAGCGGCGGCACGATCAAGATCAACCAGTTCCCCGGCGCCCAGCTCGGCCAGGAGCCGGTGATGCTGCAGAAGGTGCGCTCCGGCGACATCGACTTCATCATCACCTCCTCGGCCAACGGCGCCACGGTATCGCCCGAGCTCGGCGTGATGTCGCTGCACTACCTGTTCGAGGACGAGGACCATCTCGCCACCGCGGTCGCCTCGCCCGAGCTCAACGACGCCGTCAAGCAGCTGGTCGAGGACACGGTCGAGGGCGCCCACGTGCTCACGGTGATGACGCTCGGCTTGCGCAACATCTACTCCAAGGAGGAGGTCACGAGCGTCGACGACCTGCAGGGCAAGAAGATCCGGGTCCAGGCGACCAAGACCGAGGACACCCACTTCCCCGCCTACGGCGCCCAGCCGGTGCACATGCCGTTCGGCGAGGTCTACACCTCGCTCCAGACCGGGGTCGTCGACATGGCCGAGAACGGCGTCAACGTCTACCTCTCCAACAAGCACTACGAGGTGGCGCCGGTGATGTCGTTCACCCAGCACGAGGCCAACAACAACCTGCTCTGGGTCAGCGACAAGACCTGGCAGAGCCTGTCCGACGAGGAGAAGGGCTGGGTCGAGCAGGCCGCGGCCGAGGTCGGCAAGCAGGAGCCGCCGCACGCCCTCGAGCTCGAGCGGAAGTCGGCCGAAGAGCTGAAGAAGATCGGCGTCAAGATCGTCGAGGACGTCGACAAGTCGGGCTTCATCGAGGCGGCGCAGCCGATCCAGGACCAGCTCGCCAAGGAGCTCGGCCCGAACGCGGTCGCGATCGTCGAGGTGATCCGCGCCATCAAGTAGGCGCGAAGCGTCACCGAACGGCTGCGGCGGGGCGTGCCGCGAAGCGCCCCGCCGCAGCTGCGTCCGGCCCGGCCCCCGGGCCCAGGCAGCTCCCGCAAGGCCTAGGATGAGCGAGCGCCCGAGCATCGTCCTGCAGCGCGACCGCCACCTCAAGTGGCGCGCCTTCGACGGCGCTCGAGGTGGTGCTGATGGTGCTGTGCGGGATCGCGATCGCCGGCTTCTCGCTCTCGGTCGGCCTCGACATCGTCACCCGCACGCTCGAGGTCCCCTGGCTGTGGCTGCAGGAGGTGACCTCGGCGTTCTTCATCTACGGCGCCTTCCTCGGCCTGGCGGTGGCCACGCGGCGCGCCGATCACCTGATGCTCTCCGCGATCACCGAGGCGATGACCGGCACGACGCGGCATCTCGTCGAGACCTTCAACCGCTTGGTCATTCTCGGCTGCGGCCTGTGCATGGTCTGGTTCGGCTGGGAGAACTTCCTCCACGGCTTCGGCAGCTTCCGCATGCCGTCTCTGACGCCGCTCGCCTGGTGGTATCTCGCGATCCCGATCTCAGGGACCTTCGTCTGCCTGTTCGTGATCGAGCAGCTGGTCAACGGCTGGCGGCACGGCTTTCCGGCTCTCGAGCCGCAGCCGGAGAAGGAAGAGGAGTTCCACGTTTGATTCTGAGCTCGGGATGGACCCTCTTCATCATGGCAGGGCTCTTCCTGGGCCTCGGCTACCTCGGCGTGCCGGTGCCGTTCGCGATCATGACCGGGGTCTTCGTCGCGACCATGCTGACTCCGGTCAGCATGCAGTCGATGGTCGGCCAGCTGTTCAACGGCCTCGACGCCGAGGCGCTGCTCGCCGTGCCGTTCTTCCTGCTGGTCGGCGAGCTGATGACCTCGGCCGACGTGACGCGGCGGATGATCGTGCTTGCCCAGACCATCGTCGGCCATCTGCGCGGCGGCCTCGCCCAGGTGGTCACCCTGTTCTCGATGTTCTTCGCCGGGATCTCGGGCAGCTCGACCGCGGACGTGGCGGTGCTGAGCAAGACCGTCGCTCCGGAGATGGACCGCGAGGGCTACGATCGCGGCTTCACCGCGGCGCTGATCGCGTCCGCCTCCACGATCGCGAACCTGATCCCGCCCTCGATCATGGCGGTGGTGTACGGCGCCACCGGCAACGTCTCGATCGCCGGACTGTTCCTCGGCGGCGTGGTACCGGGCGTGCTGATCGGGATCGGCCTGATGATCTACAGCTATCTGTTCGGGCCGGCCGGCATCCGACGCCAGCGCGCCACGCTGCGGGAGCTGGCCACTGCCACCCAGCGCGCCTCGTTGCCGCTGGTGATCCCGGTGATCATCATGGGCGGCATCCTCTCCGGTTGGTTCACCCCGACCGAGGCCGGTCTCGCCGCGGTCGCCTACATCGTCCTGGTCCTGATCCCGGTCCTGCGCCCGCAGCACATCAGGCAGCTGCCGCGCGACTTCATGCACGCGGGCCTGCTCTACGCTATCCCGATGGCCGCGGTCGCCGGCGCCTCGGCGTTCGGCTGGATGCTCGCCTATCTGCGCGGCCCCGACATCGTCTCGGGCTGGATCGAGACCACCGCCGGCACCGACCCGACGGTGATCCTGTTCCTGCTGGTCGTGCTGTTCGTGATCGTCGGCGACTTCGTCGACGCGGTGCCGGCGATCATCATCTTCATGCCGATCGTGACCGCGCTCGCTCTGCTCGGCGACATCAACTCGGTGCACATGGGCGTGACCATCATCACCACGCTGGTGTTCGGCCTGATCACCCCGCCCTACGGCCTCTCGCTGCTGATGGCGAGCAAGTTCTGCGACGTGAAGTTCACGACCGCCATGTACGCCTCGCTGCCGCTCTATCTGGTGTTCTTCGCCACCATCGCCTTCTGCATCTTCTTCCCCGACGTCATCCTCTGGCTACCCAAGCAGGTCCTGCCGGAATCCGTCGGCTGCTTCAGGAGCCCCAGCGGCGAAGGCTACATCTGCCCGTAGTCGCAGCGGTCGCCGCTTGCCTGCCCGTTCAGCCGGCGAGGCGCCAGCGGGTGCCCTCGGGGCCGTCCTCAAGGGTCACGCCCGCGGCGCTCAGCCGCTCGCGGATGCGGTCGGCCTCGGCGAAGTCGCGCGCCGCCCGGGCGGCGCTGCGGGCCGCGACCAGACGGTCGATCTCGGCGGCGTCGAGCGCGGTCTCGCCGGCGGTCTTGAGCCAGGTCTCGGGCTCCTGCTGCAGGAGCCCGAGGACGTCGCCGCCGGCGAGGAGCTCGGCCTTGAGCTCGCGGCGCCGCTCGGGGTCGGCGCTGGCGTTGGCCGAGCGCGCGAGCGCCGCCAGCGCGGCGAACGCCTTGGGCGTGTTCAGATCGTCCTCCAGCGCGGCGAGCACGCCCTCCGGAATCGGCGCGTCCGGCTCGGGCCGGCTCGGTCCGGGCAGCTCGCGCAGCGTCAGGTAGAGCCGGTCGAGCGCGCGCCTGGCTCGGGTCAGGCCGGCGGCGCTCCAGTCGAGCGGCTTGCGGTAGTGCGCGCTCAGCAGCGCGTAGCGGATCGCCTCGCCGGGCGCATCGGCCAGCAGGTCGCGCACCAGCACGACGTTGCCGAGCGACTTCGACATCTTCTCCTGCTCGATGTCGACGAAGCCGTTGTGCAGCCAGAAGCGGGCGAGCGGCGCGCCGCCGTGGGCGCAGGCGCTCTGGGCGAGCTCGTTCTCATGGTGCGGGAACTTCAGATCCTGACCGCCGCCGTGGATGTCGATCGTGACGCCGAGATGGGCCGCGACCATCGCCGAGCACTCGAGGTGCCAGCCGGGCCGGCCGCGGCCATAAGGACTGTCCCAGCCGGGCTGCTCGGGTGTCGAGGGCTTCCACAGCACGAAGTCGGCTGGGTCGCGTTTGTAGGGCGCAACCTCGACCCGCGCGCCGTCGATCATCTCGTCGCGCGAGCGGTGCGACAGGCGGCCGTACTCCGGAAAGGACGGCACGTGGAACAGCACGTGGCCCAGGGTCTCGTAGGCGTGGCCCTGCTCGATCAGCCGGCCGATCATCGCCAGCATCTGGGGGATGTGCCGCGTGGCGTAGGGCTCGATGGTCGGCGGCAGGACGTTCAGCGCCGCCATGTCCTCGTGGTAGGCGGCAGTGTAGCGCTCGACGATCGCCTCGATCGGAACGCCCTGCTGCTCTGCCGCGGCGATGATCCTATCGTCGACGTCAGTCACGTTGCGCGCATAAAGCACGTCGCCATGGCGCTGTCGCAGCAGCCGGAACAGCACGTCGAAGACCACCGCCGGGCGGGCGTTGCCGATGTGGGGATGATTGTAGACCGTCGGGCCGCAGACATACATCGTCGGCCGCTCAGGGTTAGCCGGCGCGAAGACCTCCTTGCGGCCGGTCAGCGAGTT
Source organism: uncultured Alphaproteobacteria bacterium (assembly GCA_963753275.1). Classification (GTDB taxonomy): domain Bacteria; phylum Pseudomonadota; class Alphaproteobacteria; order Geminicoccales; family Geminicoccaceae; genus DATAOG01. Next base: position 70,305 of record CAVWCE010000034.1, on the reverse strand, counting down.
GTGGAGCTTCATGGGTCGAGCCTCGGGGCTGGCGTTGCGGGGCAGCGGGACAGCGACCAGACCGACATCGATGACAGCTCGAAGCAGGGCGGAGCAGCAAGGCAGCGCGTCCAGGTGGAGGTAGAGCCGACGGGCGCGACTATAGCATGGAATCCCGCGCGCTCCAGGCTCGCGGCCGGCAATCAGGTCATGGAGGCGGTGGGCGCCGGCGCTCTCCGATCGCGCCGGCTTGCGGCAGGTCTAGCGCTGCGCGAGCTGCGGGCCGGTATCGGGGCAGGGGAAGGCGGCGCGCAGGCCGAGCAGCAGCACCGCGCTCGCCGGCTTCGCGTCGTAGCGGTCGAGCGGCCCGCCGATCTCCTTGGTGAGCGCGAACAGCTCGCCCGTGACGTAGTCGGCGAGCCGGGCGATGTCGCCCTCCTTGCGGAAGTGGAAGACGGCCGCCGGCTCGCAGAACAGGGGCTCCCGGCCGATCAGGCGCGCGGCGTCGTTGGCCACCTGCAGGGCCTCGAACACCGTGTAGGCGTAGAACTCGAAGTTCTGGTAGAGGAGGATCTCCTCCTCGCTCAATCGGCGCTCGGCCGATTCCAGCGGCAGATCCTGCAGGCGCAGCATCTCGCCGAAGGTGAACAGCACGTCGGCGGCGCGCGCCGGCGTCGCCTGGATCACGACGCTCATCGCGATCGCGATCAGCGACGGCGAACGGCGGATCAACATCATTCTCATGGCAAAATACCTGGTGACGGTCCAACCCTTGTGGCGCTAGCTATTTCTATCTGGCGTTGATTGTCAAACGGAAAAATATCGAAAACAGAGATGCGGCCGTCCGGGCGAGCCGGATCCGCTCGGCAGCGGGTGACCGAAGCCCTTGCACGCCCGGCGCCGATCGGGGAGTCTCGCGGGAACGCGACGGACAGGAAGCAAGGGTGAACCCAACGCCGCAGCACAGCGTCGAGCTGCAGCTCGCCGAATCGGGCCGTGACCTCATCGCCGCCATCGAGGCCGCGCAGTTCGCCCGCGTGATCGATCGGGGCGAGGCGTCAGGCGCGGCCGAGGCGGCCGCGATCGAGGGTTTCGCCGAGCTGTTCGCGGCCGCGGCGGAGAGCTGGGAGCGGCTCGCCGCGGCGGAGCGCGCCCGGCTGCTCGCCCGGCTCGGCGACCAGCTGGAGCGGCTCGAGGACTGCGGCTGGTTCGTCCACTCGGGCCGGGTCGCGCTCGCGGTGGCCCGCGCCGAGCGCGACGCGCTGCAGCTGCCCTTGGCGGTCGTGACGATCGGCCGCTCCGATGCGCCGACCCGCCGGGTGGCGATCCCGGCGGCGCTGGCCCTCGATCGCGGCTCGGGCGCAATCCACTGAGCGCTCAGCTCGCGTCCGGCCCCCAGGTGTCGGCCAGGGTGAAGCCCAGCGGATAGGGATCGGTCGGGTCGAGGCCGAGCTGGCTGAGCGCGTAGATCCAGGCCCGCCCTGAGATCTGCGGCACGACCGCGGGCCGGCCGCCGACCGTCGTCGTGGCGACGATCCGGGCGTCGAACCGGCTGTCGATCACCGAGCGCATCTCGACCGCCTGGCCGACCTGGATCTCGCCGCGGGCGTGCATCACCGCGAGCCGCGCCGCCGTCCCGGTGCCGCAGGGCGAGCGGTCGAGGCGGCCGGGGTGGATCACGTTGCCGTTGCGCAGCGGCGCGTCATCGCCGCCGCGGGCGCAGAACATGACGAAGCCGATCTCGCGCAGATCGGGAATCTCGGGGTGACGCACCCGGATCTGCTGGCGCGCCGCGCGCTTGATCCGGCGCGCGAGCGCCACCATGTCGCGCGCCTCGCCCGGGGCGATGCCGAAGCCGCAGGCGGCGGCGTCGACCAGGCAGAAGTAGTCGCCGCCGTAGGCGACATCGACGCGCAACGTGCCGACCCCCTCGATCTCGAGCGGCTGCCCCAGATGCTCGACGAAGCTCGGCACGAGGTCGAGCGTCACCCGTTCGCAGCGGCCCTCGCGGCAGCTCGCCGTGGCGACCACCAGCCCGGCCGGCGTGTCGAGCGCCACCCGGGTCTGCGGCTCCTTGATCGGCAACATCCCGGTCTCGAGCAGTACCGTGGTCACGCACATCGCGTTCGAGCCCGACATCGCGTGGCAGGCGTCGGGCTGCATCACGATGAAGCCGGCGTCGGCGTCGGGACGGCTCGGGGGCAGCAGGAGATTGGCCGACATCTGGGCGGCGCCGCGCGGCTCGAGCAGGGCGAACCGCCGGATCCGGTCGTCGACGCCGTTGAGGTGGCGCATCTTGTCCAGCATCGTCCTGCCGGGCAGGTCGAGCACCCCGCCGGTGATCACCCGGCCGATCTCCCCCTCGGCGTGGGCGTCGACGACCGTGACCACCTTTGACCAGCGCATCGCACCGCCTCCTCGGGACACGGGGCTCGGGCAGCGCATCAAACAGCATTTCGCCTCGGCCTGCGAGACCGATCGATGGTTGAGGGCGCCGCGCTGCGCTACGCTCGGCCCCTCAGGTGTCGAACAGCGGAGGAGGAGGCCGATGGAATCGGTCAGTGCGGGCGAGGCCCGGCCCGTCAATCGCCAGTGGCTGCTCGCGGCGCATCCCGAGGGCATGCCCGAGCCGTCCGACTGGCGCCTCGTCGCGCGCCCGGTCGAGGAGCCCGGGCCCGGCCGGATGCTGGTGCGGGCGCTCTACCTCTCGGTCGACCCGTACATGCGCGGCCGGATCAGCCCGGCGCGCAACTACGCCGCCGGGGTGCAGGTCGGCCAGGTGATGACCGGCGGCGGCGTCGGCCGCATCGTGAGCTCCAACCTGCCGGGCTTCGCGCCCGGCGAGATCGTCGAGAGCTTCGGCTTCGGCTGGCAGGAGTACGCCCTGCTCGGCGCCGAGGGGACGCGCAAAGTCGACCCGCAGCAGGGCCCGATCCAGAGTGCGCTCGGCTATCTCGGCCTGCCCGGGCTCACCGCCTATTTCGCCCTGCTCGAGGTCGGCCGGCCGCGCGCCGGCGAGACGGTGGTGATCTCGGCCGCGGCCGGCGGGGTCGGTCAGATCGCGGGCCAGATCGCGAAGCTCGAAGGGGCGCGCGCGGTCGCGATCGCGAGCAGCGAGGCCAAGCTCGCCTGGTGCCGCGAGCTCGGCTACGATGCCGGCATCAACTACCGCACCGCGGCGGATCTCGGCGCCGCCGTGAGGGCGGCCTGCCCGGACGGCGTCGACGTCTTTCTCGACAACACCGCCGGGCCGATCCACGACGCGGTCATGGCGAACCTCGCACCGCACGCCCGGGTGATCGTCTGCGGCACGGTAGCCCTCGCCGAGCGCTTCGAGCAGCCCGACATCGGGCTTCGCCATCTCCGCCAGATCCTGGTCACGCGCGCGCGCGTCGAGGGCTTTCTGCTGTTCGACTTCGCCGCGCGCTACGAGGAGGGCCGGCGCCAGCTTGCGGCCTGGGCCAAGGCCGGCCGGCTGCGCCACCGCGAGGACGTGCTGGACGGCATCGAGCAGATGCCGCAGGCGTTCCTGCGCCTGTTGCGCAGCGCGAACTTCGGCAAGCAGCTGGTCCGGCTGGACGATCCGGGAACTTAATTACAGGCGGGTCGTTGCTGTTCAGCGCCGGTCCTGTCAGTCGCGGACGCGAGGACGTTAGCCGGAGAGCAAGGTCAGCATACAAAAGGAGTCGTGAAGCGGCTTTCAACTATAACGGCAATCGACCCAGCGCGAACCAACCTTAGATTGAGAGGCCCCGATTTGACGGCCCCGGCGCTGTTCAAGTAGACCTCCAATTAAGGCTTGGCAAAGGACCCGCTCTGTCTTCTAGCGGCCCGCGTGCTGGGAGGGCTTGGTCACGATGCTGTTCTGGGAATTCGCCCGTCGCGTCTTGACGTCCGGTCGCCTCGCGATCATCGATGCCGACGGCTGCCGCCACGTAGCCGGCGGCACGGAGGGCCCGCGAGCGACCATCCGGCTGCACGACCGGGCCCTGCACCGGCGCCTCGCGCTCAACCCTTTCCTTCACATCGGCGAGGCCTACATGAAGGGCACGCTCTCCGTCGAGGAGGGCTCCCTCTACGATTTCATGGACATCTGCGCGGTCAACAGCCACCGGGCGTTTGCCCATCCGTTCGGTCGCGCCCTCAACGTCGGCCACAGCCTGCTGCGCCGCCTGCACCAGCACAACCCGGTGCGCCGCGCGCAGGCCAACGTCGCCCATCACTACGACCTGTCGGATCGCCTCTACGACCTGTTCCTGGACAGCGACCGGCAATATTCCTGCGCCTACTTCACCCATCCGCATGACGACCTCGAGCAGGCCCAGCTCGACAAGAAGCGGCACCTGGCAGCCAAGCTGCTGCTGCGGCCCGGGCAACGGATCCTGGACATCGGCTCGGGCTGGGGCGGCCTCGCGCTCTACCTCGCGCAGGCCGGCGCCGCTCAAGTGGTCGGCATCACCCTCTCCGAGCACCAGCTCGAGGTCAGCCGGGAACGCGCCCAGCGCCGCGGGGTCGCCGACCGGGTGCGCTTCGAGCTGCGCGACTATCGCGAGCAGACCGGCGTGTTCGACCGGATCGTCTCGGTCGGCATGTTCGAGCACGTCGGCGTCAAGCACTACGAGGAGTTCTTCGGCAGTCTGCGCCGGCTGCTGGCCGAGGACGGCGTGGCGCTGGTGCATTCGATCGGCCGGATGGACGGGCCGGGCGCGACCAACCCCTGGATCCGCAGGTACATCTTCCCGGGCGGCTACTCGCCGGCGCTGTCCGAGGTGCTGCCGGTGGTCGAGCGGCTCGGGCTCTGGGTCACCGATATCGAGGTCCTGCGCCTGCACTACGCCGAGACCCTGCGTGCCTGGCGCCGGCGCTTCAGCGCCAACCGGGCCAAGATCGCCGAGCTCTACGACGAGCGCTTCTGCCGGATGTGGGAGTTCTACCTGGTCGGCTCGGAGCTCGCCTTCCGCCGCATGGGCCACATGGTCTTCCAGATGCAGCTGGCCAAACGCCACGACGCGGTGCCGCTGACCCGCGACTACATCACCGACTGGGAACGCGGCCACCTCGAGGCCGCGATCGCGGCCGAGTGACCTGAGGGCCCAGGCTCCCCGCGCGGGCGCCCTCAGGCGGGCTGCCGCGTGCGCGCGCGGAAGCGCTCCGGATCGACGTCGGGCACGGCCGCCAGCAGGGCCCGGGTGTAGTCGTGCTGCGGGTCGGTGAAGATCGCCTCGCTCGCACCCGCCTCGACGATCTGCCCGAGCCGCATCACGGCCATGCGGTCGCTGACGTAGCGGATCACGCCGAGATTGTGGCTGACGAAGACGTAGGTCAGGCCGAGCTCGCGCTTGGTCTGCTTGAACAGGTTCAGGATCTGCGCCTGCACCGAGACGTCGAGCGCGGAGGTCGGCTCGTCGGCGAGCACCAGCGCGGGCCGGAGGATGATCGCCCGCGCGATCGCCACCCGCTGGCGCTGGCCGCCGGAGAGCTGATGGGGGTAGCGGTCGACGAAGGCGGGATCGAGGCCCACCAGCTCCAGGGTCTCGCCGACGAGCCGCCGGCGGGTCCGGCGGTCGCCGACCTCGTGGACCTCGAGCGGCGCGCTCAGCACCTTGCCGACCGACTGGCGCGGGTTGAACGAGGCGCTCGGGTCCTGGAACACGGCCTGCATGCGCCGCCGCAGCGCCTGCAGCTCGCGCCCGGAGAGCGCGCCGATGTCGCGGCCTTCGAAGCGCACCACGCCCGCGCTCGGGCGCAGCAGGCGCAGGATGATCCGCAGGAGCGTCGACTTGCCCGAGCCGGACTCGCCGACGATGCCCATGGTCTCGCCCGGCTGCACCGCGAGGTCGACCGCGCGCAGCGCGTGCTGCGGCCGGCGCCAGAACAGCCGCCCGCTCGCGAAGGTCTTGGAGACCCCCTCGACCGCGACCAGCGGGTCGCTCATCGCTCGCGCTCGAGCAGCCAGCAGCGCGCCCGGTGCCCGGGTCCCGCCTCGAGGTCCGGCGGCTCCTCGGCGCAGCGCGCGAAGCGGTAGGGGCAGCGGTCGGCGAAGCGGCAGCCGGGCGGCAGGGCGAGCGGCGAGGGGATCTGGCCCGGGATCGACGACAGCTCGGCCTGCACGTTGCGCACCGTGGGCGTCGCCCGCAGCAGCGCCTGGGTGTAGGGGTGGGCGGGCTCGGTGAACAGCGCCGCCACGGCCCCATCCTCGACGATCGCGCCGGCATAGATCACGTAGACCCAGTCGCAGAGCTCGGCGACCACGCCGAGATCGTGGGTGATGAACAGGATCGCCGTGCCGTGGCGCGTCGCGGATCTCGCGCAAGAGGTGCAGCACCTGGGCCTGGACCGTGACGTCGAGCGCGGTGGTCGGCTCGTCGGCGATCAGCAGCTCCGGCTCGAGCGCGAGACCCATGGCGACCATCGCCCGCTGCTGCATGCCGCCCGAGAACTGGTGCGGATACTCGCGGGCGCGCTGCTCCGGCTCGCGCAGATGGACGTCCGCGAGCAGCTGCACCGCGCGCGCCCGCGCCGCCGACCATGCGCTCCGACGGTGGATCACGTAGGGCTCGCCGACCTGCCGGTCGATGCGCAGCACCGGATTGAGCGCGCGCAGCGCGTCCTGGGGGATCATCGCGATCCGGTCGCCCCGGATCGCGCGCAGCTCGGCCTCGGACAGCCCGACCAGGGAGTGGCCGGAGAGCCGCAGGTCGCCACTGGCGACCCTGACGCCGCGCGGCAGCAGCCCCTGCACCGCGAGCGCGGTCATCGTCTTGCCGCTGCCCAACTCGCCGATCAGGCCGACGATCTCGCCCGGCCAGACCTGCAGGCTGACGGCATCGGTCAGCCGGGCGGTGCCGCGCCGGCCGTGGTGGACGATCGTGAGCGCATCGACCTCGAGCGCCGGCGTGCCGCCCTTGCGGGCCTGGCGCCGGACCGCGGGCCGGTCAGTCTCGAAGGTGCGGGTCGAAGAGGTCACGCAGGCCGTCGCCCAGAAGGTTGAAGCCGAGCAGGCAGAGGAACATCGCCATCCCCGGCACGATGCCGAGCCAGGGCGCCTGCGCCATGAAGCCGCGGCCGGTGTTGAGCATGTTGCCCCAGGACGGCTCCGGCGGCTGGGCGCCGAGGCCGAGGAAGCTCAGCGCCGAATTCCAGCAGCACGGCGTAGGCGAAGGCGACCGCCGCCTCGACCAGCAAGGGCGTCACCACGTTGGGCAGGATCTCGCGCAGGAGGATCCGCCGGTCCGACATGCCGACCGTGCGCGCGGCGTCGATGTACTGCTGGCGCAGCACGCCATGGGTCGCGGCCCGCGCGAGGCGGGCAAAGCCCGGGATGAAGATGATCCCGATCGCGATCATCGCGTTGAGGATGCTGGTGCCGAGGCTCGCCATCAGGATCACCGCGAGCAGGATCGCCGGGAACGAGAACAGAAGCTCCATCAGGCGCATCAGCAGCATGTCGATCGAGGCCGCCGAAATAGGCCGCGACGATGCCGATCAGCGTGCCGCCGAGCAGGCCGACGCCGACCGCGACCACCGCGACCTCGACCGAGATCCGCGCGGCGTGGATCGCGCGCGAGAGCACGTCGCGGCCGAGCTCGTCGGTGCCGAGCCAGTGGGCGGCGCTCGGCCCCTGCAGCATCGAGGCGACGTTGAGCTCGTAGGGCGAGTAGGGCGCGATCCACTCGGGGAACAGGGCCGCCGCGAGGACGCAAAGGACGAGGGGCCCGCCGACCAGGAGCAGGCCGTAGCGGCGCCAGGCGAAGGCCCCGCGCCGGCGCTCGGGCGGGATCGCCGCGGCCCTCATCGGCCCGACCGCGCGTGGACCTGGCGCGGGTCGAGCACCGAGCCGACCAGGTCGACCAGCAGGTTGGCGCTCAGCACCACGACCGTGATCACCAAGGCACCCGCGAGCAGGACCGGGTAGTCGCGATTGATGATCCCGACCAGCACCAGCGAGCCGATCCCGGGCAACAGGAACATGTCCTCGATGATCACCACGCCGCCGAACAGGAAGCCGAACTCGACCGCGCCGACGGTGAGGAACGGGATCAGCGCGTTGCGCAGCGCATGGCGCCGGATCACGGCGCCCTGGCCGGCGCCTTTGGCGCGCGCGGTGCGGATGTAGTCCGAGCTCAGGACCTCGAGCATGGCGCTGCGCATGATGCGCAGCAGGAGCGCCGAGGACACGATGCCGAGCGAGAGCGCCGGCATGATCATCAGGGACAGGTTCCGGAGCGGCGCCTCGCCGAACGGCACGTAGCCGCCGGCCGGCAGCCAGCGGAGCGTCAGCGCGAACAGCATGATCAGGAGCGTCGCCAGCCAGAAGTTCGGGATCGCGCCCATCACGGTGGCGAGCAAGGTGATGCCGAAATCGGCCTTGCGCTGGTGGAAGTAGGCGGCGAGCGCGCCGAGCGGCAGGGCGATCAGATTGGCGATCACGAACGCGAGCAGCGCGAGCTCGAGGGTCACCGGCAGGCGCGCGGCGAGCTCCGGCCCGACCGGCACGTGGTTCTGGAAGGAGGCGCCAAAGTCGCCCCGCAGCACGCCGGCGAGCCAGGCCAGGTATTGCACGTGGAGCGGCCGGTTGAGGCCGTGCTGATGCTCGAAGCGTGCGATCGCCTGGGGCGTCGCGTCGATGCCGAGCGCCGCCTTGGCGGCCGAGCCCGGGACCACGTTGATGGCGACGAACAGCACCATCGACGCGGCGACGAGCGTCGGGATGAACGCCAGCAGGCGAAACGCGATCAGTTTCAGCATGCCACGGCGCTTCCGCGGATCGTCGGCATCAAATCATCGGCCCGAGGCGGGACGCGATCGGCCGGAGCATCGCGTAGGCCGGCGAGCTCGCCGCGGCGCCGGGCCATATGGTCATCATCGCCCAGACACCTCGCGGCCGCATCGAGGCCCCGATGATCCGGCCTCGGGTCGCGCGGCCTTCTGATCACGGTAGTGCCGCCGCAAGCCCACGAGCGTGCAGTTAACCACTTATCAACCGATCAGCCGCCAGCATGTCCCTGTTCGATGGTCCATGAGACCGTGGGAGTCCGTCCGCCCCCAAGAACCGGCGGCGCGGAGTCCGAGGGTCTCATGGACCATTGCAGGGAGAGTTGACGGCCCAAGGTTACTCCTTGGTTAACTCCTGGCGCAGAGCATCCGCGCCGAAGGTTGCCCAAGCGGCGGTGTTGAGCCCGACGACGACCACGCTTGTCCCGACAGCCGTGGCTCGGTCCCCGGGCCATACAAGCGTCGACTGCCGCCGTACGCTGCCCCGGACAGCGATCAACGGACGCTGCTGGGCCAGCCCCCGCTCGGGCGGGCTCGCCCTGCGACGGCGCCTTTACTACTCCTCCAACCAGGCATCCTTCAGGGTCTTGAGGAAGCCCGTGCGCATCGGGTGGTAGTTCTGCAGGCCCTTGGTGTGGGCGATCAGGATCCAGCCGTTGACCAGCGGCACGATGCCCATCTCCTCGAGCGAGAGCTCCTGCATCTGGCGGTAGAGCTGCTTGCGCTCGTCCTGGGTCGGCGCCGCCTTGGCCTCGGCCAGGACCCTGTCCATCGCCGCGCTGCACGACTTCTGCACGTTGATCGCCATGCCGCACTTGTAGTTGTTGGTGACGAAGTCGTCGGGATCGGCGAGCGGGGAGAGCCAGTACATGGTCGTGATGTCGAAGTTGCTGGTGCTCCACACCTCGTCCCAGTAGCGCGGGATCTCCATGGTGCCGATCTTGGCGTTGATCCCGACCGCCTGCAGGTTGGCCTGGATGATCGGCGCCATGGCGACCATCGCCGGGAACGAGGACGCGATCGTGATCGAGGTCTCGAAGCCGTCCGGGTGCCCGGCCGCAGCGAGCAGCTCCTTGGCCTTGTCCGGGTTGGCCCCGGGCGTGAAGTGGTCGAGGCCGGCGTAGCCCCAGTTCCACTCCGGCACCACGCCGCCGGTGATCGGCGTCGCCTGGCCGAAGAAGGCGCCGGCGACGATCGCCTGCCGATCGATCGCGTGCGCGATCGCCTGGCGCACTCGCGGGTCGTCGAGCGGCGGCTTCTCGTTGTTCGGCAGGAGCCAGTAATAGCGCGAGCCCTCGATGCTCCTGCCGACCAGCTCGGGGTTCGACTGGATCGCCGCCCAGTCCTTGGGCGGGATCTCGTTCGAGAAGTTGACCACGCCGGACATGACCGCGTTGGAGAGCGCCGTGATGTCGGAGATGATCCGATACTCCATGGCGTCGAAGTAGGGCTTGCCCTCCTCGTAGTAGTCGTCGTTGCGCGCGAACTTGATCGCGCTGCGCGGCTGGTAGCTGACGAACTCGAACGGTCCGCTGCCGACCGGCTGCGCGTTCAGGTCATGGCCGCTTTCGACCAGCTTCTTGGGGACGATCGACGAGCCGGGGAACGCCATGTAGATCAGGAAGGGCCCGGTGCGCTGGCTGAGCTTGAACCTCACCGTCAACGGATCGACGACCTCGACCTCCTCGATCGTCTCGACCTGCGAGCCGTAGGAATAGCCGGACTCGGGCTCGCGCAGCCGGTCGAACGAGAACTTGACGTCCTCGGCGGTCAGCGGGTCGCCGTTGTGGAAGGTGACCCCCTCGCGCAGGTGGAAGATGTACTCGAGGCCGTCCTCGGACATCTCGTAGGAGGCGGCCAGCCCCGGGATCGGGTTGGCATCGGGGTCGAGCAGCATGAGCGTCGAGTAGACCTGCTCGATCACCACGTGCGACATCCCGCTCGGACCGCGCACCGGGTCGAAGCCGGCGGGGTCGGCGGAGAACGCCGCGATCAGCGTCCCGCCGCGCTGCTGCGCAGACGCCAGTGGCATGGTCGCGAGCGCCACCGCCGCGACCACGCCGAGCAGCGCCCCGATATGGCGCCCGCGCGCCGCCCGCCCACGCCTGAGCCTCCCCATCGTCTCCCCCTCTATCCCCCATGGCGCGAGCGAGCGTGCCATTCGGGCCGATGGCGGTCAAGCGGAACGCCTGCCTGCCGCGCCGCGCGTACCTCAGGGTCGGCCGGGTCCCGAGACGAGGCCGCCTGACGGCGGGCACGCCGTTGTCCTTGAGCAGGACCTCCTGGTCGCGCCCGTACCTGGCGAGCAGGGTCAGGCAGGCGCCGCCGATCGCGCGGGCGCCGGGGCCGACCGCACCCTGGACCAGCGTCACCGGCGACAGCCCCTGGCGGTCGACCGTCTCGAGGCTCGCCCGCGTGCGCTCGACGATCCGGGCGCCGATCGCGGCGGGGAACGCGCCGTCGATGATCACCGCCTCGAAGTCCACGACCGAGGTCGCGGCGGCGATGGCGAGCGCGAGGCTGCCCGCCAGCTCGTCGATCCAGTCGTCGAGCGCCGGGCCGAAATCGTCCCAGTCGCGCGGCGAGCGCCACAGGCGCGACGTGTCGCGGCCGGCCGCCAGCAGCTTCTTCTCCAGGACCCAGAGCGAGGCGCTGCGGATCAGTTGCTGGGTCGCCGGCGCGCCATTGGCGCGGCGTCCGTGCGATCGGCATCGAGCCGATCGCCCCGGCGTTGCCGGTGCGGCCGGGATAGAGGCTGCCGTTGAGCACCACGCCGCCGCCGATGAAGGAGCCGATGAAGACGTAGAGGAAGTCGGCGTAGCGTGCGCCCTCACCTAGAACCAGCTCGGCCGCGCAGGCCGCGGTGGCGTCGTTGCACAAGCTGACTGGCCAGCGGCTGATGGCGCCGATCTCCGCCGCGGTGTCGAAGCCGTGCCACTGGTCCATCACAGAGGCCGGCGCGCCGACCTCCTGTTCCCAGCTCCAGAGCTCGAAGGGCGTCGCGATGCCGAGGCCCGCGACGCGCGCCAGCCGCTCCTCGGGCAGCGTGCCGGTCAGCTGCGGCAGGCTCTCGCGCACGAAGGCCACTACCGCGGCGGGTGTCGGGTAGGGGTGGGTGAGGCGGATCTCGCGCCGAACCGCGCCGGAGAAGTCCAGCAGAACCATATCGGAGCTGCGGCGGCCGATCTTGAGACCGAGCGCGAAGGCGCCATCCGGATTGAGCTGGAACGGCACGGAGGGCTGGCCGACCCGCCCGCGCTGCGGATCGCGCTTGAGCACCAGACCATCGGCCTCGAGCTGACGCATGATCACCGAGACGGTCTGCGCCGAGAGGCCCGTGAGGCGCGCGATCTCGGCCTTGGGCACGCTGCCGAGACGGCGGATCAGCGACAGGATGAGCCGCTCGTTGTAGAGCCGGACGCCGATCTGGTTGGTGCCACGGCTGAAGCCGGCGGCGTTGCGCGCGCCGTTAGCGGCGGCGGAGATGTTGGCGGTCATGGCCGGCGGCGTTCGCGCGAGACAGGCGGCACGGGCGGCCTCCTCTTGGCGCAGTGATTCGGGCGAGCCGGTGAGCCCCACGGCCCGCAGGAGACACCATGAGCCTGCGCGCCAGGCATGTCAAATTTTATAATTCATATTGAGTTATTTATTTGACTCGCGCGGCGGTCGAGTCCACAGTGCGTATAAGCCGACGCCAGGGAGGCACCGCAACGGCAGCTTCGAACAGCGTCAGGTGGTGGGCACGCAAGCGAGCCGGCGACCCCTGCGAGGCGCCGATAATCGGGAGATGAAGATGTCGAGGACCAAGCTGTTGACGTCGGTAGCCACCGCGGCCGTCGGGGCTGCGCTCGCGCTGGGACCGGCGGCGGCCTCCGCGCAGGAGATCGTGGGGCTGATCACCAAGACCAACACCAACCCGTTCTTCGTCAAGATGAAGGAGGGCGCCGAGGCCAAGGCCAAGGAGCTCGGCATGGAGCTGCGCTCCTACGCGGGCAAGTACGACGGCGACAACGAGGGTCAGGTCGAGGCGATCGAGAGCCTGATCGCCGCCGGTGCCAAGGGCATCCTGATCACGCCCTCGGACTCCGCCGCGGTCGTCCCCACCGTGCAGCGGGCGCGAGATGCCGGCGTCCTGGTGATCGCCCTCGACACCCAGCTCGAGCCGTCGGACGCCGCCGATGCCACCTTCGCCACCGACAACTTCCGGGCGGGCGAGCTGATCGGCGAATGGGCGGCCGCGAAGCTCGGCGACGAGGCCGAGGACGCCAAGATCGCGATGCTCGATCTGAGCGAGGCGGGAGTCTCGGTCGACGTCCAGCGTGACCAGGGCTTCCTCACCGGCTTCGGGATCGACGTCGGCGACCCGAACCGGATCGGCGACGAGGAGGATGGCCGGATCGTCGGTCACGACATCACCCAGGGTGCCGAGGAGGGCGGGCGCACGGCGATGGAGAACCTGCTGCAGCGGGATCCGGGCGTGAACCTCGTCTACACGATCAACGAGCCGGCGGCCGCCGGCGCCTACGAGGCGCTGAGGTCGTTCGGCCTCGACGAGCAGGCGCTGATCGTCTCGATCGACGGCGGCTGCCCGGGCGTCCAGAACGTCGCCGACGGCGTGATCGGCGCGACCTCGATGCAGTTCCCGCTGCTGATGGCCTCGATGGGCGTCGAGGCGGTCAAGGAGTTCGCCGAGACCGGCGAGAAGCCCGAGACGCCCGAGGGCCAGGAGTTCGTCAATACCGGCGTCGAGCTGGTGACCGACGACCCGGTGGAAGGCATCCCCTCGATCAGCTCCGAGGAGGCGCTGGAAAAGTGCTGGGGATGAGGCCCGCAAGCCTGATCTGAAACGGTCGGAACTCGGAGCGGGCGCTCGCCCGCTCCCTCTCCGCCCATGATGCGACCAGGGAGGCCGCTGATGTCCCAGTCACCCGCGCCGCCGGCACGCGAGATGCAGGACTTCGAGAAGGTCCTCGACAAGAGCGCCAGCGATGTCGCCGCGTTCGAGGAATCGCACCGCTCGTTCCTGCAGACCGTCCAGCACTTCCTGCACGGCAACCCGACCATTGTTCCGGTGATCGTGCTCGTGGTCTCGGTGCTGATCTTCGGCGCCATCGCCAACAACTTCCTTACCTCGTTCAACCTCTCGCTGATCATCGGCCAGGTGACGATCATCGGCATTTTGGGCATCGCCCAGACCCTGATCATCCTCACCGCCGGCATCGACCTCTCGGTCGCGGCGATCATGATGCTGTGCTCGGTGGTCATGGGCGGGCTCGCGGTCAGCGCCGGCCTGCCGGCCTTCGTCGCGATCCCGATCGGGCTCGTGGTCGGTGGCCTTTGTGGTCTCTTCAACGGCACGCTGGTCGCCAAGGTCAGGCTGCCGCCCTTCATCGCCACCCTCGGCAGCTGGTCGATCTTCTTCGCCCTGGTGCTCTGGCTGTCGGGCGGCGAGAGCATCCGCAGCCAGGACATCGACGCCCAGGCGCCGCTGCTCAAGATCTTCGGCCATCGGGTCGAGATGCTCGGGGCGCAGTTCACCACCGGCTCGATCTTCATGGTGATCCTGTTCGCCATCTTCTGGTACGTGCTCAACCACACCCCCTGGGGCCGCCACGTCTATGCCGTGGGCGACGACGCGCCATCGGCGCAGCTCGCTGGCATCCGCATCGACAAGGTCCTGATCTCGGTCTACGCCACCGCGGGCGTGCTCTGCGGGCTCGCCGGCTGGGCCGCGATCGGACGCGTCGGCTCGGTCTCGCCGCAGTCCTTCTACGAGGGCAACCTCGATGCGATCACCGCGGTGGTGATCGGCGGCACCTCGCTGTTCGGCGGCCGCGGCTCGATCCTCGGCACGCTGGTCGGCGCCCTGATCGTCGGCGTGTTCCGCTCGGGCCTCAATCTCTCCGGCGTCGACGTGCTCTGGCAGCAGTTCGCGGTCGGCGCCCTGATCATCATCGCGGTCGCGACCGACCAGTGGCTCAGGAAGGTGTCCGGCTGATGAACGCGAACCCCGAACCGATTGTCCGAGAACCCATCCTCACGGGGCGCAACCTGGTCAAGCGCTACGGTCGGGTCACCGCCATGGACCATGCCGACTTCGACCTCTACCCCGGCGAGGTGCTGGCGGTGATCGGCGACAACGGCGCCGGCAAGTCGACCCTGATCAAGGCGCTGTGCGGCGCGGTCATGCCCGACAGCGGCGAGATCCACCTCGAGGGGCAGCCGGTGCATTTCTCCGGTCCGATGGACGCCCGCGACGCCGGCATCGAGACGGTCTATCAGACCCTGGCCCTGTCGCCGGCCTTGTCGATCGCGGACAACCTCTTCCTCGGCCGCGAGATCTACAAGGACGGCTTCCTCGGCAAATACCTGAGGATGCTGGACCACTCCAAGATGCATGCGATGGCGCGCCAGCGCCTGAGCGAGCTCGGCCTGATGACCATCCAGAACATCGGCCAGCTGGTCGAGACCCTCTCGGGCGGTCAGCGGCAGGGCGTCGCGGTGGCGCGCGCCGCCGCCTTCGGCAGCAAGGTCATCATCATGGACGAGCCGACGGCCGCGCTCGGCGTCAAGGAATCGCGCCGCGTGCTGGAGCTGATCCTGGACGTCAAGAGCAAGGGCATGCCGATCGTGCTGATCAGCCACAACATGCCGCACGTGTTCGAGGTCGCCGACCGCATCCACATCCACCGCCTGGGGCGGCGTCACGCGGTGATCGACCCGAAGGGCTACTCGATGTCGGATGCGGTCGCGATCATGACCGGCGCGATGGCGCCGCGCGCCGAGCCGGCTGCGGTGCACTGACCGGGTGCGGGCGTGCTCGTCATTCTGTAGAATGAGAGCGGTGCAACATGCCTGACGTCATCTGTCTCGGCGAGCTGCTGATCGATTTCGTGCCGACCGTCACCGGCACCAGCTTGATCGACGCGCCCGGCGTTCAAGAAGGCGCCGGGCGGCGCACCCGCCAACGTCGCGGTCGGCCTTGCGCGGCTCGGGGTCGCCAGCGCCTTCATGGGCAAGGTCGGCGACGACCCCTTCGGTCGCTTCCTGGCCCAGACGCTCGCCGACGCGGGCGTCGACACCAGCCCGTTGCGCTTCACCGACGCCGCGCGCACCGCGCTCGCCTTCGTCTCGCTGCGCGCCGACGGCGAGCGCGAGTTCATGTTCTACCGCCACCCCAGCGCCGACATGCTGTTCACCCCGGACGAGGTCGACGGGGCGGCGCTGGGTGCCGCCCGGGCGTTGCACTACGGCTCGATCAGCCTGATCGGCGAGCCCGCGCGCAGCGCCACCCTGCACGCGATCGGATTGGCCCGGGACGCCGGCTGCCTGATCTCCTGCGACCCCAATCTGCGCCTCGCGCTGTGGCCGGAGCGGACCGCCGCCCGCGATGGCCTGCGGCTGGCGATCGCGCAGGCGCAGATCGTCAAGATCAGCGACGAGGAGTTGCGCTTCCTCACCGGCTCGGACGATCCGGCCGCGGTGCGGCAGCGACTCTGGCACGACCGGCTGGAGCTGATGGTGGTCACCTTGGGTTCAGCCGGTTGCGTTTACTTTACACCTCGGTGCGAGGGTGTGGTCGTCGGCTTCGGCGTCGAGGCGGTCGATGCGACCGGTGCCGGCGATGGCTTCGTGGCCGGACTCTTGCAAGGGCTGATCGCGGATCGCGCGATCGTCGGCGACGAGGCCCGGCTGCGCGAGCTCTGCCGCTTCGCCAACGCGGTGGGCGCGATCACCACCACCGAGCGCGGGGCGATCCCCGCCCTGCCGACGCGCGAGCGCGTGCTGGCGTTCCTGGACCGGTAGCCCGGCGCTTGAGCGCGGTCGTCGCAGGGCTGGTTGCTTGTTGGAGGGCCGATCGATGAGTGCTCAGATCATCGCCGTGGACGTGTTCGACCTCGTGGTGTTCGGCGGCACCGGCGACCTCGCGCGGCGCAAGCTGATGCCGGCCCTGTTCTACCGCGATCTGGACGGCCAGCTGCCGGCGGCGAGCCGGATCATCGGGCTGTCGCGCGGCGATCTCAGCCGCGCCGCCTATGCCGCCGAGATCGAGGCGGCGCTGCGCGAGCACCTGCCCGCCGAGCGCATCGAGCCGGCCCGGCTCGAGCGCTTCCTCGGCCGCCTCCACCACGTCACCCTCGACGCCACCGGCGAGGTCGGCTGGTCGGAGCTGGCATCCCTGCTCGGCGGCGCCGAGGATCGGGTCCGGGTGTTCTATCTGGCTACCGCGCCCGGCCTGTTCGGGCCGATCTGCAGCCAGCTCGCCGCGGCGGGGCTCATCCAGCCGCGGGCGCGCGTGGTGCTGGAGAAGCCGATCGGGCGCGATCTCGCCTCGGCGCAGGCGATCAACGACGAGGTCGGCGCGGTGTTCGCCGAGCCGGCGATCTTCCGCATCGACCACTACCTCGGCAAGGAGACGGTGCAGAACCTGATGGTGCTGCGCTTCGCCAACTCGCTGTTCGAGCCCTTGTGGAACAGCGGCGCCATCGACCACGTTCAGATCACAGTCGCCGAGACCATCGGAGTCGAGACGCGCGCCGCCTACTACGACCAGGCGGGCGCGCTCCGCGACATGGTGCAGAACCACATCCTCCAGTTGCTCTGCCTGGTCGCCATGGAGGCGCCGACCCGTCTCGACGCCGACGCGGTGCGCGACGAGAAGCTCAAGGTGCTGCACGCGCTGCGCCCGATCCAGGGCGCCGACGTTGGCGTCAGGACCGTGCGTGGCCAATATCGCGCCGGCGCCACCCACGACGGCGGCATGCCGGGCTACCTCGAGGAGCTCGGCCGTCCCAGCGCCACCGAGACCTTCGTCGCCCTCAAGGCGGAGATCGGCAACTGGCGCTGGGCCGGGGTGCCGTTCTACCTGCGCACCGGCAAGCGCCTGCCCTCCCGGGGCTCGGAGATCGTGATCCAGTTCCGCCCGATCCCGCATTCGATCTTCGCCGCCGACGCCGGCGCGCTCGTCCCCAACCGTTTGATCGTGCGCCTGCAGCCGGATGAAGGCGTTCAGCTGCTGCTGATGAGCAAGGACCCGGGCCCGGGTGGCATGCGGCTGCGCGCCGCACCCTTGAACCTGAGCTTCGCCGAGACCTTCAAGGTGCGCTATCCGGACGCCTACGAGCGCCTGCTGATGGACGTGGTGCGGGGCAACCCGACGCTGTTCATGCGGCGCGACGAGGTCGAGGCCGCCTGGGCCTGGATCGAGCCGATCCTCGACGTGTGGGAGGACCGCGGCGAGGCGCCCAAGCCCTACGCCGCCGGCAGCTGGGGCCCGTCCGCGGCGATCGCGCTGATCGAGCGCGACGGCCGCACCTGGCACGAGGACGGGGCATGATCCGGTCCGCGATCGACTCAGCCTGACGAGGAGGATGCCATGCATCCCCGGATTGTCGACGTCACCGCCCGCATCGCCGCGCGCAGTGCGGCCAGTCGAGCCGCCTATCTCGAGCAGATCCGCGCCGCGGGCGCGCGCGGGCCGCAGCGCACCGCGCTCTCCTGCAGCAATCTCGCCCACGGCTTCGCCGCGTGCGATGTGCACGACAAGGACGCGCTGAGGGGCGCCGTCAAAGCCAACATCGCGATCGTCTCGTCCTACAACGACATGCTCTCGGCCCATCAGCCGCTCGAGCGCTACCCCGAGCTCATCAAGCAGGAGGTGCGCGAGGCCGGCGGGGTCGCCCAGTTCGCGGGCGGCGTGCCGGCGATGTGCGATGGCGTCACCCAGGGCCAGGCGGGCATGGAGCTGTCGCTGTTCTCGCGCGATGTGATCGCGCTCGCGGCGGCGGTCGCGCTGTCCCACGACATGTTCGACGGTGCATTGTTCCTCGGCGTCTGCGACAAGATCGTGCCGGGCCTGGTGATGGCGGCGCTGAGTTTCGGCCATCTGCCGGCGATCTTCGTCCCGGCCGGGCCGATGACCTCGGGCCTTTCCAACGACGAGAAGTCCAAGGTCCGGCAGCTGTTCGCCGAGGGCAAGGTCGGCCGCGACGCGCTGCTCGAGGCCGAGAGCCGGTCCTACCACGGCCCCGGCACCTGCACCTTCTACGGCACGGCCAACTCCAATCAGATGCTGATGGAGATCATGGGCCTGCACCTGCCGGGCGCCTCGTTCGTCAATCCCGACACGCCGCTGCGCGACGCCCTGACCAAGGCTGCGGCTCGGCGGGTCACCGCGATCACAGCGGTCGGCAACGAGTACACCCCGGTCGGCGAGGTGATCGATGAGCGGGCGGTGGTCAACGGCATCGTCGGCCTGCACGCCACCGGGGGCTCGACCAACCACACCATCCACCTGGTCGCCATGGCGCGGGCCGCCGGCATCCAGCTGACCTGGGACGACTTCGCCGAGCTTTCGGAGGTGGTGCCGCTGCTCTGCCGCATCTACCCCAACGGCCTGGCCGACGTGAACCATTTCCACGCTGCTGGCGGCATGGCGTTTTTGATCGGCGAGCTGCTTGATGGCGGCCTGCTCCACGCCGACGTCCGCACCGTGGCGGGCGATGGCGGACTCGCGCGCTATCGCGCGGAGCCGCGGCTCGCGGCCGACGGCGTGGTCTGGCAGGACGGGCCGCAGCAGAGCCTCGACCGCAGCATCGTGCGCCCCGTCGCCGAGCCGTTCGGCCCCAACGGCGGCCTCAAGCTGCTCCAGGGCAATCTCGGCCGCGCCGTGATCAAGGTCTCGGCGGTCAGGCCGGAGCGCTGGGTGATCGAGGCGCCGGCGCTGATCTTCGATGACCAGGCCGAGGTGCAGGCGGCATTTCAGCGTGGCGAGCTCGAGCGCGACTTCGTCGCCGTGGTGCGCTTCCAGGGCCCGAAGGCGAACGGCATGCCGGAGCTGCACAAGCTGACCCCGACCCTCGGCGTGCTGCAGGATCGCGGCTTCAAGGTGGCCCTGGTGACCGACGGCCGGATGTCCGGCGCGTCGGGCAAGGTGCCGGCGGCGATCCATGTCACCCCCGAGGCGGCGGAGCGTGGCCCGCTCGCCCGGCTGCGGACGGCGATCGTGATCCGCCTCGATGCCCGGCAGGGCCGCCTCGACGCGCTGGTCGACGAGGCCGAGTGGACCTGGCGGACCGCCGTCGAGCCCGACCTCTCCCGCCACGCCCAGGGTCTCGGCCGCGAGCTGTTCGGGAACTTTCGCGCCGGGGTCACCAGTGCCGAGCTGGGCGCGGCTGCGATCACCTTCCTGCCGGAGCTGCAGGCCTACACGAGAGCTCGAAGCCGATGCCCGCTTCTGATCTGAAGTCGCTGCTCGCCGGCACGCCGGTCGTGCCGGTGCTGGTGATCGATTCGGTCGCGACCGCGCTGCCGCTTGCGCGCGCCCTGGTGGACGGCGGCCTGCGGGTCCTGGAGATCACGCTGCGCACGCCTTCGGCGCTCGATGTGATCCGCGCGCTCGCCGCCGAGGTCGAAGGTGCCGTGGTCGGCGCCGGTACCGTGCTCACGGCCGGCCAGTATCAGCGATGCCGAGCGGGCGGGCGCCCGTTTCGTGGTCAGCCCGGGCGCGACCGATGCGCTGCTCGCGGCCGCCGCGGCGAGTGCTGTGCCGTTCCTGCCGGGCGCGGCTACGGCGAGCGAGGTGATGCGTCTTTTGGAGCGGGGCTATCGCTGTCTCAAGTTTTTTCCCGCCGAGCCCGCGGGCGGCGTCGCCTGCCTCGAGGCGCTCGCCGCGCCGCTGCCCGAGGCGCGGTTCTGCCCAACCGGAGGAATCGACGCCGTCAAGGCACGTGCTTATCTCACCCTGCCAAATGTGCTATGTGTCGGCGGCTCCTGGGTGGCTCCAAAGAAGGCTCTGGCCGCCGCTGACTGGCCAAGGATCACCAGCCTCGCCCGCGCCGCCGCGGCGCTGGGCAGCCCAACCGAGTAGGGGAACGCCATGTTGGCTCTGACCGGTTCCGCCAGCTGGCGGGCGCTGGAACGCCATGCCGAAACCATGGCGACACAGCATCTGCGCGATCTGTTCGCAAGCGATCCCGACCGGTTCGCCCGTTTTTCGCTGCGCCTGGACGACCTCCTGCTCGACTTTTCCAAGAACCGGATCACCGACGAGACCCTGCGCCTGCTCCTCGACCTTGCCCGGCAGGCCGACGTCGCGGGCTGGCGCGACCGCATGTTCGCGGGCGACCGGATCAACACGACCGAGCAGCGCGCAGTCCTGCACATCGCGCTGCGCAACCGCTCGAACCGCCCGGTCGCGGTCGACGGGAAGGACGTCATGCCGGCGGTCAACGCCGTGCTCGCGCAGATGCGGGACTTCAGCGGGCGGGTGCGCGACGGCGCCTGGCGCGGCCATGCCGGCCAGACGATCACCGACGTCGTCAACCTCGGCATCGGCGGCTCCGACCTCGGCCCGCTGATGGTCTGCGAGGCGCTCAGGCCCTATCAGCGCTCCGACCTGCGTCCGCACTTCGTGTCCAACGTAGACGGCGCCCATCTGGTGCACACCCTGGAGGGGCTGGACCCCGGCCGGACCCTGTTCGTCGTCGCCTCGAAGACCTTCACGACCCAAGAGACGATGACCAACGCCGCCTCGGCGCGGGTTTGGCTGGTCGAGCGCCTGGGCGACGAGCGCGCGGTCGGCCGGCACTTCGTCGCGGTCTCGACCAACGCGCAGGCGGTCGCCGCCTTCGGCATCGATCCCGCCAACATGTTCGTATTCTGGGACTGGGTCGGCGGGCGCTACTCCTTATGGTCGGCGATCGGCCTGCCGATCGCGCTCGCGGTCGGCTTCGAGCGCTTCGAGGAGCTGCTGGCCGGCGGCCACGCCATGGACGAGCACTTCCGCAGCGCCCCCCTCGAGCGCAATCTGCCGGTGATCCTCGCCCTGCTCGGCGTCTGGTACCGCAACTTCCTCGGCGCCGAGAGCCACGCCGTGCTGCCCTACGACCAGCACCTCCATCGCCTGCCGGCCTATCTCCAGCAAGCCGACATGGAGAGCAACGGCAAGTCGGTGCAGCGCGACGGCATACCGGTCGACTACGCCACCGGGCCGATCATCTGGGGCGAGCCCGGCACCAATGGCCAGCACGCGTTCTACCAGCTGGTGCATCAGGGCACCGCGCTGATCCCGGCCGACTTCCTGGCCGCGGCCGAGAGCCTGACGCCGCTCGGCGACCACCACGACAAGCTCCTGGCCAACTTCTTCGCCCAGCCCGAGGCGCTGGCGTTCGGCAAGACCGCCCTGCAGGCGCAGGCCGAGCTCGAGCGCGAGGGGCTGACCGGCGCGGCGCTTGCCGCGCTGCTGCCGCACAAGGTCTTTCCGGGCAACCGCCCGAGCAACGCGATCCTCTATCGACGGCTCGATCCGGCCACACTCGGCCGGCTGATCGCGCTCTATGAGCATAAAATCTTCATCCAAGGCGTGCTTTGGAACATCAACTCGTTCGATCAATGGGGGGTCGAGCTGGGCAAGCAGCTGGCGAAGGCGATCCTGCCCGAGCTGGCGGATGCCACGCCGATCGCGAGCCACGACTCCTCGACCAACGGGCTGATCAATCACCTGAAGGCGCTGCGCGCCGCCGACTGAGACGACCGAAACGCATGACGATGATCTCCCCCGAAGCGCTCCGTGCCGCGATCCTGGCCAAGCTGACCTATGCGGTCGGCAAGGACGCCGCCCATGCGCACGACCACGACTGGTACGTCGCGACCGCGCTCGCGGTGCGCGACCAGGCGGTCGACCCCTGGATCAACACCACCCGCGAGGTCTACGCGCGGGGTCAGAAGCGGGTCTACTACCTGTCGCTCGAGTTCCTGATCGGCCGCCTGCTGAGCGAGTATCTCGGCAATCTGGAGCTCTACGAGGTCTGCCGGGCGGCGCTCGCCGGGCTCGGCGTCGATCTCGAGCGGATCCGCGAGCTCGAGCCCGACGCCGCGCTCGGCAACGGCGGCCTCGGCCGGCTCGCCGC
Source organism: uncultured Alphaproteobacteria bacterium (assembly GCA_963753275.1). Classification (GTDB taxonomy): domain Bacteria; phylum Pseudomonadota; class Alphaproteobacteria; order Geminicoccales; family Geminicoccaceae; genus DATAOG01. Next base: position 47,641 of record CAVWCE010000034.1, on the reverse strand, counting down.
CTGCTTCATGGAGAGCATGGCGACCGTGGGCGTGGCCGGCTTCGGCTACGGCATCCGCTACCAGCACGGCCTGTTCCGCCAGCTGTTCAACGATGGCTGGCAGGTCGAGCAGCCGGAGGACTGGCTGGCCTTCGGCAATCCCTGGGAGTTCGAGCGGCCCGAGGTGGTCTACGAGATCGGCTTCGGCGGGGCGGTCGAGCGCGTCGCCGACGAGGACGGCGCGATCCATCACCTGTGGCGCCCGGCCGAGCGCGTTCGCGCGGTCGCCTACGACACCCCGATCATCGGCTGGCCGGGGCGCTGGGTGAACACGCTGCGGCTGTGGTCGGCGCGCTCGGCGAACCCGATGCGCCTCGAGCAGTTCAACCGCGGCGACTATCTGGGCGCGGTCTCCGAGCAGGTCAGCTCGGAGAGCATCGTGCGCGTGCTCTACCCCAACGACGACACCGCGGCCGGCCAGGAGCTGCGCCTGAAGCAGGAGTACTTCTTCACCTCGGCCTCGCTCCAGGACGTGATCCGGCGCCATCTGCAGCAGTCGGACGACCTGCGCCGGCTGCCCGACCTCGCCGCTATCCAGCTCAACGATACCCACCCGGCGATCGCGGTCGCCGAGCTGCTGCGCCTGCTGCTCGACGAGCACGGCCTGAGCTGGGCGGAGGCCTGGAGCATCACCCGGCGCTGCATCGCGTACACCAACCACACGCTGTTGCCCGAGGCGCTCGAGAGCTGGCCGATGGCGCTGATGGAGCGCCTCCTGCCGCGCCACGTCGAGCTGATCCGGCGGCTCGACGCGGAGCTGCGCCTGGAGATCGCCGACTGCGAGGTGGACCCGGCCGCGGTCGCGCTGATCGACCAGGGCCACGGGCATCGCGTGCGCATGGGCCATCTCGCCTTCTACGGCGCCCACAAGGTCAACGGCGTCTCGGCGCTGCACACCGAGCTGATGAAGCAGACCGTGTTCCGCGATCTGCATCGCGCCTTTCCGGACCGGATCACCAACAAGACCAACGGCATCACCGCGCGGCGCTGGCTGCGCCAGTGCAATCCCGGGCTGTCGGCGCTGATCACCGAGGCGGTGGGCCCCGCCTGGCTCGCCGATCTCGAGCAGCTCCGGGCGCTGACCCCGCTGGTCGAGGACGGCGCCTTCCAGGAGCGCTTCGCCCACATCAAGCGCGCCAACAAGGAGCGCCTCGCGGCCGTGATCGCCGCGCGGTGCGGGGTCGGGGTCGACCCGGACGCGCTGTTCGACGTGCACATCAAGAGGATCCACGAGTACAAGCGCCAGCTGCTCAACATCCTGCAGACGGTCGCGACCTACCAGGCGATCCTCGCCCACCCCGACCGCGACTGGCCGCCCCGGGTCAAGCTCTTCGGCGGCAAGGCCGCGGCGTCGTACCGCCAGGCCAAGCTGATCATCAAGCTGATCAACGACGTCGCCCGGGTGGTCAACCACGACCCGGTGGTCGGCGACCGCCTGAAGGTGGTCTTCCTGCCCAACTACAACGTCAGCCTGACCGAGCGCATCATCCCCGCGGCCGACCTCTCGGAGCAGATCTCGACCGCCGGTATGGAGGCGTCCGGCACCGGCAACATGAAGCTCGCGCTCAACGGCGCGCTCACCATCGGCACCCTCGACGGCGCCAACATCGAGATCCGCGACCTGGTCGGCCACGACAACATGTTCATCTTCGGCCTGACCGCCGAGGAGGTCCGCCACCAGCGCGCCAACGGCTACGACCCGCGCGCCGCGGCGGCGGCCACGCCGGCGCTCGCGCGCGTGCTCGACGCGATCGCCGGCGGCGCGTTCTCGGCCGACGATCCCGGCCGCTTCCGGCCGCTGGTCGACCAGCTGCTCGGCCAGGACTACTTCATGGTGCTGGCGGACTTCGCCGCCTACGCCGCGACCCAGCGCGCGGTCGAGCAGGACTACCGCGACCGCGCGGCCTGGTGGCGGCGCGCGATCCTCAACACCGCCCAGGTCGGCTGGTTCTCCTCCGATCGAACAATCCGAGACTACGCCAGCGAGATCTGGCAAGCTCTGCCGCCGGGGCGGGCGTGAGCGCCATCCGCAAGGCGCCGCGCCCCGGCCGGGCCCCGCACCTTAGCCGGGCGCGGCGCGCGCCGGGCGACGGGCGGGGGTCGGCCGCCGGCGCGCGATCGTCAACGAGGGGGGAAGCGGCGTCATGACCAGCCCGAACGGCGGCAGCCACGGCCTCGCCCGCCACGCCATGGCCTACGTGCTCGCCGGCGGCCGCGGCTCGCGCCTGCTGGAGCTGACCGACAAGCGCGCCAAGCCCGCGGTGTTCTTCGGCGGCAAGTCGCGGATCATCGACTTCGCGCTGTCCAACGCGATCAACTCCGGCATCCGGCGGATCGGGGTCGCGACCCAGTACAAGGCGCACAGCCTGATCCGCCACCTGCAGCGCGCCTGGACCTTCTTCCGCCCCGAGCGCAACGAGAGCTTCGACATCCTGCCGGCCTCGCAGATGGTGTCGGAGAGCCAGTGGTACCTCGGCACCGCCGACGCCGTGACCCAGAACATCGAGATCATCCGGAGCTACGGTCCGGAGTACATGATCATCCTGGCCGGCGACCACGTCTACAAGATGGACTACGAGCTGATGCTGCAGCAGCACGTCAGCCAGGGCGCGGACGTCACGGTCGGCTGCCTCGAGGTGCGCGCGCACCGAGGCGAGCGGCTTCGGCGTGATGCACGTCGATGCCGACCACCGCATCATCGACTTCCTGGAGAAGCCCGCCGACCCCCCGGGCATGCCGGACAAGCCGGAGGTGGCGCTCGCCAGCATGGGGATCTACGTGTTCGAGACCGAGTTCCTGTTCGACCAGCTGCGCCGCGACGCCGACGATCCGACCTCGAGCCACGACTTCGGCAAGGACCTGATCCCCTACCTCGTCCGGCAGGGCAAGGCGGTGGCGCACCGCTTCCCGGTGTCCTGCGTCCGCAGCCGGTCGGAGAAGGAGGCCTACTGGCGCGACGTCGGCACGGTCGACGCCTACTGGGAGGCCAACATCGACCTCACCGACTTCGTGCCGGCGCTCGACCTGTACGATCGCGACTGGCCGATCTGGACCTACGCCGAGATCACCCCGCCGGCCAAGTTCGTCCACGACGAGGACGGCAGGCGCGGCATGGCGATCAGCTCGCTGGTCTCGGGCGGCTGCGTGATCTCGGGCTCGCGCATCGACAAGTCGCTCTTGTTCACCGGCGTGCACGCCCACTCCTACAGCGAGCTCTGCCACGTGGTGGCGCTGCCCTACGTCCAGATCCATCGCGGCGCGCGGCTCAACAAGGTGGTGATCGACCGCGGCGTCGAGATCCCGCCGGGCCTGGTGGTCGGCGAGAACCCGGCCCTCGACGCCCAGCGCTTCCGCCGCACCGACAAGGGCGTCTGCCTGATCACCAAGGCGATGATCGAGCGCCTCCAGACCTGACCCGGCCGGCCCCGCCGCCCGGATCAACCGGGATGGAGCCCGGGCCCGCCGGAACGTCCGAATTGCCGGCCGGACGGCAGAACATCCCTCGGATCAGGACTGGTCGAGCCTGACTACAGGCCATAAGTCTGCCCGCTCCGGTACCGCCGGGGAGCAATGGCGAGGATGGATTCGCAATCACTGCCCTTTGTCGACCCCAAGTCGACACGCAAGATCATCCCGCAGGATGATCTGCGAATGGCACACTGATGGCGCGAAAGTGACGCATCGGTGTCGCATGATTTAGTCGGGATGGCGCGAAAGTCGGCGCATGATTTATTCGATGGCGCAGGACGATCAACGAGGATCAAGCGTATCAAGCGAAAATCAACCAATAATGCCGGGTGACCCCGCGAACGCGTCGGGCGGCCTGAGGCCACCCTGGTCCTGGGCTGCGACGGGGGCGCGAGCATCAGCGGCGCGGCAAGGCTGAGCGATGCCACGGCCGTGCGGAGGGTTGCCGATCTGCGCATCATGCGACTCCCGTGAGCGTCCCAGAGCGGCGGCGGCCTCCGACTTCCGACCGTCGCCCGCCGTTGCCGCGGCGAGGCCTCGACGCCGGCGCCATGACCTCCGACGGCGGTGGGTTGCTGCTGCGGCATACCGATCGCGCGCTCGGGCTGATCGAGCGGGTCGCCGCATGCTTTGTGGATGGCCGCGAGCAGGACCAGGTGGTGCATGGCCTCCCGACCTTGGTCGGGCAGGGGATCGTCGGCATCGCCCTGGACTATGAGGACGGCAACGACCACGACGAGCTGCGCCACGACCCGGTGCTCGCGCTGTTCGCCGAGAAGCTCGCGCCGAAGCGGCCGGACTGCGCGCCGCTCGCCGGCAAGAACCCGCTCAACCGGCTGGAGCATGCCCCGCTGCGGCCGGACGATCGCTATCACAAGATCGGTCACGACCCGGCCGCGAAGGGATCTACAAGCAGTGGGCTCGCCAACCTGTTCGTCGATCTGTTCCTGGAGGCGCACAAGCGGCCACCGAAGCAGATCGTCCTCGACCTCGACGCGACCGATGACCCTCTCCATGGCCAGCAGGAGGGGAGGTTCTTTCATGGCTACTACAGCTGCTACTGCTATCTGCCGCTCTACGTGTTCTGTGGTCGCCATCTCCTCGCGGCCCTGCTGCGACCCTCGAACATCGACGCCTCGGCGGGCGCTGTGGCCGAGCTGGCCCGCATCGTTGATCGACTCCGCGCGGCCTGGCCACGGGTCGAGATCCTGCTGCGCGCGGACTCGGGCTTTGCCCGCGACGCGCTGATGGCGTGGTGCGAGGCGAACCGCGTCGACTACGTTTTCGGCCTGGCCCGCAACCGGCGTCTGACCGCCGAGCTCAAAGCCGACCTGGCCGCCGCCGCGGCCGAGCATGCCGAGAGCGATCAGCCGGCACGGCGCTTCAAGGAGTTCTTCTACGCCACCCTCGACAGCTGGAGCTGTGCGCGCCGGGTCGTCGGCAAGGCCGAGCACCTGGCCAAGGGGCCGAACCCGCGCTTCATCGTCACCTCGCTGCCGGCTTCGGCGATCGACGGCCGGACCTTGTACGAGCGGGTCTATTGCGCCCGCGGCGAGATGGAGAACCGGGTCAAGGAGCAGCAGCTCGATCGGTTCGCCGGTCGCACCTCCGCCGCCACCATGCGGGCGAATCAGCTCTGTCTCTGGTTCGCGTCCTTCGCCTACGTGCTGCTCGAGGCCTTGCGGCGCATCGGCCTGCGCCACACCCAGTTCTCGGGAACAGAACGCCACCTGCGGCACCCGATCCGCCTGAGACTGCTCAAGCTCGGCGCCAAGGTCACGGTCTCGGTGCGGCGGATCAAGGTGGCCATCGCCTCGACCTTCCCGTATCGCACCGAGTTCGCGCTCGCCCATCTGCGGCTCGCGACCTCGACCGGCCCGCCGCCCGCCCGCGCCGCTGCCTGAGCTGATCGCTGCGCTCCCGCCGATCCGCTTTTCAGGGCCGGCGGCGCTCAACCATGCCCGCGAACCGCTCCATCCGGCGCGCGCCACCTGCCGGGCGGTGTTGCTGCTCGTCCTCACGCCCCCGATGCGGCCTCTCGCCCGGCAACCGAGCCCGACCGTCGCCAACAATTGCGCCCCAGCAGCCTCAAGCTGTACCCATCGGTGAGACATCCGGGCTTCTGTAATCGGGCCGCGGATGTCAATCCCGCCCCCTTGGGTGATGTCGCGTCCGGCGCTGGGCCGCCACATGATGCGATCAGATGGAGCGGACGAGCCCATCTAGGACGCGTGGTCCCGTCCCGGAGGACCGGCCACTCCCGGATTTGCGGCTTCGTCCGATCCATGCGTCCGCGCGACAGGACCTCCTTGCCGGCCCTCTTGCCTGGCCGGTGAAGCTCAGGCTGCGGCCGCCGGCGTGGCTTGCCTGCCCCAGCGGAACGCCGTGCCGTCCAGCCCCATGCGGTGCATCACGACGGCGAGCTTGCGCGCCAGCGCCACCTCGGCCTTCTTCATTCCCTGCCGTGCAGGCTCGCGTATTCGGTGCGCAGGGCTGCCCTGGCCCGGAGCAACGGCCCGACCACCCGCTCCAGTCTGGCCTGGCCGGCGACGAGCTCGCGGAGGCGGGCCTCGAACTTGCCCCGGCTGACCGTGCCCACCTTGAGCCCGGAGCCGCGCAGGATGCCGCGCAGGCTGCTCTCGACATCGCGCAGCTGGGCCACCAGCAGTTTGCGCGCGCTCAGCCGCGCCCGGATCTCCTGGACCACGGGCGCCTTGACAGGGAGCGGCCGGAACCAGCCCATGCGCATCAGCTGCGCCATGCCGCGCGCGACGTCGACGATGCAGACGCTGCTCCACTCCAACGAGACGTCGCTCGCGGCCTAGTGCTCCATGGCTGTCCCTCCGTGCCGATGCCTGGGGCCGATCACCGGACCCCGTTCCACCATCACCGTGAGGGGCAGCCGCCTCCTGCGAAAGGCTCCGGCCCGGCCCGATGACATGGCGTGATCGCGGCGCTCAGAGGCTCGGCTATGGTCGCCGAGAGGATGAGCCCGGGAAAGGGGGAACGCCATGGAACAGTACGTCGGTTTGGACGTGTCGCTCGAGTTCACGTCAATCTGCGTCGTCGATGAGGCAGGCGCCGTCGTGTGGCGCGGCACGGTGGCATCCACGCCCGAGGCCATCGGCGCCGCCATTCGCGCGAGGGCGCCGCACGTGGTGCGCATCGGGCTCGAGACCGGGCAGCTGTGCACGTGGCACTGGCACCGCCTCCGCGAACTCGGTTTGCCCGTGGTGTGCATCGATGCGCGGCACGCCCAAGCGGCACTGTCGATGCAGGTCAACAAGACCGATCCCAATGACGCGCACGGCCTGGCGCAGGTGGTCCGCGTGGGCTGGTACAAGGAGGTCGCGGTCAAAAGCCTCGGTAGCCACAGGCTGCGGACCCTCCTCACGTCCCGCGCGCAGCTCGTGAACATGCGCCGCGACCTGGGGAGCAAGATCCGAGGGCTGCTCAAGACGTTTGGCTTGGTGGTGGGCAAGGTCGGCGAGCGCGCTTATGAGCACCGGGTGCGCGAGCTCGCCGCCGGCGAGCCGGGGCTGGAGCCAGCGGTCCACGCGTTGCTGGCCGTCCGCGATCTGATCGAGCGCCCGATCGCCGCGCTCGAAACGCGGATTCTTGCCTTCGCCAAGAGCAGCGACCCTTGCCGGCGGCTGATGACGATCCCCGGCGTCGGGGCGCTGACTGCGGTCGCCTTCGTGGCGACCATTGACCGCCCACAGCGGTTCGCGCGCTCGTCTGGCGTGGGCGCTTATCTCGGCCTGACACCGCGCCGGTACCAGTCCGGCGAAGTCGACCACGCCAGGCGCATCTCGAAGTGCGGCGACGGTTTGACCCGGACCTACCTCTTCGAAGCGGCCGGCACGTTGCTCACGCGCGTGACCCAATGGTCCACCCTGAAGGCGTGGGGTGCCCGGCTCGCCAAGCGGGTCGGAATCAACAAGGCACCTGTCGCGGTGGCGCGCAAGCTGGCGGTGATCATGCACCGGATCTGGCTCGACGGCACGTCGTTCCGCTGGTCGGACCGTCAGAAAGCGGCGGCGGTCGCTTGATACCGTAGCTGCCGAACTAACTCTGCCGTCCGGCGGAGGAGGCGTCCCTGCCGGGACGAGGGCGTCGGCGACCCCGCAGATGCGGAGGCGGCCGTCCTGCAAAGCGGACCGCGCCGATTACATTGGGGCGCCACGTCCTGAACGCCATGATGCGGCGGCCTAGCGCCGACCGCGGAGAGAACCACAGAGCCGGCAGGAACACGCATCACCGCCCAAAGGTCTTGCGTTATCGGCCGCGATCAGAGAACAGCCGCTGCCGCCACAGCGTCTCGATCGCCGCCTCGGTCCGCGCGCTCAGCCGGGTCGGGCTGTGGTGCGGGCGCGACGAGCGATCCGTCAAGCCGGCCTCGCTCTCCGCGACTGCGCCGGCGTAGCGCTCGGCGACGAGCGCCTCGCGGCGCGCTGCATCCTCTGGGCCGCGGGCGTCGCCGCCTCGCCGGCCGCCAGGTGGCTCGGCGCCGAGCGCGACCGCGCCGGCCGGGTCAAGGTCGGAAGGGACCTCTCGGTACCGGGCCACCCCGAGATCTTCGTGATCGGCGACAGCGCGTTCGCGACCGACGCCCATGGCCATCCGCTGCCGGGCATCGCGTCGGCCGCCAAGCAGGCCGGCCACTACGTCGCCAGGCTGATCCGGGCACGGGTGACCGGCCGTCCGGCGCCCGCGCCGTTCCGCTACCGCCACCTCGGCAACCTCGCCACCATCGGCCGCAAGGCCGCGGTCGCCGACTTCGGCCGGTTGCACCTCTCCGGGCGGCTCGCCTGGCTGCTGTGGGGCCTGGTCCACATCTACTTCCTGATCGGCTTTCGCAACCGCCTGGTAGTGTCGCTCGACTGGCTCTGGGCCTACCTCACCTTCCAACGCGGCGCCCGGCTGATCACCGGACAGACCGAGTGATCCGCGCGCTGCGCAGCCTCGAGAGCCTACGCCAGCAATCGTCCTGGTGCCGGAGGTCGCGGTCCCGGCCCTGAAGCCGGCGGGTCCGTTCCACCGTCAGGGTGCCAAAACCCGAAGCGGCGCTCGACCTGTCCCTGCGCGAGCAGGTGCCGGCTGGGAGCCGCTCCCTTGAAGTCGGACATTTCAAGCTTAAACTATTAGCCGGTGCTGTGGCGCGAAGGGTGCTGGATGAAGATCGTCGTCATCGGCGGCGGCCCGGCGGGCCTCTATCTCGCGATCTCGATGAAGCGGCGCGACCCGGCGCATGACGTGCTGGTGCTCGAGCGCAACCGCCCGGACGACACCTTCGGCTGGGGCGTCGTGTTCTCCAACGAGACCCTGGAAAACCTGTGGAGGAACGACCCGGACAGCGCGGCCGCGATCGAGGACAGCTTCCAGCACTGGGACGACATCGACGTCCACGTCAAGGGGCACGTCGTCCGCTCCGGCGGGCACGGCTTCGCCGGCATCGCGCGCCAGCGCCTGCTGACCATCCTCCAGGAGCGCGCGCAGGCGCTGGGCGTGAGGCTGCAGTTCGAGCGCGAGGTCGAGGACCCCAGCACCTGGCCCGAGGCCGATCTGATCGTCGCGGCCGACGGCGTCAACAGCCGCATCCGGAACCAGTACGCCGCCGCCTTCCAGCCGAGCGTCGAGCTGCGCCGCAACAAGTACGTCTGGCTCGGCACCGACAAGCTGTTCGAGGCGTTCACCTTCATCTTCGAGGAGACCGGGCACGGCTGGATCTGGGCCCATGCCTATCGCTTCGATGCGAGCACCTCGACCTTCATCGTCGAGTGCGACGAGGCGACCTGGCGGGCGCTCGGCTTCGACCAGATGAGCCAGGCGGACGGCATCGCCGCCTGCGAGATGCTGTTCGCGCAGCATCTGGACGGCCGGCGCCTGATGAGCAACGCCAGGCACCTGCGCGGCTCGGCCTGGCTCAACTTCCCGCGTGTCGCCTGCGAGCGCTGGTACCACGGCAACCTCGTGCTGCTGGGCGATGCCGCGCACACGGCGCATTTCTCGGTCGGCTCCGGCACCAAGCTCGCGCTCGAGGACGCGATCGGGCTCGCCGACGCGCTGCACGCCGGGCGCGACCTCGAGAGCGCGCTTGCAGCCTATCAGGAGAGCCGCCGGGTCGAGGTGCTGAAGCTGCAGAGCGCCGCGCGCAACTCGACCGAGTGGTTCGAGGCGGTGCCGCGCTACGTCCGCTTCGAGCCGCTGCAGTTCGCCTATGCGCTGCTGACCCGCAGCCAGCGCGTGAGCCACGAGAACCTGCGCCTGCGCGACCGCACCTGGCTCGAGGGCATGGAGCGGTGGCTCGCCGAGCGCGTCGAGCGGGCGCCCGGTGCAGCTGCCCGTGCCGCCGATGTTCACGCCGTTCCGCCTGCGCGAGCTCGAGCTCGCCAACCGCATCGCGGTCTCGCCGATGGCGATGTACTCGGCCGAGGATGGCACAGCCGGCGACTTCCACCTCGTGCACCTCGGCACGCGCGCGCAGGGCGGCGCCGGGCTCGTGTTCACCGAGATGACCTGCGTCGAGCCCGAGGGGCGCATCACGCCGGGCTGCGCCGGGATGTACAAGGACGAGCACGTCGCCGCCTGGACCCGCATCGTCGACTTCGTGCACCGGCACACCGAGGCCAAGATCTGCCTGCAGCTCGGCCATTCGGGCCCCAAGGGCTCGACCAAGCTCGGCTGGGAGGGCATGGACGAGCCGCTGGAGGAGGGCAGCTGGGAGGTGATCGGGCCCTCGGCAGTGCCCTGGTCGCCGCACAACCAGGTGCCGCGGCCGATGACCCGCGCCGACTTGGACCGCGTGCGCGCCGCCTTCCTGCGCGCGACCGGGATGGCCGAGGCCTGCGGCTTCGACATGGTCGAGCTGCACTGCGCGCACGGCTATCTGCTGTCGGCGTTCATCACGCCGCTCATGAATCGCCGCACCGACGAGCACGGTGGGCCGCTCGAGAACCGCCTGCGCTTTCCGCTCGAGGTGTTCTCCGCGATGCGCGCGGTCTGGCCGCAGCAGAAGCCCATGTCGGTGCGCATCTCGGCGACCGACTGGGTCGAGGACGGCATCACCGGCGCGGACTCGGTCGAGGTCGCCAAGGCGTTCGCGGCCGCGGGCGCCGACGTGATCGACGTCTCCGCCGGCCAGACCAGCACGCGGGCGAAGCCGATCTACGGCCGCATGTTCCAGACCCCGTTCGCCGACCGGATCCGCAACGAGGCCGGGATCGCGACCATGGCGGTCGGCAACATCTTCGAGCCGGACCACGTCAACAGCATCATCGCGGCCGGGCGCGCCGACCTCTGCTGCCTGGCGCGGCCGCACCTCGCCGACCCCTATTGGGCGCTGCATGCCGCCGCGCAGCTCGGCTACGACCAGATCGCCTGGCCGGTGCAGTACCTGTCGGGCCGCGACCAGCTGGTGCGCAACCTGAAGCGCGCGGCCGACCTGGCGATCGCGGTATGACGGCCGCTCTCGAAGGCCGCCATGCGGTGGTGACCGGCGGCGGCCGCGGCATCGGCGCGGCGGTCGCGACCGTGCTCGCGGCCGCCGGCGCCAGGGTCACCCTGCTCGGCCGCAACCACGCGCAGCTCGCAGGATACGGCGGCGACCCTGGCGGCGGCGCGCGCGGTCCGCTGCGACGTGACCGACGAAGCCGCCGTCGCCGCGGCATTCGCCGAGGCGAGGCGAGCCTTCGGGCCGGTGGCGATCCTGGTCAACAACGCCGGCGCGGCGGAATCGGCGCCGTTCGTGCGCACCTCGCTCGAGCTCTTCCGGCGCATGCTCGACGTCAACCTGATCGGCACCTTCCTGTGCAGCCGGGCGGCGCTCCCGGACATGCTCGAGGCGGGCTTCGGCCGCATCGTCAACGTCGCGAGCGTCGCCGGCCTCAAGGGCGCCGCCTATGTGTCGGCCTACTGCGCCGCCAAGCACGGCGTCGTCGGCCTGACCCGCGCGCTGGCGCTGGAGACGGCGAGCAAGGGCATCACGGTCAACGCCGTCTGCCCGAGCTACACCGATACCGAGATGGCGCGCGCGCGCGATCGCCAACATCGCGCTCAAGACCGGGCGCAGCGCCGAAGAGGCCGCGGCGGAGCTGGTGAGGAAGAACCCGCAGGCGCGGCTGATCCGCCCCGAGGAGGTGGCGGCGAGCGTGCTCTGGCTGTGCGCGCCGGGCACCGAGGCGATCACCGGCCAGGCGATCGCGATCGCGGGCGGCGAGGTGATGTGATGGCCTTCGCCCGCGCCCTCGACCGGCCGGAGCCGGAGAGCAAGCGGCGTCTTCGGCTGTGGCTGCGCCTCTATGCGGCGACCAGCGTGATCGAGCGCGAGATGCGGCGCTTCCTGCGCGCCCGCTTCGCCACCACGCTGCCGCGCTTCGATCTGATGGCGGCGCTCGAGCGCGCGCCGGACGGGCTCACCATGGGCGAGCTGTCGCGCCGGCTGATGGTCTCGGGCGGCAACGTCACCTCGATCGTCGCCGGCCTCGAGCGCGACGGGCTGGTCCGCCGCCGCTCGCCGGCCTCCGACCGGCGCACCAGCTACGTCGCGCTGACCGCGCCGGGCCGCAGCGCTTTCGCGGCCATGGCGCGCGCGCACGAGCGCTGGATCGACCAGCTGCTCGCGGAGGTCCCGGACGACGAGGTCGAGACGCTGACGGACCGGCTGGCCGAGCTCAAGCACAGGTCCGAAAAAGCCGCAGCGGAGAGGATGCGATGAGGGGAGCCGGGTTCCGGCCGCAGCACTTCCGGTGGGAGATGCGGGGCGAGGTCGCCCTGATCACGCTCGATCGCCCGGACAGGAAGAACCCGCTGACCTTCGAGTCCTACGCCGAGCTGCGCGACGCCTTCCGCGGCCTGGTGGACTGCGAGGACGTCAAGGCGGTGGTGCTGAGCGGGGCCGGCGGCAACTTCTGCTCGGGCGGCGACGTGCGGGAGATCATCGCGCCCCTGACCGGGCGCGACATGAAGGGCCTGCTCGCGTTCACCCGCATGACCGGCGACCTGGTCAAGGCGGTCCGCGCCTGTCCGCAGCCGGTGATCGCCGCGATCGATGGCGTCTGCGTCGGCGCGGGCGCCTGCCTGGCACTCGCCTCGGACCTGCGGATCGGCACGCCCGAGGCGCAGACCGCCTTCCTGTTCGTGCGCGTCGGGCTCGCGGGGTGCGACATGGGCGCCTGCGCGCTGCTGCCGCGCGTCATCGGCCAGGGCCGCGCGGCCGAGCTGCTGTTCACCGGGCGCTCGATGAGCGCCGAGGAGGGCCGGCAGTGGGGGTTCTTCAGCCGGCTGTGCGCGCGGGAGCGGCTGCTCGACGAGGCGCTCGAGCTCGCCGCCGCGCTCGCCGCGGGCCCGACCTTCGCGCATATGATGACCAAGACGATGCTCAACCAGGAGTGGGACATGGGCATCGAGGCGGCGCTCGAGGCCGAGGCGCAGGCCCAGGCGATCTGCATGCAGACCGAGGACTTCCGGCGCGCGTATCGGGCCTTCGTCGAGAAGCGTCCGCCCGAGTTCGAGGGCAACTGAGCGCGGCGCCCGCCATGCCGGATCGCACGTACCTCGCCTGGCCGTTCTTCGAGGCGCGTCATCGCGCGCTCGCCGAGGCGGTCGAGCGCTGGGCCACCGACGCGATCGGTGACTCGGACGAGCACGCTGCGGATGTCGACACCACCTGCCGGATGCTGGTCCAGCGCCTCGCCGAGGCCGGCCTGTTGCGTCATGCGGTCCCGGCTGCGTATGGCGGCAGCGACGAACGCCTGGACGTGCGCTCCTTGTGCCTCGCGCGGGAGACGCTCGCGCGCTTCGCCAGCCTCGCCGACTTCGCTTTCGCCATGCAGGGCCTCGGCAGCGGCGCGATCACCCTCTTCGGCACCGAGGACCAGCGCCGGACCTATCTGCCGGCGGTGGCCCAGGGCAGCAAGATCGCAGCCTTCGCTCTATCGGAGCGCGACGCGGGGTCCGACGTTGCGGCGACGGCGACGACGGCGGAGACGGACGGCGCCGGCTTCGTCCTGAACGGCGCCAAGACCTGGATCTCGAACGGCGGCATCGCCGACTTCTACGTCGTGTTCGCGCGCACCGGCGAGGCGCAGGGCGCCAAGGGTCTCTCCGCGTTCATCGTCGACGCGAAGAGCCCCGGCCTCGAGATCGCCGAGCGGATCGAGGTGATCGCGCCGCACCCGCTCGCGACGCTGCGGCTCGATGATTGCCGCGTACCCCGTGACCGGCTGCTCGGCGAGCCCGGCCAGGGCTTCAAGGTCGCCATGGCGACGCTCGACCTGTTCCGCCCGACCGTCGGCGCCGCCGCGCTCGGCTTCGCGCGCCGGGCGCTCGACGAGGCGCTCGCGCACGCCCGCAGCCGCCAGCTGTTCGGCGGGCCGCTCGCCGAGCAGCCGACGATCCAGGCCAAGCTCGCCGACATGGCGCTCCGCGTCGATGCCGCAGCGCTCCTCGTCTATCGCGCCGCCTGGGCGAAGGACGCGGGCGCCGTGCGCATCACCCGCGAGGCCGCGATGGCCAAGCTCTACGCGACCGAGGCGGCGCAGCGCGTGATCGACGACGCGGTGCAGATCCATGGCGCGCTCGGCGTGGTCGCCGGCCACCCGGTCGAGCGGCTCTACCGCGAGGTGCGGGCGCTGCGGATCTACGAGGGCGCCTCGGAGGTGCAGAAGGTCGTGATCGCGCGCCAGACGCTCGCCGCCCATAAGGAGCGGGCGCAAGGCGCACCATGAGGGAGGCAGCGCGTCGGGCTACGTGAAGGAGCGGACGATGCCAGCCTATACTGCTCATCTCGACAGCTTCGCGCGCGACAACCTGCCGCCGCGCGAGCTCTGGCCGGAATTCAGCTTCGACCTGCCGGAGCTGCAGTATCCGGAACGCCTGAACTGCGCCACGGAGCTGCTCGACCGCATGGTCGAGCGCGGGCTGCGCCGACAAGCCCGTCTTCTGCACGCCGAACCAGCGCTGGACCTACCGCGAGCTCCTCGAGCGGGCGAACCGGATCGCGCGGGTGCTGAGCGACGACCTCGGCCTCGTGCCGGGCAACCGGGTGCTGCTGCGCGCGGCCAACAACCCGATGCTGGTCGCCTGCTGGTTCGGCGTGCTCAAGGCCGGCGGCATCGCGGTCACCACGATGCCACTTCTGCGCGCGCGCGAGCTCGCGGTGATCCTCGATAAGGCCGAGATCAGGCTCGCGCTGTGCGACGAGCGCCTGGCCCTGGAGCTCGAGCAGGCGCGCGCCCGCGCGCCGGTGTGCGAGCGCATCTGCTGCTTCAACGGCTCGGGCCTGCCCGGGGCCGGCGCCGAGCTCGAGCAGCGCATGCGGCGCAAAGCGCCCGAGTTCGCCAACCTCGACACCGCGAGCGACGACGTCGCGCTGATCGCCTTCACCTCGGGCACCACCGGCCGGCCGAAGGGCACGATGCACTTCCATCGCGACGTCATGGCGATCTGCGACTGCTTCCCGCGCTCGACGCTCCGGCCCGGCCCGCACGACGTGTTCATCGGCAGCCCGCCGATCGGCTTCACCTTCGGCCTCGGCGGGGTGGTCACCTTCCCGATGCGCTTCGGGGCCTCCGCCGTGCTGCTCGAGGCGGCACCGCCCGACGCTCCTGCTCCAGGCGATCCAGGAGTTCCAGGCGAGCATCTGCTTCACCTCGCCCACCGCCTACCGGATGATGCTCGACAAGGCCGCCGACAGCGACCTCTCCAGCCTCAGAAAGTGCGTCTCGGCGGGCGAGCCCCTGCCGCTGCCGACCTTCGAGGCCTGGCAGCGCCGGACGGGTCTCAGGATCATCGACGGCATCGGCGCGACCGAGATGCTGCACATCTTCATCTCCGCCGCGGGCGAGGACATCCGGCCGGGCGCCACCGGACGGCCGATCCCAGGCTATCGGGCGATGGTGGTCGACGAGGCGATGCGCCCGCTTGGCCCCGGCGAGACCGGCCGGCTCGCGGTGCGCGGCCCGACCGGCTGCCGCTACCTCGCCGACGAGCGGCAGGAAGAGTATGTGCAGCGACGGCTGGAACATCACCGGGGACGCCTACACGGTCGACGAGGACGGCTATTTCTGGTTCCAGGCGCGCACCGACGACATGATCATCTCGGCCGGCTACAACATCGCCGGGCCCGAGGTCGAGGAGGCGCTGCTCGAGCACGACGCGGTCGCCGAGTGCGCGGTGGTCGGGCGCGCCCGATCCGGTGCGCGGGCAGATCGTCAAGGCGTTCGTCGTGGCGCGCGACGGCGCCGCCGGCTCGGAGCTCTTGAGCAAGGAGCTGCAGGAGTTCGTCAAGCAGCGGATCGCCGCCTACAAGTACCCGCGGGCGGTCGAGTTCCTCGACGCCCTGCCGCGCACCGAGACCGGCAAGGTGCAGCGCTTCCGGCTGCGCCAGATGGAGGCCGAGCGCGCGGCCGCAAGGGTCGGCTGAGCGGGGCCCGATGCGCATCCTGCAACCGCCCGGCTGGCCGCGCCCGCGCGGCTACGCCAACGGGGTCGTGGCCGAGGGCAGGCTCGTGTTCGTCGCCGGCCAGATCGGCTGGGACGAGAGCGGGACCCTCGTCTCCGACGACCTCGTCCGCCAGTTCGAGCGAACCCTCGAGAACACGCTCGCCGTGCTGCGCGAGGCCGGCGCCGGGCCGCAGCACGTCGCGCGCATGACCTGGTACATCACCGACAGGCGGGACTACCTCGCGCGCGCCCGCGAGATCGGCGAGGTCTACCGCGCCCTGATGGGGAGTCACTACCCGGCGATGGCGGTGGTCGAGGTCAAGGCGCTGATCGAGGACCGCGCCAAGGTCGAGATCGAGACCACCGCCGTGGTCCCGGTCTGACGGCGCAGCTCAGTGGCGGATCCGGAAGTCGTTCTGCCCGGACTGGTCGATGCCGCGCATCAGGTAGAGCGTGCGCACCGAGTGGTCGGTGATGCCGAGCCGCTGGCAGGAGCTCTCTCCCCAGCGCGCGGTCGAACGATGGTAGTGGTCGATCTCGGCCTGACTGAGCATGCGGGCTCCCGCGCGCCACCCCTGGAGCTTCGAGCCTATCGCAGGGCTCTCTGTGCGGGAAGATGCGCCTCGGCGCTTTGCATTCGGTGCGCGCTGCGGCAAGCTCGCCCGCCTCGGTCAGATCGATGGAGCGGCACCATGCAGGATGACCTTCGCTGCCGGGCGGTCGACCCCGCGTCGCTGCCGGCGCGCAGCGGCTCCGGCTATCCGGAGCCCTTCCGCAAAGCGGTCGCGGGCCGCGTCAAGCGCGCGCTCGGCGACCCCTGCGGGCTCACCCAGTTCGGCGCCAACCTGGTCGAGCTGCCGCCCGGCTGCTGGTCCTCGCAGCGCCACTGGCACAGCCACGAGGACGAGCTGGTCTACGTGGTGAGCGGCGAGCTCACGCTGGTGACCGACGCCGGCGAGCAGCGCCTCGGCCCCGGCATGATCGCGGGCTTCCCGGCCGGCGAGCGCGACGGGCACCACCTGATCAACCGCTCCGCCGCGCCCGCGACCTACCTCGAGATCGGCACGCGCATCGCCGCGGACGGGGCGGTCTATTCCGACATCGACATGGAAGTCCGGCCGCGACCTGAAGGCGGCCATGTCTTCGTCCACAAGAACGGCGAGCCCTATTGACCTGGCTCGCCGGCGGCCAGCCCGCCGCAGCCTACCCGCCGGTCGTGAAGACCAGGCTCACCGGCGTCGGGACCTCGGCGACGTTGCCGGTCGGCGTGAGCTCGCCCGTCTCCTGATCGATCGTGAGCTGGACGATGCTGTCGCCCTTCTGGTTGAGGGCGTAGAGCCAGGTCCCCGTCGGGTCGAGCTGGATCGCACGCGGGAAGGCGATGCCCTCGCTCACGAGCTGCACGCGCTCCGGCACGCCCTGCTCGTCGAGCCGGAAGACGGCGATGCTGTCCGCCGCCGGATGATCCGCGAAGCGACGGTTGGTGCCGTAGAGGAAGTCGCCCGACGGATGGACCAGGATCTCGGCCGTGCTCCTGGCCTCGGGGAAGTCGTCCGGCACCGTCGCCACGGTGGCGATCGGCTGCCCAAGCTTGCCGCTCTCGGCGTCGTAGGGCAGGGCGGCGATCGTCGCATTCAGCTCGTTGATGACGTAGAGCAGCGTGCCGTCCGGGTTGAAGGCGACGTGGCGCGGCCCGGCGCCCGGCTCCATCGCGACCTCGCTGACCTTGGCGAGCTTGCCGTCCTGGAGCTCGAAGATCTCGACCTTGTCGATGCCGAGATCGGCGGTCGCGATGTAGCGACCGGCCGGATCGAACGTCGTGGCGTGCGGATGCGGCGCCTCCTGGCGCTGCTGCGTTGGGGCCGCTGCCCTGCTGCGTCACCTCGTCGGTGGGCGCGCCCAGGCTGCCGTCCGCGCCGATCGGCAGGACCACGTAGGAGCCGCCCATGTAGAGCGCCACCACGAGGTGCTCGCCGCTCGGGTCGACCGCGAGATGGGCAGGAATCGAGCCCCGGCAGCGCCTGCCGGTTGATCAGCTCGATCTCGCCGCTTGCTTCGTCGATCCGATAGGCCTCGACCGAGCCGACCTCCTTGCCTTCGAAGTCCGCGACCTCGTTGATCGCGAAGAGGAACCGCTGATCGGGCGACAGCGCGAGGAACGACGGGTTGTCGGAAGCGACGGTCTGCAGCAGCTCGAGCTTGCCCGTCTCCGGGTCGACCTCCGCGACGTAGATGCCCTCGGACTGCGCCTTGCCCGAATTGCCCCCCGGGGCGTCGCGCGTATAGGTGCCGATATAGGCGTAGTCGGCGGCCTCGGCCGCCTGCAGTTGCTGACCGCCCACCGCCGCCGCCAACGTCACGAGCGCGGCGAACGCCGATCCTAGATAGCGCATGACACCCCCTTGTCTTTCTTGCCGAGAAGGTTATTCCCACGGGCAGCTGTTTGACCATGGCCGTGGTCGAGCTTGCGCCGACCCGCGGCGGAGCGCAAGCGCCGGAGCGCGCCCGGCGGCGGGGCGGCGGGTATCGGTCATCGAGTGTCCGCAAGGGAGGAAAGGCAACGTGAGCGCCCAGGTGGCCGGAACATCCATCAACCCGCTGAAGGCGCGCCTGGCCGCCGGCAAGCCCGCGGTCGGCCTCCTGGTCTCGATGCCGAGCGTCCACGTCACCCAGGTGCTGGCCGCCGCGAGCTTCGACTGGCTGTTCTTCGACATGGAGCACGGCCCGATCGGGATCGAATTGGCGCATGCCATGATCACCGCGACCAGCGGCACGGCCTGCGCGCCGATCGTGCGCGTGCCCTGGAACGTGTCCTGGCTGGTCAAGCCGGTGCTCGACGCCGGCGCCATGGGCATCATCGTCCCGATGATCCGGAGCGCCGCCGAGGCCGAGCAGGCGGTGCGCGCGGTGCGCTATCCGCCGGCCGGGGAGCGCGGCTTCGGGCCGTTCTACGCGCCTGCCCGTTGGTCGGCCTCGACGGGGTTGGGGCCCCGTCCCCAACCGACCGACCAACGCGGCCTCACCATGCAGACCTACGCCGATCCGGCGGATCGCGAGATCCTCTGCATCCTCTTGATCGAGCACAAGGACGCGATCGACGACATCGAGGCGATCGTCAGGGTCCCGGGCGTGGACGCCTGCCTGATCGCGCCGTTCGACCTCGCGATGAGCTACGGCTTCCGCGACGGCCCGGCGCACCCCGAGGTCCAGGCCGCGATCGAGCGCGCCGAGCGGGCGATCCTGAACAGCCCGGTCCACCTCGGCGGCCTCGCGATCACCAGCGAGCTTGCCAACGCCGCGATCGCCCGCGGCTACCGCCTGATCCTGATCGGCTTCGACACCATGCTGCTCCAGCGCGCCGCTGGCGAGGTCCTCAACGCCATCGAGCGCGGCTGAGCCAAGCCGCTGACCCGCAGTGAACGCGCCGAGTTAGAGCAGGTCGAGAAAATCGTCCACGCTCAGCTCGCAGTCTTTGAGGATGGCATGCAACAACCGGCGCTTGATGTCGCGCGTGCCGTAAGGGACGGTCGTCCGCAGCGCCGGGTTGAAGCTGTGCACGAGCTGGTAGTGACTGCCTCGGATCCGCCGGACCTCGAAGCCAGCCCGTTCGAGTGCCCGGATCACCTGTTTGGGTTTGAGCGCCGGGAGCTGCCGGCTCATTCCGCGGGCAGCTTGACCGTCACCCGGTCTCGGATCGGTTCCAGGAGCGGCTGGTCGCTTGGCGGGATGGGCAGGCCGTCCTCCTGGAGGCATTCGAGATAGCCCTGGATCGCATCGGCGGCCATGGCGCGGGCCTCCTCGAGCGTCTCGCCTTGGGTCGCCACGCCGCGCAAGCTCGGACAGGTCACCACGAAGCCGCCTTCCTCGGCCGGCTCGATGATGATCGTATAGCTGTACTCGCCGGTGGTGAGCGCTTCTTCCCGTGGCATAGCCGCTGGCTATACCACCCGCTGCTGCCCGCCGCCAAGCCGCGAGTAGCGAGGGCGCCGGAGTTGGGGGTCTTCGATCACCGGAGCTCGTTCCCGCCCGACGAGGCGGTTCGAAGTCGCCTGCTCGCTCGTTTCGGTTCAGTCCAGGCGCAGGATCGCGAGCGCCAGCGCCTTGGCGCGCGGGATCAGGCTGTCGAGGTGGCAGACCTCGTCCGGGCTGTGGGCCTTCTCGCCGATCGGGCCGGTGCCGCAGACGCGTCGGCGCGCCGATCGCGGCGGTGAAGCCCGAGTTCGCCGAGCCGCCGGTGTACTCGCCGCCGATCGTCATGCCGAGGTCGGCCGCGGCGGCGACGTAGTGCTCGAACAGCGCCTGGCTCGCCGCGCTCGGCTCGAGCGGCAGGAAGGCGGCTTTCGCGGTGATCTCGGTGGTGGTGCCGGCGAGATGGGTCTGAGCCAGGACGCGCTCGATCGCGGCCTCGGCCTCGGCCATCCGGGCCATGGTCTTGAAGCGCACGTCGACCTTGGCGGTGGCCCAGGGCGCCACCGTGTTGATCGACTGCCCGCCCTCGATCAGGCCGACGTTGACCGTGGTGCCGGTCTGGTAGTCGGTCAGCGCGTGCAGCGCCTGCACCTTGCGGCAGAGCTCCTCGATCGCGCTCACCCCGTGCTCGTGCGAGGAGCCCGAATGGGCGGGCTTGCCGGTCACCTCGACGGTGAGGAACATCGCACCCTTGCGGCCGGAGACGATGTTGCCCGACGGCCGCCCGGGCTCGGCGTTGAACACCGCGCGCGCGCCGCGCGCGGCGGCCTCGATGGTCGGGCGCGAGGCGGGCGAGGCGATCTCCTCGTCCGAGGTGAAGAGGCCGACCAGCGGGCGTCTGGCGCCGCCTGCGCGCGCGAACGCCTCGAGCACGAAGGCGTTCATCACGAGGCCCGCCTTCATGTCGGCGACGCCCGGACCGTAGGCCCGGCCGTCGACCACCTTGAACGGCCGCTCGGCCGCCGTGCCCTTGGGGAACACCGTGTCGCGGTGGCCGAGCAGGAGGACATGCGCGTTGCTGGCACCGGGCTGGCGCGCGGCGACCGTGGCCTTGATCGAGACGCTGCCGTCGGCCTGCGCGATCAGCTCGAGCGGCAGGCCGCGCTCGCGGAAATGGCTCTCGATGACCTCGCCGGCGCGCGCCACGCCCTCGCGGTCGAAGGAGCCCGAGTCGGTGTTCACGAGCCTGCCGAGCAGCTCGACCATCGGCTCCTGCTGCTGCTCGAGCCAGTCGAGCAACCCGGCCTCGTGCGCGCTCATCGTCATCAGGGCCTCCTCGTCGGGCAGTCGCGGTGCTGGTGAGCCGCGGAACGGTAGCCCGCGCGCCCGCGTTCGGCAAACCCGCCGCGATCGGCTTCGGACGATCCCGGTCGGAAGGCCGGACCAGGTCCGGCGAAGACCAGGGCGGCGAGCAGGTAGAGCAGGACCGCGAGCAGCACGACCGCCGTGGTGCCGAGGTTGATCGCGAGCAGGGTCGCCAGGATCGCGCTCAGCACCGAGGCGCAGCCGTTGACCGCCCAGGCCCAGGGCACGAGCTCGGGCTCGCCGTCCTTGAGCCGGGCGAGCGCCAGCGGAAACGGCATGCCCATCGCGAAGGCGAGCGGCGCGATCAGGAGCAGCGCGAGCCCGATCCGCGCCGCGTCCGGCAGCGTGATCAGCGCCCGGAACACGACCGGCAGGCCGACCGCGTAGAGCGTCGCGAGGACGCGCGATCGCCGCCACGGCGAGCCGGAGCGCCGGGACGAAGCGGTCGCCGAGCCTTGCGGCGTAGCCGCTGCCGAGGCCGGCAAACAGGAGGAAGCCCGCGAGCACCACGCCGATCGCGTAGAGCGGATGGCTGAGGAACAGGGTGAAGCGCTGGATCGAGGCGATCTCGATGAACAGGAAGGCGAGCCCGATCGCGCCGAAATAGACCGAGACCCGCCAGCGGCTGGCATAGACTCGCCGCCTTCCCCGGCCGAGCCAGAGCGGCAGCAGGATCAGGAGCAGGCTGAGCAGCGCCGCCTGCAGCGAGCGTCGCGATCAGGATCAGATAGCCCCAGTCGAGCAGGCCGGCGCCGGAGGTGAGCGCGACGCTCCACAGCTCGGGCAACGCCTGCCACTTGAAGAAGTCGAAGAAATACGGGCGCTCGTCGGTCGCCGGCGCGAGGCTGAACTTGTACTGGTCGAGGAACTCCTGCCGGTGCGGGCCGCTCAGGGCCTGGGCACCCTGGTAGAAGTACGGCTGGTCGAGGACGTTGAAGCGGTTGGCCTCGTCCGCGCGCATGCCGGGCAGGTAGGCGAGATCGAACGAGCGCGCCTCGGCGAACTCGCGGATCCGTCCGAGATCGCCTTCGGTCAGCGCCCCGTTCCTGACCAGGAGGAGCGTCGTGTCCCAGCTGCGCAGCAGGGCGATCTGCCTCTCGGGCTCGCGTGCCCCCGCCTCCTCCAGGGCAAGCAGCGCGGTCAGGAACAGCTTCAGGCTGTCGCGCGGCGGCAGCTTGAGCCAGCGGGTGACCGCGAGATAGCCGCCCGGCTCGAGATGGTCGAGATAGTCCGCGAACGCCTCGACCGTGTAGACGAAGCTCTCGTGCAGGCTGACGTTGCCGGCGCCGGCCGCGGCGAAGGAGTTGAGCAGCGGCAGCTGGATCAGATCGTAGCGCTTGCCGCTCGCCGCGACGAAGCCGCGCGCCTCGGCGGTGTGCACGGTGACCTCCGGGCGCGCGTAGAGCCCGCCCGAGAAGTCGGCGTAGGTGTCGCGCACGAGGTCGACGAGATTGGGGTCGAGCTCGACCGCATCGACCGCGGCCGCTCCCTCGTACAGCGCGAGCAGGACGTCGGTGCCGCCGCCGGCGCCCAGCACCAGGACGTCGGGCCGGTCCAGCAGGTGGTAGGGCAGCGCCCCGATGGTGAGGTCGAGATAGGCGAGCGGCGCAGGGTCGCCATCGAACGCCGTGATCGGGCTCGGCCCCTGGCCGTCGATGAAGACGCCGATCTGGGCGGCCGGCTCGAGCGTGTTGTTGAGGCTGAGCCCCGGCACGTGGCGGAACGGGATCGTCGCGCTGCGCACCGCGCTGAGCAGGCCGAGCGGGCTCGAGCGCAGGGCCTCGACCTCGGCGCCCGGGATCGTGAGCGCCCGGCTCAGGCCCTTGTAGGGCGACGGCTGGAGCGCGGTCCAGGCAGGCGGCGTCGCGAGCCCGAGCAGCAGCGCCGCGGCGGCGAACCCTCCTGCCCGCCACCAGCGGCGCGCGCCGCGCTCGCCCAGGCTGACCAGGACCGCCGCGAGCGGTCCCGTGGCGCCGACGATCCTGAGCGCGTCGTCCGGCAGGACCAGGAACAGGAGCGCAAGAAGGCCGAGCGCGCCCAACCCGGCGCCCAGCAGGTCGGCGCGGTAGACCCGCCCGACCGGCTGGGGAAAGCCCGCGAGCGCCAGACCGACGCCGACCGCGCCGCAGAAGAACGGCACCGTCAGCAGCCCGTAGAGCGCGAGCAGGTAGAGCAGCTGGCGCGGATCCCAGATCACCTCCAGCGCATTGAACGGCAGGCGCTCGGCGATCGCGAAGCAGGCGATCGCGGTCACGCCGAACAGGGTCGCGAACGCTCCGAACGCGCCGCTCGCCCGCGTCCGCAGGCGGTCCTGGGCGAGCGCTATGAAGGTGCCGCTCGCGCCGTAGCCCAACAGCGCGATGCTGATGATCATGTAGGCGAAGTGGTACCACTGGATGATCGCGAACAGGCGCGCCAGCAGGATCTCGTAGGCCAGCACGCCGGCCGAGATCAGCGCGACCGCGAGCAGCTGCATCCGGTCAGGAGCCGCGGATCAGCGGCACGAAGGCGACCGGCAGGGTCTGCCGGGTATGGACCCGGCCCAGGTCGTCCTTCTCGATCAGCATCAGCTGCTGCAGGGCGAAGCCGCCGCCGACCGGGATCACCATGCGGCCGCCGGGCTTGAGCTGCGCGATCAGGGGCGGCGGCACGTGGCTCGCGGCGGCGGTGACGACGATCGCATCGAACGGCGCGGCCTCCTCGATCCCATAGTAGCCGTCGCCCTGGTAGGTCTCGACGTTGGCGAAGCCCTGCCGCGCCAGACGCTCCTCGGCGGTCTCGGCGAGACCCCTGACGATCTCGATGGTGTGGACCTCGTCCACGAGGCGGGCGAGCACCGCCGCCTGGTAGCCCGAGCCGGTGCCGACCTCGAGCACGACGTCGTCCGGGCCGACCTCGGCCATCGCGGTCATCAGCGCGACGATGAACGGCTGCGAGATGGTCTGGCCGTAGCCGATCGGCAGCGGCCGGTCGTCGTAGGCGTAGTCGCGCTGGTCGTCCGGCACGAACTCGTGGCGCGGCACCTCCGCCATGACCGCCAGCACCTCGGGGTCGATCTGGTCGCTGCCGAGGGCGTCCGGGGCCTCGCGGGCATGGCGCTCGATCACCTCGATCATGCGCTGGCGCGCCGCGGCGAACGGCTCCTCCGCCGCGGCCGGGACGCCGCCCTGCCCGGCGGCGAGCACGAGCGCGAGCGCGCCGCTGGCGAGAATTGTTGCGATCCGGTCGAGGGGCTGCTTCATGGACGGTCTCCATTGACGGGCGCCGCAAGGCCCCTGAACCCGGGAGAGGACGGCGATGAGCTGGCGCGATCTGGCTGCGGACGAGCTCGAGCACCAGTTCAATCCGCGCCGCACGGTACCCGACTTCGAGGCCCATCAGAACGCCAACGCGCAGCTCAGCGTCGAGGTCCGGGCGCGCCTCGAGGGCCACCTCGACCTCGCCTATGGCGAGACGGCGCTCCAGAAGGTCGACCTGTTCCCGGCGCGGCCGCGCGGCAAGGGGCCAGCACCGGTCCACGTCTTCTTCCACGGCGGCTACTGGCGCGCGCAGGACAAGGCGAACTTCGCCTTCGTCGCCGAGCACCTGGTCGCCCGCGGCATCTGCGCCGTGATCGCGAACTACGACCTCTGCCCCGCAGTGACCCTCGACGGCGTGGTCGCCGCGGCGCGCCGGGCGATCGCGCTGGACCTACCGCCATGCCGCCGACTACGGCGCCGATCCGGAGCGCCTGACGCTCTCGGGCAGCTCGGCCGGCGCGCATCTGCAGGCGATGGCGCTCGCCCACGACTGGCCGGCCGAGGGCCTGCCGCCGGACATCGTCAAGGGTGCGGTGCCGATCAGCGGGATCTACGATCCGGCGCCGGCGATGCGCACCACGGTCAACGCCGAGATCCGGCTGACCGAGGCGATCGCCCGGCGCAACGACGCGCTGGCGCTGGCGCCCAGGGTGCGCTGCCCGGTCGCGCTGTTCGTGGGCGGCGACGAGCCGCCCGAGTGGCGCCGCCAGACCGAGCTCTACGCCTCCCATCTGCGCCGCCACGGCCTGCGGCCCGAGGTCACCCTGGTCCCGGGCGCGCACCACTTCAGCATCCTCGACCACTACCAGGACCCGGACAGCGCGATCCTGCGCGCGATCTTCGCCATGGCCGGCCGTTAGCGAGCAAAACGGATGACCGAGCCCCTGCGCGGCCGCGCCCGCCCGGTCACCGGCGGCGGCTCCGATCAATGTTGATGCCCATTGA
Source organism: uncultured Alphaproteobacteria bacterium (assembly GCA_963753275.1). Classification (GTDB taxonomy): domain Bacteria; phylum Pseudomonadota; class Alphaproteobacteria; order Geminicoccales; family Geminicoccaceae; genus DATAOG01. The sequence continues at coordinate 22,172 of CAVWCE010000034.1, read as the reverse complement.
TGCCGCAAGCGCTCGAAATTGATCGAGGATGCGGCCGGCGGCAACAATGCACGCCCGGCTGCTCTGGAAGATTGCGCATCATTCTACTTTGATATACCCAACTAACACGCCCACGAAGCGCCGATGCCAAGAAGGCCGATAGTATACAAGAGCAATGTCCTAGGAAGGCAGCCAACTATTGATGCTCTACGAAATCTTAACATGTGCACACTTTGATCATCGAATGACGCATGACTGTCGCATGTGTGGCGCATCGAGAGCACAAATCTGTGCACTGTGTGCGATGTCTCGACTTGCAGCCAGGATGGGTTTATATCAATGGAGCCTGCATCCATTGACTGGAGAAACGCTCGCTTCTCGCCAATCCCGGCGGAAACCCTGACTTTCGAGGCGCTCGCTGCGGATCAGCCCGGATCAATCTTGCTGGAGAAATCAACCTCGAGGCGATGCGACGGTAGCCGCCGGCATGCGACAGATATGCGCCACCTGTGCCACGCCTTCGGCCGCGACCCCGCCGGGCCCGAGATCGCGCGCAGCATCACCGTGTGGTTACCGCCGGGGTAACCATGCCGGTGGGCACGCCGCGAAAGCCCTTTAACGTTCACACCTCTAGGTCAACTGTCCGACAGCGCCGCTTTATCGGTTGCCCCTGGTGACGCTGGGAGATCGAAGGCCAGGACGCGGCCGCGAGTATCGCCGACAAGGGCAAGTCGCTCGTCGGGGCTTATCCGTGCAGCAGCTGATGGGGTCGTCGCCGACAAAGCACGCGAGCTCAAGCAGCGCCGCCACATCCCACACCCGCAGCGTCCCGTCCCTTGCCCACGACAGGGCGCGCTCGCCATCGGCCAACAGCACCGCGCCATCGATCATACCGCTATGCCCTTCGAGGGCCCGGCTGTCGCCGCTCGCCAGATCCCACAGGCGCAGCTGTGGTCAGTGGACTTGTGGAACCCAGCCCACGACAGGGCGCGCCCGCCGTCGCCCGACAGCACCGCGCCACCAACACCATCGCGTGTGCCCTTCGAGTGCCCGGCTCTGGCCGCTCGCCAGATCCCACAGGCGCAGCATGCGGTCTCCAACCCAAAGCCCCCAGACCACGACAGGGCTCGCTCGCCGTCGGCCAACAGCACCGCACCAGTGACCCCAGCGCTGTGCCCTTCGAGCGCCCGGCTCTGGCCGCTCGCCAGGTCCCACAGGCGCAACGTGCGGTCCCCAGCGCGACCAGCGGACAGGGCGCGCGCGCCGTCGGCCAACACCACCGCGCCAGTGACCTCGCCGCTGTGCCCTTCGAGCGCCCGGCTCGGCCGCTCGCCAGATCCCACAGCCGCAGCGTGCGGTCCGCTGACCACGACAGGGCGCGCGCGCCGTCGGCCAACAGCACCGCGCCATTGACCCGGTCGCTGTGCCCTTCGAGCGCCCGGCTCTGGCCCGCTCGCCAGATCCCACAGGCGCAGCGTGCGGTCCGCATGACCACGACAGGGCGCGCGCGCCGTCGGCCAACACCACCGCGCCAGTAGACCGTGCCGCTGTGCCCTTCGAGCGCCCGGCTCGCGCCGCTCGCCAGGTCCCAAGGCGCAGCGTGCCGGTCCCAGACCACGACAGGGCGCGCGCGCCGTCGGCCAACACCACCGCGCCAGAGACCGTCGCTGTGCCCTTCGAGCGCCCGGCTCTCGCCGCTCGCCAGGTCCCACAGGCGCAGCGTGCGGTCCGCTGACCACGACAGGGCGCGCGCGCCGTCGGCCAACACCACCGCGCCACGACCCAGTCGCTGTGCCCTTCGAGCGCCCGGCTGGCTCCGCTCGCCAGGTCCCACAGCCGCAGCGTGCGGTCCGCTGACCACGACAGAGCGCGCGCGCCGTCGGCCAACACCACCGCGCCAGAGACTCGTCGCTGTGCCCTTCGAGCGCCCGGCTGTCGCCGCTCGCCAGGTCCCACAGCCGCAGCGTGCGGTCCTCAGACCACGACAGGGCGCGCGCGCCGTCGGCCAACACCACCGCGCCAGATGACCCGGTCGCTGTGCCCTTCGAGCGCCCGGCTCTCGCCGCTCGCCAGGTCCCACAGGCGCAGCGTGCCGTCCGCTGACCACGACAGGGCGCGCGCGCCGTCGGCCAACACCACCGCGCCAGTGACCCGGTCGCTGTGCCCTTCGAGCGCCCGGCTCTCGCCGCTCGCCAGGTCCCACAGGCGCAGCGTGCGGTCCTCTGACCACGACAGGGCGCGCGCGCCGTCGGCCAACACCACCGCGCCAGAGACCCGTCGCTGTGCCCTTCGAGCGCCCGGCTCTCGCCGCTCCTCAGGTTCCACAGGCGCAGCGTGTGGTCCGCGGACCAGGACAGGGCGCGCCGCCGTCGGCCAACAGCACCGCGCCAGTGACCAGCGCTGTGCCCTTCGAGCGCCCGGCTCTGCCGCTCCTTAGATCCCACAGGCGCAGCGTGTGGTCAGCGGACCAGGAAGGCGCGCGCGCCGTCGGCCAACAGCACCGCGCCGCGTGACCCGGTGCTGTGCCCTTCGAGCGCCCGGCTTGGCCGCTCGCCAGGTCCCACAGCCGCAGCGTGCGGTCCCCAGACCATGACAGGGCGCGCGCGCCGTCGGCCAACAGCACCGCGCCATTGACACCAGCGCTGTGCCCTTCGAGCGCCAGGCTTTGGCCGCTCGATCAGATCCCACAGGCGCAGCGTGTGGTCAGCGGACCAGGACAGCACGCGCCGCCGTCGGCCAACAGCACCGCACCGCGGGTCCAACCGCTGTGCCCTGCGAGCGTCTGGAGCAATGGCCCGGGCGGGAAAGAAGATGCTCTGCGCGGCGTGGCAACCAGCACGCCGGTCGGCTTTGTCCGGGAGGGACTTGTCGATAAGCCGGCGGGTCCGCGCGTCTTCGATCCGATGCAATCTTCCAAGAAGCTGGGCTTCGAGCTGCTGCCTGTCACGGTTTAGCACGTGCGCCGACATGCGGAGCACGCGGCCCAGCTCGTCGACATCAGCGTCGTTTTCGCAAACCTCCGTATCGGAGATCAGCGCGTTAACGTCGCGCTCGACCAGCTTGCGCCGCAACCAGCGCAAATCGAAGAGGAGGTCCCGCAAGTCCTCACCCCGGCCCGCGCCGGCGAGGTGGTACGGCAGCCAATTCAGGAAATTAGCTCTCCATGAGCCTCAGGTTGCCGGTCCGGCGACGATGTCGCGGTAGGTCGTGGGTGGAGTTAGGACGCCTTGCTGGATGACGCGGGCGAAGCGGTGGGCGATGCTCCTGGCCGTGCGACGGTTGAAGCGGAAGACAAACTCGTCGAGGTAGGCCGGCAGATGCTTGTTGCCGACGGCGCCGTGGTGGGTGCCGAGCAGCCAGCGCTTGGCCAGGCCGAAGACCAGGTGGATCGCCGGCAGGCGCAGCGCGGCATCGCCCCAGCTGACGCTGAGATTGAGCGGCTCGTGGCGGTAGCCGGCGGCGGCGAGGCCGGCGTAGCCGGACCAGCCGTCGGTCGCTACGGACGCCGGCCGGGCGACGGCGCCGGCGAGAAAGCCTTCGAGGCTGCGGGCCGAGACATCGGGCACCACGGCGAGCCGCAGCCGTCCCAGGCGACGGCCGCGGGCCCGGCCGCGGCCGGTCTCGAGCGCACCGGCGACCCGGGTCTTGCCGGCGGCACCACGGCCCGGCGTCCCTGGTCGCGGGCCGCCGACATAGGTCTCGTCGGCCTCGACCCGGTCGCTCAGCGGCACCCGCTGCGGCCGCACCATGGCGCGGCGGATCTTGTGCAGCCAGGTCCACGCGGTCTGGTAGCTGCCGAAGCCCATCTGGCGCTGGAGTTCCATCGCCGAGATGCCGCCCTTGCTCGAGCTCACCAGGTAGATCGCGAGGAACCAGCGCGCCAAGCCGGTCTTGGTCTGCTCGAAGAGGGTGCCGGCCAGGATCGAGTGCTGCCGGCCGCACGCCGTGCACTCCTCGATCAGGCGCTTCTTATGGCTCCAGGCCTTCTCATGCCCGCAGCCCGTGCAGCGGAAGCCCGCGGGCCAACGCGCCCGCACCAGATACGTCCGGCACTTCGTGTCCGTGCCGAAGCGCTTCAGGAAGCTCGGCAGATCGCGCGGCAGATCCTTCAGCAGCTCGTCGGCCATCGCGCCCTCCCGCCTGTGTTCTTCCTTCGTTCACTCTCGCCCATCCCGCCGCCGGAGTCAACCAGCCTGAGCCTTGTGGAGCGAGAGGTTCGAGGAATAGCCGTCGTCCTCAATTTCGGCCCAGATCATCGCTGTGTCCGGTCGATAACCTTCGAGAAGACGTTCGTGCGCAGCAGAGACGTTGGGGCAGCGCTTGCGCACGAAGTCACCCTGCAGGTCGTGCAGCAGGATCGAGCCGTCGTCCTGCCGCCGCGCCAGCGCGCGGTCGACGAACAGCTTTATCCGACTTCGCAACTTGAGCCCGGCGATACCCCAGAGCTTCTTCAAGGGGGCCGTGGGAATCGGGGTATCCTCAGGGAAGATAGCGAGCTCAGGTAGGCTGCCCGGTCCTCGGCAGCAGGAAATCGACGCTCGCCTGTATCGCGGCGATCGGGTGCGGATAGGGATAGTCGAACTCGGCCCGCAGTTGATCATGGTCGGCCTCTGGAGGGCCGCGACCACGTCACGCCAAAGGGTCTCGTTCTTCGGGTCGTCCGCAAGCGTGGCGCCCGCGAGCGCAAGCGCAAGGGGCAGCCGGCCGCACTCTCTGATCATGTCATCGGCGGCTGGCGGTAGCTCCGCTTCGCGATACCGACGGCCTCTGGCGAGGAACGCCCGCGCCGCCGGCTGGGTGAGCTCGTCGACCACATGCGGGACGGCACCGCTGGCGCGGACGACGCCTTCGTCTCGTGTCGTGATGAAGAACCGGCTCGGCGTATCGGCGACTTCGAACGCGCGGAGGTCGGCGCAGCGCCAGACGTCATCGAGCACCATTAACCAGCGGCGGTTCTTCAGCGCCGTGTCGAGCGCGTCCCGACCGTCCTGAATCTCGGTCGGCGGTTCCTCGTCCGGCGCCACCCAAGCGAGCAAGCGCCGCTGGAGACCCACGACATTAGGTGTCTGACCGAGCGTGAGCCAGACGATTCCGTCAGCGGAAGCCGGCGCGGATCTCTTGGTCTTGGATGACAGCCGCCGCGAGCACGGTCTTGCCGACCCCGCCCATGCCCTGGACCGCAGCGCCCCGCCGCGCTCCGACGACGCCAACACTCGCACATCCGTCCCCAGGAGCTTAGCCTTGATCGCGTCGACGTCCTTCGTCGCTCCAGGTAGTGCGGCGGAAGCTTCGGGATCTCGCCGTACAGCCTCCCCAGGACCTTGCCGCCTTCTGCGGCTCCTGGGGAGGCATCTAAGGGTTTGGTGGTTCGAGCTAGCTCCTGAATGCGGCGCGCGAGCTCGACCAAGACCTTTTCCTGCTCCGCCTTCGGAAAGGCTCCTCGAGAGGCTGGTCAGGGCGAATTGACGGTCTGGTACTCGCGGCAGCCTCTGATCGATGATCGAAAACGCGAATGGTTAATGTGCATGCCGAGAATGACAAGGCCCCGCTTCTCTTCCGCTCTCGAGCAGCGGCGGCAGCTCGTCCTCAGCGATGAATTTGGAAGCGTAGAATGGTCCGCTGATCAGCAGAACGGCGACTTTCGCCCGCGACAACGCACTGCCGGATCTCGTCGCGCCAGCGCTCGCCCGACCTTGATGCGCGTGTCGACCCACACGTCGACTTGCCGTCACGAATAAGCGGCGCGAGATAGACCTCCACCTTCTTGAGCCACGCCTCGTCATCATGGCTGTAGCTGACGAAGACACCGAGCCTATCGCCGGTCATGGGCGCTATCCAACCTGCTCAGCATGCGCACCCACGGTAGCGCATGGCGTGGCTTGGCGCAAAGAGACGCGCTTGGTGTGGATGCGTTCGAGTGGCGTCCGCGTGCTTCCCATATGCTTCCCGCATAGAGTGCGAGGTGCGATGGCCAAGAATAAAAAGCCCGCTAAGCTTTTGGCTTAGCGAGCTTTCTGATTTGGTTGCGGGGGCAGGATTTGAACCTGCGACCTTCAGGTTATGAGCCTGAAGCGGAGCCCGACAAAGCGCGGCGATCTGGAGGGACCTCAGTTCGGCCGGCCGGCCTGAGCTTCGCAACACGCTCGCAGCCGGGCAGCGCGATCCTGCTCGCGGCCGTCGCCATCGCAGATCGATCGTCCGGCTTCGGCGCTCTCAACCCAGCTGGTTGCGGGCGGCGATCAGCGTGTTGCGCATCAGGCAGGCGACCGTCATCGGGCCGACCCCGCCCGGCACCGGGGTGATCGCGGATGCGACCAGGGCCGCCTCCTCGAACGCGACGTCGCCGACCAGGCGGGTCTTCCCGGCCGCGCTCGGCACGCGGACGATGCCGACGTCGATCACCGTCGCCCCGGGACGGATCCAGTCGCCGCGGATCATCTGCGGCTGGCCCATCGCGGCGACCAGGATCTCGGCGCGGCGGCACTCCTCGGGCAGAGCGCGGGTCCTCGAGTGCGCGATCGTCACCGTGCAGTCGGCGCCGAGCAGGAGCGCTGCGAGCGGCTTGCCGACGATGTTGGAGCGGCCGACGACGAGCGCCCGTCTTCCGGCGAGGTCCTCGCCGAGCGTCCGCCGCAGGAGGATCAGGCAGCCGAGCGGCGTGCAGGGCACCAGCCATGCGGGGTCGGGCGCGCCGCTCGTGGCGACGAGACGACCGACGTTCAGCGGGTGGAAGCCGTCGACGTCCTTGCTCGGATCGATCGCCTCGAGCACGCGGCCGGCATCGATCTGCGCGGGCAGCGGCAGCTGGACCAGGATGCCGTGCACCGCCGGATCCCGGTTGAGCGTCCCGATGCGCTCGAGCAGCGCCGCCTCGCTGCTGTCCTCGGGCAGGCTGATGAGCTGGCCGTCGACGCCGACCTCGCCGGCCATCCGCGCCTTGGTCCGCACGTAGGCCTGGCTCGCCGGATGCGCCCCGACCAGCAGCACGCGCAGGCCGGGCGGCAGGCCGTGCCGGGCCCGGAACGCCGCCGCCTCCTCGGCGATCGCGGCGCGCAGCTCCGCCGCCACGGCCTTGCCGTCGATGATCTGCGCGCGGCTCACGGCGGCGCTCCGCCCTGCCCCTCGATCGCCCCGAGCTCGCGCCAGCAGCGTCTGCGGCGCGCCCGCGACGTGGAGCACCTTGCGCCGCGCGCTCGCGCCGGTCACCAGCCGGACGGCGCGCGCCGGCAGCCGCCAGCGCTTCGCCAGCAGCTTGATCAGCGCCGCGTTGGCCTTGCCGGAGTCCGGCGCCGCCGTGACCCGCACCGCGAGCCAGGCCTGCCCCTGCGCGTCGACCTCGATGCCCTGCACGGCGTCGCGCCCCGCCCGCGGCGTCACCTTGATCGCGAGGCGCACGCCGTCGGCGCGCCCGCTCAGCCAGCTCAAAGACGGGGCCTCGGCCACTGCGCTCAGACGAACATCTGCCAGATCAGCCGGCGCGCGAACACCAGGAGCAGGATCAGGACCACCGGCGAGACGTCGATGCCGCCGAGGCTCGGCAGGAAATTGCGGATCGGCCGCAGCGCGGGCTCGGTCGCGCGATGCAGGAACTCGCCGATCTGATGGACGAAGCTGTTGCGCGTATTGATCACGTTGAACGCGACCAGCCAGCTGAGAATGACCGAAGCGATCACCACCCAGATGTAGAGCTCGAGCACCGTATCGATCAGCCAGTGAACCGGGTTCATGCACAGACCTGTGGAGGCGGAACCGACCGGGCCGGCGCCACCGCCAGCCCGGCATTCTGTCGGGGCGGACTATAGCAGCTGACCGCGCGACCGCCAGCCCCGCGCACCCCGCCGGTACCCGCCGGGCCAGCCCTTGACAGCCTTCGCGCCGCTCACCATACAAACTGCCATGGCGGGGCCGTAGCTCAGCTGGGAGAGCGCTAGAATCGCACTCTAGAGGTCGTGGGTTCGATCCCCATCGGCTCCACCATCCTTCCCAGAGCCGCACCGTCAACGACCGGGGCCGTAGCTCAGTTGGGAGAGCGCGACGTTTGCACCGTCGAGGTCGTGGGTTCGAGCCCCATCGGCTCCACCAGTCTGCAGCCGCCGCTCGAGCAGGCGGCTGATCCGGAACCGCCGGCCTCCGCGCCCGTTATGCGGGTCGGACGTCATGTCGGAATGATCGGAACGCCGGAGATCCGCATCTTGCGCCGCCCTTGGCACCCAGCGGTTGGTCGCCTCTGATGGACGACCTGCTGTCCCAGCTCTACGCCTTCACCTCGGTGGTGATCATCGATCTGGTGCTCGCCGGCGACAACGCGGTCGTGGTCGGCATGGCGGCGAGCGGCCTGCCGCCGGAGCAGCGGCGGCGCGTCATCATGATCGGCATCCTGCTGGCGATGCTCTGCCGGATCGCCTTCGCGCTCGTCGCCGTTCAGCTGCTCGCGATCATCGGGCTGCTGCTCGCCGGCGGCCTGCTGCTGCTCTGGGTGGCCTGGAAGATGTGGCGCGAGCTCCATCCCCCGGCCGCGGTCCGGGACGCGATGGCGGAAGGCAACCCGCATCCGCCAGGCCAAGACCCAGGGCACCGCGATCCTGCAGATCTTGATCGCGGACGTGTCGATGTCGCTCGACAACGTGCTCGCGGTCGCCGGCGCGGCGCGCGACCACATGGCGATGATGGTCTTCGGGCTGCTGCTCTCGATCGCGCTGATGGGCGCCGCGGCGACGGTCATCGCCCGCTTCCTCGAGCGCTACCGCTGGCTGAGCTATCTCGGGCTCGCGATCATCACTTTCGTCGCGCTCACGATGATCTGGGAGGGCGCCGGCGAGATCTGGACCGCGGTCGCGAGCGCCTGAGCGGCATCGCCGGACGCGCGCCTCCGGCGGAGCCGCTTCCGCCGAGCCGATCTAGAACGCGGGCGGGGTCACGCCCACGGCGCGCAGATGGTCGGCGATCTGGCGCTTGAGGCGGGCAAGCGCGGCCTCGTCCGCGGCCTCGGCGCGCGCGACCAGCACGGCCTGGGTGTTGGAGGCGCGCAAGAGCCACCAGCCGTCCGCGGTCATCACGCGCACGCCGTCGATCGCGTTGACCTCGGCGCCCGCCGCCTCGAGCCGCGCCTTGACCTGCTCGATGACGCCGAACTTGGTCTCGTCGGGGCAGTCGAAGCGGAGCTCCGGCGTGTTCACCATCGGCGCCATGCGCTCGCGCCAGCCGGCAAGGGTCCGCTCGCCCCGCGCGAGGATCGTCAGCAGGCGCACCGCGACGTAGAGCGCATCGTCATGGCCGTAGAAGCCGTCGCCGTAGAAGATGTGACCCGACATCTCGCCGGCGAGCGGCGCTGCCATCTCGGCCATCGCCGCCTTCATCAGCGAATGACCGGTCTTGTACATGACCGGCTTGCCGCCGAGCCGCCCGATCTCGTCGAACAGCGCCTGGCTCGCCTTGACGTCGGCGAGGATCGGCGCGCCGGGATGGCGGCTGAGCACGTCGGCGGCCAGGATCTGCATCAGCTGGTCGCCGAACATGATCCGGCCCTGGCCGTCGACCACGCCGATGCGATCGCCGTCGCCGTCGAAGGCGATGCCGAGCTCGGCGCCTTCGGCCTGCACCGTGCGGATCAGGTCGGCGAGGTTCTCCGGCACCGTCGGGTCCGGGTGGTGGTTGGGGAAGCGGCCGTCGATCTCGGCATAGAGCAGCCGGTGCCGCCCCGGCAGGCGCGCGGCGAGCGCGCTCAGGGCCTCGCCGGTGGCGCCGTTGCCGGCGTCCCAGACCACGCAGAGCTCGCGCCCGCCCTGGAAGTCGCGCAGCAGCCGCTCGACGTAGGAATTGAACACCGGGCTGTCGATGATCCGGCCGGCGCCGGTCGCGAACGCGCCCTGCGCCGCGATCCGGCCGAGCTCCTGGATGCGCGCGCCGTACAGCGATGCCTTGCCGAGCATCATCTTGAAGCCGTTGTGGTCCGGCGGGTTGTGCGAGCCGGTGACCTGGATGCCGCCGTCGGCGTCGAGGTGATGGACCGCGAAGTACAGCATCGGCGTCGGCCCGCGGCCGATCCAGAGCACGTCGGCGCCGCCCGCGCGCAGACCGTCGCCGAGCGCCTCGGCGAGCTCCGGCGAGCTCAGGCGGCCATCGAAGCCGAGGCCGACCCGCCGGCCGTCGGCGCCGCGCAGCAGGGTCGCATAGGCCCGGCCGAGCGCGTGGGCGTCGACCGGGCCCAGCGTCTCGCCGATGATGCCGCGGATGTCGTACTCGCGCAGCACCGTCGGATGGAAGGCGTGCCCGCGCGCGCCCGCGGCGCCGCGCGCGCTCATGCGCTCTTCCTCTTCTGGGCGTCGATCACCGGGCTGAGCACCGGCCGCCCGATGCTGGTGTAGCTGAAGCCGAGCGCCATCATGTCGCCCGGCTCGTAGATGTTGCGCAGGTCGACCACGATCGGCCGCGCGAGCAGGCTGCGCACGCGCTCGAGGTCGAGGCCGCGGAACTGGTTCCACTCGGTCAGCACGACCATGGCGTCGGCGCCGTCGGCGGCGGCGTAGGCGTCGTCGCACCAGACCACGTCCGGCAGGGCCTCGGCGGCGCTCTGCATGCCCTCGGGATCGTACGCCCGCACCATCGCGCCCTCGGCCTGCAGCGCCGGCACGATCACCAGGCTCGGGCTGTCGCGGATGTCGTCGGTGTTGGGCTTGAAGGTGACCCCGAGGATCGCCACGGTCTGGCCGCGCACCGAGCCGCCGCAGGCCTGGATGATGCGCCGCACCATGTTGCGCTTGCGGCCCTCGTTGACCGCGACCACGCTCTCGACGATGCGCTGCGGCACGTTGGCCTCCTCGGCGATGCGCAGCAGCGCCATGGTGTCCTTGGGGAAGCAGGAGCCGCCGAAGCCCGGGCCGGGATGGAGGAACTTGCCGCCGATCCGGCGATCGAGGCCGAGCCCCTTGGCGACCGCCTGGACGTCGGCGCCGACGCGCTCGCACAGGTCCGCCATCTCGTTGATGAAGGTCACCTTGGTGGCGAGGAAGCTGTTGGTCGCGTATTTGATCAGCTCGGCGGTTTCCAGCGAGGTGAACACGATCGGGGTCTGGATCAGGTTGAGCGGCCGGTAGAGCCGCTCCAGCACGTCCTGGGCCTGCTCGCTCTCGACCCCGACCACCACCCGGTCGGGGCGCATGAAGTCCTCGATCGCCGAGCCCTCGCGCAGGAACTCGGGGTTCGAGGCGACCTCGATGGTGAGGTCCGGACGCAGCCGGCTGAACAGCTGCTGCAGGCGCCGCCCGGTGCCGACCGGCACGGTCGACTTGGTCACCACCAGGCTGTTGCCGGTCAGCCCCTGCGCGATCTGCTCGGCGGCGGCGAACAGATAGGTGAGGTCGGCGTGGCCGTCGCCGCGGCGCGATGGCGTGCCGACCGCGATGAACACCGCGTCGACGTCCTGCAGCGCCTGCTTAAGGTCGCTCGTGAAGGTCAGCCGGCCGGCACCGGTATTGCGCGCCACGACCTCGTCCAGGCCGGGCTCGTAGATCGGCATCTCGCCGCTCTGCAGGCGCGCGATCTTGCCCTGATCGCTGTCGACCGCCGTGACCTCGACGCCGAACTCGGCGAAGCAGGCGGCGGAAACCAGACCGACATAGCCGGTGCCGATCATCGCGATGTGCATGGAACCTCCACTACTCCGGCGGGTCGCAGGGCCTCGGCAGGCGCCGCCCCGTCAACGATGGCGTTCGAGAATAGCACGCATCGGCGTGCGCAGGTCCTCGCGCTCGAGCGCGCAGGCGACGATCGCCTCGAGATAGCCGAGCCGGGCGCCGCAGTCGAAGCGCCGGCCCGCGAAGCGCAGGCCGTGGAACGGGGTGCGCCCGATCATCCGGGCCATGGCGTCGGTGAGCTGGATCTCGCCGCCGGCGCCCTTCTGCTGGCGGGCCAGATGGTGGAACACCTCGGGCAGCAGGATGTAGCGGCCGATGATCGCGAGGCGCGATGGCGCCCGCGCCGGATCGGGCTTCTCGACCAGGCCCTTGACCTCGACCAGGCGGCCGTCGTCGGCGGCCGGGTCGAGCACGCCGTAGCGATTGGTGTGCTCGCGCGCGACCTCCTCGACCGCGACGATGTTGCCGCCGGTCTCGGCATGGGCGGCGACCATCTGCTGCAGGCAGGGCACCTCGCTCCGGATCAGATCGTCGACCAGGACCACCGCGAACGGCTCGTTGCCGACCAGCTCGCGCGCGCACCACACGGCGTGACCGAGGCCGAGCGGCTCCTGCTGGCGGGTGTAGCTGAGCTCGCCCGGCAGCGGCACCCACGACGACACCGAATCCAGCTCCGCGAGCTTGCCCTTCTTGACCAGGGCGTCGTCGAGCTCGTAGGCGCGGTCGAAGTGGTCCTCGATCACGCTCTTGCCTCGCCCGGTCACGAAGATGATGTGCTCGATGCCCGCCGCGCGCGCCTCCTCGAACGCGTACTGGATGATCGGCTTGTCGACCACCGGCAGCATCTCCTTCGGAATCGCCTTGGTGGCCGGCAGCATTCGCGTGCCGAGCCCGGCGACGGGGAACACGGCCTTGCGAATCACAGGAGCACCTTCGGGAGTTCGCGCATCGCGGTCTCTCTCATAGGGTTGTGGGGTTAATGACTCAAGACTGCGCCCGTGCCAATCGTCCGCGCCGCTGCCGCCGCGTGCCGCTGGTCCGTACGGTCGCTTCAGGAGACGAGCAGGTGCCGCTCGTGCAAGACGCCGCCCGACCGCAATAAGTTCCTGCCGCTCCCCGAGCGCCGGGCTCGCCCGGCCGCGGTGGCGGCCTCGGTCCGAGGGCGACGGGTCGCGATGCGCCGATCAGCGATGGCGGCTCAGCAGATAGTCCTTGGCCTGGTTGAGCTGTGCCGCGAGGTAGCTCGAGCCGCCATGGTCGGGGTGCAGCTTGGTCATCAGGCTGCGATGGGCGGCCTTGATGTCGGCCTCGCTCGCGCCCGGGGCGAGGCCGAGGATCGACCAGGCGGTCGCCTCGTCCATCGTGGTCTGGGCGCCGGCCCCGGCGCCCTGCTCGCCGCCACCGGCGCCGCCGCCCCGCCAGTCGGGCGCGCGCCGATCGAGATAGGTCTCGAGCAGCGGGACCGAGCGCGGGTCCTCGCGCTGGCACTCGGCGAGCAGCTCGAGCAGATCGGACACGCCGAGCGAGGCGAGCGAGCGGCCGGCGAAGCGACCGCGCAGCACCTCGCCCTCGAGGTCCCCGGTGCGATGGTCGAGCTCCATGCTGAGGGTGTCGGTGGTGACCTCGGAGCTGCGCTGGCCGGGGCTCGCGCCGCCGAAGCCGCCGGTCGCGCCGGCGTGGGCGCGCGACATGGCGCGGATCGCCATGAAGGTCGCGCCGATCGCGACCAGCGCCAGGCCGAAGCGGCCGGTGAACAGCAGGCCGGTGCTGGCGAGCGCGCTGAAGCCGGCGAGGAAGGCGCGCAAGCCCTGGGCGAGCTGCGCCGGATTGGCCTGGACGAAGCCGCGCGCCCCCACCAGGACCACCAGCAGCACGACTACCCCGACCAGCAGGTACGGGATCATGGGTCTAGCGGACCTGGCTCGCCAGCAGTCGGACCTCGGGGCTCGAGCGTTGCGACAGATCGGCGAGCGCCCGGCGACCGCCCGCGGCGTAGGCCGCGACCGCGCCGAGCAGGTCGCGGAGCTGCTGGGGGCTGCTCGAATCGAACCGGCAATGGACCCCGTTGGTGAGCTTCGCGATGTGCCGGAAGGCGCGTTCCGCCTCGGGATTATGGCCCTCCTGGAACAGGAACGCGCGCACGCCCTGCATGCCGAGCTGGCCCGCGATCTGGCCGACCTCGTCGAGGTTCTCCTCGAAGCAGTCGCCGACGAACACCAGGGCCGCGATCCGCTTCTTCTCGGTCTCGCGGACCGCATGGCGCACCACGCGGCCGAGCTTGGTCTGGCCGGCGAGGCAGAACACGCCGGTCATCAGGCGCACGAGGTCGCTCGGGTTGTCGACCCAACGGCTCGCCCGGCATTCGTCGAAGCCGCGATAGTACACCAGCTGGACGTCGAGCCCGCCGAGCGCCGCCGTCTCCAGGAACATCTGTCCCTGGACCTGGCAGGCGCGGTCCCAGGTCGGCTCGCGCGACGCCGTCGCGTCCATCGCGAAGATCAGGCGCGCGCGCCCGCTCCCCGCCGGCGGCGGCGGGGTCTGCGCGACCTCCTTGAGGAAGGTCTCGACCGGGTCGGCGTTGGCGCGCCGGGTCGGCAGGTCCTTCGTGCTCATGCTCCTAATGTTGGCTGGAAAAGGCCGTTATCCAGGGCTCGAGCATAGCACCAAACGCGCGCGCTGGCGCGACGAGATCCTGGCCGCGGGCGTCCCTCAGTAGGTCGCGCGGCCGCCGGAGAGGTCGAACACCGCAGCCGTCGTGAACGAGTTCTCCGCCGACACCAGCCAGGCGACCATCGCCGCGATCTCCTCGACGGTGACGAAGCGGCCGCGCGGGATCTTGGCCAGCATGAAGTCGACGAACTCCTGGGTGATCTGATCGAGGATCCGGGTCCGGGCGGCGGCCGGCGTGATGCAGTTGACCGCGATGTCGCGGGTCGCGAGCTCCTTGCCGAGCGCCTTGGTCAGCGCGATCACGCCGGCCTTGGCCGCGGCGTAGGCGCTGGCGCTGGGGTTGCCCTCCTTGCCGGCGATCGAGGCGACGTTGACGATCCGGCCGTAGTTCTGGGCGATCATCAGCGGCACCACGGCGCGGCAGCAGTAGAACACGGCGTTGAGGTCGACCTCGATCACCTGACGCCAGGCGTCCGCCGGGTATTCCCACAGCATGTGGTTCGGTCCGGCGATGCCGGCGTTGTTGACCAGGATGTCGATGCCGCCGAGCGCCTCGCCGGTCGCCGCGGCGGCGCGCTCGACGGCGGCGAGGTCGGTCACGTCGACCGCGACCGCGTGCACCTCGCCCTGGCCCGCGAGCTCGCCGCGGGTCGCCTCGACCAGCGCGCGGTCGCGATCCCAGAGCGCGACCGCCGCCCCCGAGGCCAGCAGCCGCTCGGCCACCGCCCGGCCGATGCCCTGGGCGCCGCCGGTAACCACCGCCCGTTTGCCGTCGAGATCGATTCGATTCACTGCCGTACCCCCCTCGCCTGATTTGCCTCCAGCATAGCCGTCCCGGGCCACAAAGGCGACCCGGCGCCGGCGCCGTCGTCTCGCCCCGGGCCGCGTCAGTCCAGGATGATCTCGCTGCCCGGGTAGAAGGCGTGGAAGGCGAAGGCGAAGTCGACCGAGTAGACGGCGTCCTCCCAACCGGCTGCGGTCCGCCTCTGGACCCGGACGTTGCCAACGTCGAAGCCCTCGGCGAGGGTGCTCCGATCGAGCGCCGAGGCTTGGCCCGGCTCCCAGGCGAGCCTGATGTCGCCGGTCGTGATCTTCCCCTTCGCGCGCACAAGGTCCAACGCCCAGGCCTGATCGCCGACCCGCACGACGCGGGCGAGCGGCGCGAGGCCGTCGGGCAGGAGCCCGTGGTAGAGGAACGGCGCGGGCGAGCTGTCGTAGCCGACGTAGGGATTGCTGCCATAGGGACGGAGCGCGCCGTCGCCCGCGACCAGGACTTTACCGTCCGGCGCGCGCTCCTCGAAGGCGGCGAAGGATTCCAGGCGCGCCGGCAGCATGGCGAGGCGCTGGCCGGCCGCCTCGCCGACGATCGCCTCGCCCACGAACTGCTGCCACCAGCTCTCGGTGGTGCGATCGTACATCACCAGGTCCGAGTGGCGCAGCTTGCCCGTGGTGCCGAACTCCAGGACGCGGCCGCCCTGGCGACGATCGAACACGATTCCGGTGTTGCAGAGGGGGCAGTAGGTGACCGCGACCGGCACCCCGCCGACCAGGTCGTTGACGATCTCGTGCCAGATCAGGATGCGCAGCGGATACGCCCGGGCGTCGCCCTCGACCATGAGGCCGATCACCGGCTCGTTGGCGGGCAGCTCGGCCTCGACTACCGGCACGAAGGCGGGGTCATCGATCGACGGGATGCCATCCCTGGGGACGCCGCCGGAGACGATCTCGTCGAGATCCACGCTGTGCCGGGTGAAGTCGGTGAGCGGCCATTCGTCCCGCCAGCGCGCCGGGTCGGCGGCGGCCGGCGGACGCGCAATCAGGCAGACGCGAGCTGCCAGCGCGTCCCGAGCTCGATCGGGCCTCGCTCGGCCCCCGACCGTCCGGCTGGGCAATCGCCGCCCCGCCGCCTATAACCAAACGCCGTCGCGTGCGGAGCGCTCCGGCCGCCGCGAGCGTTGGACCCGCGGTGCGCGATCGGGACGGGCCGCGCAGGGGCACGAAAGGCCGGCATCCTCATGACCTTCTCACCACGCTGCTGCTGATCGCCATGCTCGCCACGCTCGGCGCGCTCGTGGTCGGCCTGCGGGCTTCTTCCACGGCGGCGAGTTCAATCGCAAATACGGCAACCGGCTGATGCAGGCGCGGGTCGCCCTGCAGGCGGTCGCGGTGGTGATCCTGCTGGTCCTGCTGGTCACCCACGGCTGACCGAGCGCGCGAGCGCGATGGTGACCTTGACCAAGATCTACACCAAGGGCGGCGACCGCGGCCAGACCTCGCTCGGCGACGGCAGCCGGGTCGCCAAGCACGACCTGCGGGTGGCGGCCTACGGCACGGTCGACGAGGCCAACGCCACGATCGGGCTCGCCCGGCTCCACACGGGAGCGGTGGGCGATGCGATGCTGGCGCGCATCCAGAACGATCTGTTCGACCTGGGCGCCGATCTGTGCCGGCCCGGCGCCGACGCCGAGGACGCGCGGGCGCTGCGCATCCAGGCGCGCCAGGTGACCCGGCTCGAGGACGAGATCGACGCGCTCAACGTCGCGCTGAAGCCGCTCAACTCCTTCGTCCTGCCGGGCGGCACGCCCGCGGCCGCCTTCCTCCACCAGGCGCGCACGGTGGTGCGCCGGGCCGAGCGCCTGACCACCGAGCTCGCGACCGGCGCGCCGGTCAATCCCGAGGCGGTCCGCTATCTCAACCGGCTGTCGGACCACCTGTTCGTGCTCGCCCGCTACCTCAACGACAAGGGTGCCGGCGACGTGCTGTGGGTGCCGGGCGCGAACCGCTGACCGCGGCGCGCGAGCGACATTTCGAGGCCGCGCGGCCGCCCGGCTACTGGAGAGCGGCGCGCGGCGCGTCGACCTCGCCGGGATTGAGGATCACGATCTCGACCCGGCGGTTCTGCTGCCGGCCCGCCGCGCTGTCGTTGGTCGCGACCGGATAGCGCTCGCCATAGCCGCGCGTGACGACCCGCGTGGGGTCGACCCCCTGGAGGAGGAGCTGGCCCTCGACCGCCTCGGCGCGGCGCCGCGAGAGGTCGTCGTTGTAGGCGTCCGAGCCCGAGCTGTCGGTGTGGCCCTCGATCAGCAGGTTGCGGTCGGGCATCTGGCGCAGCGCATCGGCGAGGCGCGCGACCTGCAGCTCGCCGCCGGGGTTGAGCTCCGCCCGGTCGACGTCGAACAGGATGTCGCCGAGCGTGACGAGCAGGCCGCGGTCGGTCTGCTGCGCCTGGAGCTCCGCCAGCTGGGACTGCAGCGATTCGATCTCCTGGTCGCGGCTGTCGACCGTCAGCCGCTCGCGCTCCCGCCCGAGCTCGTCGATCTCCGCCAGCGCGGCGCGCTCGTCCGCCATGGCATCGGCGATCGCGACCCGCTGCTCCGTGAGATAGGCGAGATGGTCGACCTCGACCTGCGGCGCGCGCGCCTCGGAACGAGCTCTGCGCCCGCGCCAGGGTCTGCTCGGCCTCCTCGAGCTGGTCCTGGGCATGGGCCACGATCTCCGGGTCCGCCCGCGCGCCTTCCACCCTCGCGCGCGCCTCGTCGAGCGACTCGCTCGAGCGCCCGGCGCAGCCCGCCAGCGCCACCGCCGCGCCCAGCAGGGCAACGCTCGCCAGGACGCGGCAACTCCGATCTTGACGGCTCATCTGAGTGCCTCCTCAGGAGGTCGCCGGGTCGCGCCGCGCGAGCTCCTCGCGCAGCGTCTCGATGCTCTGGCGCAGCTCCGTGGCGTTCTGCCGGGCGATTTCGGAGCGCGCGGCGGCCTGCGCCAGCTGGGCGTCGGCCAGGGCCTGCTCGGCCAGCCGGCGCGGCTCGATGTTCTCGCCGTCGGCGATCGCGGCGCGCGCCCGCTCGAGCTTGTCGCGCGCGAGCGCGTAGGGCGCCGGCGCGCGGGCCGCCGCATCGGCGTCCTCGGCCTGGTCGAGCGCGAGCTCGGCCGCCGCCATCTCCGCGTCCGGCGCCGGACCGCTCGCGCAGGCCGCGAGCCCCAGCAGCATGCCGGCGCCGATCAGGATCCCCTTCGCCTCGCCAGACCTTAAGCGCATCTGCGGCATCGCCCGTCTCCCGGGCCGGGCAGGATGAGCCCGGCCGCTCTGCCAAACGCGCGGGTCCCAAACAAAGTTCCTCGCCCATGCCGCGAAGGAGCCTGCCCCACGGCTCCGGGTTCGAGCGCGGGCTTGGCAGGCGTCCAGGGCAGTCCCCATATGAGCCGGGTGCCGCCACCTCACTGGGATACCGCGCTTCCATGACCTTCGGCCCCGTCCCCGGCCCGGTCGGTGCGCCGAAGGCCGCCGCGCCGGGCCGCGGGGTCGACTGGCAGCGCATCAAGGCCGTCATCCTGCCGTTCCTGTGGCCGCGCGAGAGCACCGAGCTGCGCGTGCGCGTGGTGGTCGCGTTCGCGCTGCTGGTGCTGGCCAAGCTCATCACCGTCCAGGTGCCGTTCTTCTTCAAGGCGGTGGTCGACCGGCTGAGCGGGCCCGAGGGCGCGCTGCTCGCCCTGCCGCTCGCGGCGCTGCTCGCCTATGGCCTCGCGCGCCTCGCCGCCGCGGGCTTCGGCGAGCTGCGCGACGCGATCTTCGCCAAGGTCGCCGAGCGCGCCGCGCGGCGCGTCTCGCTCAAGGTGTTCCAGCACC
This sequence comes from uncultured Alphaproteobacteria bacterium, assembly GCA_963753275.1. GTDB lineage: Bacteria > Pseudomonadota > Alphaproteobacteria > Geminicoccales > Geminicoccaceae > DATAOG01. Next base: position 3,263 of record CAVWCE010000034.1, on the reverse strand, counting down.
TGTTCCAGCTGTCGCTGCGCTACCACCTCGAGCGCCGCACCGGCGAGCTCGCGCGGATCACCGAGCGCGGCGTGCAGGCGATCCGCTTCCTGCTCGGCGTGATCCTGTTCAACGTCGGCCCGACGCTGCTCGAGTTCGCCCTCGTGATCGGCATCCTGCTCCACCAGTACCCCTGGTACTTCGCGCTGGTCACCTTCCTCACCATCGTCGCCTACGCCGCCTTCACCTTCGTCGCCTCCGAGTGGCGGATCGCGATCCGGCGCGAGATGAACGCGCGCGACAACGAGGTCAGCGGCCAGACGGTCGACAGCCTGCTCAACTACGAGACGGTCAAGGCCTTCACCAACGAGCGCCTCGAGCGCGACCGGCTGGACCGCACGCTGGCGCTCTACGAGCGCGCCGCGATCCGCTCCGAGACCTCGCTCGCCGCGCTCAACTTCGGCCAGGCCGCGATCATCGCGATCGGCGTCACGGTGATCATGGTGCTGGCCGCCCAGGGCGTGGTCGCCGGCACGCTGACCGTCGGCGACATCGTGCTGCTCAACGCTTTCCTGTTGCAGCTCTACCAGCCGCTCAACTTCCTGGGCGTGGTCTACCGCCAGGTCAAGCAGTCGCTGACCGACCTCGAGAGCCTGATGGGCCTGCTCGACCTCGAGCCGGAGATCGACGACCGGCCGGACGCGCGCCCGCTGGCGCTCGGCGGCGGCGAGGTGCGCTTCGAGGAGGTGGCCTTCGGCTACGACGCGCGGCGGCCGATCCTGCACGACCTCTCGTTCGCGATCCCGGCCGGCCATACGCTCGCCGTGGTCGGCAGCTCGGGCGCCGGCAAGTCGACGCTCGTGCGCCTGCTGTTCCGCTTCTACGACGTCGACCGCGGGCGGCATCCTGATCGACGGCCAGGACCTGCGCGCGCTCACCCAGGACACCTTGCGCGCCGCGATCGGCCTCGTGCCGCAGGACACCGTGCTGTTCAACGAGACGATCGGCGCCAACATCGCCTATGGCCGCCCCGGCGCGTCGCAGGACGCGATCGAGGCGGCGGCGCGCGCGGCGCAGATCCACGACTTCATCGCGAGCCTGCCCGACGGCTACGAGACCCTGGTCGGCGAGCGCGGCCTGAAATTCTCGGGCGGCGAGAAGCAGCGCGTCGCGATCGCGCGCATGGTGCTCAAGGACCCGCCGATCCTGATCTTCGACGAGGCGACCTCGGCGCTCAATTCCCACACCGAGCGCCTGATCCAGACCGCGCTGCGGCGGATCTCGGCCGGCCGCACCACGCTGATCATCGCGCACCGCCTCTCGACCGTGGTCGATGCCGACCAGATCCTGGTGCTCGAGCACGGCCGGGTGATCGAGCACGGCCGCCACCACCAGCTCCTCGCCCGCCGCGGCGCCTTACGCCCAGATGTGGGCCCGCCAGCAGGAGGCGCCGGCCGCCTGAGCGTGCTCGACGCCGCACGGACGGCCGCTCCTTGAGCGGCTTGTCTCGGTTTTTGCGAAACTCTAACGCGAGCACTCTCTCTGTCACTCAGCTTATAATTTATCGAATTCTTCTGGACGATCACGGGGCTTTTGCCATACGGTCGGTGCAGAAATTCATCGGCGATCCGTCGGGCTGCTCCGGTCTGTCAAGACTGCGGGCGGTCCCGGTGGGCGCAGACATTTCGGGAACCAGCGCCAATGACGCCTGCAGGACAACTTGGTTTCGCACCGCGCTGACGCTCGCAGCGCTGCTGATCTGCCCCAGTGGCGAGCTTGGCAGCCCAGGAGCTCGATTGGGCCAAACGCGCGGGCGGCACCAACTTCAGATGCAAGGGCGAGCATCGCGACGGACGGCGCCGGCAACAGCTACGTCACCGGGAACTTCTCCGGGCACGGCGACGTTCGGCGCCGGCGAGGCTAACGAGACCACGCTCACCTCACGCCGGCATTCGAGATCTTCGTCGCCAAGTACGACCCGAACGGCGCGCTGGTCTGGGCCAAGCGTGCGGGCGGGACCGGCGGTTGGGCGCGCTTGGCGGCGGACGGCGCCGGCAACAGCTACGTCACCGGGCGTTTCCGGGCACGGCGACGTTCGGCCCCGGCGAGGTCAACGAGACCGTGTCACCGTCGCGGGCAGCGACGACATCTTCGTCGCCAAATACGATTCGAGCGGCGCGCTGGTCTGGGCCAGACGCGCGGGCGGATCCGGCACGGAATCGAGGGCCGCGGCATCGCGATCGGACAGCGCCGGCAACAGCTACGTCAGCGGGTTTTTCGCAGGCACCGCGACTTTCGGCCCTCGGCGACCCCAACCAGACCACGCTCACCTCCGCGGGCAGCTGGATATTTTTGTCGCGAAGTACGATCCGAGCGGCGCGCTGGTCTGGGCCAAACGCGCGGGTGGATCCGGCAGCGATGGCGCCCGCGGGATCGCGACGGACGGCGCCGGCAACAGCTACGTCACCGGGCGTTTCCAGGGCGCGGCGACGTTCGGCCTCGGCGACGCCAACCAGACCACGCTCACCTCCGCGGGTAGCCTGGATGTTTTCGTCGCCAACTACAACTCGAGCGGCGCGCTGATCTGGGCCAAGCGTGCGGGTGGAACCGGCTTTAGCGATGACGAGCCTTGGAATCGCGGCCGACGGCGCCGGCAACAGCTACGTCACGCGGGCAGTTCAACGGCACACGACGTTCGGCGCGGGCGAGGCCAACCAGACCACGCTCACCTCCGCGGGCGACTTCGACCTCTTCGTCGCCAGGTACGACGCGAACGGCGCGCTGGTCTGGGCCAGCGACGCGGGCGGCACCGGCTTCGAGGACAGGAGCCTCGCCATCGCGACGGACGGCGCCGGCAACAGCTACATCACGGGGTATTCCTCGGCGCGGCGACCTTCGGCGCCGGCGAGGCCAACGAGACCACGCTCACCTCCGCCGGGACGCGACATCTTCATCGCCACGTACGATCCGAGCGGCGCGCTGGTTGGGCCACGAGCGCGGGCGGCACGGACAGCGATGCAGGGCTCAGGCATCGTGATCGACGACGCCGGCAACAGCTACCTCACCGGGTTCTTCCAACGGCGCGGCGACCTTCGGCGCCGGCGAGGCCAACGAGACCACGATCACCTGCACGGCGCCCCGCGACACTTCCTCGCCAAGTTCTCCGGTGTGGTCGACGCCGACGGCGACGGGATCGCCGGATGACGTCGACAACTGCCCCGACGATGCCAACGCCAACCAGCTCGACACGGACGAGGACGGCGAGGGCGATGCGTGTGACGCCG
>CAVWCE010000033.1:0-44114 GCA_963753275.1 uncultured Alphaproteobacteria bacterium | reverse complement strand
CCCGGCGAGCGCGGCTCGGGCTTCGTGTTCACCAACAAGGTGGTCGGCGGCTCGGTGCCGCGGGAGTACGTGCCGGGCGTGCAGAAGGGCCTGAACTCGGCGATCGAATCGGGCGTGCTCGCGGGCTTCCCGATGGTCGACATCGCGGTCACGCTGATCGACGGCGCCTACCACGAGGTCGACAGCTCGGTGATGGCGTTCGAGATCGCGGCGCGCGCGGCGTTCCGCGAGGGCGCGGCCAAAGCGGCGCCGGCGCTGCTCGAGCCGGTCATGGCGGTTGAGGTGGTCACGCCCGAGGACTACATGGGCGACATCATCGGCGATCTGAACAGCCGGCGCGGCCACATCACCGGCATGCAGCCGCGGGCCAACGCCCAGGTGATCACCGCGATGGTGCCGCTGGCGACCATGTTCGGCTACGTCAACACGCTGCGCTCGCTGTCCCAGGGCCGGGCGCAGTTCACGATGACGTTCGACCACTACGAGCCGGTGCCGCAGATGGTGGCGCAGGAGATTCGCGAGAAGTACGCCTGAGCCGACGCTGCCTGGCGAGAACGGAGACGACGCGAGATGTCGAAGGCGAAGTTTGAGCGGACGAAGCCGCATGCGAATGTGGGCACGATCGGTCACGTGGACCACGGCAAGACGACCTTGACGGCGGCGATCACCAAGTTTTTGGCGGAGACCGGCGGCGCGACCTACACGAGCTACGACCAGATCGACAAGGCGCCCGAGGAGAAGGCGCGCGGGATCACGATCAACACCGCGCACGTCGAGTATCAGACGCCGAAACGCCACTACGCGCATGTCGACTGCCCGGGCCATGCCGACTACGTCAAGAACATGATCACGGGTGCGGCGCAGATGGACGGCGCGATCCTCGTGGTCAGCGCTGCCGACGGGCCGATGCCGCAGACCCGCGAGCACATTCTGCTCGCGCGCCAGGTCGGCGTGCCGGCGATCGTGGTCTCCTCAACAAGGTCGACCAGGTCGACGACCCGGAGCTGTTGGAGCTGGTCGAGCTCGAGGTGCGCGAGCTGCTCTCGAAATACGAGTTTCCGGGCGACGAGATCCCGATCGTCAAGGGCTCGGCGCTGTTCGCGCTCGAGGGCCAGGACGAGGCGGCTCGGCAAGCGCTCGGTGCTGGCGCTGATGGATGCGGTCGACGGCTACATCCCGCAGCCGGAGCGCGCGATGGACCGGCCGTTCCTGATGCCGATCGAGGACGTGTTCTCGATCTCGGGCCGCGGCACGGTGGTCACGGGCCGGGTCGAGCGCGGGATCATCAACGTCGGCGAGGAGGTCGAGATCGTCGGCATCAAGGACACCCAGAAGACGGTCTGCACCGGGGTCGAGATGTTCAGGAAGCTGCTCGACCGCGGCGAGCCCGGGGACAACGTCGGGATTCTGCTGCGCGGCGTGAAGCGCGACGACGTCGAGCGCGGCCAGGTGTTGTGCAAGCCGGGCTCGATCACGCCGCACACCAGGTTCGCTGCCGAGACCTACGTGCTGACCAAGGAGGAGGGCGGGCGGCACACGCCGTTCTTCTCGAACTACCGGCCGCAGTTCTTTTTCCGGACCACGGACGTGACCGGGACGATCGAGTTGCCGGACGGCACCGAGATGGTGATGCCGGGCGACAATGTGACGATGAAGGTCAACCTGATCGCGCCGATCGCGATGGAGGAGGGCCTGCGCTTCGCGATCCGCGAAGGCGGCCGCACCGTCGGCGCCGGCGTCGTCGCCAAGGTCATCGAGTAGCCAGCCGGCGACGGCGAGCGAGCAGCGGACAAGCGAATGCCATGGCCATAGACACGCAGAACATACGGATCCGCCTGAAGGCGTTCGATCACCGGGTGCTCGACCAGTCGGCGCGCGAGATCGTCAGCACGGCCAAGCGCACCGGCGCGCGGGTGCGCGGGCCGATTCCGTTGCCGACGCGGACCGAGCGGATAACCGTGCTGCGCTCGCCGCACGTCGACAAGAAGTCGCGCGAGCAGTTCGAGATCCGCACCCACAAGCGGCTGCTCGACATCGTCGATCCGACGCCGCAGACCGTGGACGCGCTGATGAAGCTCGATCTGGCGGCCGGCGTCGACGTCGAGATCAAGGTCTGAGCTCGGCGGCGGAGGCGAATTGCGATGCGCACCGGACTGTTGGCGGAAAAGCTCGGCATGACGCGGCTGTTCGAGGACGACGGCAGCCATAGCCCGGTCACCGTGCTGCGCGCGCAGGACTGCGAGGTGGTCGCCGCGCGCCGGCCGGAGCGCGACGGCTACAGCGCGGTCCAGATCGGCCTGGGCAAGGCCAAGGTCAAGAACGTGACCAAGCCGATGCGCGGCCACTTCGCCAAGGCGGGCGTCACGCCCAAGGCCAAGCTCGCCGAGTTCCGGGTCAGCGAGGACGCGCTGCTCGAGCCGGGCACGGCCCTCTCGGTCGAGCACTTCGTGGTCGGCCAGTACGTCGACGTCTGCCGGCACCAGCATCGGCAAGGGCTTCGCGGGCGCGATGAAGCGCTGGGGGTTCAAGGGTCTGCGGGCCTCGCACGGCGTATCGGTGTCGCATCGCTCGCACGGCTCGACCGGCAATCGCCAGGACCCGGGCCGGGTCTTCAAGGGCAAGAAGATGGCCGGCCACATGGGCGACCGCCGGATCACGGTGCAGAACCTCGAGGTGATCGGCGTCGACCGCGAGCGCGGCCTCGTGCTGGTCAAGGGCGCGGTGCCGGGCGCGCGCGGCGGCTACGTGCGGATCACCGATGCGGTCAAGCGCGCCTTGCCCAAGGAGGCGCCGCATCCGGCCGGGCGTGCAGCAGGCGGCGGCGGCCGGCGCGGCCGAGGCCGCGGCGCCCGAGCGCGGCGCCGAGGAGTAGGGCCGATGGAAGTCGCGGTCACGACCCTGGACCGGGGCGACGCCGGCACGATCGAGCTGAGCCCGGCGGTGTTCGGCCAGCCGCTGCGCAGCGACGTGCTCCATCAGGTCGTGCGCTGGCAGCTGGCCAAGCGCCGCCAGGGCACCCACCAGGCCAAGACCCGCGGCGAGGTCAAGGCGACCACGCGCAAGATGTACAAGCAGAAGGGCACCGGCCGCGCGCGTCATGGCGCGGCGAGCGCGCCGCAGTTCCGCGGCGGCGGCAAGGCGTTCGGGCCGCGGCCGCGCGATCACGCCGAGGGCCTGCCCAAGAAGGTGCGCCGGCTCGGCCTCAAGGTGGCACTCTCGAGCAAGCTCGCCGACGGCAAGCTCGTGATCCTCGATCAGGCCGCGCTGGCCGAGCCCAAGACCAAGCAGCTCGCCGCCCGGCTGGGCGAGCTCGGCTGGTCGTCGGTGCTGCTGATCGACGGTCCCGAGGTCGATCGCAACTTCGCGCTCGCGGCGCGCAACCTCGCAGGGGCTGCAGCTGCTGCCGCCGGGCGGCGCCAACGTCTACGACATCCTGCGCCGCGACGTCCTGGTCCTGACCCGGGCGGCGGTGCGCCAGCTCGAGGAGCGCCTGGCATGAACGCGCGAGCAGATGTACGACTTGATCCTGGGACCGGTGATCACCGAGAAGTCGACCCAGGGTGCTGAGCACAACCAGGTGACCTTCCGGGTCCGCACCGACGCGACCAAACCCGAGGTCAAGGCCGCGGTCGAGGGCCTGTTCGGGGTCAAGGTCAAGGCGGTCAACACGCTGAACCGGAAGGGCAAGGTCAAGCGCTTCCGCGGCCGGCCGGGCAAGCGCGCCGACATCAAGAAGGCGATCGTGACGCTCGAGGAAGGCCACAGCATCGACGTCACCACGGGCATCTGAGAGCAGGAAGTTCGCCCATGGCATTGAAGAGCTACAGGCCGGTCACGCCGTCGCTGCGCCAGCTCGTGCTGGTCGACCGCTCGGAGCTGTGGAAGGGCAAGCCGGTCAAGCGCCTGACCGAGGGTCTGACCAAGACCGGCGGGCGCAACAACCACGGCCGGATCACGGCCTGGCATCGCGGCGGCGGCCACAAGCGGCGCTACCGGCTGATCGATTTCAAGCGCCGCAAGTTCGGCGTCGCGGGCACGCGTCGAGCGCCTCGAGTACGACCCGAACCGCTCCGCGTTCATCGCGCTGATCCGCTACGCGGACGACGAGCTCGCCTACATCCTGGCGCCGCAGCGGCTCAAGGCCGGCGACCCGGTGATCGCGGACGAGCGCGTCGACGTCAAGCCGGGCAACGCCGCACCGCTCAAGAACATCCCGATGGGCACGATCATCCACAACGTCGAGCTCAAGCCGGGCAAGGGCGGCCAGCTCGCGCGCTCGGCCGGCACCTACGTGCAGCTGGTCGGCCGCGATGGCGACTATGCCCAGCTGCGGCTGTCCTCGGGCGAGATCCGCCGGGTGCGCGCGGAGTGCATGGCCTCGATCGGCGCGGTCTCCAACCCGGATCACCAGAACGTCAACTACGGCAAGGCCGGGCGCATGCGCTGGCTCGGCTGGCGGCCGCACGTGCGCGGCGTGGCGATGAACCCGATCGACCATCCGCATGGCGGCGGCGAGGGCCGGACCTCGGGCGGCCGCCACCCGGTCACGCCCTGGGGCAAGCCGACCAAGGGCGCGCGCACCCGGCGCAACAAGAAGACCGCCGGCATGATCCTGCGCTCGCGCCATCTGGCCAAGAAGCGGGGAGGCTGAGCCCGTGGCGCGTTCGGTATGGAAGGGGCCGTTCGTCGACGGCTATCTGCTCGCCAAGGCGGAGAAGGCGCGGGCCTCGACCCGCAGCGAGATCATCAAGACCTGGTCGCGGCGCTCGACCATCGTGCCGGAGTTCGTGGGCCTGACCTTCGCGGTCTACAACGGCCACAAGTTCCTGCCGGTGTACGTGACCGAGAACATGGTCGGGCACAAGCTCGGCGAGTTCTCGCCGACCCGCACCTACCACGGCCACGGCGCCGACAAGAAGGCGCGGCGGCGCTAGCGGCGACAGGGGCGAGAGGGGACCGATGGGCAAGCCGAAACGCGAGCGCGAGCTGGCCGACAACCAGGCGATGGCGATGGCGCGCCTGCTGCGCACCAGCCCGCGCAAGCTCAACCTGGTGGCGCAGCTGATCCGCGGCCTCAAGGCCGATCAGGCGCTCAACCAGCTGACCTTCAACCGGCGCCGGATCTCGAGCGAGGTCAAGAAGGTGCTGATGGCCGCGATCGCCAACGCCGAGAACAACCACGACCTCGACGTCGACCGCCTGGTGGTGGCCGAGGCGAGCGTCGGCAAGTCGCTGGTCATGAAGCGCTTCCGCGCCGCGCGCGCGCGGCCGGGTCGGCCGGATCGAGAAGCCGTTCTCGCGCCTGCGCATCGTGGTCGAGGAACGCGAGGAGGCCGCCTGATGGGGCACAAGGTCAATCCGATCGGGCTGCGGCTCGGCATCAACCGGACCTGGGACTTCGCGCTGGTACGAGGACGGCCAGTATCGCGATCTGTTGAACGAGGACCTCAAGATCCGCGAGTACCTGCACAAGCGGCTCAAGCAGGCCGGGCGTCAGCAAGATCGTGATCGAGCGGCCGGCGAAGAAGGCCCGGATCTCGATCCACACCGCGCGGCCCGGCGTCGTGATCGGCAAGAAGGGCCAGGAGATCGAGGCGCTGCGCAAGGAGCTCGCCAAGCGCACCACGGGCGACGTGCACCTCAACATCGTCGAGATCCGCAAGCCCGAGATCGACGCCCGCCTGGTCGCCGAGAACATCGCGCAGCAGCTCGAGCGCCGGGTCACCTTCCGCCGCGCGATGAAGCGCGCGGTGCAGTCGGCGATGCGGCTCGGCGCCCAGGGCATCCGGGTCAGCTGCCAGGGCCGCCTCGGCGGCGCCGAGATCGCGCGCGGCGAATGGTATCGCGAGGGCCGGGTGCCGCTGCACACGCTGCGCGCCGACATCGACTTCGGCCGCGCCACCGCGTTCACGCCCTACGGCACCAACGGCGTCAAGGTCTGGGTGTTCAAGGGCGAGATCATGGAGCACGACCCGACCGCGCACGACCGGCGGCTCAGCGAGACCTCGTCGGTGCGGAGCTGACCGGAGCCTGCGGCCATGATGCAACCCAAGCGAACCAAGTATCGCAAGGCTCACAAGGGGCGCAACGACGGCCTGACCAAGGCCGGCGCCGAGCTGAACTTCGGCGCCTTCGGCATGAAGGCGACCAGCAACGCGCGGGTCACCGCGCGCCAGATCGAGGCCGCGCGCCGTGCGATCACGCGCCACCTCAAGCGCGCCGGGCGGGTCTGGATCCGGATCTTCCCGGACCGGCCGGTGAGCCGCAAGCCGGCCGAGGTCCGCATGGGCAAGGGCAAGGGCTCGGTCGAGTACTGGGTCGCTCCGGTCAAGGCCGGCCGGATCATGTTCGAGATCGACGGCGTGCCGGCGGTGCTCGCCCAGGAGGCGATCCGCCGCGGCGCCGCCAAGCTGCCGCTCGGCACCCGCTTCGTGATGCGGGTCGGCGAGGAGCTCGCGCCATGAAGGCGAGCGAGGTCCGGCGCAAGAGCGGCGACGAGCTGCGCGAGCAGCTGCTGCAGCTGAAGAAGGAGCAGTTCAACTTGCGTTTCCAGAAGGCCACCGGGCAGCTCGAGAACACCAACCGGATGCGCGAGGTGCGCCGCGACATCGCGCGCCTGAAGACCATCCTCGCCGAGCAGGCGGCGGCGGCCGCCCGGGGAGCCTGACGATGCCGCGCCGGGTTCTCCAGGGCACCGTGGTCAGCGACAAGTCCGACAAGACGATCGTCGTCCGGGTCGATCGCCGGGTGATGCATCCGCTCTACAAGAAGTACATCAGCCGCTCGAAGAAATACGCCGCGCACGATGAGACCAACCGTTACAAGACCGGCGATCTGGTCCGGATCCAGGAGTGCCGGCCGATCTCCAAGCGCAAGCGCTGGGAAGTGGTGTGGGAACCGGCCGGCTGACGATCGCCGACCGATGACGTGGGGCCGGGACCATGATTCAATCGCAGTCGAGCCTCGAAGTGGCGGACAACTCCGGCGCGCGGCGGGTGCAGTGCATCCGCGTGCTCGGCGGCTCGCGGCGCAAATGGGCGTCGGTCGGGGACGTGATCGTGGTCTCGGTCAAGGAGGCGATCCCGCGCGGCAAGGTCAAGAAGGGCGACGTGCACCGCGCGGTGATCGTGCGCACCGCCAAGGAGATCCACCGCCAGGACGGCAGCGCGATCCGCTTCGATCGCAACGCCGCGGTGCTGATCAACCCGCAGGGCGAGCCGATCGGCACCCGGATCTTCGGGCCGGTGACGCGCGAGCTGCGGGCCAAGCGGTTCATGAAGATCATCTCGCTGGCGCCGGAAGTGCTCTGAGCAGCGTCGCAGGACGACGGAGTGATGGCCAAGAAGTTCAAGATCAAGAAGGGCGACCGGGTCGTGGTGGTGACCGGCCGCGACCGCGGCAAGCAGGGCGAGGTGCTGCGCGTGCTGCGCGCCGAGGATCGCCTGCTGGTGCAGGGCGTCAACATGGTCAAGCGCCATCAGCGGCCGGCCGCGGGCCATCCCGGCGGCATCATCGACAAGGAGGCGTCGATCCACATCTCGAACGTCGCCCACATCGATCCGGCCAGCAGCCGGCCGACCCGGGTCGGCTACAAGCTGCTCGAGGCCGGCCGCAAGGTCCGGTTCGCCAAGCGCTCCGGCGAAGTGATCGACCGCTAGGAGTTGGCATCATGACGCGACTGCATGACCACTACCTCAAGGTCGTCCGCGGCGAGCTGCAGAAGCAGTTCAACTACACGAACCCGATGCAGATCCCGAAGCTCGACAAGATCGTGCTCAACATGGGCGTCGGCGAGGCGACCCAGGATCAGAAGAAGCTGCAGACCGCGGCCAAGGAGATGGCGCTGATCAGCGGGCAGAAGCCCGCGATCAGCCGCGCGCGCAAGTCGGTCGCCAACTTCAAGCTGCGCGAGGGCATGGCGATCGGCTGCAAGGTGACCCTGCGCCGGCAGCGGATGTACGAGTTCCTCGACCGGCTGATCACGATCGCGCTGCCGCGGGTTCGCGACTTTCGCGGGGTGTCGGCGAAAAGCTTCGATGGCAGAGGCAACTACGCGCTGGGGATAAAAGAGCAGATCATCTTCCCCGAGATCAACTACGACGACGTCGACGAGATCCGCGGCATGGATGTGGTGATCTGCACGACCGCGCCGACCGACGCAGGAGGCGCGCGCGCTGCTCGAGCATTTCCGCATGCCGTTCGCGAGCTGACGGCGGAGCGCGGAGAGGAGTGAGTGCATGGCGAAGAAGAGTGCGATCGAGAAGAACCGCTATCGGCGCAAGCTGGTCACCCAGTACGCCGCCAAGCGCGCCGAACTGCGCGCGGTGACCCGCGACCGCAAGCGGGAGCCGGAGGAACGCTTCGAGGCGACGCTCGCGCTCGCCAGGCTGCCGCGCAACAGCGCCAAGGTGCGCGTGCGCAACCGCTGCGAGCTGACCGGCCGGCCGCGAGGCTATCATCGCAAGTTCGGTCTGTCGCGGATCGCGCTGCGTGAGCTCGGCGCGTTCGGGCAGATCCCGGGCCTGGTCAAGGCCAGCTGGTAGGCGGGCGGGGAGGAGAGGGTAGCGATGCTGCTGAACGATCCCTTGGGCGATATGCTGACGCGGATTCGGAACGGCCAGGCGGCGCACAAGCCGGCGGTCGTCAGCCCGGCGTCGAAGCTGCGCGTCAACGTGCTCGAGGTGCTGCGGCGCGAAGGCTACATCCGCGGCTTCGAGCGCCAGGACATCGGCCACGGCGAACTGTCGATCGAGCTCAAGTACCACAACGGCGAGCCCGTGATCCGCGAGCTGCGCCGGGTCTCGAAGCCGGGCCGGCGGATCTATTCCGCGGTCAAGGATCTGCCGCGGGTCTACAACGGCCTCGGCATCGCGATCCTGTCGACGCCGCGCGGCGTGATGTCGGACGCCGAAGCGCGCGAGGCGCATGTCGGCGGCGAAGTTCTGTGCACGGTGTTCTGACCATGTCGCGCATCGGCAAGCATCCGGTCCAGGTCCCGAGCGGCGTCAAGGTCGCGCTGGACGGCCAGACCGTCAGCGTGACCGGCAAGCTCGGGCAGCTGAGCCGCAGCCTGCCGCCGGAGGTCGAGGTGGCCCAGGAGAACGGCGGCATCGCGGTGCGGCCGCGCGGCGACGCCAAGCGCGCGCGCGCGATGTGGGGCCTGTCGCGCACGCTGGTCGCCAACATGGTCGACGGCGTCTCGAAAGGCTTCACGCGCCGGCTCGTGATCAGCGGCGTCGGCTACCGCGCGGCCCTTGACGGCAAGATCCTCAATCTCCAACTCGGCTACAGCCACGACATCAAATACGCGATCCCGGACGACATCCAGGTCACCTTGCGACAGCCCGACCGCGATCGCGATCAGCGGCGCCGACCGCCAGCGGGTCGGGCAGATCGCGGCCGAGCTGCGCGCGTTCCGCAAGCCCGAGCCCTACAAGGGCAAGGGCATCCGCTACGACGACGAGGTCATCCTGCGCAAGGAAGGCAAGAAGAAGTAAGGCCATGGTCAAGGCAGTTGAGCGCTTCCTCCGGCGCCGGCGGCGGACCCGGTCCGCGCTGCGCAAGCACGTCCCACGGTCGGCCGCGCCTGTCGGTGTTCCGCTCGAGCAAGCACATCTACGCCCAGCTGATCGACGATGGCGCCGGGCGGACGCTCGCGGCGGCTTCGACCCTGGACAAAGGCGCTGCGCGAGCAGATCAAGACCGGCGCCGACCGCAGCGCCGCGGAGCAGGTCGGCCGGCTGCTGGCGGAGCGCGCGAAGGCGGCCGGCGTCGAGACGGTGGTGTTCGATCGCGGCGGCTATCGCTACCATGGCCGGGTCAAGGCCCTGGCCGACGGCGCCCGGGCGGCCGGGCTGGTCTTCTAGCGGCGGAGAAGGAAGCAGCATGGCACGGCACCGGCCACGACGATCGCCCGGACAGCGGCGAGCTGATCGACCGCCTGGTCAACATCAATCGCGTCGCCAAGGTGGTCAAAGGCGGCCGCCGCTTCGGCTTCTCGGCGCTGGTGATCGTCGGCGACGGCAAGGGGCGGGTCGGCTACGGCAGCGGCAAGGCGCGCGAGGTGCCGGAGGCGGTGCGCAAGGCGACCGAGCAGGCCAAGCGCACGCTGGTCCGGGTGCCGCTGCGCCAGGGCCGCACGCTGCACCACGACGTCCAGGGTCATTTCGGCGCCGGGCGGGTGGTCCTGCGCGCCGCGCCGGCGGGCACCGGGATCATCGCCGGCGGGCCGATGCGGGCGGTCTTCGAGGCGCTCGGCATCAACGACGTGGTCGCCAAGTCGATCGGCTCGACCAACCCGCACAACATGGTCAAGGCGACCTTCGATGCGCTGCAGCAAGATGATGTCGCCGCGCGCGGTGGCCGCCAAGCGCGGCAAGAAGGTCGGCGACATCGTCGGCCGGCGCGACGCCGGCGGCGAGGCGCGCGCGGAGCTGGCGTGATGACCGACCAAGCGGATCCGCGTGACCCAGACCGGCAGCCCGATCGGCCGCCATCGCCGCCAGCGCGCCAACCTGGTCGGCCTCGGGCTGAACAAGATCCGGCGCTCGAAGGTCTGCCCGATACGCCCGGAGGTGCGCGGCCGGATCGATCAGGTCCACCATCTGGTCCGGGTCGACCCGGTGGACGAGGACGCGGCCCCGCGGAGCGCCGGCAAGCGGCGCGCGCCGGCGACCGCGCGCGAGCAGCGAGAAGCAGCCCGATGAAGCTTAACGAACTCGCACCCAACCCCGGCAGCCGCAAGGCGCGCAAGCGGCTCGGCCGCGGCATCGGCTCCGGCACCGGCAAGACCGCCGGCCGCGGCCACAAGGGCCAGCGCGCGCGCGCCGGCTCGGCGACCCGCACCTTCGAGGGCGGCCAGATGCCGATCTACCGGCGCCTGCCCAAGCGCGGCTTCAAGAACCCGTTCCGCAAGGTCTACGCGCCGGTCAACCTCGATCGCCTGCAGGCCGCGGTCGACGGCGGCCGGATCGACCCGGCGCGGCCGGTCGATCTGCTGGCGCTGCGCGCCGCCGGCCTGATCTCGAAGCGCCTCGACGGGGTCCGCCTGCTGGCCCGCGGCGAGCTGACGAGCGCGCTCACGATCGAGGTCGACAGCGCCTCGCGCGCGGCGATCGCCGCGGTCGAGAAGGCCGGCGGCACGCTGACCCTGAGCCAGCCCAGGGCCGCGCGCCGAGCCCGACCGGCCGGGCGCGCGCGCGCCAGCGGCCGCGCCGAGCGCGCCCGCCGGCGGACGCGGCGCCGGCCAGCGAGTAAGCGGAGGCCGCCATGGCATCGATGGCCGAGCAGCTGGCCGCCAACATCAATCTCGGCGCGTTCAGCAAGGCGACCGAGCTCAAGAAGCGGCTCTGGTTCGCGCTCGGCTGCCTGATCGTCTACCGCTTCGGCACCTACATCCCGCTGCCGGGCATCGACCCGGTGGTGATGGCGCAGATCTTCGAGCAGAACGCCGGCGGCATCATGGGCATGTTCAACATGTTCGCCGGCGGCGCGCTCGAGCGGATGTCGATCTTCGCGCTCGGCATCCTGCCCTACATCTCCGCCTCGATCATCATGCAGCTGATGACCGCGGTCTCGCCGACCATCGAGCAGCTCAAGAAGGAAGGCGAGGTCGGGCGCAAGAAGATCAACCAGTACACCCGCTATCTGACGGTCGTGCTGGCGACCTTCCAGGGCTATGGCCTCGCGGTCGGGCTCGAGGCGATGAGCGGCCCGGTCGGGCAGCGCGGTGATCGACCCGGGCTGGTATTTCCGCATCACCACGGTGATCACGATCGTCGGCGGCACGCTGTTCCTGATGTGGCTCGGCGAGCAGATCACCGCGCGCGGCGTCGGCAACGGCATCTCGCTGATCATCTTCACCGGCATCATCGCGCAACTGCCCTCGGCGCTCGCCAGCACGCTCGAGCTCGGCCGCACCGGCGCGCTCTCGACGCTGCTGATCATCTTCCTGCTGATCATGTCGGTCGCGGTGGTCACCTTCATCGTGTTCATCGAGCGCGGCCAGCGCCGGATCCTGGTGCAGTATCCCAAGCGCCAGCAGGGCAACCGCATGTTCGGCGGCGAGAGCTCGCATCTGCCGCTCAAGATCAACGTCTCGGGCGTGATCCCGCCGATCTTCGCGAGCTCGCTGCTGCTGATGCCGGCGACCATGGCGAGCTTCGGCGGCGCCGGCGGGCCGGAGTGGCTGGCGACCATCTCCGCGCTGCTCGGCCGCGGCCAGCCGCTGTTCATGCTGCTGTTCGTCGGACTGATCGTGTTCTTCGCCTTCTTCTACACGTCGATCGTGTTCAACCCGCAGGACACCGCCGAGAACCTGCGCAAGCACGGCGGCTTCATCCCGGGCATCCGGCCGGGCCAGCGCACCGCCGAGTATCTCGACTACGTGCTGACCCGGCTGACCGCGGTCGGCGCGCTCTACCTCTCGGCGGTCTGCCTCCTGCCGGAGATCCTGATCTCGCAATACGCGGTGCCGTTCTATTTCGGCGGCACGAGCCTCCTGATCGTGGTCTCGGTCACGATGGACACCACGGCGCAGATCCAGTCGCACCTGATCGCGCACCAGTACGAAGGCCTGATCAAGAAGGCGCGCCTGCGCGG
Organism: uncultured Alphaproteobacteria bacterium; assembly: GCA_963753275.1. Taxonomy (GTDB): domain Bacteria; phylum Pseudomonadota; class Alphaproteobacteria; order Geminicoccales; family Geminicoccaceae; genus DATAOG01. The sequence goes on along the minus strand of CAVWCE010000033.1, from coordinate 31,514 downwards.
GGCGCGGCGCTGATGAACCTGGTGCTGCTCGGCCCGCCCGGCGCCGGCAAGGGGACCCAGGCCGAGCGGATCGAGGACGCGCTACCGGCTCGCCCATCTGTCGACCGGCGAGATGCTGCGCGAGGCGGTCGCCGCCGGCACCGAGGTCGGCCGCGAGGCCAAGGCGATCATGGACGCCGGGCCGGCTGGTGCCGGACGAGGTGATCAACCGCCTGGTCGCCGAGCGCATCGCGCCAGCCGGACTGCGCCAACGGCTTCGTGCTCGACGGCTATCCGCGCACCCGGGCGCAGGCCGAGGCGCTCGATGCGATGCTGGCCGAGCGCGGCTCCGGGCTCGACGGCGGTGGTCGAGTTCGAGGTCGACGACGAGGCGCTGGTCGAGCGGATCTCCGGCCGCTTCGCCTGCGCGCGCTGCGGCGCCGGCTATCACGACCGCTTCAAGCCGACCGCGGCCGCCGGGCGTGTGCGACGTCTGCGGCAGCACCGAGTTCGTGCGCCGCAAGGACGACACCGCCCGAGACCGTGCGCGCGCGGCTCGAGGCCTACCACCAGCAGACCGCGCCGCTGCTTGCCCTACTATCGCGCAGCGCGGCCTGCTGCTGACGGTCGATGGCATGGCCGAGATCGATCGGGTAACCGACGACGTCTTCAGGACAAATCGACGGTCGCGCGCCGCGTTGACAGGTCGCGGCGCGCGACCTATAATCGCGCGGCTTTCGCGGCCGGCGCCGGCTCCCTATATTGACGGTGTCCGGAGCCGGCGGCGCCGGGTCCGACCCGAACCGAGCAAGAGGAGAGTTTCGCGTGGCGCGCATCGCCGGAGTGAACATCCCGAGCGGCAAGCCGGTCGGGGTCGCCCTGACCTACATCTACGGCATCGGCCCGACCAGCTCGCGAAGATCCTCTCGGCGACCGAGATCGACGTTCGGCCGCCGGGTCAACGAGCTGTCCGATGCCGAGGTCGGCCGCCTGCGCGAGGCGATCGACCGCTTCTACCGGGTCGAGGGCGACCTGCGGCGCGACGTCGCGATGAACATCAAGCGGCTGATGGACCTCGGCTGCTACCGCGGCCTGCGCCACCGCAAGGGCCTGCCGGTCCACGGCCAGCGCACCCACACCAACGCGCGCACCCGCAAGGGTCCGGCGCGGCCGATCGCCGGCAAGAAGAAGGTGAAGAAGTAAGCCCATGGCCAAGGACACCAGCCCACGCCTGCGCCGCCGCGAGCGCAAGAACATCTCCTCGGGCGTCGCGCATGTCAGCGCCAGCTTCAACAACACGATGATCACGATCACCGACGCCCAGGGCAACGCGATCGCCTGGTCGTCGGCGGGCAGCCAGGGGTTCCGCGGCTCGCGCAAGTCGACCCCGTTCGCGGCCCAGGTCGCGGCCGAGCAGGCCGGCCGCAAGGCCATGGAGCATGGCATGAAGATCCTCGAGGTCGAGGTCCGCGGGCCCGGCTCGGGCCGCGAATCGGCGCTGCGCGCGCTCGCAGGCGCGTCGGCTTCACGATCACCTCGATCCGGGACGTGACGCCGATCCCGCACAACGGTTGCCGGCCGCGCAAGCGGCGCCGGGTCTGACCGGCGCGAGCCGCCGACCGGCGCGCCCGCGCGCTGCGCTGCTGCGCGCCGCCGGTACGCGGCAGCGCCGGCCGAGCGCCTTGGACCGCTCGCCCCGCCTGGTCAACGTCGAGGTATCGCCCGTGATCCAGAAGAACTGGCAGGAACTGATCAAGCCGCCCAAGCTCGAGGTGCTGCCCGGGCTGCGGCCCGACCGTGAGGCCACGATCGTCGCCGAGCCGCTCGAGCGCGGCTTCGGCGTGACGCTCGGCAATGCGCTGCGCCGCGTGCTGCTGTCGTCCCTGCAGGGCGCCGCGATCACCGCCGCCCAGATCGACGGCGTGCTGCACGAGTTCTCGACCATCGCCGGCGTCCGCGAGGACGTGACCGACATCGTCCTCAATCTGAAGGCGCTCGCGCTCCGCCTGCACAGCGACACGCCCAAGCGCATGTACCTCAAGGTGCGCGGGCCCGCGGTGGTGACCGCCGGCATGATCGAGGCCGGCCACGACATCGAGATCATGGACCGCGACCACGTCATCTGCCACCTCGACGAGGAGGCCGAGCTCAACATCGAGATGACCGCGCGGGTCGGCCGCGGCTACGTGCCGGCGGCGCAGAACAAGTCCGAGGACGCGCCGATCGGGCTGATCGCGATCGACGCGATCTACAGCCCGGTGCGCAAGGTCGCCTATCGCGTCGACCACGCCCGCGTCGGCCAGGTCACCGACTACGACAAGCTGACCCTGCAGGTCGAGACCAACGGCTCGGTCACGCCCGAGGACGCGGTGGCGCTCGCGGCGCGGATCCTCCAGGACCAGCTGCAGCTGTTCATCAACTTCGAGGAGCCGCGCGCGGCGAGCGCGCGGCGAGAGCAAGCCCGAGCTGCCGTTCAACCCGCATCTGTTGCGCAAGGTCGACGAGCTCGAGCTCTCGGTGCGCTCGGCCAACTGCCTGAAGAACGACAACATCGTCTACATCGGCGATCTGGTGCAGAAGACCGAGGCCGAGATGCTGCGCACGCCGAACTTCGGCCGCAAGTCGCTGAACGAGATCAAGGAGGTCCTCGCGCACATGGGCCTCAGCCTCGGCATGGAGGTGCCGGGCTGGCCGCCGGACAACATCGAGGACCTGGCGCGCCGGATCGAGGAGCCGTTCTGAGGCCGGCCGGGCCGGCCGACGACGGGCTGAGCGCTAGGGCTGGGGAGAGGGGCGATGCGCCATCGGCTGAGCCGGTCGCAAGCTGAACCGGACGTCGAGCCACCGCACGGCGATGTTCGCCAACATGGCGGTGGCGCTGGTCAAGCACGAGCAGATCACGACCACGCTGCCCAAGGCCAAGGAGCTGCGCCGCTACGTCGAGAAGCTGGTGACGCTCGGCAAGCGCGGCGACCTGCACGCCCGCCGCCTGCTGATCGCCAAGACCCGCGACCGCGCCACCGCGACCAAGCTGATCGACGTGCTGGGGCCGCGCTACGAGCGGCCGGCCGGGCGGCTACGTGCGGGTGCTCAAGGCCGGCTTCCGCTACGGCGACAATGCGCCGATGGCGGTGATCGAGTTCGTCGAGCGCGATGTTGCAGCCAAGGGACAGGATTCCGGGCCGTCGCAGACCGGGGGCGAGGCAGGACGAGGCCGGCAGCGGCGGCCTGAGGCCGGCCGCCGGCCGGCGCGGGCAGCGCCCGCCGCGCAGTGCGGCCGCCTCGCGGGCGATGCCCGGCGCCGCGCCGGGCGGCGGCTGGCGCTCGCGCTGCTGACCGGTGCCTCGCGCTCGGGCGGCCCGCCGCGCCGCGACCGCGGCCGAGCAGGTGCCGCGCTCGCGCGTCGAGATCGCGCTGTCGTTCGCGCCGGTGGTGCGCGCAGGCCGCGCCCGCGGTGGTCAACATCTACACCCGCAAGGCAGCGTCCCGCCGGCCGCCTCAACCCGTTCGCCGCCGACCCGTTCTTCCGCTTCTTCTTCGAGGAGTTCGGCCGGCGCCAGCCGCAGCGGCAGCCGGAGAACTCGCTCGGCTCGGGCGTGATCGTGCGCGCCGACGGCCTGATCGTGACCAACTACCACGTGGTCGAGGATGCCGAGGAGATCATGGTCGTGCCCTCCGACCGGCGCGAGTTCCAGCGCCCGGCTGGTCGGCGGCGACCAGGCGGCCGACCTCGCGCTGCTCGACATCGAGGCGAACGGCCTGCCGGCGCTGCCGATGGGCGATTCCGACGCGCTCGAGGTCGGCGATCTCGTGCTCGCGATCGGCAACCCGTTCGGCATCGGCCAGACCGTGACCAGCGGCATCGTCTCGGCGCTCGCCCGGACCGACGCCGGGTGGCGGCTCCGACCTGTCCTTCATCCAGACCGACGCCGCGATCAACCCGGGCAATTCCGGCGGCGCGCTGGTCACCCTGGATGGCGCGCTGGTCGGCATCAACACCGCGATCTTCACCCGCAGCGGCGGCTCGATCGGGATCGGCTTCGCGATCCCGGTCAGCCTGGTCAAGGCGCTGATCCGCTCGGTCGAGGGCGGCGGCGAGGGCCTGGCGCGCGCCTGGCTCGGCGCCGCGGTGCAGCCGGTCGACGCCGCGCTCGCGCCGACGCCTCGGCCTCGGCCGGCCGGCGGGCGTGCTGGTCAACCAGATCTATCCGGACGGCCCGGCGGCGCGCGCCGGCATCGCCAAGGGCGACGTGATCCTGGCGGTCGACGGCCGCGAGGTGCAGGACCCGAAGGCGCTCAACTTCCGCCTCGCGATCGGCGCGCTCGGCGAGCACGCCGAGCTCGAGGTCTGGCGGCGCGGCGCGCGAGGCTCAGCCTGCGTCTGCCGCTCGAGACCCCGCCCTACCGGCCGGAGCCGCAGCCGACCACGCTCAACGGCCGCGCAGCCGCTCGCCGGCGCGACCGTCGCCAACCTGTCGCCCGGCCTCAACAAGGATCTGGGCCTCGACCTGTTCGAGCGCGGGCGTGGTGGTGCTCAAGGTCGAGCGCGGCAGCCCGGCGGCGCGCTGCGCCTGCGCCGCGGCGATCGGGTGACCTGCGGTCGCCGACCAGGCGATCGGCGAACGTCGCGCAGCTGACCAGCAGCGCTGCGCCGGGCGCGGCCGCCCTGGCGTCTCGAGATCGAGCGCGACGGCCAGCGGCTCGCCGTGGTGATCGGCGGATGAGCGATCTGTTCGACGGCGCCGGACGCCGGCCGGCGCCGCCGCGCGGCGCGCCCAGCCAGCCGCTCGCCGACCGGCTGCGCCCGCAGAGCGCTGGACGAGCTGGTCGGCCAGGACCATCTGCTCGGGCCGGAGACGCCGCTCGGCCGGATGTTCGCCCGCGGCCAGCTCGGCTCGATCATCCTCTGGGGGCCGCCCGGCAGCGGCAAGACCACGCTCGCCCGCCTGCTCGCGGGCCGGCTCGGTCAGCCGCTGGTCGCGCTCTCGGCGGTGATGTCCGGGGTCGCCGACCTGCGCAAGGTCTACGAGGAGGCCAGGGCGCGCCGGCAGACCGGCCAGCCGACGCTGCTGTTCATCGACGAGATCCACCGCTTCAACCGCGCCCAGCAGGACGGCCTGCTCGCCCAGGTCGAGGACGGCACGGTCACCCTGATCGGCGCGACCACCGAGAACCCGTCCTTCGCGCTCACCGGCGCGCTTGCTGTCGCGCTGCCAGGTGCTGGTGCTGAACCGGCTCGATCGCGGCGGCGCTCGAGGCGCTGATCGCGCCGCGCCGAGACGGCGCTCGGCCACCCGCTGCCGCTCGCTGCCGCGGCCCGCGCGCGCCTCGCCGAGCTCGCCGACGGCGACGGCCGCTATCTGCTCAACATGGTCGAGAACCTGGCCGACCTGCCGGCCAAGCCGCGGCTCGATCCGGCGGCGCTGGCGCAGATCCTGCAGCGCCGCATGCCGCTCTACGACCGCCAGCAGGAGGCGCACTACAACCTGATCAGCGCGCTCCACAAGTCGGTGCGCGGCTCCGATCCGGACGCGGCGCTCTACTGGCTCGCGCGCATGCTGCAGGGCGGCGAGGACCCGCGCTACATCGCCCGCCGGCTGGTCCGCATGGCGGCCGAGGACATCGGCCTCGCCGATCCCTGCCGCCTTGCCGCTCGCGATCGCCGCGAGCCAGGCCTACGAGCAGCTCGGCAGCCCCGAGGGCGAGCTGGCGCTTGCCGAATGCGCCGTCCATCTCGCCTGCGCGCCCAAGTCGAACGCCGTCTACCGCGCCTTCGGCGAGGCCTGGCGCGCCGCCAAGGAGAGCGGCTCGCTGATGCCGCCCGCTGCACATCCTGAACGCGCCGACCCGGCTGATGAAGGACCTGGGCTACGGCCGCGGCTACGCCTACGACCACGACGCGCCCGAGCGCTTCTCCGGCCAGAACTACTTTCCCGGACGGCATGGAGCGCCAGAGCCTTCTACCGCCCGACCGACGAGGGCGCGGAGGCCGCGCTCCGGCGCAGGCTCGAGGGCTGGGCGGAGCTGCGCCGCGCGCGCGGAGAGGAGCCATGAGCGGGGTCGAGCTGCGCGCGGTCGCGGCCGACGAGGCCGAGCTCCGCCTCGATCGCTGGTTCCGCCGCCACTTCCCCGGCTCAGCCACGGCCGCCTGCAGAAGCTGCTGCGCACCGGCCAGGTCCGGATCGACGGCCGGCGGGCCGACGCCGAGGCGCGCCTGCGCGCCGGCCAGCGGATCCGGATCCCGCCGCTCGGCGAGCCCGCCGAAGGCGCTGCGCCGCGGCGTGCGCCGGCGGTCGATCGAGCCAGCGGCGACGCCGAGCTGGCTGCGCTGCGCTGATCCTGCACGAGGACGACGCGCTGCTGGTGCTGGACAAGCCGGCCGGGCTCGCGGTGCAGGGCGGCACCGGCACCCGGCGCCATCTCGACGGCATGCTGGCGGCGCTCGCCGGCGAGCGGCGAGCGGCCGCGCCTCGTGCACCGGCTCGACCGCGACACCAGCGGGCTCCTGGTGGTCGCCAGGACCGCGCGCGCCGCGGCCGAGCCTGACCGAGGCGTTCCGCCAGCATCGGGTGGGCAAGCTCTACTGGGCGCTGGTGGTCGGCCGACCGGCGCTGGCCGACGGCCTGATCGACCGGCCTTTGACCAAGCAGCCCGGCGGGCGCGGCGAGCGCATCGAGACCGCGGCGGACGGCCTGCCGGCGCGCACCCGCTATCGCACCGTCGCCCGCGCCGGCAAGGTCGCGAGCTGGCTCGCGCTGCAGCCGCTCGACCGGCCGCACCCATCAGCTGCGCGCCCACTGCGCGCTGCTCGGGCACGCCGATCCTGGGCGATCGCAAATACGGCGGCGCGGCCGCCTGCCCGCCGGCGCGCCCGCCGGGCTGATGCTGCACGCCCGCGAGATCCGCCTGCCGCATCCGGACGGCGGCGTGCTGGCGCTGACCGCGCCGCTCGGCCGCGGCCGTGCTGGCCGGCTTCGACTGGCTCGGCTTCGAGCCCGACCCCGACCTGCCGGGCGCCAGGCTCGCCGACTTCGATCCGGCATGACGCGTTCCGCGATGCCCGACTGATCGTGTTCGACTGCGACGGCACCCTGGTCGACAGCCAGCACCTGATCGTCGCGGCGGCCGAGCGGGCGTTCGTCGGCCACGGGCTGGCGCCGCCGCCGGCGGCGGCGGTGCACGCGGTGATCGGGCTGTCGCTCGAGATCGCGTTCGCCATGCTGCAGCCCGACGCCGGGCTCGGCGAGCGCGCGCGGCTGGTCGACAGCTATCGCACCGCCTGGCGGGCGCTGCGGGAGGACGGGTTGCGCGAGCCGCTCTATCCCGGCGCGCTCGCGACGCTGCAGGAGCTCGACCGGCGCGGCCACCTGCTCGCGCATCGCGACCGGCAAGTCGCGGCCCGGTCTCCTGAGCGTGCTCGACCATCACGGGCTCACGCCGCTGTTCGTCAGCCTGCAGACCGCGGACCGCCACCCCAGCAAGCCGCACCCGAGCATGCTCGAGGCAGGCGATGCGCGAGACCGGCAGCGCGCCCGGCGCAGACGCTGATGGTCGGCGACACCAGCTTCGACATGGCGATGGCGCACGGCGGCCGGGGTCGGCGCGATCGGCGTCGCCTGGGGCTATCATCCGGTCGAGGCCCTGGCGCAGGCCGGGGCGGCGACCATCCTCGAGCGCTTCGAGGATCTGCTCGAGCTGGTGCCGGAGGGCGCCGGGTGAAGCGCTTCTACCAGACGGTCGAGGTCGCGCGCGGCGGACGACGGGTCACCGCGTGCTGCTCGACGGCCGTCCGCTGCGCACCCCGGCCAAGCGGCTGCTGGCGCTGCCGTCGGCGGCGCTGGCCGAGGCGCTCGCCGGCGAGTGGCGGGCGCAGGGCGAGATCGTCCAGCCGCAGGCCATGCCGCTCACCCGCCTTGCCAGCACGGCGCAGGACCGCATGCCCGGCGCTGCGCGCCGCCGCGATCGAGGAGGTGGTCGGCTATGCCGGCACCGACCTCCTGTGCTACCGCGCCGCAGCACCCGCTCGACCTGGTCGAGCGCCAGCAGCCGGGTCTGGCAGCCGCTGCTGGAGTGGGCCGCGAGCGTCTACGGCGCGCGGCTGAGCGCTGACCACCTCGCTGCTGCCGGTGGCGCAGCCCGACGCCGCCATCCGCGGCCTGCGCGCGGCGGTCGAGCGGCCTCGCCGACTGGCCGCTGGTCGGCCTGCACGCGGCGACCACCGCGCTCGGCTCGCTGGTCCTCGGCCTCGCGCTGGCCGCGCGGCCGCATCGACGCCGAGCAGGCGCTGGCGGCGAGCCTGCTCGACGAGCTGTTCGAGATCGAGCGCTGGGGCCAGGACGCCGAGACCGAGCGCCGCCACGACGGCGCTCCGGCGCGACGTCGAGGCGGCCACGCTGTTCCTCGACCGGCTGGGCCTGCGCTCCCGCGCCGCTTAGCCCCGGGCGATCGAACCCGCGCTTGATAGCGATCGACGAGGTCCCGGGTGCATGTGCCCCGCGGCCCATCGCCGAGCGGGGTGGCCTCGAGGCCACCAGCCGTCGGCGCTCGTGTCCTCACCAGGAACTTCGAGCGCGCAGCGCCGTTAAGGTCGTCTTTACCGGAGGCCACGAGGCTGGGCCGCCCGTGCTGCCGCGGGCGAAGCTGGGTGCGACCATGATCCCTCCCTATCCCATGCAGCTCACCCTGCTCGGTTCCGCCCTGTACCGCGAGCTCTGCATCGGCCTGTTGCGGGCGCTGACCGCGCCCTGGCTCGACCCGGGCTCGCTGACCCGCACCGCTGATCCGGACGAACGGCCGCGCGATCCGAGCGCGGTCCGGCCGCCGCCGAACGCGATCCCAAGCCCGCGCGAAGCGGGGTGTCCCGGCGCCGCGGTCGGCGAGCCGGCGGCGAGCACGGGGCGGGTGATCGCGGTGCCGCTCGCGCGCTGGCGGCGCCACCGCGCTGGCGGCGCGAGCTCCGTGCTCGAGACCTGATGTCAGCCGGACAGCGCTGGCTCGCGACCGGCCCGGCCGGTATGGTCGAGGGCTCGACTGCGCGGTCGCCGCGGCGCCGGCCTTGCGGCGCGCGAGGTGGGGGCGGTGTCATGTGCGGACTGTGCGGGGTGTTGGGAGCGGAACTGGATTGGACCGATGCCGCGGCAGGGCCGGAGGCGTTCGCCGCCCGCGCCGCCGCTCCGACGCGGCGCCAGGAGCGCTATCAGCGGATCGCGCTCGCCAACCGCATCCTGCGCCACTATGCCCTCAAGCTCGCCGACTTCGAGGGCCGGAGCTATCTGCTGCGCGGCGCGACCGGGCGCCAGGAGGTGGTTCCGGATCTGGTCGGCATCTGGGCCGCGGCCGAGCGCCTCGCGGGGCGCCCCTGCGATCCGCTCGATCCCGAGCTGATCGCCGGGCTCGAGCGGGCCTGAGGGCGGGCGCCCGCCGATGGCCGACTACGCGGCCCTGCTCCCGGTCAACCTGATCACGGGCTTTCTCGGCTCCGGCAAGACCACGCTGCTGCAGCGGCTGCTGCGCTCGCCGCAGCTCGCCAACACCGCGGTCCTGGTCAACGAGTTCGGCGAGGTCGGCCTCGACCATCTGCTGCTCGAGGCCGTCGACGCCGAGACCGTGATCCTGCAGAGCGGCTGCGTCTGCTGCACGATCCGCGGCGATCTGGCGGATGCGATGCGTGGCCTCTACTCGAAGCGCGAGCGCGGCCTCGTGCCGCGCTTCGACCGCCTCGCGATCGAGACCACGGGCCTTGCCGATCCCGCGCCGATCATCGCGACCCTGATCGCCGAGCCGGTGCTCCGCCACCACTTCCGTCTCGGCAGCATCGTCACCACCGTCGACGCGGTGAACGGCGACGCTGCACCTCGCCGCCAACCCGGAGTCGGTCAAGCAGGTCGCGGTCGCCGATCGCCTGGTGGTCACCAAGACCGACCTGGCCGAGCCGGGCGTCATTCGCGCGCTCGCGGCCGAGCTCGCCCGGCTCAACCCGACGGCGCCGATCCTGGATGCGCGCGCCGATGCGCTGGCGGCCGACGACCTGATGGCGAGCGACGTCTACGATCCGGCGAAGAAGCCCGCCGAGGTGGCGCACTGGCTGCGCCGGGAAGTCGAGCAGCGGCTTCGCCTCCGGCGCATCGCGGCCACGACCGGTCACGGCACGGACGTGACATCCACGCCTTTTGCCTGATCTTCGAGCAGCCGCTGGACTGGGCGGGATTCGGCATCTGGCTCACCATGCTGCTCCACGTTCATGGCGAACAATGTGCTGCGAGTCAAGGGGATACTGAACGTCCTTGATGTGGCGACGCCGGTCGTCGTCCATGGCGTCCAGCACATCGTCCACCCGCCCGCGCATCTCGACCGCTGGCCGGACGACGATCGCCGCTCGCGCGTCGTGTTCATCGTCCGCGGCCTGGAGCGGGACCTGATCGAGCGCTCGCTCGCCGCGTTCAGCCGTCTCGACGATCCGCGCGCCCTCCCGGCGGGGTCCGCGCAGGCGGCGAGGTGACGTGCTCGCCTTCGCCAGGGTCGGCCTTGGCCTGGCCGGGCTTCTGTGCCTGGCGATCGCCGCGATCTTCGACCTCGAGTTCGTGGGCAGGCACCTCGCCGCGGACGGCGCGGTCACGCCAGGCCAGGCCGCGGCCCTGCCGGCCGCACGGCTCGCGCTCGCGGGCTTGGGCCTCCTGGTGCTGGCGATCGCGGCCTTTCTGGAGCGCATCCTCGCCGCGCCCTGGCTCGACCGCTTCCTGAGCTCGCGACGGCGCGTGGAGTGGACGATCTTTCTCGCGCCGCTCGTGATCCTGATCGCGCTCGCCGGCTACAAGCTCGTGCGCGGGCCGGGGGACCCGTTCTACCTCCTGGCGGTCCGCGAGGACAGCCTCGTCGAGTGGCTGACCGCGCTCGCGTTCTTCGCCGGCGTCGTCGCATCCTGCCTGCTGGTCAAGAAGATGCTACTTGGCACGCCGTCCTATCTTGTCGGCTTACTACGCGCTGCTGGCTCCGTTCTGTCTGTTCGTCGGGTTGGAGGAGATCAGCTACGGCCAGAGGCTGCTCGGCTTCGCGACGCCGCAGCCGGTGGCGGCGCGCAACGTCCAGAACGACATGACAATTCACAACATGGACGTCATGCTGCGCCTTGTTCTTCGTCCTCGGCCCGCTGATCCTCGGCGTGTTCGGGATGCTGGGCTTCGTCCTGTCGGGACTGCGGCGCTGGCTCGACCCGCGTCTGGCCCTGGTGCTGGGCTTCATGGTGCCGCCCTGGTTCCTCGCCAGCTGGTTCGTTCCGACCGCGTTGTTCGCGGCCTACGGCGCCCTCGCCTGGGGGCAGGCGCCGCTCGTGGAATGGCAGGACCAGGAGCCGATCGAAGCGCTGGTGGCGCTCGGCTTCGTCGGGTTCCTCATGTACAATCTGGCCCGGCTGCGGAGCGGTCACCCCCTGGCCGAAGCGCAGCCCGCCAACCCCGAGGATCGCAGGTGACCAGCCAAGCGCCGCCCAAGGTCGTGGTGATCAGCACCGGCGGCACGATCGCCTCGCGCTTCGATGCGGCAACCGGGCGCACCGTGGCCTCCCAACGCGGCGAGGACCTGCTCGCCCAGGTGCCGGGGCTCGCCGCGGTCGCGGCGCTCGAGATCGACGACTTCGCCACGATCCCGAGCTTCGACCTGACGGTCGAGGCTCGCGTTCCGCGCTGGCGCTGCGGATCGACGAGCAGCTCGCGCGGGAGGACGTGACGGGCGTCGTGGTGACCCACGGCACCGACACCATGGAGGAGAGCTGCTACCTCGCCGATCTGCTGCTCGCCTCGGACAAGCCCGCGGTGTTCACCGGCGCGCAGCGCGCCCACGACGATCCGACCCCCGACGGCCCGAGGAACCTTCTCGCCGCGGTGCGCACGGCGGCCGCGCCCGAGGCGCGCGGGCAGGGCGCGGTGATCTGCTTCGCCGACCAGATCCATGCCGCGCGCGACGTGACCAAGGTCAGCGCGAGCGCGCTCGCGACCTTCCAGTCCTACGACAAGGGCGCGCTCGGCGAGGTCGACGGCGCGCGCGTGATCGTCCATCGCCGCCCGCTGCTGCGGCAGACCTTCCAGGTCGAGCGCCTGGAGGCGCGCGTGCCGCTGGTCCGGCTCTGCCTCGGCTTCGACGTGCAGCTGGTCGAGGCGGCGCTCGATGGCGGCGCCAGGGGGCTCGTGATCGAGGCCTTCGGCCGGGGCAACGGGCCCGCAGCGCTCGTCCCGGTGGTCCGGCGCGCGGTCGAGGCGGGCGTGCCGGTGGTGGTCACCTCGCGCTGCCCGAGCGGTCGGGTCGAGCCGATCTACGGCAAGGGCGGCGGCAAGGACCTGCTGGATGCCGGCGCGATCTTCGCGGGCGACCTCAAGGGCCCGAAGGCGCGCCTCCTCCTGATGGTGCTCCTGTCCACCCCCGCCACCAAGGAGCGGATCGCGGACATATTCCACGTCCTGGCGCCGTGAGCGCGCAGCACAATTGACGCGGTCCTTGCCTCCTTACAGTAAGGAGGTAAGGGGAGCACCATGCAGCCCACCAGCCGGATCACCTCCAAAGGGCAGACGACCATTCCCCGCGAGGTGCGGGAGAAGCTGTCTTTGAGGCCGGGCGATGTGATCGTGTACGACGTCGACGAGGACGAGGTGCGCTTGCGCAAGCAGGCTCCGCTCGACATGGCCTACCTTCGTGCCGTGCAGACGACTCTGAGCGAGTGGGATTCCCCTGAGGATGCCGCAGCCTTCGACGATCTTTGAGCCGTACGAGATCGCCGTGGTGCCGTTTCCCTTCGTCGACTTTCCGAAGAGCAAGCCACGGCCCGCGCTCGTCCTCTCGGTGGGATCTTTCAACCGGCGAATGGCCACACGTTGCTTGCGATGATCACGACCGCCGGCCACACGCGTTGGCCGAGCGACTACCCGATCCGCGATCTGCGGCCCACGGGGTTGAAGATCGCCTGCGTGGTACGCTGGAAGCTTTTCACCCTGGACAACCGAGCGCTCGACCGGCGCATCGGCCAGCTGGGCGAGCCGGACACGCAGGGGTGTCGCGCTGCGCTGGCCGGTATCCTCGACTGTCGGCAGGACCACTGAACGGGCCCGGCAGGCCGGCGCCGCGCGCCGGGCCCGCGCAGGCATGATGCCGTCCGCTTGACCACCATCGTGCTGCTCGTCTTCGCCGCGGTCTATCTCGGCATGGCGCTCGGCCGCTGGCCGGGGCTCAAGGTCGATCGCACCGGGATCGCGCTGCTCGGCGCGATCGTGCTCTACGGCAGCGGCGCGGTCGACGGCGCGAGCGCGCTTGCGGCGATCGACTTCCCCACCCTGATCATCCTGTTCGGGTTGATGATCCTGTCGGCGCAGTTCGCCGCCTGCGGCTTCTACGACTGGTGCTCGGCGCGGATCGCGTCCGCCGCGGCGTCGCCCGCGCAGGCTCCTCGCCGGCACGGTCGCCACCGCCGGCCTCCTCTCGGCGGTGCTGGCCAACGACGTCGTGGTGTTCGCGATGACGCCGATGCTCTGCAAGGGCCTCGCCCGCCGCGGTCTCGACGCGCGCCCGTTCGTGATCGCGCTCGCCGGCGGCGCCAACGCCGGCTCGGCCGCGACGATCATCGGCAACCCGCAGAACATCCTGATCGGCGCGGTCGGCGAGCTCGACTTCTGGCACTTCCTGGTCGCCTGCGCGCCGCCGGCGCTCGCTGGCCTCGCCTGCGTCCACCTCGTGGTCTGGTGGCAGTGGCGCAAGCGCCTCGCGGCGGCTCGCAACGGCGGCGCCGGCCAGGGGGCGCCCGCGCTCGAACGCCCGGGTCTCCTCAAGGCGGCACTCGCGACGCTGCTGCTCCTGATCCTGTTCGCCACGCCCCTGCCGCAGGTCGAGGGCGTGCTCCTGGTCGCGGGCTACCTGCTGATCAGCCGGCGGCTCGCCACCCGAACCATGCTCGGCCTGGTCGACTGGCATCTGCTGGTGCTGTTCGGCGGCCTGTTCGTCGTCACCCATGCGCTCGCCGCGACCGGGCTGCCCGAGGCGGCGCTCGCCTGGCTCCTCGCCTCCGGCCTCGGGCTCGACCGCCTCGCGCTGCTGGCGCCGCTCACGCTGGTGGGCGCGAGCTCGATCGGCAACGTGCCGCTCGTGGTCCTGCTGCTCGCGATCGCACCCGACCTCGGCGCGGGCGCGTTCTACGCGCTCGCCGTGCTGTCGACGCTGGCGGGCAATCTGCTCGTGGTCGGCAGCCTTGCCAACATCATCGCCGTCGAGCGCGCGCGCGATGCGGGCGTCGTCCTGAGCTTCGCCGAGCACGCCCGCTGCGGCATCCCGATGACCCTGCTCTCCTTCCTGCTCGCGCTGGCCTGGCTGGTGTCGATGGGTTACATCGGAGTCTGAGCGGCACGGCCGCTCAGGGCGCTCAGCCTGGCGGCGGCAGGCTGCGGCGCTCGGGCCGGGCCAGGGCGCGCCGCAGCCAGGCCCGCAGCCTCCCCAGGGATGGACGCGGCCGGCCGCTTGGCTCGAGCTCGATCCCGACCTCGGTGATCCGCTCGCTGAGCACGGCCTTCACGATCAGCTCGATGTCGCCGACCCGGACGCGGTCGCCGACCCGCGGCTTGCGGCGCAGGCGCGCCTGCAGGAAGTCCGCCAGCGAAGCCTGCCGCTCCGTCTCGCGGCACCGGGAGGTCGTAGAACTCGGCGATCCTGCCGACCGGCAGCTCACCGCCGAAGGTGAACTCGCCGAACAGGTTGAGCGCCGCCCGCGGACTGCGGCCGTTCGGCGAACAGCTCGTCGAGCGCGGCCGCCTGCTTGGGCGGCGCGATCACCAGCACGGAATCGCCGGGATCGAGCCGGTCGAGGTCGCGCGGCCGCAGCAGCCGGCCGTCGCGCACGACGCCGACCAGGCTCGTGTTCTCGAGCTGCAGCAGCCGGCGCACGCCGCGCAGCGAGATGCGGCTGCCCGGGCCGACCGTGTAGATCATCAGATCGCGCCCGGCCGAGGCCGGCAGGTCGACGTCGATCCGCTCCGCCGTCCTGCGGCGAGGGCGGCAGCTCGACGTCGAGCAGGCGTGCGGCGCGCGCCAGCGTCCAACCCTGGACGATCAGCGAGACCAGCACGACGACGAAGGCCACCTCGAAATAGATCGACGAGTTCTCCACGCCCGCCAGCACCGGGATCGTGCCGAGGAAGATCGCGACCGCGCCGCGCAGGCCGACCCAGCCGATGAAGGCGTGCTCGTTCCAGGCGAAGCGAAACGGCAGGAGACACAGCACTAGCCGCGACCGGCCGGGCGATCACGACCAGGAACAGCGCGATCAGCATCGCTGGGATCAGCGCTCGGTAAGAGCTGCGAGGGCGTGACCAGGAGGCCCAGCATGACGAACATGACCATCTGGGCGAGCCAGGCAAGACCGTCGTGGAAGCGGTCGATCAGCTGCGCCGCGCGGTGCCGGCGGTTGCCGACCACCAGCCCGACGAAGTAGACGGCCATAAACCCGCTCGCGCCCGTGCGTCTGGGCGCCGCCGAAGATGAAGAGGGCGAACGCCATGGCCAGGACCGGGTACAGCCCGGCGGCGAGCTCGAGCCGGTTGATCAGCCCGACCAGCATGAAGCCCGCGGCGAGCGCCGATCGCGGCCCCGCCCGCGATCCCGATCGCGAAATCGATCGCCAGGCGCCAGGCGCGCCGCTCGATGCCGGTCAGCAGCAGCTCGACGCAGCCGATGGTGAGGAATACCGCCATCGGGTCGTTGAGGCGGATTCGACCTCGAGCACGCTGCGCACCCGCGGCTTGATGTCGAGCCCGTGCAGGTTGAGCAGGAAGAACACCGCGGCGGCGTCGGTCGAGCCCACGATCGAGCCGATCAGGAAGCTCTCGGTCCAGCCGAGTCCGAGCAACCAGCTTCGCCGCGACGCCGGTCAGCGCCGCGGTGATGGCGACACCGACGGTCGCCAGCAGCAGCGCCGGCCAGGCGGCCGCGCGGAAGTTGCTGAATTCGGTGCGCAGCCCGCCGTCGAACAGGATGATGGCGAGCGCGATGCTGCCTATGATGTAGGCGGCGAAGTAGTTGTCGAAGAAGATCCCGCCCGGCCCGTCCTCGCCGAAGAACATGCCGAGCCCGAGGAACACGAGCAGCAGTGGCGCGCCGACCCGGGACGAGACCAGACCGACGAAGATGCTGAGGAGCAGCAGGAAGGCTCCCAGCAGGATCAGCTGATTGCCAAGCTCCACCGGGCTCTCGCGGCATGGACGGGGATGCCGGTTACGCTCGGCCGGTCCATATCGAGGTCGGCGGCGCGACCCGACAGGCCAAAGCGCCACCGCAGGCTGCACGCGTCAACGGCCCTCGAGCCGGCCTCATCCTGCGGGTCCCGAGCACCTCGCCGCCGGCTCTCTCTTCCCCTGCGGCGCTTCACCTCGCGTCCGGCCTGCCTTAGTCTCGCATGGACAGCAGCGCGGGAGGCTGAGATGGCGACGCTGATCAAGGGCGGCCGGATCGTGACCGCGGAGGGCGACTATCCGGGGCGACATCCTGATCGAGGACGGCAAGGTCAGGATGATCGGCCAGGATCTGCCGGCGGGCGAGCGGCGTCGAGGTGCACGACGCGAGGGGGCTCCTGGTGATGCCGGGCGCGGTCGACGTGCACACCCATCTGGACTGGGAGTTCGGCAGCGCGCGCACGGTCGACACCTTCGGCACCGGCACCATGGCGGCGGCCTTCGGCGGCACCACCTCGGTGATCGACTTCGCCAACCAGAGCCATGGGGCAAGCCCGCTCGCGGGCCTCGCCGACTGGCACGAGCGCTGCGCCAGCCGCTGCGTCGACGTCGGCGCCCACATGATCGTCCTCGACCCGTTCCCGCAGGCGCTGGCCGACCTCGGACGCTTGCGCGCGACGAGGGCGTGACCAGCTTCAAGCTGTTCATGGCCTATCCCAACGTGCTGATGGTCGACGACGGCGTCTGCTTCTATGTCATGCGCGAGGCGGCCAAGCACGGCGCCGTGGTCTGCGTCCACGCCGAGAACGGCTACGCGATCAACGTCTTGGTCCAGGAGGCGGTCGCGGCCGGCAATCACGCGCCGAAGTACCACTACCTGACCCGCCCGCCCGAGCTCGAGGGCGAGGCGACCGCGCGCGCGATCACGCTCGCCGAATACGCCGGCGCGCCGCTCTACGTCGTCCACGTCACCTGCAGCCAGGCGCTGGACGCGGTGGCGCAGGCCAGGGACCGCTCGGACCTGATCCACGGCGAGACCTGCACGCAGTACCTGTTTCTCGACCAGCCGGGAGCTGGAGCGGCCGGGCTTCGAGGGTGCCAAGTACGTGTTCACGCCGCCCCTGCGCAGCCGAGGAACACCAGGACGAGCTCTGGCAGGGCCTGCGGCGCGGCGACCTCTCCGTGGTCTCGACCGATCACTGCCCGTTCTGCTTCGAGGAGCAGCCCTACGGCATGAAGTTCTCCAAGCGCCAGGGCGAGCGGAGGGCTTCCACAAAGTTCCCGAACGGCGGCCCTGGCATCGAGCATCGCCTCCCAGTCTTCTTCGACGGCGCCGTAAAGAAGCGCGGCATGTCCTTGCAGAAGTTCGTCGAGCTGGTCGCGACCAACCCCGCGAAGCTGTTCGGCATCTTCCCGAAGAAGGGCACGATCGCGGTCGGCTCGGATGCCGACCTCGTGCTCTTCGACCCCGAGGAGCGCTGGACGATCCGCGCGGAGGGCCAGCACTAGCGCGTCGACTACTCCCTGTTCGAGGGCTTTGAGGTCCAGGGCAAAGTCAAGAAGACCTTCCTGCGCGGCAGCCTGATCGTCGACGGCGACCGCTTCCTCGGCCGCGAGGGCATGGGCGAGTTCCTGAAGCGCGGCGAGAGCGGGCGATTGTAGCCAAAGTCCCAAAAGGCCGCGCAAGGCTGGTCGAAGCCGTCCCTTTGACGAGGAGAGGATTGCTCACGCTATGCCGGGTAGCTACATGCTCCCATGCGGTTCGAGTGGGATGAGCGCAAGCGGCTGAGCAACCTCGCGAAGCACGGCCTGGACCTCCTCGACGCTGAGCCTGGTCTTTCGAGGTCCCTGCTACAGCTATCCTTCGACCCGGCAGGACGAGATCAGGTGGGTGACGGTCGGGATGCTCGAGAGCAAGGTGGTCTCGATCGTGTGGACGGTACGCGGCGAGTGCGATCCGTCTGATCTCCTTCCGGAGGGCGCGGCGTGAAGAAAGACGGCGATATCGTCAGCTATACGGTGGCAGAGCTTGAGGCTATGCGTGCCCGCGGCGAAAGCCGGACCGACTGGGCGCGGGTGGATGCTATGACCGAGGAGGAGCTCGAGGCGGCGATCGCGAGTGATCCCGATTGGGCCGACATCCCTCACGACTGGTACGAGCACGCCACGCCCCACTATCCGGAGCCCATGAGGAAGCAGGTCAGCCTGCGCATCGACCCCGACATCCTCGCCTGGTTCAAGCGCCAAGGGCCGGGCTATCGCGAACGGATCAACGGCGTGCTGCGCGCCTTCGTCGAAGCGCAGAAGCGTCGCAGCGCGAGCGATCGGGCAGCCGCCTCCGGCGACGACCGCCGTAGCCGAAGCTGATCGCGCGGCTGCGTGAGCCCTGAAGACTCGTGCACGTTGCAGCGGGCCGTCAGTCGTCCCGCGGCAGGTTGTCCTCGCTGACGCCGACCTGGACGATGCGCGGCTGGTCGATGCCGGCGACGCCGACGTACTTGAAGACCCGGTCGTCGACCTCGCGCTTCTGCGCGTCCTGGATCACGACCTTCTCGGTGCCCTCGAGCAGCGGCCAGAAGGCCGAGGCCTGGGGCTGGCGCGCCGGGTCGGGGTCGAAGGTGAACGTGAAGTCCTGGTTGGTGAGGTAGGCGCGGCCGCGCTCGTCGGTGATCCAGAACTCGTCGATCGCCGAGCGTTCGGCCACGTCCTTGAGAATCGCGTTGATCGCCTCGGGAGTCATCCCGGCCTGCTCGGCGATCGCGACCAGATGCGCCGCGAGCAGCGCCTCGCCGACCATGTGGCGCGCCAGGATCTCCTCGGCGTCATCGGCGCTGGCGCTGCCGGCCCAGGCGCTGCAGACGACCACCGCGGCGATTGCCAAACGACCAAGACTGCGCATCCTTGCCTCCGTTGCGAGTGCTGCCGCGCCCCGTGGCGATCGATCGCGTGGCGCCCCGTGCGACTGAAGCAGAAATCGACGCCGATGGCGACCTCTCAGCGACCTCGACAGGCTGGGTCGGCGGGTCGGGCTCGTCCGCGCCGGCGCAGGTGGTCGCGGATCTCGGCGAGCGTGACCGGGCGGAAGTCGAACACGTCGACCCCGACGTCGACCTGGCGGGGCAGGGGTGCGAGGCGGCCGTGGCTGTGGCCGTGCAGGTTGAAGGCACCGCGGGCCATGCGGTGCCAGCTGCGCAAGGGGTAGTGGCAGAGCACGAGGAAGCTGCCGCCCTCCTCGAGCTCGGCGTAGGGCTGGACGCTCGCCCAGCCGGCAAGGCCGGTGGTCGCCGGGCCGTCGTTGTTGCCGACGATCAGGTGCTTCCTGCCCGCCAGACTGTCGCAGCAGCTGCAGCCATGCGCGCCCCGGGCTGGCGGACCGCGAAGTCGCCGAGGTGCCAGACCTCGTCGTCCGCCGCCACGGCCGCGTTCCAGCGCGCCACCATGGCCTCGTCCATCGCGGCGACCGAGGCGAACGGCCGCTGGAACAGGCCGCGCGCCCCGCCGTGGCCGAAGTGGTGGTCGCTCGTGAAGAGCAGGGTCACCGGCCCCTGCCGGCCGGCGACCCGCAACCGCGCTAGTCGCTGAAGGTCGGCAGCGCGCCCTCGATCGGCTCGGGGTTCATGCCGGTGCCCTCGCGCGCGCCGGGGCCGACCCGCCGCCCAGCGCGAACACCCAGAGCATGCCGCCCTTGGGCCCCTTGAAGTAGAAGCTCGGATCGCCGCCCAGGCCCGAGAGGATCGCGAGATACTGGGTGCCGCCCTGCTCGTAGGTGATCGGCGAGGCGTTGATCCCGGAGCCGGTCTGGAACTTCCACAAGAGCTCGCCGGTCTTGGCGTCGAGCGCCTGGACGAAGCCCAGCTGATCGCCGGTGAACACGAGATCGCTCCCGGTCGCGAGCAGGCCGGAGAACAGCGGCAGGGGGCTCGCGCGCTCCCACACGAACTCCTTGTTGGCGACGTCGAACGCCTTGACGTAGCCGATGTCCTCCTCGAGCCGGTACATCTGGTAGTCGACCCCCATGTAGACCTCGCCCGCGCGGTAGACCACGTCCTCGGGCTTCCAGGCGGTCAGGCCCATGGCCCAGTGGTTGGTCGCGAAGAACACGTAGCCGAGGTCCGGATTGTAGGCCATCGGGAACCAGTTGGTGCCGCCCTCGAGGCCGGGCACGATCGGCTCGATGGTCTCCCCGCCGCTCACCGGCCGCATCGCCTCGTTGACCTGCGGCCGCCCGTCCTTGGGATCGAGCCCGGTGGTCCAGTTGATGTCCTCGATGGTCGGCACGGCGTAGATGAACTCGCCCGTGGTGCGGTCGAGGACGTAGAAGAAGCCGTTGCGGTTGGACTGCACCGCCGCCTTGACCGGCTGGCCGTCGACCTCGACGTCGATCAGGATCGGCGCGTTGTTGCCGTCGTAGTCCCAGGCGTCGTTGGGCGTGTACTGATAGCCCCACTTGATCGCCCCGGTCTCCGGGTCGAGCGCGAGCAGCGAGCTGCTCCAGAGATTGTCGCCCTTGCGAAGGTCCGAGTTCCACGGGCCGGGATTGCCGGTGCCCCAGTAGAGGGTGTCGGTCTCGGCGTCGTAGGCGCCGGTCTGCCAGGTCGTGGCGCCGCCGCGCATCCAGGTGTCGCCCGGCCAGGTCTCGTTGCCGGGCTCGCCCGGGCCGGGGATGGTGTAGGTCTGCCAGGCGATCTCGCCGGTCTCGGCCTCGTAGGCCTTGAGGTAGCCGCGCACGCCGTACTCGGCGCCGCCGATGCCGACGATCACCTTGTCCCCGACCACGAGCGGTGCCCCGGTCGCGGTCACCGCCTTCTGCCAGTCGTCGATGGTCTGCTGCCAGACCACGCTGCCGTCGGCGCGGCTCAGCGCATAGAGCCTTGCATCCAGGGTGTTGACGAAGACCAGATCGTCCTTGAGCGCGACGCCGCGATTGACCGGGCCGCAGCACAGCATCGCCTCGACGCCCTCCTCGTACTCGGGCTCGAACGACCACAGCCGGGCGCCGCTCTCGGCGTCGAGCGCGAACACGCGCGAATAGTCGGTCGAGACGTAGAGCACGCCGTCCCGATAGAGCGGCGTCGCCTCCAGCCCGGCGAAGTTGCCGCCGGTCGAGAACGCCCAGACCGGACGCAGGTCCTGGACGTTGTCCGGCGTGATCTGGTCGAGCGGGCTGAAGCGCTGGTTGCGGTAGTCGCGGCCGTACATCAGCCATTCGGCGGCGTTGTCCTGGGCGTTCAGCAGGTCCTCGGTGGTGACCGGCGCGGCCAGAACGGTCGACCCGAGCAGCCCCGCGGCCGCGCTCACGGCGATCGCGAGCGCGCCGCCCGAAAAAAGAAGTGGCGACATGGCGTTTGTCCTCCCCTGGATGTCGAGCCCCGGATGGGGCTCGCGCCGGGCATGCACCCGGCACGAGCCCACCGCGCCTATTCCTTCAGGTAGCCGATCTCGCGCCACTTGGCGTAGGTCTCGCGAAACGCCTGGTAGTGGTCATAGATCTTCTTGAAGCGCGGGTCGGCGGCCGACTCCTCCTCGGCGACCTCGTCCCACGCCTGGCGGAACGCGTCGATGATCTCGGGCGGCCACTGGTGGATCGTGACACCCTCGCTCTCGTGGAAGGCGATCGCCTCGCCCTGGGTCGCCTCGGCCGCGCCGGTGAGCCAGAGGTTGGCGTCGTTGCAGGCGACCTCGACGATCTTCTGATAGCCCGCCGGCAACTCGTTCCACGCGTCCATGTTCATGATCAGCTCGACGAACGACGCCTGCTGATGCCAGCCGGGGAAGTAGTTGTGCTTGGCGATCTGGTAGAAGCCGAGCGACTGGTCGAGCGAGGGGTAGGAGAACTCGGTGGCGTCGATCACGCCGCGCTCCAGCGCCGGGTAGATGTCGGCGCCGGCGATCAGCTGGGTCGAGACGCCGAGCTTGCCCATCACCTTGGCGCCGAGGCCGAAGAAGCGCATCTTCAGGCCCTTGAGATCGTCCAGGCTCTCGATCGGCTCGCGGAACCAGCCCGAGGACTCGGCGACCACGATGCCGCACTGGAAGCCCTTGATGTTGTGCTCGCCGTAGCCCTCGCTGTAGAGCTGATAGCCGCCGCCATGCTGGATCCAGGCGACGTACTCGTTGACGTTGGGCCCGAACGGCACCGAGGCGAAGAAGATCAGGTGCGGCACGCGCCCGGCGTGGAAGCCGGTCGAGGTGTAGGAGGCCTGGACCGAGCCCTTGGAGACCGCGTCGAACACCTCGAGCGCCGGGACCAGAGCGCCCGGCTCGTTGAACTGGATCTCGAAGTTGCCATCGGTCATGGCCTCGACGTTGTCGATCACCCGCAGGATGTTCTGGCCGAGCACGTCGAGCGAGCTGGTGTAGGAGCTCGCGAGCTTCCAGCGCACGCGCTCCTGCGCGTCGGCCGTATCGGCCTGTCCGACGACCACCCAGCCGGCCGCGCCGACGATCGCCGCCGCCTTGATCGAACTGCTGCGTTGCATGTTTCTGACCTCCCTGATTCGACCGGTTTTGCGCGGCCGTGGCCGCCGCGGCCGGCCGATGGTCGCAACGGGCGTTGGTTGCAGCCGCAACTTACCATCGTATCGGCGCGCGACGGGAGTCGCGAGGTGGCGAGTGAACGGGGCGACGATTCGACTTCGCCGGGCTTGCGGCGGCGAGGCGAAGGTCCAGAATGGCCGGCCGAGCAGCGAAGGGAGCGAACCTGATGACGGAATCCGCAGGCAAGATCGACTGGCGCAGCAACGGCGTGCGCATCGTCAAGGCGGGCGAGCTCGACCTCAACACGCTGCAGACCCCGGGCATGACCCGGGCGGCCGCGATCAACTTCGCCAAGGCCGGCGCCAAGAAGCTCTGGGCCGGCACCGTCGCGGTGCAGCCCAACGCCAAGACCGGCGCGCATCACCACGGCCATCTCGAGAGCATCATCTACGTGGTCAGGGGCCGGGCGCGGATGCGTTGGGGCGAGCGCCTCGAGTATGTCGCCGAGGCCGATCGCCGGCGACTTCATCTACGTCCCGCCGTATGTGCCGCACCAGGAGATCAACGCGCGGCCCGACGAGCCGCTCGAGTGCGTGCTGGTGCGCAGCGACCAGGAGGCGGTGGTGGTCAACCTCGCGATCGAGCCGGCGGAGCCGCCCGAGGAGGTGCGCTGGATCGACCCCAACCACCCGCAGGGCTGATCAACCTCAGTTGCTGGCCTCCTCCAGGAGCTGGACCAGGTCCCATCGTCCTGTCGCCCGACGGGCGAACGCTTGGTCGGCCGTGATCAAGGCCACGCCGAGGCGCTCTGCGGCCGCAAGATAGAGGCAGTCCGCCAGAGGGTGCTGCAACTCCAGGGCGAGCTCCGCCGCGGCCTCGATATCGTCGGCGTTCGACAGCAGGAAGATCTGACCGTCCGCCAAAGCTCCAAACCAGGCGCGAAGCGTCTTCCCTGCATCCGCTCCGCTGAGTTGCCCACGGATCGCCTTTCTGATCAGCGCCGAGGCCACCTCCACCCGCGCCAGTTCGGGTGCAATCAGCTCATCCGCTGCAGAGAGCAGGGCTCTGGCGGCGGCGCTGCCGACTTCGGGAACAAACCACTTCACGATGACGCTGGCGTCGACCACGATCATCCGGACTGATCGCGCTCCTCGCGGATCAGCGGCGTCGAGTTCGGAAGCTCACCGTATTGTTCGCGCAGCCCGGCGTTGAGCTCGTCGAGCTCAGCGATGAAGCGCCGGCGCCGCTCCCGCGCCGCCTCGGTGAGGAACTGTCGCAACTCCTCCTCGAGCGAACGCCCGGCCTGCTTGGCCCGCGCCCGGAAGGATGCAACCACCCACTCGTCGAGCTTCCTGATCTTCACGTCCGCCATGGCCAGCAAACTAGAATTCTGGGGTCGTGGGGTCAAGGTACAATTGGCTCGACGGCCTCGGCTATGTCCCCTATCTGCGTCCCGGTGGAGGATCTTCGACAGGAGGCAGCGATGGCGAAAGCGATTTACATGATGGTACGGGTGCTGGACGAGCGGCGCTCGATCGACTTCTATGACCGGGCGTTCGGGCTGAAGGTCGCCGACCGCTTCGACTTCGACGACTTCACGCTGGTCTATCTGCGCAATTCCGAGAACGACTTCGAGGTCGAGCTTACCGTCAACAAGGGCCGCAAGGAGCCGTATCAGCATGGCGACGGCTACGGCCACGTCGCCTTTGCGGTCGGCGACCTCGACGCCGAGCACCGCCGCTTCAAGGAGCAGGGGCTCAATCCCAACGACATCAAGGAATTCCAGCGCGCGGGCGCGCTGATGGCGCGCTTCTTCTTCGTCCAGGACCCGGACGGCTACAAGATCGAGGTCCTGCAGCGCCACGGCCGCTATCGCTGATCCCGGCCCGGCGCGCCGCCGGCGGCAGGACAGACGGTCGCCGATTCAGCGCCGAATTGAATTGCCGGGGTGCACTCGGCGGTGACAAACTGGCGCGCGCCTCGGGCGAGGCGCCACACAACAAACACCATCGGGGAGCAAACAGCATGCACAGATCCGGGATGAATTGCCGGCGCTTCCTGGAAACCTCCGGGCAAGCGGCGGCCGGCGGCGGCGATCGCCGCGTCCGCCGGCGGCGCGGTCGCGATCACGCCGCAGCAGGTCCTGGCAGCGACCAGGATCATCTCGACCAGCCAGGCAGCGTCCCTGCTCGCCATGGCCCGCCATCTCTTCCCGCACGACGAGCTGGGCCACCAGTACTACGCTGCCGCGGTGGCGCTGCTCGACGAGCAGGCCGCGGCCGATCCCGAGCTCGCCGCGCAGCTCGTCGCCGGCATCGCCAGGCTCGACGGCGCGATGGGCATGCCCTTCATCCGGCTGTCGCGCGGCAATCAGCTGAAAGTGATCGAGAGCCTCGACGGCACGCCCTTCTTCAGCACCGTGCGCGCGGCCACCCTCGGCGCGCCTCTACACCAACGACGTGGTGGCACGCCAGTTCGGCTTCGAGGGCTCCTCGGTCGAGCATGGCGGCTACATCGAGCGGGGCTTCGACGATCTCGGCTGGTTGCCCGCGCTGCCCGGCAAGGCTTGAGGGGAGGGTCACGACATGGCTGCGGTCTACGATCTCGTCTGACGATTCGGTCGTGGTGGTCATCGGTTCGGGCGCCGGCGGCGCGACGCTCGCCAACGAGCTCGCCCAGAAGGGCGTCGACGTGGTCTGCCTGGAGGCGGGCCCGCGCCTGACGCTGGCCGACATCGTCAACGACTTCGGCGTGATGTTCGGCCGGCTCAGCTGGCTCGACAAGCGGATCGGCAGCGGCGACCTCGATCCGACCCTGCCGCTCTGGGTGTGCAAGACCGTGGGCGGCACGACCGTCCACTGGGCCGGCGCCTCGCTGCGCTTCCAGGACCACGAGTGGAAGGCGCGCACGACCTATGGCGGCCTCCCGGGGACGAGCCTGCTCGACTGGCCGATCGATGGCGGCGAGATGGCGCGCTACTACGATCGGGCCGAGGAGAAGATCGGGGTGGCCGGACACCGGCGACCGGCCGCGCCTGCCCGGCAACAACAACTACAAGGTGCTGGCCTACGGCGCCCAGGTGCTGGGCTACAAGAAGATCCACACCGGCAACATGGGGATCAACTCGGTCGAGCGCGACGGGCGGCCCGCCTGCCAGCAGCTCGGCTTCTGCATGGCCGGCTGCGCGATCGGCGCCAAGTGGTCGACGCTCTACACCGAGGTGCCCAAGGCCGAGGCGACCGGCCACTTCGAGCTGCGGCCGGAAGCCATGGTCTTGCAGATCCAGCACGACGCCGCGGGCAAGGTGACCGGCGTGCTCTACGCCGATCAGGAACGGCAATCACCAGCTGCAGAAGGCGCGGGCGGTGTGCGTCGCCGGCAACTCGGTCGAGACGCCGCGGCTGCTGCTCAATTCGGCGTCAGGGAAGTTCCCGGACGGCCTCGCCAACTCGTCGGGCGAGGTCGGCAGGAACTTCATGCGCCACATGACCGGCGCGGTCTACGGCATCATGCCGGGGCCGGTGCACCTCGATCGCGGCACGCAGATGGCGGGCATCGTCATGGACGAGTTGCGCTTCGATCCGGCGCGCGGCTTTGCCGGCGGCTACGAGCTGGAGACGCTGCCCGGCTTCGGCCTCGCCGGCGTGGCGGCGAACATGAGCCCGGGGGCGTGGGGCCGCGAATACGCCGAGGACATCGAGCAGTATCGCAACGTCGCCTGCATGTGGATCGTCGGCGAGGACATGCCGCAGGCGAGCAACGGCGTCACCCTGCATCCGACCGAGAAGGACCAGTACGGCCTGCCGGTGCCGGTCGTGCACTTCAAGGACCACCCGAACGACATCGCCATGCGCAACCATGCGTTCAAGGCGGGCGGCGACATCTATCGGGCCGCCGGGGCGACCAGGGTCTACGAGCGCATGCCGTTCTCGAGCACCCACAACATGGGCACCTGCCGGCAGAGCGCCGAGTCCGCAGGACGGGGTCTGCAACGGCTACGGCCAGACCCACGACGTCGCCAATCTGTTCATCTCGGACGGCAGCCAGTTCACGACCGGCGCGGCCGAGAACCCGACGCTCACGATCGTGGCGCTGGCGATCCGCCAGGCGGAGTACATCGCCGATCAGATGAGCAAAGGCGACGTCTGACCAGCCTTGCGCGCAAGTGCGACCGAGCCCGGGCTCCGGCCCGGGCTTTTTCTTGCCGATCGGGCAGAATCGACTATTTTCGGTCTCAATCGAGACACCCGTGAGGCCTCATGATTTCGCAGCCGCCCGAATCGCCGAGGTGATGGGTGGGGTGAGGGTGCTCCACCACCGCATCGTGACCCTCGCCGAGCTCGACGAGGTCGTGGCGCGCGGCCTGCCGCGCGCGGCGTTGGACGCCCTGGTGCGCCGCGTCGTCGACCCGCCCGAGAGCGTGCGCCTCAAGTACCGGATCGTGCCGAAGGCGACCTACCTGCGGCAGGAACGTCTGAACATCGCGCACAGCCAGAAAGCGGAGCGTCTGGCCCGGGTGTTCGCCATGGCCGAGGCGATCTGGCAGGACGAGGCCGAGGCGCGTCGGTTCATGAGCACGCCGCATCCCGAGCTGGGCGAGCGGACCCCGCTCGATGTCGCCATGACCGAGATCGGCGCACGTCAGGTCGAGGAGGTGCTCGAACGCGGGTTGCATGGCCTCCCCGCCTGAGGGGAGCCTGCGGGTCTTTCGGATCGCAAGCGCCGCCTATCCCGATCTTCGACGGCGGCGGCGCCCGCCGTTTCGGCAGTCGCTGGTGCAGCCCCGGGCGCAGCATCGTCCACGCGGCATCGGCCTACGCGTTGGCGCTGCTCGAGAACCTGGTCCACTGGAACACCACCAGACTGCCGCTCGAGATGCGTTTCGTCGTGGCGACGATACCGGCCACCGTGTCGCGAAGCCGGCTGGTGCCCGAGATGCTGCCGGGCTGGGATCGCTCCGACTACCGCATCAGCCGACCCTATGGTGATGCCTGGTACGACCGAGGCGAGAGCGCCGTGCTGATCGTTCCCTCGATTCTGTCGCCATTCGAGCCCAACGTGCTGATCAACCAAGCGCACGTCGAGGCGCGCGGCATCGAGCTGTCGGAGGAACTGCCCGCGCTCTTCGATCGGCGGCTCATCCGCTGACGGTCGGAGCTGCGGCGTACGGCCTAACGCCGCGCCTGTTCACCCTCTTGCGTCGCGGGGACAGGCGTCGTATGTTGGCTCATAATGAGCTAAGCAACCAACTCCCTCCGTTGCGTCCTGGACCGCCATGCACGAGCCTGTTCCCGAGCGCAACTTCGGTTTCCTGGTGCACGACGTCGCCCGGCTGATGCGGGTCGCCTACGACCGGCGCGCCCGGGCGCTCGGCCTGACCCGCTCGCAGTGGTGGGTGCTCAACCACCTGTACTTCAACGAGGGGATCACCCAGTCCGAGCTCGCCGACGTCCTCGACGTCGAGAAGCCCACGCTCGGCCGGCTGCTCGACCGGCTCGAGGCGAAGGGTTGGGTCGAGCGCCGGGCCGACCCCAACGACCGGCGGGCGAAGCGGGTCTGTCTGACCGGCGAGGTCCAGGAGCTGATGCGCGCGCTGCGCGCGATCGCAAGCGAGCTGCGCCTGGACGCGATGGACGGCCTGGACGAGGCCGAGCGCCAGCGGTTCGTCGACACCCTGCTGGTGATCAAGGCCAACCTGTTGCGCATCAACGGCAACGGCAACGGCAGCTGGGCCGGACCGGGTGCGGCCCGCCACGGGGGCGGCGATGACCGAGCCAGCGTCGCGCGAGCCTGACGAGACGCCCCGCCGGCGGCGCTCGCTGCGCCCCGTGCTGCTCGGCGTCGTGCCCGCGCTGGCGGGTGCGATCGGGCTCTACTGGTACGCGACCAGCGGCCGCTACGTCTCGACCGAGAACGCCTACGTCAAGTCCGACATCGTCGCGATCAGCCCGGACATCGACGGGCGGGTGGTCGCGGTCGAGGTCGCCGACAACCAGCTCGTCGACCAGGGCCAGGTGCTGTTCCGGCTCGATCCCGAGCCGTTCCGCATCGGGCTCGACATGGCCGAGGCCAAGATCCAGGCGGTGCGCCACGAGATCGAGGCCTCGCGCGCCGAGTTCCACCAGATCGAGGCCGAGATCGCCGAGGCCAAGGAGCGAGGTGGCTTCTTCGAGCAGCAGGCGGTCCGCCAGCGCGAGCTGCAGGAGCGCGGAATCTCGGCGCAGGCGAGCCTCGACGAGGCCGAGATGGAGCTCGCCGCGGCCAAGCAGCGGGTCGTGGGGCTGCGCGAGAAGATGCGCACCGTGCTGGCCAAGCTCGGCGGCGACCCGGCGAGCGCGGTCGAGCTGCACCCGGACTTCCGCGAGGCCGAGGCCGAACGCAACATGGCCGCGCTCGACCTCGACGACACCGTGGTGCGCGCGCCGGTGGCCGGCATCGTCAGCCGGATGCGGCTGCAGCCGGGCGAATGGCTCGAGGAGGGCGAGCCCGCGTTCAGCATCATCAATCCCGCCACCACCTGGATCGAGGCCAATCTCAAGGAGACCCAGCTCGCCCACGTGCGGGTCGGGCAGCGGGTCGAGATCGAGGTCGACGCCTATCCCGACGAGGTCTGGCAGGGCGAGGTCGACAGCATCAGTCCCGCGACCGGCGCCGAGTTCGCCTTGATCCCGCCGCAGAACGCGACCGGCAACTGGGTCAAGGTCGTCCAGCGCCTGCCGGTGCGGATCACGGTGCACCCGGTCGAGGGCCAGCCGCCGCTGCGCGCCGGCATGACGGTGACGGTGACGATCGACACCGAGGTCGAGCCGGAGCTCGCCGAGCTCGCGAAGGGCGCGCTCGCGGCGGTTCGAGGAGCAAGGTGAGGGCCGCGGCCGCCGCGCCGTCCGATACCGGCCTGCAACGGGCGCTGGTCCTCCTCTCGGTGGTCCTTGCGACCACCCTCTACGCGACCACGCTCACCATCGCCAACGTCGCCCTGCCGCAGATGCAGGGCGATCTCTCGGCCAGCATCGATCAGATCGCCTGGGTGCTGACCTTCAACATCGTCGCGACCGCGATCGCGACCCCGCCGACCGGCTGGCTCGCCGGACGCTTCGGGCGCAAGCGCCTGCTGATCGGCGGCGATCCTCGGCTTCACGATCAGCACCGTGCTGTGCGGGCTCGCGACCTCGCTGCCTGAGCTGATCCTGTGGCGGACCTGCCAGGGGCTGTTCGGGGCGCCCCTGGTGCCGCTCTCGCAGGCGATCACGCTCGACACCTTCCCCAAGGAGCAGCACGGCACGGCGACCGCGCTCTGGGGCATGGGGGTGATGCTCGGTCCGATCCTCGGGCCCACGATCGGCGGCTACATGACCGAGCTCTACAACTGGCGCTGGGTGTTCTTCGTGGTGGCGCCCTTCGGCGTCGTGGCGCTGCTCGGCTGCATGGCCTTCGTGCCGGAAGGGCGGCGGCAGGCCGGCCGGCCGCTCGACTGGTTCGGCTTCCTCGCGCTGTCGGTCGCGGTGGCGGCGACCCAGCTGGTGTTCGACCGCGGCCAGCGCCTCGACTGGTTCGAAGTCGACCGAGATCATGCTCTGGGCGGCGATCGCGCTGCTCGGCTACTATCTGTTCGTGGCCCACAGCCTGACCGCCGCGCAGCCGTTCCTCGATCTGCGCATGTTCCGCGACCGCAACTTCGTGGTCGGGCTGCTGCTGATGTTCGTGTTCGGCCTGCTCGTGTTCGTGCCGATGGTCCTGATTCCGACCATGCTCGAGCGCCTGAGCGGCTATCCGGTGCTGATGATCGGCCTCTTGCTCGCGCCGCGCGGCATCGGCAACCTGATCGCGATGCCGGTCTGCGGCCAGCTGGTCACGCGCGTCGACCCGCGGCTGATCCTGGCCGCGGGCTTCGCCTGCCAGGGCGTCTCGACCTGGATGATGTCGGGCTTCAACCTCGAGAGCGGCATATCGGAGGTGTTCTGGGCTGGCCTGTTGCAGGGGTTCGCCGTCGGCATGATGTTCGTGCCGCTGACCGTGATCACCTTCGCGACGCTGCCGGCCCCGTTCCGCACCGACGGCTCGGCGATCTTCCATCTCTTGCGCAACATCGGCTCGTCGATCGGGATCTCGGTGGCGGTGACCTTCCTGGTGCGCTCGACCCAGCACAACCGCGCCGAGCTCGCCGAGCACGCCTCGCCCTTCAACGAGGTGCTGGGCTACGGCGGCTGGGACCTCTCGAGCCTGGGCGGCCTCGTGGCGATCAGCGGCGAGATCGACCGCCAGGCGGCGATGATCGCCTACGTCAACGACTTCCACCTCATGACGCTCCTCGCCTTCGGCGCGCTCCCGCTGATCTTCCTCGCCACCCGCGAGCGGGCGGCCTAGCGGAGCGAATTCTGGCGAGTAGACTGCTGTCGCCTCGCGTTATAATCTTGGGTAGAATGATATGCGCTTACCTGCACTTTCGGGAGTGATCGCATGCGGTGCTCGTCTTGGGTCCTGTGGTTTGTGGGCGCGGCGCTCTCGGTTATGCCTTCGGCCGGGGAAGCAGCGTGTGAAACGTCAGACGCAGCGGGGCGCTGGGATGTGTATGCCGTGGGCGCCACCTCATGGACAAGATGCAATATACGGTATAGCTCAGGTGCTCGGATTCTTTCAGCGCAGTACGTGCATCGATGATGCGAACGAAACAAGCACTCTATCTGGTCAGGCTGCTGTTGCAAATAACTGCCGTCTTAGTGGGGCTTTTACGAGTTCCTTCGATGGAGGCTCAACCAGATGCAGCTTCATTGCAACGTATTCCATAGATAAAAACATTGCGAGCGGAGTGGGTTAGTGTATCAATGGCAATATCTTCACTTTCAACATGATCAGGCGTTAACG
>CAVWCE010000032.1:0-82990 GCA_963753275.1 uncultured Alphaproteobacteria bacterium | reverse complement strand
ACACGAGGCGTGCGATCAGGGCCTCGTCGAGGCCGAGCTCGCGCCAGCCGTGCTCGAAGCGCGCGCCGCTTGCTGCGCGAGCCGATCAGGCCGAGATAGGCGAAGTCGCCGCGCCGCAGCACCGCCTCGCAGATCTCGAAGTCGAGGCCGTGGCTGTAGGTCATGACGAAGTACGCGGCCCCCGCAGGCGCCGCCTCGACCTCGGCGAGCCAGCGCTCGGTCAGGACGACCTCGGGCCCCTCGAGCGGCGGGTCGGGGAACTCCTGCGGCCGGTCGTCGATCCAGCGCAGCCGCAGCGGCAGGGGTGCGAGCGCGCGGGCGAGCGCGCGGCCAACGTGGCCCGCGCCGAACAGGAGCACCAGAGGCAGGCGCTCCGCCAGCCGCGCCTCGAGCGCCGCGAGCGCGTCGACGTCGGCGCCACCGGCGCGCCGCAGCTCGAGGGTGACGTTGCCGCCGCAGCACTGGCCGACCGCGGGCCCGAGCGGCAGCTTGAGCGTGCTCGCCGCGGCCCCGCTCGCCAGCATCCCGCGTGCCTGGGCCGTAGCTTCCCACTCGAGCCGCCCGCCGCCGATCGTGCCGTGGGTCGCGCTCGCGGTGACCAGCATGGCGGTGCCGGCCTCGCGCGGGGTCGAGCCCCTGGCGGCCGCGACCTGCACCAGCACGGCCGGCTCCGCGCGATCAGCAGATGCTGGAGGATCGGGGCCAGCGCGGTCATCCGCGGCCTCCCTCGGAACGGGCGCGTTCCTGAAGCCGCTTGATGGTCGTCAAGATCTTCTCGGGCGTCGCTGGCGGGTCGAGGCGCGGGCAGAGCCGGTAGTCCGCGGTGCTCGCGATCGCGTCCGAGATCGCGTGCAGCACCGAGATCGCCAGCATCAGAGGCGGCTCGCCGACCGCCTTGGACTTGAAGATCGTGTCCTCGCGGTTCTCCGCGGTCTCGAGCAGGCGAACGTTGAAGACCTGCGGGCGGTCGGAGCAGGCGGGGATCTTGTAGGTGCTGGGAGCGTGGGTGCGCAGATGCCCCTCTTGATCCCACCACAGCTCCTCGGTGGTGAGCCAGCCCATGCCCTGGACGAAGCCGCCCTCGATCTGGCCGATGTCGAGCGCCGGATTGAGCGAGCGGCCGACCTCGTGGAGGATGTCGACCCGCAGGACCTTGGACTCGCCGGTCAGCGTGTCGATCGCGACCTCGCTCACCGCGGCGCCATAGGCGAAGTAGTAGAACGGCCGCCCGCGGCCGCGCGCGCGGTCCCAATGGATCTTGGGCGTCTTGTAGAAGCCGGTCGCGGACAGCGAGACGCGCGCCATGTAGGCCTGCCAGACCAGCTCGCGGAACAGGATCTCCTGATTGCCGACGCGCACGCGGCCGGGCAGGAACTCGATCTGCTCCTGCGGCACCCCCCAGTGCCCGGCGGCGAACGCGACGAGACGCGCCTTGATCGTGCGCGCGGCTGCCTGGGCCGCCATGCCGTTGAGATCCGAGCCCGAGGACGCGGCGGTCGCCGAGGTGTTCGGCACCTTGCCGGTGGTGGTGGCGGTGATCCGGACCTGGTCGATGTCGACCTGGAACTCCTCGGCGACCACCTGGGCGACCTTGGTGTAGAGGCCCTGGCCCATCTCGGTGCCGCCGTGGTTCAGATGGATGCTGCCGTCGGTGTAGACGTGGACCAGGGCACCGGCCTGGTTGTACTGGGTCGCGGTGAACGAGATGCCGAACTTGACCGGGGTCAGCGCCAGCCCGCGCCGGATCACCCGGCTGCTCGCGTTGTGCTCGCGGATCGCCTGCCGGCGGCCCCGGTAGTCGGCGCTCTGCTCGAGCTCGGCCACGATCTCGTCGATGACGTTGTCCTCGACGGTCTGGTGGTAGGGCGTGACGTCGCGCCCGGCCGCGCCATAGAAGTTGAGCTTGCGGACCTCGAGCGGGTC
This sequence comes from uncultured Alphaproteobacteria bacterium, assembly GCA_963753275.1. Taxonomy (GTDB): domain Bacteria; phylum Pseudomonadota; class Alphaproteobacteria; order Geminicoccales; family Geminicoccaceae; genus DATAOG01. Next base: position 81,067 of record CAVWCE010000032.1, on the reverse strand, counting down.
CTTGCCCAGCGCGTAGGCGATCTCCTCGATCACGCGCTCGCCCGCGACCATGCCCTGGGGGCCGCCGAAGCCGCGGAACGCCGTGTTCGAGACCGTATTCGTCTTGAGCGGCAGCGAGCGCAGATGCACGTTCTCGAAGTAGTAGCAGTTGTCGGCGTGGAACAGCGCGCGGTCGGTCACCGGGCCGGACAGATCGGCCGAGAAGCCGCAGCGCGCGGCATAGGCGATCTCGACGCCCTGGATGCGGCCCTGATCGTCGAAGCCGACGGCGTAGTCGGCTATGAAGTCGTGGCGCTTGCCGGTGATCACCATGTCGTCGTCGCGATCGGGGCGGATCTTGGCCGCGCGCCCGGTCTTCTTGGCGGTCAGCGCGGCGACGCAGGCGAACAGGTTGCCCTGCGTCTCCTTGCCGCCGAAGCCGCCGCCCATGCGGCGGCACTCGACGGTGACGGCGTTGTTGGGCACGCCCAAGACGATCGCGACCATGTGCTGGATCTCGCTCGGGTGCTGGGTCGAGGAGTAGACCGTGACCTCGTCGTCCTCGCCCGGGATCGCCATGGCGATCTGGCCCTCGAGGTAGAAGTGGTCCTGGCCGCCGATCTCGATCCGGCCCTCGAGGCGATGGGGCGCGCCGCTGATCGCGGCCGCGGCATCGCCGCGCTCGAGCGTCAGGGGATCGGTCACGAGCTTGCCCTCGGGCAGCGCCGCCCTGACGTCGAGCACCGCCGGCAGGTCCTCATACGCGATCTCCGCGAGACGGGCCGCGCGCCGCGCCTGGTCGCGGGTCGCGGCCGCGACCGCGAACAGCGGCTGCCCGGCGTACTCGACGACCGCGGTCGCGAACAAGGGCTCGTCGTGGCGGTGCGTCGGGCTCACGTCGTTGACGCCCGGCACGTCGGCCGCGGTCAGCACCAGGACCACGCCCGGCGCCGCGCGCACCGCCTCGAGATCCAGCCCCGTGATCCGCGCGTGCGCCTTGGCGCTGATGCCGAGATAGACGTGCAGCAGGCCCGCCGGCGCCGGCAGGTCGTCGATGTAGGCCGCCTCGCCGGTGACGTGCTTCCAGGCGCTGTCGTGGCGGCGCGGCTGGTGGACGCCGCCCCGGATCCTCTCCGAAGAGCTCCGCTCGGCGATCATCGGCTCAGGCACGGGCGAGGCTCCGATCGCCGACCAGACGGGTCTCGGTCGTCTCGTCGGTGGTCTCGATGTAGAGCCGCCGCAACAGGTTGCCCGCGACCCGGGCGCGGTAGCCGGCGCTCGCGCGCCAGTCGCTGATCGGCGTGAAGTCCCGCGCCAGCGCTTCGACGCCGGCCTCGAGCGTCGTCTCGTTCCAGGGCTGGCCGACGAGCGCCGCCTCGGCGTTGGTCGCGCGCTTGGGCGTTGCCGCCATGCCGCCGTAGGCGATGCGGATCGAGGCGACCTTGCCCTCCTCGAGCTTGAGCGCGAAGGCGCCGAGCACGGCCGAGATGTCCTGATCGAAGCGCTTGGCGATCTTGTAGGCGCGAAAGCGCAGGCCCGCTTCGGGCTTCGGGAGGATGATCCTCTCGACGAACTCCGACGGCTCGCGATCCTGCCTGCCGTAGTCGATGAAGAAGTCCTCGAGCGGCATCTCCCGCCGCGCTTCGCCCTTGCGCAGGACCAGGCGGGCGCCGAGCGCGATCAGGGGCGGCGGGCTGTCGCCGATCGGCGAGCCGTTGGCGATGTTGCCGCCGATCGTGCCGACGTTCCTCACCTGCTCGCCGCCGAGCCGGCGGAAGACCTCGCCGATGTCCGGGTAGAGCGCAGCGAGCGCCGGCAGGGCGTCGGCGTAGGTCACGCCCGCGCCGATCTCGAGCGCGTCGCCCTTGTCCTCGATCCGCTGGAGCTCGCGCACGCGGCCGAGGTCGACCACGGTCTCGAGCACCCGCAGGTCCTTGGTCACCCATAAGCCCACATCGGTGGCGCCGGCGACGATCCGGGCGTCCGGGTGCTCGAGCAGCAGGGCGGCGAGGGCCTCGACGGTCGCCGGGGCGTAGAAGCGCCGCCCGCGGCTGCCGACCGCGACCGTCGCCTCGTCCTCCAGCGCTCGCAGCCTGGCCAGCGTGTCCGGGCGCTCCGCCGCCAGCCGGTCGGGCTTGCCGCGGCTCAGCTGGACCATGCGGTGGGCGGCCGCGACGATCGGCGCGTAGCCGGTGCAGCGGCAGAGATTGCCGGCGAGCGCGTCGTCGACGCGCTGCGGGCTGAGTGCTGTGTCGCTGTGATCGGCCTTGGCGTCGTTCTCGTGCAGCGCGAACAGCGACATGACGAAGCCGGGGGTGCAGAAGCCGCACTGCGAGGCGTGGCAGTCGACCATCGCCTGCTGCGCCGGATGCGGCTCGCCGTTACGGCTCTTCAGGTCCTCGACCGTGAGCAGCTGGCAGCCGTCGAGCTGGCCCGTGAAGCGGATGCAGGCGTTGACCGCCTGGTAGCGCACGCGATCGTCGCGCAGGCGGCCGATCGCGACCGTGCAGGCGCCGCAGTCGCCCTCGTTGCAGCCTTCCTTGGTCCCGGTGCGCCGCTCGACCAGCCGCAGGTAGTCGAGGACCGTCATGGTCGGGTCGACCTCATCGATCTCCCGCAGCTCCTGGCCGAGCAGAAACCGGACCCGCGCGCGCATGCTGTCCGCCCTTTCAGCTGCCACGGTAGGTCGAGTAGCCGTAGGGCGAAATGAGCAGCGGCACGTGGTAGTGCCGGCCGGCCTCGGCGACGCCGAAGCGGACCGGCACGCGCTCCAGGAAGGCGGGCTCCGGCAGCGCAGCACCCTGCGCCCGGAAGTAGTCGCCGACGTGGAACAGCAGCTCATAGACGCCGGGCCGCAGCTCAGCGCCTTCGAGCAAGGGCGCCTCGCAGCGCCCGTCGGCGTTGGTCGTGGCCCGGCGGAGCGGCTCCGCGCGTCCGCCCTCGAGACGGCTGAGCTCGATCGCGACGCCCACACCCGGCCGTCCGCTCGTGGTGTCGAGCACGTGGGTCGTGAGCCGGCCCGAAGCCTGATGCATCCTCTCGTAAGCCCTGCTGAGCGTTCGCGCATGCCTCACCATCCCGAGCGCATCTCTACGCCCGCCTCGACTCGCAAATATCTACGATGCGAAAGCAGTTTCAAAGAATTCCGAACAGCGCCGGGCGGGAAGCCGGCCAGATTGCACGGTTCGGGATCAGGGAGCGAGCGCAATGAGCCGCGTCATCAGACCAACGGAGATGGACAGGGCGAGGTTCGTCGCGACCTTCGGCCACGTGTTCGAGCACTCGGCCTGGATCGCCGAGGCGGCGTTCGAGCGCGGGCTGCCGGCGGACGCCGATACCGCCAGCGGCCTCCATCGGGCGCTCTGCGCCGTGCTGCGCGACGCGTCGGAGGCGCGGAAGCGGGCGCTGATCGAGGCCCATCCCGATCTCGCCGGCCGCCTCGCCCGCGCCGGGCGGCTGACCGCCAAGTCCAGCAGCGAGCAGGCGGGCGCCGGTCTCGACCGGCTGACCGACGACGAGCGCGCCCGCTTCACCGAGCTCAACGAGGCGTACCAGGGGCGCTTCGGCTTCCCCTTCGTCATGGCGGTCAAGGGTCGCAGCAAGGCCGAGATCCTCGCCGCCTTCGAGCGCCGCCTGCAAACGACGCGGCGACCGAGCAGAGCGCCGCGCTCGAGCAGATCGAGCGCATCGCGCTTCTGCGCCTGAGGGATCTGCTGCCGTGACCGGCGGGCTCGCCTTCGCTGCTGACCCCGGATCTCCTGACCGACACCGCATCGAGATGAGACCGCCATGACAGCCGCAAAGACCGTTTCCGAATTCCTCCTGCGCCAGCGCGACGCCGAGCAGCGCTTCCTCGCCGAGCTCGTCCGCCTACCGTCCGACAACCCGCCGGGCGACTGCGCCCCGCACGCCGAGCGCGCCGCGGCGCTGCTGGAGGGCCTGGGCCTCCCCGTCGAGCGCCATCCGGTGCCGGACGCCCTGGTCCGCGAGCACGGCATGGTCTCGGCCACCAACCTCGTGGTCCGCCGCCGCTTCGGCGAGGGCCCGGTGATCGCGCTCAACGCCCACGGCGACGTCGTGCCGCCGGGGGAGGGCTGGACGCGCGATCCGTATGGGGCCGAGGTGGCGGGCGGCTGGATCTACGGCCGCGGGGTCGCGGTCTCGAAGTCGGACTTCGCGACCTACGCCTTCGCGCTGCTCGCGCTCGCGGCGGCGAAAGCCCCGCTTGCCGGCACGGTCGAGCTGCATCTCACCTACGACGAGGAAGCGGGCGGCGAGATCGGCCCCAAACGGCTGCTCGCGGAGGGGATCAGCCGGCCCGACTATGCGATCGGGGCGGGCTTCTCCTACGCCGTGGTCGACGCCCACAACGGCTGCCTGCATCTCGAGGTCCTGGTCCGCGGGCGCTCGGCGCATGCCGCCATGCCGTTCACCGGCGTCGACGCGCTCGAGGCGGCGACCCACCTGCTGGGCGCCCTCTACGCCGCCCGCAAGGGCTTGGCGGCGCAGGTCTCGGCGATCCCCGGCATCGGCTCGCCGCAGCTCACCGTCGGCCTGATCCAGGGCGGCATCAACACCAACGTCGTGCCCGACCGGGTCAGCTTTCGCCTCGACCGGCGGATGATCCCCGAGGAGGACCCGGCCGCCGTCGAGGCCGAGCTCCGGCGGGTGATCGAGGAAGCGGCGCGCGCGTTCCCTGCGGCGCGGGTCGAGGTCCGGCGCATCCTCCTGGCCGAGCCGCTGACGCCGCTTCCCGGCAGCGAGCGCCTGGTCGAGGTGGTCTGCCGCCATGCCAGCCGGATCATGGGCGAGCCGGTCGCGGCCAAGGGCGTGCCGCTCTATACCGACGCCCGGCACTATGCCGCCGCGGGCGTGCCGACCATCCTCTACGGCGCCGGCCCGCACACCATCGAGGAGGCGAACGCGCATCGCGCCGACGAGCGCCTGCCGCTCGCCGACCTGTTCAAGGCGACCGAGGTCGTGGCGCAGAGCCTGCTCTCGCTGCTCGGCGGTGACTGATACCAGCCAACCTATGTTCCCGATCGTCTCCTCCTGCCACCTCACCCCCACCCCGACCCTCCCCCATCAAGGGGGAGGGGGCGCTCTATCTGGCCGGCCGCCGTCGTCTCCCTCCCCCCTTGCGGGGGAGGGTCGGGGTGGGGGAACGGTCAGGACTCTGTGGCAGCAGTGTGACGCGCTGCGCCACGCGGCTTGGCGGGCCGGACCTTTTCTGGCAGACAGGGGCGGCTTTCGCAGCGTCGACCTGGGGATCGCGACCGTCATGAGCGGGGCTGAGGCCGGCGGCTCGGACTTCATCCGCGACATCGTGCGCGCGGACCTCGTGGCCGGCCGCCATGACCGGGTGGTCACGCGCTTCCCGCCGGAGCCCAACGGCTACCTGCATATCGGGCACGCCAAGTCGATCTGCCTCAACTTCGGCGTCGCGGAGGACTTCGGCGGCCATTGCAACCTCCGCTTCGACGACACCAACCCGGTCAAGGAGGAGCACGAGTTCATCCTCGCGATCGAGCGCGACGTGCGCTGGCTCGGCTTCGACTGGGGCGAGACGCCGTACTTCGCCTCCGACTATTTCGGGCAGCTCTACGAGTGGGCCGAGCATCTGGTCCGGGCGGGCGACGCCTATGTCGACGACCTGTCGGCCGAGGAGATCCGCGAGCATCGCGGCACGCTGACCGAGCCCGGCCGCAACAGCCCCTGGCGCGACCGCGCGCCGGACGAGAACCTCGATCTCTTGCGCCGGATGCGCGCCGGCGAGTTTCCGGAGGGCGCCCGCGTGCTGCGCGCCAAGATCGACATGGCATCCGGCAACATCAACCTGCGCGACCCGGTGCTCTACCGCATCCGCTACGCCGATCACCCTCGCACCGGCGATGCCTGGTGCATCTACCCGACCTACGACTTCGCCCATGGCCAGTCGGACGCGATCGAGCATGTCACCCATTCCCTTTGCACGCTCGAGTTCGAGGACCACCGGCCGCTCTACGACTGGCTGATCGAGCACCTGCCGGTGCCCTCGCGGCCGCGCCAGTACGAGTTCGCCCGCCTCAACCTGTCGCACACCGTGCTCTCCAAGCGGCGCCTGGTGCAGCTCGTCCGCGAGGGCCACGTCCGCGGCTGGGACGATCCCCGGATGCCGACCTTGGCCGGCCTGCGGCGCCGCGGCATCCCGCCGGCCGCGATCCGCGACTTCATCGGCCGGGTCGGGGTCGCGCGCAGCGACAACCTGGTCGAGGTCGCGCTGCTCGAGCACTGCGTGCGCGAGCTGCTCAACCGGAGCGCGCCGCGCCGCATGGCGGTGCTGCGCCCGCTCAAGGTCGAGATCACCAACTACCCGGCGGACCGGACCGAGACCTTCGAGGCGGTCAACAACCCGGAGGACCCCAGCGCCGGCACGCGGCCCGTGACCTTCGCGCGCGAGCTGTGGATCGAGCGCGAGGACTTCATGGAGGATCCGCCGAAGAAGTTCTTCCGCCTGGCACCCGGACGCGAGGTGCGCCTGCGCTCCGCCTACCTGATCACCTGCACCGAGGTGGTCAAGGACGCGGCGGGCGAGGTCGTCCTGCTGCGCTGCACCTACGACCCGGCGACCCGGGGCGGCGATGCGCCCGATGGGCGCAAGGTCAGGGCGACGCTGCACTGGGTGGCGGCCGCCGCAGCGCTGCCGGCGGAGGTCCGGCTCTACGACCACCTGTTCGCGCGCGAGAGCCCCGGCGCCGACGGCGACTTTCTCGCCGACCTCAACCCCGCCTCGCTCGAGGTGCTGAGCGGCTGCATGGTCGAGCCGGCGCTCGCCGACGCGCTGCCGGGCGAGCCCCTGCAGTTCGAGCGCCAGGGCTACTTCTGCATGGACCCCGACGGGACGCCCGAGCGGCCGGTCTTCAACCGCACCGTGGCGCTCCGCGACAGCTGGGCCAGGATCAGCAAGGCCGGCGGCGACTGACGCCGCTTCAATCTACTGCCAAGGCTTGACGCCGTTGGCGGAAATGACGTATGGCATAGGCTGCGGCATATGTCAAGGAGTTCGCCCCGTGAGCCTTGAGCGACACGTCACGCTCTTCAGGAACGGTCGCAACCAGGCGGTGCGGATCCCGCGGGAGTTCGAGCTGCCTGGCAAGGATGCCATCATGCGCAAGGAAGGCGACCGGCTGATCATCGAGCCCGCCGGGCCGAAATCCCTGTTGGCGGTTCTGGCGACGCTTGCACCTCTCGACGAGGACTTCCCGCCGATCCGCGATCTGGACATCGACGACATCGAGCTTTGATGCGCTATCTGCTCGATACCAATATCGTCTCCGACCTCGTCCGCCGGCCGCAGGGCCGGACGGCACAGCGCATCCGCGAGGTCGGCGAGGCGCAGGTCTGTACCAGCATCATCGTCGCCGCGGAGCTGCGCTACGGGGCGGCCAAGCGAGCGACGCCGCGCCTTGCGGCGCAACTCGAGGCCGTGCTCGGCGTGCTCGACGATCCTGCCGTTCGAGGCCCCGGCCGACGCCATCTACGGGCGGGCTGCGTGCCGGCCTCGAGCGGATCGGGCGCTCGATCGGCGGCAACGATCTGCTGATCGCGGCGCACGCCATGACCCTCGGCTACGCCATCGTCACCGACAACGAGCGCGAATTCGCCCGGATCGATGGCCTTCCCTGCGAGAACTGGCTGCGTGACGCCTGACGTGAGGCCAGCCCGTGCAAGACGCCTTACCTATCGCCGAGCCGGACTACCGGCGGAGCGCGCCGGCTCCGCCCGCGCAAAGACTTGATCCCGTCCGGCGACGGTGCCACGCTTGGGGCTCCGTCACCGTCAGCGGGAGCCCAAAGGGCACGAAGTCTGCGTCAGCTCCGCCCGCCGGAGCCCAAGGGGTGGGGCGCGTCGGCACGACGAGCCCTGCAGCGGGGCGGGTCAGTAGATCGAGCGCTACCAGGCGAGGTGCGACGGGGGGAGGAGAGAATGCCAGAGCTCAAGCGCACGCCGGTCGATGCGGCGACCGTGATCACGCTCGCGCGGGCGGCGCGGCTGCAGCTCAGCCAGGCGCGCGCCGAGGAGCTGGCCCCTACGATGGACGTGGTCTTCGGCCTGCTCGACCGGCTCGACGAGGTGGCGCTCGGCGAGACCGCGCCGGCCTTCGGCTATCAGGCGAAGTGGGCGGAGGCGGAGGAGTAGGCCATGGAGGACGCCCTGAGCCTCTCGCTCGCCGCGGCGGCCGAACGAGTTCGCGCAAAGGAGCTGTCGCCGGTCGCGCTGGCCGAGGCGGCGCTCGCCCGGATCGAGGCGACCGAGCCGGTCCTCAAGGCCTACGCGCTGCTCACCCCCGATCTGGCGCTGGCCGCCGCGCGCAAGGCCGCGGACGAGATCGCCGCCGGGCGCTACCGCGGCCCGCTGCACGGCATCCCGGTCGCGGTCAAGGACCTCTACGACATGGCAGGCCTGCCGACCAGCTGCAGCTCGGAGGTCCGCCACGACCACGTGGCCGCGGCCGATTCCGCCTGCGTCCAGCGCCTCAAGGCGGCCGGTGCCGTGATCGTCGGCAAGACCCACACCCACGAGTTCGCCTACGGCATCGTCACGCCGACCTCGGCCAACCCCTGGAACCCCGAGCGCATTCCCGGCGGCTCGAGCGGCGGCTCGGGGGCGAGCGTCGCGGCGCGCGGCTGCTTCATGGGCCTGGGCTCGGACACCGGCGGCTCGATCCGCATCCCGGCCGCGCTCTGCGGCACGGTCGGCCTCAAGCCGACCTACGGCCGGGTCAGCCGGGCGGGCGTCGCCTCGCTCTGCTGGTCGCTCGACCATGTCGGGCCGCTGACCCGGACCGTGCGCGACGCCGCGCTCGCGCTCGAGTGCCTGGCCGGCTACGACCCGCGCGATCCGGGCTCGGCCGAGGAGCCCGTGGGCGACTACACCGGCGGGCTGGAGGCGGGCGCCCGCGGCCTGCGCATCGGCGTGCCGCGCAACTACTTCTTCGAGCACGTCGACGCGGAGGTCGAGACGAGCGTCCGGGCCGCGCTCGACGCGCTGGCCGGGGCCGGCGCCAAGCTGGTCGAGGTCGAGATCCCTCTGGCCGCGCAGATCATGGCGGTCGAGTTCGGCCTCTGCCTGCCCGAGGCCAGCGCCTATCACCGCGAGATGCTGCGCGCGCGCGCCGATCTCTACCAGGAGGACGTGCGCACCTTCCTCCAGGCGGGCGAGCTGGTGCCCGCGACCGACTACATCACCGCGCTCCGCGTGCGCCAGAAGATCAAGCAGGCCTGGGCGGCGATGTTCGCCGGCATCGACGTCCTGATCGGGCCGGCGGTGGCCGCGCCGGCGACCCGTCGCGACCAGGACAGCGTAAGGTGGGCGGACGGCACGGTGGAACCGGTGACGCCGGTCTTCGTGCGCCTCTCGGCGCCGGCCAACGTCACCGGGCTGCCCTCGGTGGCGCTGCCCTGCGGCTTCACCGACGACCGCCTGCCGGTCGCGATCCAGGTCATCGGCCGGCCGTTCGACGAGGCGACGATCCTGAAAGTCGCCCGGACCTACGAGGCGCTGACCGACTGGACCAGCCAGGCGCCGCCGATCTGAGACGCTGCGCCCCTTGGCCGTCGCGCCCGCGCACGCGGGTCTTCGGCCTTCCGCACCGCCGCGTCGAGCCCGAGGCCGTCGCCTTAACCTTTCCTCAACCATCGGCCGCCAGGCTGTCGGTGCTGGTCCATGCGACCCTGGGAATCCGTGCGCCATCGAAGGAGCGCGGACTCGGATTCGCACGGTCATGGACCATCCGAAGAAGGGATCGCCGATCAGGCTTAATGAACTGTCAACGCCGGGACGCGCAGCAACGCTACGGCCGGCCGGACGTCCCGCCTGGCCCGGAGCGCTACGGTGCCAGATAGCGGCGCCCGGCCCGGAGCGCTACGGCGCCAGGTCGCGGCGCCCGGCCTGGAGCGCTACGGCGCCAGGTAGCGGAACAGCTGCGGGTTGTCGCGGATCTCGGCAGAGCTGCCTTCGAGCGCGATCTGGCCGCGCTCCATGACGTAGGCGTAGGCGGCGATGCGCAGCGCGAGCTCGACGTGCTGCTCGACCAGCACGAGGCTGATCTCCCGGCTGAGCTGCACGAGGCGCTCCGCGATCTCCTCGATCACGCCCACCCAGACGCCCTCGGTCGGCTCGTCGAGCAGCAGGAGCTTCGGGCGGCCGACGAGCGCGCGGCCCATGGCCAGCATCTTGCGCTCGCCGCCCGAGAGCGTGCCGGCCTGCTGGCCGAGCCGCTGGCCGAGCTTCGGGAACAGGTCGAGCGCGAGCTCGATGCCCGACCTGTCCTTCTGCGCCATCGCCCCGAGCAGCAGGTTCTCGCGCACCGAGAGCGTGCCGAAGATCGCCTGCTCCTGGGGCACGTAGCCCATGCCGTGGCCGACCCGGCGCTCGGTGCCGTGCTCGCCGGCATCGCGGCCGTCGAAGCGGATGGTGCCGGCGAGCGGCCGAAGCTCGCCGATCAGGGTCTTGAGCAGCGTGGTCTTGCCGGCGCCGTTGCGGCCGAGGATCGCGACCGCGCCGGCGCGCGGCGCGCTCAAGGCCACGTCGAACAGCACCCGGCTGCGGCCGTAGCCGGCGGCGAGCCCCTGCACCTCCAGGATCGGCGCCGGCTCAGACACGGGTGGTGTAGACCTCCTGGACCCTGGCCGAGCGCTCGATCTCTCCGATCGTGCCGTCGTCGAGCACGCGGCCCTGGTCGAGCACGGTGAGCCGGTCGCAGATCTCCTTGATGAAGTCGAGGTCGTGCTCGACGATCACCAGCGTGCACCAGGCGCGGATCGGCTGCAGCAGCTCGCCGGTGACGCGGCGCTCCTCCGGGCTCATTCCGCCGGTCGGCTCGTCGAGCAGCAAAAGCTTGGGCCGGCCGGTGAGCGCGATCGCGATCTCGAGCCACTGCTGCTGGCCGTGGCTCAGCTCGACCGCGAGGTCGTGGCGGCGGTCGGCGAGGCGGAAGCGCTCGAGCGCCGCCATGACCTCGTCGTCGAGCGCATGCTTGGAGCGCGAGCGCAAGAGGGTCCAGACCGACTGGTGCGCCTGCAGCGCGAGCAGCAGGTTGTCGTAGACCGAGAGCTCCGGCAGCACCGCGGTGATCTGGAACTTGAGGCTCATGCCCCGGCGCGCGCGATCGGCCGGGCTCATCGTGGTGACGTCGGCGCCGTCGAACGCGATCCGGCCCTGGTCGGGAAAATGCGCGCCGGCCAGCGCCTTCAGGAAGGTGCTCTTGCCGGAGCCGTTCGGGCCGATCAGGCCATGGAAGCTGTGGGCGGCGACCGTGACGTCGACCGCGTCGAGGGCGCGCAGCGCGCCGAAGCTCTTGCCGATGCCGCGCGCCTCAAGCAACGCCACGGCGACCTTCCTCCTCCACGTCGCGGACGGTCTTGGCGCCCGCGCCGCGCAGCGCGCGCGGGCTCGCGATCCCGAAGGTGCCGAAGCGCTCGCGCCGCGGCACGAGGAAACCGAGCAGCCCGGTCGGCTTGTAGGCCACCACGACCAGCATGATCAGCCCGAGGATCACCGGCCAGAAGCTCTTGACCTCCTCGCGGTCGGCGAGGAAGAAGCTGATCCCCTCGATCATCGCGGTGCCGATCACCGGTCCGATCAGGGTGCCGGCGCCGCCGAACAGCGTGTAGAGCACGGCGTAGGTCGACTGCCCGATGCCCATGTTGGCGGGCCCGACGAAGCCCTCGTGGTAGGTGTAGAGGGCGCCGGCGAGGCCCGCGATCATCCCGGCGAAGGCGAACACCAGCGCCTTGAAGACCTGGACCTTGTAGCCGAGGAAGGCGAGCCGCTGCTCGTTCTGGCGCATGCCCGCGAGCACGAGGCCGAACTGCGAGCGGACGAGGTAGCGGCTCGCCAGGTAGACCGTGACCAGAAAGCCGAGCGCGAGGTAGTAGAAGACCGGGCCGGGCTCCAGCTCGTAGGCGCCGATCCTGAGGAAGTCCCAGACCGAGAGGCCGTTGCCGCCGCCGACCCACTGCCAGCCCGCGACCAGGCGCTCGGCGGCGTAGGACGCGGTGAGCGTGCCGAGCGCCACGAAGATGATGGAGGGCGTGCGCTTGCCGAGCAGGAGGAACCAGCCGATCAGGAAGGCGACGGTGAGGCCGACCAGCATCGCGATCGGGACCACGCCCCACAGCTGGACGAAGCCCGCCTTATTGGCGAGCAGGGCGACCACGTAGCCCGCCATGCCGAAGAACAGCCCCTGGCCGAAGCTCATGATGCCGGAATAGCCCCAGCACAGATCGAAGCTGATCGCCAGCATCGCGAGGATCACCATCCGGGTCGCGATGATGATCAGGAAGTCGCCGACCAGGAACGGCAGCAGCGCGAACAGCGCGAGCAGCGCGAGCTCGACGATCGGGAAGACGCGCAGCCGCGCGCCGGGCCCGCCGCCGCTGGCCGCGGCGCGGTCCGTCATGGCGTGACCCGGCGTCCGCGGCGCCAGGCGGCGGGATCCGCGTGCCGTGGTCGCGACCTCAGGTCTCGCATTCCTTGGGATCGACCATGTCGTACTTGCTGACGACCTCGTAGACGCCGTTCTTGGCCTCGGCGATGTACATGTTCATGGCAGCGTGGCCGGTGCCCGGCACCATCTTCGCGGGCCCGCCGGGCCCGTGCTCGATCGCGGCGCTGTCGAGCGCGGCCGAGGCCGCCTCGCGGGACAGATCGCCCTCGGTCGCGATGATCGCCTGCTCGTAGAGGCGGATGCCGCGGTACATCCCGGTCGAGGCGCTGCCGGCGGTGAACAGGTACTTGCTGTTCGGGAACATCGCGCTGTAGCCCTGCTGCAGCTCGGCGCTGTAGGGGTCGTCGATCGCCTGGAAGTAGTCGAGGCAGCTGGCGAGCCCCTCCATCTCGCGCGCCGGGTGGTAGTTGAGCAGGTTCTCGTCGTAGTAGACGCAGGACAGCTTGCCGCCCTTCTCGTGGAAGCCCGCCTCGTAGAGCTGCTTCATGAACGCCTGCAGCCCGGGCGGGATCACCGTGTTGAACACGCAGTCGACGTTCTCGTTCATGATCCTGGAGACCGTCGCCGAGTATTCGAGCTGATCGAGCGGGTAGTACTCCTCGAAGACCACCTCGCCGCCGTTCTCCTCGATCACCCGCCGGGCGTACTTGTTGAGCAGCTGCGGCCAGAGGTAGTTCGCCGAGGGGAAGGCGAAGCGCTGGTTGCCGAGGCCGATCAGCCAGGGGATCAGCTCGTCGCACTGCTGGGCCGGCGTCGGGCCGGTGCAGTAGAGGTGCTCGGTGCACTCCTGGCCCTCGTAGAGCTGCGGGTAGATGTAGAGGGTCTGGCCGCGGCGCACGATCGGGTTCTTGATCGCCTCGCGCATCGCGCTGGTGATGCCGCCGCAGACCACGTCGACCTGGTGCTGCTGGATCAGCTTCCTGACGTTGCCGACGGCGATCCCGGGGTCGGAGGCGGTGTCCTCGAGGTAGAGCTCGATCGGCTGGCCGAGGATGCCGCCCGCGTCGTTGATCTGCTGGACCGCGAACTGGGCGACCTGCCAGTTGGCGTTGCCCGAGGGCGCGATCGCGCCGGTGATGTCGGTCGCGATGCCCATCTTGATCGGGCCCGCGGCGTGACCCCACCGCGGGCGCAGGAGCCAGCCGCCGCCGAGCCCCGCGACCCAGCCGGCGGCGCTGAGCGCGCTCGCACCCTGGAGCAGCGTGCGCCGGGACAGCCCCATCGTGCCGTTGCGGTCGGTATTCTCGGATGCCATCGTCAGGTTCTCCCTTGGGTTATCAGGCCTTGCGGTCGGAATTTCACGATCGTCAGCGCCACGACGAAGACCAGCACCTCGGTCACGACCGGGCTCGAGATCTCGCCGACGCCGGGCAGCTGGCGCAGCCACTGGAAGCCTGGGACCATGGCGCCGATCACCGCGCTGCCGAGCACCGGGCCCTCGAAGGTGCCGATGCCGCCCAGCATGACCGAGAGGAACGCCTGGACGAGAAAGCGCACCCCGAGATCGGCCGAGAGCGAGAACAACGGCACCATCAGGGCGCCGGCGAGCCCGGCGAGCGCCGCGCCGAAGCCGAAGGTGAAGGCGTAGAGCCGCGCGGTCGAGACGCCGGACGCGCGCGCCAGCGCCGGGTTCTCGAGCGCGCCCCGGATCTGCAGCCCGAAGGAGGTGCGCTTGAGGAACAGCCAGCAGGCCGCCATGACCAGGAGCGTGATCAGGATGATCACCGTCCGCCACGCCGAGAAGCTCATGCCGGCGACCTCGAACGAGCCCGGGATCGGCTCGTCGATCGAGTAGTACTGGCCGCCGATCAAGCCGCGCACCACCTCGCGGATGGTGAGCCCGAGCGCGTAGGTCGCGAGCATCGCGATCACCGGGGTCGCGTACATCCGCCGGATCACCGTGACCTCGACCAGGATGCCGAACAGCGCGACCACCAACGGCGCCACGAGCATGCCCGCCCAGCCGGGCAGGCCCCACTGGATGAACAGGTAGACCGTGTAGGCGCCGAGCAGGACGAACTCGCCATGGCCGAGGTTGAAGATCCCCATCAGGCTCGCGATCACCGCAAGCCCGAGGACGACCAGGACCATGATCGACGAGAACGCCAGGATGTCGAAGACGAGCTTGATCGCCGCTTCCACGTCACCGCATCTCCAGCCGGCCGCTGCGCCTTGTCGGGCGGAGCATCAACGGACAGGCCTCGACGCCAGGGCGGTACAAGTTCTGTGCCATTGCTCTCGTCGCAGGCGCGCCGGCCGGGCGACTTCGTTGGTCGACAGAACCGGATCGGACGGTGCCGTCATCACGGCTAGGCGGCGCGGGCCGCGGGGTCAAGCGGTTTGCCGCGCGACCCGCGGATAGCCGCCGCGGCCGCTTCCTCTGGGATCGAGGTCGGTCGTCGAGCGGCAGCGCGGCTGCGCGCCGGCCGGTGAGCGTGCGCTTCCCCGCGCCGCGCCGGCGCCGCTCCGGCTCGGCTCTGCTGCATCGCAGAATCACACCGCGTAGTTCTGCGCGGCGCCGCTGCGGGCAGGACGCCAAACCTGCAATGCTGCATTGCAGCAAAGGCGCTGGTGTCGACCCGGCAATGCCGGTAGCCATGGTGCGGCGGACTACGGCCGGCCAACCAGCGGAAGGAGATACCCCATGGCCATCCCTGTCTCTCCGCACGAACGAGGCACCCGGCGCAGCCCCGGCCTCGGCAGAATGATCGGGGATCGGATCGGTCCGGTCGCCGGTGCGCTCCTGGTCCTGCTCGGCAGCACGGGCGTGAGCGGCGCGGCCGCCGCCGCCACGAGGTGCGGCGACCGCGACGAGATTCTGGAGCGCCTGCAGCAGCGCCATGAGGAGACCCCGACGGCGCTAGGTCTGTCGTCCGACGGCGGGGTGCTGGAGATCCTGGTATCGCCCGAGGGCGGCTGGACGATCCTGATCACCTACCCGAAGCGTCCGACCTGCGTGGTCGCGGTCGGCGAGGCGTGGCAGCCGCTGCAGATGGCCGGCAGCCCGGCGTGATCTCGGGTCGGCCGCGCCCTGAGGCGCGCCCATTCCGTCCGAGCCTTGCCGGCCCCATCTGAGGGGATGGCGGCAGCGGCGCCGCGGCAGACGGAGCGGATCATGACGGGGCTGCGGGACCACGGGATCGAGCTGGGCGCGGTCGGGCTCAGCGTCGCCGACCTCGAGCGCTCGCTCGAGTTCTATCGCGACGCGATCGGGATGGACGTGCTGGAGCGGAGCGACGGCGTCGCCGCGCTCGGCGCCGGCGGCCGGGAGCTCCTGCGCCTCGAGGAGCGCCGCGGCGCCACGCGCGATCCGGACGCCGCCGATCTCTTCCACTTCGCGCTGCTGCTGCCGTCGCGCGCCGCCCTCGGTCGTCAGCTGCAGCATCTGATCGAGAGCGGCGTGAAGCTGACCGGCGCCGCCGACCACCACGTCAGCGAGGCGCTCTACCTCGACGACCCCGACGGCCACGGGGTCGAGCTCTACCGCGATCGGCCGCGCCGGGACTGGCTGGTCGACGGCCGGGTCCGCCTGACCAACGCGCGCCTGGACCACGAGGGCATCCTCGCCGCCGGCCGCGACTCCGGCGAGGCGTGGGCCGGCCTCGCGCCCGGCACGGTGATGGGCCACGTCCATCTCCAGACCCACGACCTCAGAGCGGCGCAGCGCTTCTACCTCGAGCGCCTCGGGTTCGACCTCATCCAGTCGGACCCGCACGTCGCCTTCATGTCGCTCGCCGGCTACCACCACCACGTCGCGGTCAACGACTGGAACCGCAAGCGCCGTCCGGCGGCGCCGGAGGCGGGCGGCATCGGCCTCCTGTGGTACGAGATCCGGGTGCCCGAGGCGGCGCTCGCCGGACTTCCCGACCTGCTGCCCGACGGCCAGATCGCGGATGGCGTGCTGACCGCGCGCGACCCGAGCGGCATCCCGCTCCGCTTCCTGCCGGCGCAGGTCTAGCCGAGCCGCTCCAGCGGCTCCGAGCGGCCGCGCCTCGGGGCGGCGGCGGCGACCGGCGCCGCCCAGAGGACCGCGTTCCGGATCACCTGCTGGATCAGCGGCTGGTGGTAGGTCGGGTAGGTCTCGTGGCCCGGGCGGAAGTAGAAGATGCGGCCCATGCCGCGGCGGAAGCAGCAGCCGCTGCGGAACACCTCGCCGCCCTGGAACCAGCTGACCAGGACCAGCTCGTCGGGGGCCGGGATGTCGAAGTGCTCGCCGTACATCTCCTCGCGCTCGAGGTCGATCCGCTCCGGGAGATCCTGCACGATCGGGTGGCCGGGGGCGACCACCCACAGGCGCTCGCGCTCGTCGGCGACGCGCCACTTGAGCCCGCAGCTGGTGCCCATCAGGCGGATGAAGATCTTCGAGTAATGCGCCGAATGGAGCGCGATCAGGCCCATCCCCTGGAGGACCCGGGCCTGGACGCGATCGACGACCTCGTCCTTGACCTCCGCATGCGCCTGATGGCCCCACCAGAGCAGCACGTCGGTCTCCTCGAGCACGGCACCGCCGAGGCCGTGCTCGGGCTCGTCCAGCGTCGCCGTGCGCACCGCGTGGCCCGCCGCGCGCAACGGCGCCGCCAGCGCCTCGTGGATGCCGTCCGGGATAGATCCCGCCGACCGCGGGGTTGCTGCGCTCGTGGCGGAACTCGTTCCAGACGGTGATCCGGAGCGGCGTGGTCATGGGCTTGCCTCCGCGAGCATTTCGGCGATCGCGGACCGGCCGCGCCGCCCTCGCTCGCCGAGCGGATCGCGGCGAACATCAGGGCGAGGCTCTTGAGGTTGTCCTCGGCGCTGCTGACGCCCTCGGGCGGCCGCCCCTCCTCGATCCAGCGCGCGAAGTCGGCGAGCGCGCCCTTGCGATCCTTGCACGGCATCGCCGGCAGGCGCGGCCGCTCGGGCGGCCGCTCGGGCCGATAGAGGGTCAGGCGGTCGACGCTTCTCGCGGTCCTCGAAGGCGCCGCGGAAGGTGAACTCGATCGTGCCGCCTGGTGCCGTCGATCCGCCAGTGGCCGCCATAGGGCGTGGTCGGCCCGCGCGAGATCCAGCTGCCGCGGTAGCTCACCAGCGCGCCCTTGGCGAAGCTGGATCGTCGCGATCGCGGCCGGGCGGCCCTTGAACGGCGAGTCGGGCTCGCTCCAGCTCTGGCAGCTCGACGACGACCGGCTCGTCCCTCAGCACGAAGCGCAGACGTGTCGAAGTGGTGGATCGCCATGTCGCTGAGCAGCGGCTCCTCCAGGAAGAAGTAGCGATAGCCGGTGCCGAACAGGAAATGGAAGTCGAGGTAGCAGGCGAGCGGCAGGCCGATCGCGCCGTCCTCGAGCAGCTGCGCGCGCCCGATGCACGGCGCCGGGAACCAGCGATAGTTCTGGTTGACCATCAGCACGCGCCGGCGCTCGCGGGCGAGCTCGGCGAGCGCCGTGCGCCTCGGCGAGGGTCTCGGTGAACGGCTTCTCGACCAGGACGTGCAGCCCGGCCTCGAGCGCCTCGCGTCGTCGCCGAGGCGTGCGCCGCGAGCGGCACGGTGACCAGCGCGGCATCGGCCGTGACGCCGCTGCAGCGCCTCCTCGAGCGAGCCGAAGACGCGCTCCGGCGGCAGGCCGAGCAGCGTCGATCGCCCGCTCGCGCGCCGCCGGGTCGATCTCGACCCAGGCGACCGGCGCGACGCCCGGCGTCGTCGCGGGTCACCTCCTCCACCCAGTTCCGTCCCCAGCCGCCAAGGCCGAGCTGGATCAAGCGTAGCGTCATGCCGCCTCGTCGTTGCTCGCCGGGGTCAGCCATGCACCCGGCTCATCTCGGGATCGTAGAGCGGACGCAGGTGCAGGCGTCGCCGGCACGCGCTCGGTCGCGACCTCGAGCTCGTAGCTGCCGGACCGCAGGTAGTCCAGATCGACGCCCGCCGGGTTGCGGACGTAGCCGTAGCCGATCGCCTTGCCGACGGTGTAGCCGTAGCCGCCCGAGGTCAGCCAGCCGACCCGCTCGCCATCGCGATAGATGGTCTCGCGGCCGAGCAGGACGACCTCCGGATCGTCGACCGTGAAGCCGGCGAGGCGCTTCTTCAGGCCGCCCTGGCGCTGGCGCTCGAGCGCCTCGCGGCCGAGGAACGGCTGGTCGCGGCCAAGCTTGAGCGCGAAGCCCAGGCCCGCCTCGAGCGGCGTGTGGTCGGGGCCGATGTCGGCGCCCCAGGCGCGATAGCCCTTCTCCAGCCGCAGGCTCTCGATCGCCCGATAGCCGGCGATGCGCGAGACCGAAGGGCGCGCCGGCGGCGACCAGCGCGTCGTAGACGGCGAGCGCGTACTCGGTCGGCACGTGGAGCTCGAAGCCGAGCTCGCCGACGTAGGTCATGCGGAGCGCCCGCACCGGCGCGCCGGCGATCCGGATCTCCCGCCAGCTGCCGAACGGGCAGCGCCTCGTTCGAGACGTCGTCGCGCGGTCACCTGCTGCAGCAGCGCGCGCGCCTGCGGGCCCATCAGCGGCAGGACCGCGAACGCCGAGGTCACGTCCAGCAGGCGGACGTCCATGCCCGGTCGGGACGTTGCGCCGGATCCAGCTGCAGATCGTGGGTCGCGAAGCCGGTGCCGGTGACGATGTAGAAGGCGTCCTCGGCGAGGCGGGTGACGGTGAGGTCGCACTCGATGCCGCCCTGCGCGTTGAGCATCTGGGTATAGACCACCTTGCCCGGCGGCTGCCGCGACGTCGTTGGCGCAGATCCAGGACGAGCGCCCGCTCGGCGTCGCGCCCGACGGCCAGGAACTTCGCGAACGAGGTGGCATCGAACAGCGCCACCCGCTCGCGGCACGCCCGGTGCTCGGCGCCGACCGCCTCGAACCAGTTGGGCCGGCCGAAGCCGTAGAGTCGCTGGGCTGATCGATGCCGGCGCGCGCGAACCAGTTGGCGCGCTCCCAGCCGAGCTTCTCGCCGAACACGGCGCCCGCCTCGCGCAGGCGCCCGTAGAGCGGCGAGCGGCGCAGCGGCCGGCCGCTGCCATGCTCCTCGCCCGGCCAGGCGATCGTGTAGTGCTTGCCGTAGAGCTCGAGGGTGCGCGCGCGCACGAAGCCGTCGTCGCCGTGCGGCGCGCCGAAGCGGCGGATGTCGACCGGCCAGAGATCGACCGGCGGCGCGCCCGGCGGCGATCCAGTCGGCGAGCGCCTGGCCGGCGCCGCCGCCCGCCGCGATGCCGAACGCGTTGAAGCCGCAGCCGACGTAGAAGCCCTCGAGCTCCGGCGCTTCGCCCAGGATGAAGTTGCCATCGGGGGTGAACGACTCTCGGGGCCGTTGATCAGCTGCTTGACGCCCGCGGTCTCGAGCGCGGGCACGCGCGCGAGCGCCTGCTCCATCAGCTGCTCGAAGTGGTCCCAGTCCGGGTCGAGCAGGGTGAAGTGGAAGCCGTCCGGAATACCGTCCAGCGCCCAGGGCATCGGGTCGGGCTCGTAGCCGCCCATCACCAGCCCGCCGACCTCCTCCTTGAAGTAGATCAGGCGGTCGGGATCGCGCAGCGTCGGCAGGTCGGGCGTCACGCCCGCGATGCGCTCGGTGACCATGTACTGGTGCTGCACCGAGGTCAGCGGCACGCGCACGCCGGCGAGCGCGCCCGAGCGCCTTCGACCATTGGCCGGCGCACAGCGCCACGACCTCGCAGGCGATCTCGCCCTGCTCCGTGACCACGCCGGCGACGCGCCCCCCGGCGCTGCGGAAGCCGGTGACCGCGCAGTCCTCGACGATCGTGCGCGCCCTGCTGGCGGGCGCCCTTCGCCAAGCGCCTGGGTGATGTCCGAGGGGTTGGCCTGGCCGTCGGTCGGCAGGAAGGCGGCGCCGACCAGGTCGGAGCCGTCCATCGGCGGCCAGAGGTCCCTGGCCTCGGCGGGCGACAGAGATGCATCTCGAGGCCGAAGCTGCGCGCGGTCGTGGCCTGGCGCCTGAGCTCGACCATGCGGTCCGCGGTGCAGGCGAGCCGCAGGCCGCCGTTCCGCTTCCAGCCGCTCGCCTGGCCGGTCTCGGCCTCGAGCCGGTCGTAGAGCTCGACCGAGTGCTTGAGCAGCTGGGTGATGTTGGCGTTGGTGCGCAGCTGGCCGACCAGGCCCGCGGCGTGGAACGTGCTGCCGCTGGTCAGCTTCCTGCGCTCGAGCAGCACCACCTCCCGCCAGCCCTCGCGCGCGAGGTGGTAGGCGAGCGAGCAGCCCATGATGCCGCCGCCGACGATCACCGCGCGGGCGTGAGAGGGCAGGGAGGGCATGGGTCGTGATCCGCTCGCGATGGGGCCGGCTCGGCGCCCAATCTGCCTGGATGGCGGGCGGCAGGGAAGACCAAGCGCGCCCGTGGCGGAGCGTTTTGCGGCGCCGCGGCGTTGATCCCGGCGCGATCAGCGGGAGGAGCGCTTGTTCGACTGGATCGTCAGCGTCGTCTCCGGCAGCGGCTATCCCGGCATCATCGGCCTGATGTTCGCCGAGAACATCTTCCCGCCGATCCCGTCCGAGCTGATCATGCCGCTCGCGGGCTTCGTCGCGGCGCAGGGCGAGCTCAACCCGGTCCTGGTGGTGGCCGCCGGCACGCTCGGCTCGGTGCTCGGCGCCTTGCCCTGGTACTATCTCGGCCGGTGGCTCGGGCGCGAGCGCCTGTGCGCGCTCGCCGCCCGCCACGGGCGCTGGCTGACGCTCGACGAGCAGGACGTCGGCAAGGCGATCGACTGGTTCGAGAAGCACGGCGGCAAGGCGGTGCTGGTCGGCCGCCTGGTGCCGGCGGTGCGCACGCTGATCTCGGTGCCGGCCGGCATGGCGCGCATGCCGCTCCTGCCGTTCCTCGCCTAGTCCGCGATCGGGACCGTGGTCTGGACCGCGCTGCTGACCGCCGCGGGCTACCTTCTGAAGTCCGAGTACCAGGTGGTCGGCGGCTACGTCGATGGCGCGTCCAAGATCATCATCGGGCTGATCGTGCTGACCTACCTCTACCGCCTGCTCGCCGGCGGCCGGCTCGGCGAGCGGGTCCGGCGACTGGGCGCGCCGGCTGCGGCGCGACGTGCACGCGATCTACCTCTCCGCCCGCGACCCGCGCATGCCCTGGTACGCCAAGGCCTGGGCGCTGGTGATCGCGGCCTACGCGGTGAGCCCGATCGACCTGATCCCCGACTTCATCCCGGTGCTCGGCCATCTCGACGATGCGATTCTGATACCACTCGCGGTGCTGCTGGCGGTACGCCTGATCCCTGCCGAGGTGCTCGAGGAGAACCGCCGGCGCGCGGACGCCGCCGCGGAGGCGCCGACCGACTGGCGCATCGGCGCGCTGTTCCTGCTGGTCTGGGCGATCGCGCTCGCCTTCGTCGCTGCGCTGGCTGCTGGTGTTCATGACCGGCGGCTGAGCACCCGAAAACGCCGCTCGCGATCGGGCGGCTGGAGAAGACGCCGCTCGCGATCGGAGCGGCGGCGAGCGGAGCATCCGTCGCTCGTCATTCAGGGTCGAGGTGGGCTATATTGCGAAGTTCAGAGGAACAGGAGCGATGTGGTGAAGCCTGCTCGACCGCGACCGGACGCCCTGGATCCGGCGAAGCGGACGGACGACGAGATCGAACCGACCGAGGCGGACGACGATGCGCCGCGCCGCCGAGGAGCGGGGTCCTGCCGCTCAGCCGGCGAGGGAGCGGGCGCGCCTCCTCGCCGCAGCTCGAGGCCGAGTTCGAGCTGCCGGCGTGAGACGGAGCATCGGCCGCGAGGAATTTGGCACCATCTCCGGCGAGCGGAGTTCCGTGGCGGCTCGGCGCTACTGGGCCCAGCGCGGTCTGGCAGGAGCTCGAAGGCGAGGAGTAGACCGAGCGGCTCGGCGCAAGGGACGGTGAGCTTGGCTACCGGCTTTCGCGGCGTGCCAGCCGCGAGTTCGATGCCATCTTGGACTACCGCCGTCGGGTTGCTGGGATCTCGAGCGCGCAGGGCTGGAAGCAGATCTGGATCGGGGCATTCGGGTTGATCGCGAGCCAACCCACGATCGGGCCTCGACGCCCGATCTCACGCCGCGGCCCTACCGGTTCTGTTTCAAGCGAGGCTATTGGATCGTCTACCGGTCGTGCGGCGCTCCTGCGCCGCCCGTGTCGTTCGCGATCATCGACGCCCGACGCGATGTCGCCCGGCTGCTCCGATGAGCGCAGCGGCTCGATGATCAGTCGGCTCGCGAGCGTCGGCATAGGCCCGCTCGAAGCGGGTGAGGTTTTCGGCCGTGTAGGCCCGGTAGTCGAAATCGATCCGGAGGTGGAGCTCGGAGACCATGCTCCACATCGCCTCGCGCAGAAGCGAGGCGCACCTCATGGCGGCGTAGCGGCGGCGGAGGTCGGAGGTGACGGGGGCGTCGAAGTAGGCCCCGAGGAGCCAGTCCTCCTGCTCGGGCGCCAGCTCGTTGTTGGAGGCGAGGCCGCCGAGGTCGAACAGCGGGCTGTTGAAGCCGCCGTACTCCCAGTCGACCAGCCAGAGCCGGGCGCCGTCGTCGATCAGATTGGCGGCGAGCAGGTCGTTGTGGCCGAAGACCAGCTCGACCGGCCCGACCATGGCTTCCAGCTTGTCGGCCGCGGCGAGCAGGCGCGGCAGCTCCGGGACCATGCGGCTCTCGTCCTCGCGCAGGCGGGCCGCATAGTCGCGCACGACCTGGAACACCCAGAAGATCGGCGCCGGGCCGCGGAAGTGCTTGGGGATCTCGCGGTGGCACTGCCGGACCAGCGGCAGGATGCGCTCGAGCATCGCCGGCTCGCGCACGTCGGCGGGCGTCAGCGTGCGGCCCTCGACGTAGCGGAAGACCATCGCGCCGGGCTCGGCGTGGACCACCTCGGGCGCGATGCCGGCGGCGTGCGCGGCGCGCGAGGCGGCGAGCTCGAAGCGGCGCAGCACGTTGTGCACCTCGAGGTCGTCGCCGATCCGGACCATGAACCTGCTGGCCGCCGTCCTCGACCACGAAATTGTGGTTGCTGATGCCGCCGCCGAGCGCGCGCGGGCTCGACCTTGCCCGACCAGCAGGCGAGCGCGGCGGCCTTGCGTTCGCGCCTCGGTCGCCATCACGCCAGCCCGAGGCGGCGCTTGCGCGCCGCGGCCCAGGGCGCGATCAGGCGGTCGGCGATCATCGCGAGGCAGGCGACGCACATGCCCGCGACCAGGCCGCGGCCGACGTCGGCCTTGGTGAGCGCGATGTAGACCTCCTGGCCGAGGTCGCGGGTGCCGACCAGCGCCGTGATCGACCAGCATCGAGAGCGCCATCATGATGGTCTGGTTGACCCCCAGCATGATCTCCGGCAGGGCGAGCGGCAGCTGGACCTTGCGCAGGATCTGGCCGCTTGGTGCAGCCGGCCGCGGTCGCGGCCTCGATCAGCGCGGGGTCGATCTGGCGGATGCCGTGGTCGGTGTAGCGGATCGCCGGCACGATCGCGTAGGCGACCACCGCCAGCATGGCGGCGAAGTCGCCGACCCGGAACAGCATCACCGCCGGGATCAGATAGGCGAAGGCGGGCAGCGTCTGGAGCGTGTCGACCACCGCCTGGACGACCCGATGGGCGCGCTCGTGGCGCGCCGCGCAGCACGCCGATCGGAATGCCGATGGCGCAGGCGATCAGCACCGAGATGCCGCAGAGATAGACCGTCTCCATCGCGTTCACCCACTGGCCATTGAGCGCGATGAACAGCGCGAGGCCGGCGGTCGAGGAGCGCGAGGCGCCAGCCGCCCTGCTGCCAGCCGGCGAGCCCTGCCGCCGCGACCACCGCGAGCCAGGGCAGGCCGAGCAGGAGCCGCTTGAACGGCACCATCAGGTTGATCAGCAGCCAGGCCTTGACCGCCTCGATCGTGTCGAAGAAGTGGACGTTGATCCACGCCATGGCCTGGTTCGACGGCATCGCCGGTGGTGATCTGCCAGGCGCTGCGGCCAGGTCTGGACGGCCGGCACGACCAGCGCCAGCAGCCAGCTCGCGGCGAGCAGCGCCAGCGCCAGGACGAGGTAGGGGTGGCGCCGCAGCAGGCCCCGCTCGGCCCTCGGCGTGGAGCGGCGGCGGGCGCGCGGCGAAGGCCTGGCTCAGGCGGTCGAGCGCGATCGCGAGCAGCGTGATCGCGACCGCGGCCTCGAGCCCGGCGCCGAAGTCGAGCCGGCGCAGCGCCGCCAGCACGTCGTGGCCGAGCCCGCCCGCGCCGATCATCGAGGCGATGATCACCATGTTGAGCGACAGCATGATCACCTGGTTGACGCCGATCATCAGCCACGGCCGGGCGGACGGGATCAGCACCCGCCACATCATCTGGCGGCGCGTGCAGCCGGCCATCTGGCCGAAGTCCTTGACCTCGGCCGGCACCCGCTGGAGCGCCAGCACGGCGTTGCGCACCATCGGCGGGGTCGCGTAGATCACGGTCGCGACCATCGCCGCGACCGGGCTGAAGCCGAAGAACCAGAGGATCGGCACGAGATAGGCGAAGATCGGCACGGTCTGCATCAGGTCGAGCACCGGCGTGATCGCGCGCTCGAACGCCGGATGGCGGTAGGCGGCGATGCCGACCGCGAGGCCGAGCAGGACGCCGAGCGGGACCGCGATCACGATCGAGGCGAGCGTCACCATGGCGCTCTCCCACTGCCCGAACAGCGCGAGGTAGAGGAAGCAGAGCGCCACCAGCGAGCGCGAGCCCGCGGTCCTTCGCGTAGTGCGCCATCAGCGCCAGGATGCCGATCAGCGCGACCCAGGGCAGCCGCGGCCAGATCAGGACGCGCATCCTGGCCGATGCCCGCGACGAAGCCGGTCGAGAGCAGGCTGCGGGCGACGACGAACGGCTGCTCGAGCAGCCAGGCGAGCGCGCGGGTCAGCTCCTGGAAGGTGAACAGGCCGAAGCTCGCGTCGTCGCGCAGCCACTGCATCAGGCCGTTGATCCAGACCTTGAGCGGCACGACCCAGGCGCGCGGGTACTCGAACGCCCAGGGCACGCGGTCGGCGGCGAGCATAGAGCGCGACGGTCGGCGCCAGCAGCAGCGAGCCACGGCAGCCAGCGCGCGCGCCGCCCGGGCATCGGCGGCGCGCCCACTTCGTCGGCGGCGAGCAGCCTAGCCATGGCCGCGCCGCCGGCCGCTCGCCGACCAGCACCGCCAGCACCGCGGCGCGGTCGATCCGGCCGATCGCCCGGCCCGTCGCCGTCGGTCACCGCGAGCGGCCGCTCGGCATCGATCACCTGCCTGCGCGATCGCCTCGATCCTGGCCTCGGCCGCGACCGCGCCGGCGCAGCCGTCGCGCATCGGCCGAGGCGTCATCACGGCACGCGCCGAGAGCACCTTGGCGCGCGGGATCTCGCGGGTGAACTCGGCGACGTAAGCGGTCGCCGGGCCGGGTCACCAGCTCCTCCGGCGTGCCGATCTGGATCACCCGGCCGTCCTGCATGATCGCGATCCGGTCGGCGAGCCGGATCGCCTCGTCGAAGTCGTGGGTGATGAAGGCGATGGTCTTCTTGAGCACGCCCTGCAGGCGCAGGAACTCGTCCTGCATCTCGCGCCGGATCAGGGGGTCGAGCGCCGAGAACGGCTCGTCGAGGAACCAGATCTCGGGCGCGACCGCGAGCGAGCGCGCGATCCCGACCCGCTGCTGCTGGCCGCCCGAGAGCTCGCGCGGGTAGTAGTCGCTCGCGGCCCTTGAGGCCGACCAGCTCGATCATCTCCTGCGCGCGCGCGCGTCGCGCCGGGCCCGGCTCCTGGCCCTGGATCTCGAGCGGGAAGGCGACGTTGCCGAGCACGGTGAGATGCGGCAGGAGCGCGAAGTGCTGGAACACCATGCCCATCTTGTGGCGGCGGATCAGGGTCAGCTCGCGCTCGGAGGCCTCGAGCAGGTTCCGGCCCTCGAACAGGATGCGGCCGGCCGTCGGCTCGATCAGCCGCGACATGCAGCGCACGAGCGTCGACTTGCCCGAGCCCGAGAGCCCCATGATGACGAAGATCTCGCCGGCCGCGATCGCGAAGCGAGACGTCCTGCACCGCGCCGATCAGCCCGGCTGCGGCGAGCTCGCGCGGGCGACGGGCCGCCGGTCGTGCGCCGCAAGGAAGCGCTCGGGCTCCGGCCCGAACAGCTTCCAGACCCCCTCGCAGGCGAGCTTGACCTCGGCCGTCATCGCCCGCGCCTGTTTCGTCTCCTGGTCAACCTCCGGCCTCGCGCTCCTCTCCACGGGCCGCTAAGCATCGACCGCCATCCTCCCCCGATCAAGGGGTCACGCGCTGGCGCCCGCGCGCCCGTGCGTCCTTGACCGCCGCTGGGATCGATGGAAGCCTCGCACGGAGGAAGGACTGCGCCGCACCGCAATGAGGCCGATGTCGCTCGAAGGGAAGGTCGCCCTGGTCGCCGGCGGCACGCGTGGCTCGGGTCGGGGCATCGCGACCGAGCTCGGTGCAAACTCTATCTGATAGGCCGCGTGGAAGGTAACATCGGGCTTGATATGGCCCGCGCGCCCGCTCTAGCGCAGCACGATGCCCCAGTAGTCGAAGTCGAGCACGACCTCCGGCAAGTACCGGCCGTCGCCGTCGCGGTAGGGGAAGTCCGCGCAGGGCCGGTCCTTGGTCGCGACCAGGCGCAGGCGCAGCGCCCCGAGATCGGGGTGACGCGGCAGGTCGGCCTTGGCCAGGACCTCCGACCAGGCATAGAGCGTGTCGCCCGCGAACACCGGGTTGGCGTGCGTGCCGCCGTTGATCGCGACCACGTGGAGCACGCTGCCGAGGCCGTTGAACGAGAGCGCCCGGGCGATGCTCAGCACGTGGCCGCCATAGACGATGCAGCGCCCGAACCGTCCCTCGCGCTCGCGATGGGCGTTGAAGTGGACCGCGGCACCATTCTGGTAGAGGCGGGTCGCCAGGCGATGCTCGGCCTCGTCCACGGTCATGCCATCGACGTGGTCGATGCGCTCGCCGACCTCGTAGCTGTCGAAGCGCTCGAGCGCGCCCGCGAGCGCCCGGTTGAAGTGGCGCGGCCGCAGGCCCTGCGGCACCGCGACGCGCTCGGGTGCGACGTGGTCGGGCAGCGCCGGCACCACGGGCTCGGGCGCGGGGCTCTTCAGGCTCGCGCTTGCGGACCAGCACCCAGCGGACGTACTCCAGGAGCTGGCGGCCGTCCTCCTTGATCCCCCGGGTGCGCACCCAGACCGTGCCGGCGGTGCCGCTCGAGCTCTCCTTCAGCCCGATCACCTCGGAGGTCGCGTGCAGGCTGTCGCCGGGATAGAGCAGCGCCCCGAAGCGGCCGTCGGCATAGCCGAGGTTGGCGACCGCGTTGCGCGAGATGTCCGGGACGCTGCGGCCGAACACCAGGTGGAAGGTGAGCAGGTCCTCGAGCGGCGGCCGCGGCAGCCCCGCCATCCGGGCGAGCGCATCCGAGCAGTGGATGCCGAAGCGCGAGCCGGTCAGCGCGAGGTAGAGCACGGCATCGCCCTGGGTCACCGTGCGCGGGGTCGGGTGGTGGATCGTCTGACCGATCTCGAAGTCCTCGAAGAAGCTGCCGGCGGTGGTCTTGCTCATGTCCGTTCCCGGTAGGCTGCGGGGCGCTGGACGCCGCGCTCGCTGCACCTACGACCAAGCTTTGCCGCAAGCCGTCCGCGCCATCAACCGCTGAGCGACAATCGGAATCTCTAGACAGCACGGCAGGCTATGTGTAAATGCGCGCTGCGGGCATGCTTTTTGCGAGACAACGACGAGCCGCCGCATGAGGCGGTTGCGAGAGACGATCCGATGAAACCATCGCATTTCGGTGGCGGTCGGCGGAGCGCCGGTCTGCTCGGGGCAGCGGTCGCCTGGTCGATCGCCGCGGCGCCGGCAAGCGCGCTCGGCGCCGACGAGGTCGCGCTCGGCGTCGAGCTGAATAAGCTCGAGGATTCGGATGCCGGCTGCCGCTCGATCTTCGTCTTCGATAACCGCACCGGCCACGAGCTGTCGCGCTTCCGGATCGATCTGATCCTGTTCGATACCGCGGGCGTGTACAGCAAGCAGCTGCTGCTCGACATGGCGCCCCTGCGCGAGGACAAGAAGACGGTGACCTCGTTCGTCCTCGACGAGCAGGCCTGCGACGAGCTCGGCAGCGTGCTGGTCAACGACGTCCCCTGGTGCGAGAACGGCTCGGGCGCCGCGCTCGACTGCGTGCAGATGCTCGAGGTCTCCTCGCTCGCCAAGGTGCCGCTCGAGAAGTAGTGCTCTCGCATCAGCCCGCCAGCGCCGCGATCGCGGCGGCGCGCTCGACCTCACGCCGGGCCTCGGCGACGTGCAGGTTCTCGACCAGCCGGCCGTCGACCACCACCACGCCCTTGCCCTGGCGCAGCGCCTCGTCATGCGCGGCGATGATCCGTTGCGCGCGCGCAATCTCGTCGGCGCTCGGCGCGAACACCCGGTTGGCGGGCTCGATCTGCCTGGGATGGATCAGGGTCTTGCCATCGAAGCCGAGCTCGCGCCCCTGCCGGCAGGCGGCCTCGAACCCGGCCTCGTCGTCGAGGTCGAGGTAGACGCCATCGAGGATCGCGAGATCGCAGGCGCGCGCGGCCAAGAGGCAGAGGCCGAGCGCGGTGAGCAGCGGCAGGCGGAGCGGGGTGTGCGCCGCGTGCAGCTCGTTCGCGAGGTCGGAGGTGCCCATCACCAGGGCGGCGACCCGCGGGCTCGCGGCGGCGATCTCGGCCGCGTGCAGCATCGCGCGCGGGGTCTCCATCATGCACCAGAGCGGCAGATCCGGCGGCGCGCCGGCCTGGTCGAGGACGGTGAGCGCCTGGCGGACGATGGCGGCGCTCTCGACCTTCGGGATCAGCACGGCGTCCGCGCCGGCGCTCGCCGCGGCGACGAGGTCGGCGTGGCCCCAGGGCGTCGCCAGGCCGTTGACCCGGACGACGGTCTCACGTCGGCCGTAGCCGCCGGCCCGCAGCGCGGCGCGGACCTGCTCGCGCGCCGCCTCCTTGGCGTCGGGCGCGACCGCATCCTCGAGATCGAGGATCAGGCCGTCGGCCGGCAGCGCGCTCGCCTTGGCGAGCGCGCGCGGGTTCGACCCCGGCATGTAGAGCACGCTGCGGCGCGGACGAACGGTAGCGGCCATCGGGCCTTGCTCCGGTGCGCTCATCGGCGAAGCATCGTCGATCGAGAGATTCGCCGGCGCGATCGTCAGGTCTGGCTCAGGGATCCCGCGACAGCCCGCGCTGGTCCAGCGCCTTCAGGTAGTCGGCCCAGAGCCGGTCCTGGTTCCTGCCGAGGTGGTAGAGGTAGCGCCAGGAGTACATGCCGGTGTCGTGCAGGTCGTCGAAGCGGATGCGGACGGCGTAGTTGCCGACCGGCTCGACCTCCATGATGCCGACGTGGCGGCGCCCGGCGAGGATCGTCTTCTGGCTTGGTCCATGGCCCTGGACCTCGGCCGAGGGGCTCTCGACCCGCAACAGCTCGGCCGGCAGCTCGAAGCGCTCGCCGTCGTCGAAGGTCACGGTCAGGCGCTTCTCGGCGCGGTTGACCCGCAGCTCGACCGGCCAGGGGTGCGCCTCCGGCCCGGCGGCGGTCACGGGCTCGGCCCGCGCTCGTCCGGGCGCGCGCGCACCCCCTCCGGGATCGCGTCGCCCTCGTCCAGCGGCCGCGCCTCGTCGACCAGCATGATCGGGATCCCGTCGCGGATCGGATAGGCGAGCCCGGCCTGCTCGCTGACCAGCTCCTGGCGCTCGCGGTCGTAGCGCAGCGGGCCCTTGGTCAAGGGGCAGACCAGGAGGTCGAGCAGCTTCGGGTCGACCGCGCCCGCGGGTGCCTCGGTCATCGCGCAGCCCTCGCCATCATGACCAGGCGCAGGCTCGGCGGCGCGCGCCTGCCGGGCGACGCAGGCCGGCCGCGAAGGACGGCGCCAAGCCTCAGTGGCACGGGCCCGCCGCCCGGTCGCGGGCGCCGAGCGCGCCCATCTGGAGGAGCGCGATCAGCACCTTGGCGCGCTGCTCGGGATCGGCCGCCTCGAGCAGCGCCTGCTTCTCGCAGGGCTCGAACGGGCAGATCATCGCGAGCGAGGTCACCAGGCCCGCGAGCGGTGCTGCCTGGACCTGGCCCCAGTCGGCGCTGATCTCGTAGACCTGGAAGTAGCCGCGCAGCGCGCCGACGAGCGGCGGGCGCAGGCTGTCCGAGGGCGTCGGCGGCTCGAGGTCGCGCTGCCAGCGCTCGAAGCTCGCGATCACCTGGCGGTAGGCGGTGCCGACCTCGAGCTCCTCGACCACCTCGAAGCGGCAGACGCCGGTGAGCGTGATCAGGTAGCGCCCGTCCTCGGTCTCGGTGAAGCTCGTGATCCGTCCGACGCAGCCGATCGGATAGACGTCGGGCCGGTCCGGGGTGCCGCCGCCGTTGGGCTGGATCATGCCGATCACCCGGTCGGTGCGCATCGCGTCGCGGGTCATCTGCTGGTAGCGCGGCTCGAAGATGTTGAGCGGGAGGTTGCCGCCCGGCAAGAGGATCGCGCCCGGCAGGGGGAAGATCGGGAAGCGGATCGGCAAGGCTCCGCTCAGGCCGGATTCAACGGAGCGTCATCGCGCTTGCCTGCGATCACCGGCACTCCTGCGCGCTCATGAGAACAACACCGCCGAGAGCTTGCGCCGGCCGCTGATGGTGGCGGGGTGCTTCGGCCCCAGCGCCTCGAAGAACTTGAGCAGCTGCTTGCGCGCCGCCTGGTCCTGCCAGTCGCGATCCTTGCGGATCACCGCCAGCAGATGGTCCATCGCGGTCTCGATCTGGCCGCGCAGGAACAGGACGGTCGCGAGGTCGAGGCGCGCCTCGTGATCGCCCTCGTTCGCGCGCAGGCGCGCGTTCGAGCGCGCCCGGATCGGGCAGGGTGCCCGCCTCCTCGGCCAGGCTGAGCGCGGCGCGGGCACCCTCGACCTCGATGTGGCCGGCGTGCTCGGCGGGCACGCGCTCCAGGGTCTGGCGGGCGGCGCCGAGGCGGCCGAGGCCGATCTGGCAGCGCGCGAGGCCGGCGAGCGCCGCGGGGTTGCCGGGCTCGCTCTGGAGGATGCGCTCGTAGACCTTGGCGGCGCGCTCGGGCTGGCCCGCCTCGGCGAGCTGCTTGGCCTGCTCGATCGCGAGCTCCTCGGGCGCCGGCCCGATCGGCCCGGCGAGGCGCTCGACGAACGTCTTGATCTGGCTCTCCGGCAGCGCGCCGGCGAAGCCGTCGACCGGCTGGCCGTTGCTGAAGGCGTAGACCATCGGGATCGACTGGATGCGCAGCTGCTGCGCGAGCTCGGGGTTCTCGTCGATGTTGATCTTGACCAGGCGGACCTTGCCGCCGGCCGCCTTGACCGCGCGCTCGAGCAAGCGGGCCGAGCTGCTTGCAGGGCCCGCACCAGGGCGCCCAGAAGTCGACGATCACCGGCTGCTTTTGCGACGCCTGGATGACGTCCTGGACGAAGTGCTGGGTGTCGCTGTCCTTGACGAGGTCGCCGGCCGGGCGCGGCGCGGCGCCCGATCCTCTCAATCCCGACAGCAAGGCCATGACGATCCCTTCACCCCTGCGCGACGACGGTGGGCAGCGCTGGGGTTAAGATGGCGAAAGGCGCCGCGCCGATCAAGGGGAGGGCCGCGGCAGCTCTGCCCGTGACGGCGGGGCGGACGGCGCTGTCGCTCTTGCCAAGCGGGGGCGCTTCCCCTATGTAGCCGGTGTCCTAATCCAGCGGGACCGGCGGAGCGGGCGGGCGTAGCTCAGGGGTAGAGCACAACCTTGCCAAGGTTGGGGTCGAGGGTTCGAATCCCTTCGCCCGCTCCATGATTCCAGCAGGGAATGACGCGGGGGCTCACACCCCAGAAGGCGCCCGACGGGCGGCTGGTTGGTAACCTCTGAGCGTTTCGGGCGGGTGAGCAAGTTTGATCCTGAGCGCGACGGGTGGTCTCTTCGTGAAGCCGTCATGCGCACCGAACTGCGAGATTTACTCGCCGCCGTTCGAAACTGCATGGAGGAGCTACGAGCGCGCGGCGTTCTGTTTGATGGACCAGACTGGTGGGCCGAAAATCTAGCACCTCCTGCTGGCAACCACTCCTGGCCGGAGCGCTCGGATGAAGAGCTCCTGGAATTTGTACTGCGGTCCCTTCTAGGGGCGGTCGAGAACGACGTTTCGAGACCGCCTCTACGATGGCAAGCTCGTCTGCTGGGGGCGCCCCGGATGTTCGCTCGCGGACTACAAGAAGGCGCCGGCTTGGGCGGTCACAGGGATCGTAAGTTGGTGGAAGGGCGGGGGCATCCTTCGGCTTGAGAGCGGCGAAATGTTTTTCGCTGCGAGGGTGGAGCCGACGAACGCGACCGAGAGGCGTTTTTCAGTTTCGGAACTTCGAGATTGGCTCGGCGAGCACCACACGGAGCGGCGCGCATGCGGGAAAGAGCCCACTGACCGTGACGATTGCGAAGCGGCGAAGCGAAAGTTCCCAGGCGTGTCACGTGACATGGTGCGAGCAGAGAGGCGAAAAATCTTATCACCTAATTTGCTGAGACCTGGCAGAAGGACGCCAATGGCCAAGTAATTGCGCGAGAATTTGATCCGCGCAAAACTGCGCATTAGACAGCGCAAATTGAGTACGGTACGGCCACGGTAGCGTCCACTGATAGGAGCCACTGGCCGTGATCTCACTCCTCGAGCTGCAAAACCGCAAAGGCACCGCCATGGTGCGCGCAGTGGGCGTTACTGCCGTCGTTGCGGCCGTGGCTGTCCACCTTATTCGGTGGACTGCCATCGTGCTGCTCACCCAGCTGGGCGGGCCGTTGTTCCCGTGACCGGCCGGCAGGTCGCCATCATCAGCCATACCACGAAGCCCCGACCGATCCTTGTGGTCGCGGTACCCGGCAGCGCTCTATGGTGAGCATCTCCGCGAGCCCGTCGAAGAACTCCCGGGTGTGCCACCGCGGTACTCTCACTCCAGGCCGTCCCATCCCATCGCAGCAGTCGCAACCCTGACTCGCGCGTCGTCGGGGCGCCCTCACCCGGAGCGGAACTCGGGCAGGACCGGCGTCGCGTCCGGCAGCAGCGCCGGCGCGACCGCGTCCCGGCAGACCGCCGCGTTGACCTCGTGGGTCAGGAAGACGTAGGCGCCGGACTCCTCCATCAGGTCCTGCATGCGGCGGTACATGCGGTCGCGCCGGGCGGGGTCGGTCTCGACCATCGCCTGCCCGGTGCAGCGCGCCGAACTCCGCGCTCGAGAAGCGCTCCCAGTTCCAGATCCCGACCTGCTCGGGCGTGAACCAGGCGGTCGCGAAGGCGGGATCGGGCTGCATGCCGTACTTCTGCAGGACCAGCTGGAGCGCGCGCCAGCGCTCGCCGTCGGCCGCGCTGCCGAGCGACCAGAAGCTGCCGGAATCGTGCTGGTCGATCCGCACCGCGATCCCGACCGCGGCGAGGTTGCGCCTGGATCACCTGGGCGGCGAGCAGGCGCTCGGCCTTGGCCTCGATCGCGAGCGTGCAGGCGAAGCCGCCGGCGTGCCCCGCCTCGGCGAGCAGCGCCCTGGCCTCGTCGAGATCCGGCCGCGGGTCGCCCAGCAGCTTCTCGCCGGTGGCCGATCAGGCCGGGCGCGATGATCCCGGTCGCGCGCCGGGCGACGCCGAAATACGCCGCCTCGAGCACCTGGTCGACGTCGATCGCCCGCTGCACCGCGCGCCGCACCCGCGGGTCATCGAAGGGCGGCGCCTCGACGTTGATGCCGAGCCAGACGTAGTCGAGCGAGGGCTTCTCGACCAGCTGGACGCCGGGCGCCTGTCCGGCGCGGTAGCCCGGGATCGAGCTGACGCTGATCGCGGTGTAGTCGAGCTCGCCCGCCTCGAACGCGATCTCGGCCGCCTTCTCGTCCTCGATCGGCAGGATCCGGATCTCATCGAAGCCGCCGGGCGGGCCGTTCCAGTCGGGGTTGCGCACGAGCGTGAGCCGCTGCTTCGGCCGCCACTCCTCGATGACGTACGGCCCCGCGGTCGCCGGCGGCGCGGTCGTGAACCGTCCGCCCGCCTGCTCGACCGCCTTGCGGCTGAGGATGCAGCCCGAGGCGGACGGCAGGGTGCTGGTCCAGAGCGGCGCGAACGGCTCCTTCAGCACGATCACGCCCGCGTAGCGGTCCAGGACGTCGACCCGGTCGAGCGCGGCGAAGTCGTCCCGGTACTCGGACCGCTGGGCGGGATCGGCGATCCGCTCGTAGCTGAACTTGACGTCGTCCGCGGTCATCTCGCCGAAGCCGCCGGTGAACAGGATGCCCGGCCGCAGCGTGAACCGCACCCGGGTCGGCCCGTCCTGCTCGATCGCCTCGGCCGCGCCGAGCCGCCAGCCCCACTCGTCGCCGGTCCGCCATTCGATGAGCCGCGGAAAAACACAGCGCAGGATGTCGCCCTCGGCCTGCGCCTTGCGGTGCGCCGGATCGAGCACCTGCAGATCGGCCGATGCACCGCACCCGCAGCACACGCGGCTCGGCCCAGCCGACCCGCGGCCGCGCCAGCGCCGAGCGCGCCGGCACCCTGCAGCAAGCCGCGACGCGTGAGCCCGGGCCAGTCCATCCGGTGGATTACCGGGTTACGCCGGGCGGGTCGTCATAGACCGGCGGCCTTGCGCAGCGCCTCGTTGATGCGCGACTGCCAGCCGGGACCGGTAGCCCGGAAATGCGCCAGGACGTCCGGATCCAACCGGATGTTGACGACCTGCTTGGGTGCGGCCTTCTTTGGCCGGCCGACCGCCCTGGCCGGACGGACGAGCCGCTCCCCCTCGCGGATCTCCGCCCGCTCGAACCACTCCCGGTCCAAGGGCGGGGCCTCGTCGGGATCAACCCATCTGCTCGCGCCAGTAGGCTTCTTCGTCGGCATGCCCATTAACCTCATCGAGTGTTCGTCGTCACGCCCTCAAAACCTCTAGCCTGCGGTGATCGAAGCGCGGCATCGCCGTAGGGTCACTTCCGCTCATCCGGCAATGCGCATCGTCCGCCCGGCGAAGACCAGTGCTTTATGCGGGCATCAAGGCAAAATCCAGCCCGCTGTTTGGCCAGCGGTGGGGTGCCGGCGCTTGGCTTCGCTATCCAGCGTGACCCTCAATTAATGTATCCACAGGTAGCGGTCGCCCGGGCTCCACCCGATCTGCGGGACCAGGCCGGCAGGTGGCGTTCGGCAGACATGCGTGCCAGGCTCAGCTACGCCGGGCGGAACTCCGGCAGGACCACGTTGGCGTCGGGCAGGAGCGCCGGGACGATGGTGTCGCGGTAGATCACGCCGTTGGTCTCGTGGGTCAGGAAGACGTAGGCGCCGGACTGCTCCATCAGGTCCTGCATGCGGCGGTACATGCGGTCGCGCTCGGCCGCGTCGGTGGTGACCATCGCCTGCTGGTGCAGCTCGCCGAACTCGGGGCTCCGGAAGCGCTCCCAGTTCCAGACGCCGACCTGCTCGGGCGTGAACCAGGCGGTGGCGAAGGACGGGTCGGGCTGCATCGAGAAGCGGTTCAGGATCAGCTGGACGTTCTTCCACTGCGTCGCCGTCGGCCTCGCTGCCGAGCACCCAGAAGGTGCCGGAATCGTGCTGGTTGATCTGCACCTGGATGCCGATCTCGGCGAGGTTCGCCTGGATCACCTGGGCGGCGGTCAGGCGCTCGGTCTTGTTGAGGATGTCGAGGGTGCAGCTGAAGCCGTCCGGATGCCCGGCCTCGGCGAGCAGCGCCTTGGCCTCCGCGAGGTCGCGCGCGGGGTCGCCCAGCAGCTCCTCGCGATGGCCGATCAGGCCGGGGGCGACGATCCCGGTCGCCGCGGTCGGCGACGCCGAAGTAGGCGGCCTCGAGCACCGCGTCGACGTCGACCGCGCGCTGCACCGCGTGGCGCACCTTGGGGTCGTCGAACGGCGGCGCCTCGGCGTTCATGCCGAGCCAGACGTAGGCGAGCGAGGGCTTGCGGATCAGCCTCGCGCCGGGCGGCGGGCTCGCCTCGTAGGTCGGGATCGAGCTCACGCTGACCGCGGTGTAGTCGAGCTCGCCCGCCTCGAAGGCGATCTCGGCCGCCTTCTCGTCCTCGATCGGGAAGATCTGGATCTCCGCGAAGCCGCCGGGCGCGCCGTTCCAGTCCGGGTCGCGCACCAGCGTGAGCCGCTGCTTGGGCTGCCAGCTCGCGATCCGATACGGCCCGGCGGTCGCCGGCGGCTCGGTCGTGTAGCTGCCGCCCGCCTGCTCGACCGCCTTCTTGCTGACGATCGAGCCCGTGGCGCCCGGCAGCGAGCTGGTCCAGAGCGGCGCGAACGGCTCCTTGAGCACGATCACGCCCGAGTACCTGTCGGTGACCTCGACGTGGTCGAGCTGCGCCATGTCGTCGGCGTATTCCGACTGCTGCGCCGGGTCGGCGATGCGCTCGTAGCTGAACTTGACGTCGTCCGCGGTCATCTCGCCGAAGCCGTTCGTGAACGTGATGCCGGGGCGCAGCGTGAACCTGACCCGCGTCGGGCTCTCCTGCTCGATCGCGGCGGCACCGGTCGGGCGCCAGCGCCACGCGTCGCCCGGCGCGTAGTCGATCAGCTTGGTGTAGATGCAGCGCATGATGTCGCCCTCGGGCTGCGCCTTGCGGTGCGCCGGGTCGAGCACCTGGAGATCGGAGTAGGAGCGCACCCGCAGCACGCCGCCATCCTGCGCCCGGCCGAGACGCGGCCGGAGCGCCGGGGCCACGCCGAGGGCGGCCGTGCCCTGCAGCAGCGCGCGGCGCGACAGACGAAACCACTGCATGCCGGTGCCTCCTCTTGCGCCGCGGGCGCCTCCTGGCGCCGCCGCTTCGGGCTCGGCTCTTGTAACGCGATGCTAGCACAGCAGCCGGGGCGGACCAGCCGATTTCGGGTTCTGGCAGCTAGACCAGATCGCGCGGGATGCTGCGGTCCCAGGTGCGGGAGAAGACGCGGCGTCGGCCTCGAAGGCCTCCAGGGTCGCGGCGATCAGGAAGGCCTCGCGCGTGCAGGTCATGACGGTGCGGGTCGCGGTGCGGATCCGCCAGGCGCCGCGGGCGCGGGTGACGGTCCAGGCGATCTCGACCCGGGCCGAGGTCGGGTCGTCGTCCTCGATGCTGTAGCGCTGGACCGAGGACTGGCCGACCTCGAGGTCGATCGCGTCGAGCCGGTAGACGCCCTCGTCGTTGACCACGGTGGTGGTGGTGAGGCGGCGCAAGGGATCGCGCTCGACCTTGCGCTCGCTCCTGCCCGGCACCAGCACCGTCCGGCGCCAGGCCGGGCGCCGACTTCGGGCTCCTCGAACGGCCGCAGATCGGCGTCCTCGGCGCGCGGCGGCCGGACCGGCAGGACCAGCGAGCTCGCGCCGGTGACGAGCGTGAGCGTGACCGGCTCGGGCGAGGGCCAGACGGTCGGCCAGTACGCGTTGGACAGCGCGAGCCGGATGCGATGGCCTGGCGGAAAGGCGTGCGCGACGTCGTTGAGCCGCAGCCGCACCCGGTAGCGGCGCCCGGGCTCGAGCGGCTCGGGTTCGGCGTGGCTTGCGCGATGGGTGAGGTTGAGCACGCCATAGGTGACGAGCGTCGTCTCGCCGTCGCGGCCGACGTCGCCGAGCCGCGCCACGACGAAGGCGTTCGCGCGGTCGGCGCTGAGCTCGAGCTCCGCGATCGGCGCGCCCAGGATCTCGAAGCCCTCGGCGAGCGGCGCGCTCTCGAAGCAGACCGCCGCACCATCGTCGAACTGCTGGTCCGCGGGCAGGTCGTTGGAGAGCCCGTGCGCGCACCATTCGCCGGCGCTGAAGCCCAGCCACTGCGGCGAATGGATCGCGAGCGCGGTCTCGGGCGCCGGCTGCGGATCGAGCCGGCCGGGGTTGAGCGACCAGCGCCGCTCGCAAAGGTCGGGCGAGGGCCAGCCCGGCTCGGCGACCCAGCGGCCCGGTCGCCAGCTGTAGTGGACCCGCGGCGGCACGCTCTTTTGCATCCAGACCCGGTAGTCGGGCTCGGCCATGATCCCGGTCTCGATGCCCTTCAGCCACTGGTCCCACCAGCGCAGCGCCTCCTGGAGGAAGCCGATCTGCGGCCCGGGCTGGGCGAAGTGCGGGTACTTGTGCGCCCAGGGTCCGATCAGCCCCTTCTTCGGGCATTGGAGCCCGGCGAGCAGGCGCGGGATCGCGTTGGAATAGCCATCGGCCCAGCCGCCGACGGCGTAGACCGCGCATTGGATCGCGGCGTAGTCCTCGCAGACCGAGCCGTGCCGCCAGAACTCGTCGCGCCGCTGGTGCCGGAGCCAGCTGTCGATCAGCAGCGGGGTGTGCTCGAGGCGATGCAGCCACGTCTCGCGCCAGCGCTCGCCGACCAGCGCCGGGTCCGGCGGGCGCGAGGAGTAGGCGAGCATGACCGACGCCCAGGCGAGGTTATCGGTGAGCAGGCAGCCGCCCATGTAGTGGATGTCGTCGGCGTAGCGGTCGTCGGTCGAGCACAGCGTGATGATCGCCTTCAGGGCGGGCGGCCGGCGGGCGGCGACCTGGAGGCCGTTGAAGCCGCCCCAGCTGATGCCGATCATCCCGACCGCGCCGGTGCACCAGGGCTGCGCTGCGAGCCAGGCGATCACCTCGAGCGCGTCGTCCTGCTCCTGCTTGGTGTACTCGTCCTCCATCAAGCCGTCGGAGTCGCCGTTGCCGCGCATGTCGACCCGCACGCAGGCGTAGCCGTGGCCGGCGACGTAGGGATGGCTCAGCTCGTCGCGCTCGACCGTGCCGTCGCGCTTGCGTAGGGCAGATACTCGAGGATCGCCGGCACCGGGCTCTCCGCCGCGTCCTCGGGCAGCCAGATCCGCGCCGCCAGCCGACAGCCGTCCTCGAGCGTGATCCACTCGTTCTCGATCTCGCGCACCGGACGCGGAAACTCGCTGACGGTCTTCATCCTCTACCTCGTCGCTTGGCTTCGCGCTTGATAGCGGAACTCGAACCAGCCGATAAGCAGCAGGGATCGTCGATCATGAACCTGATGTGTCGCGGCGACTACGCCGCGCGAATCGCCTACGACGAAGAGATCGACAGCTTCTTCGGCGAGGTGATCAACACCAGCGACGTCATCACGTTCTACGGCCGCTCGGTGGAGGAGCTTAAGCGCGAGATGGCGACCTCGATCGAGGTCCTGCTCGAGGCCTGCCGTGCGAAGGGCGCCGAACCGAGCCGGCCTTACAGCGGCAAGTTCAACGTCCGCCTCTCGCCTGCCGAGCATGCGCGGATCGCCGGCGCGGCCGCCGCGGCCGGCAAGAGCATGAACGCCTGGATCGCGGAGGCGCTGGCCGAAGCGGCCGAGCGCGCGTTGGCGGAGTAGCGGCTCGAGGGCGCTCGGCATACCACCGCCAGCGCCGACCGCTTGCATCCGAGCCGAGGGCTGCAATTTCGGCCGTGATAGTGCGTGGCGCGAGCCGGGCCGAGGCTGTCAGGCGGCGATCAGCGTGAAGCGGTCGACGTCGACCAGGCCCTGGTCGGTGAGCTTGAGGTGCGGGATCACCGGCAGCGGCAGGAAGGCGAGCTGCAGGAAGGGCTCCGGCAGCGCGCAGCCGAGCTCGCGAGCGCACGCGCGCAGCGCGCGCAGCCCGCTCGCGACCTCCTCGAACGGCCGGTCGCTCATCAGCCCGGCGATCGGCAGGGGCAGCTCCGCCCGCACCGCCCCGTCCGCCACCGCGACAGCACCTCCCTGGAGCTCGATCAGCCGGTTGACCGCCAGCGCCATCTCGGCGTCGTCGGCGCCGACCACGATGAGGTTGTGGCAGTCGTGGCCGATGCTGCTGGCGAGCGCGCCGCGCAGGCCGCCGAAGCCTTTGACGAAGCCGCGCCCGACGTTGCCGTTGACCCCATGGC
This sequence comes from uncultured Alphaproteobacteria bacterium, assembly GCA_963753275.1. Lineage (GTDB taxonomy): Bacteria > Pseudomonadota > Alphaproteobacteria > Geminicoccales > Geminicoccaceae > DATAOG01. The sequence goes on along the minus strand of CAVWCE010000032.1, from coordinate 40,856 downwards.
GCTCGAGCACCGCGAGCTTGTGCACGCCATGGTTCGGATCGGGCAGGCGCAGCCCGTCGCGGAAGGGCAGCTCGAGCGCGAGATGCTCGGTCAGGAGCGAGTTCTCGAGCGCGCCGATCACCGGCCCGCCGGGGCCGCCGGCCCTGACCTCGAACAGCTCCGGCACGACCGGCGCGCGCTTGATCGAGCCGTAGCCGACCGGCGCCGGGTGCGCGCGCGCCGCGAAGGCCGTCTCGTCGATCGGCACGCCCGCCGCAGATCACTCCAGCGACCGCGCAGCTTTCCAGATCGTCGAGCAGCACGAGGTCGGCGCGCTGGCCGGCGGCGATCTGGCCGCGATCGAACAGCCGGAACGCCCGCGCGGCGCCGAAGCTCGCGGCCCGGTAGGCGGCGAGCGGCGGCGCGCCGGCCCGGATCGCCTGGCGAATCGCGATGGTCGATGTGGCCCTCCAGGGCGATCTCGAGCGGATTGCGGTCGTCGGTGCAGAAGGCGAACGACGGCCAGGTCTGATCGCTCAGCAAAGGCGCCAGCGCCGCGACGTCCTTGGCGATGCTGCCCTCGCGCGCCAGCACCACCATGCCCTTCTCGAGCTTCTCCCGCCCCTCCTCGTAGCTCGTGCTCTCGTGGTCGGTCCGGATCGCGGCCGCGAGATAGGCGTTGAGCCGGTAGCCCCGGACCAGGGGCGCATGGCCGTCGACGTGCCAGCCGGCGAAGGCGACGAGCTTGTCGAGCACGCCCTCGTCCTTGGCCAGCACGCCCGGGAAGTTCATCATCTCGGCGAGCCCGAGCACCGCGGGATGGTCGCGGACCGCGACCAGGTCGGCCGCATCCAGCGAGGCGCCCGCGGTCTCGAGCTCGGTCGCCGGCACGCAGGAGCTGAGCTGGACCCTGAGGGTCATCTGCAGGGTCTCCGCAGCGGCGAGGAAATAGCGGATGCCGTCGAGCCCGAGGACGTTCGCGATCTCGTGCGGGTCGCAGATCGCGGTCGTGGTGCCGCGCGGCAGGACGCTGCGCTCGAACTCGGCCGGCACGACGAGGCTGCTCTCGACGTGGACGTGGGTGTCGATGAAGCCGGGTGCCGCGATCTGCCCGCGGCGCGTCGATCTCGCGCACGCCCCGATAGTCCTCGTGGGTGCCGACGATCCAGTCGCCGCAGATCGCGACGTCGCCGCGCATCGAGCGTGCCGGTCGCGACGTTCAAGATGCGGGCGCCCTTGATCACCAGATCGGCCGCGGCGCGCCCGAGCGCCTGGTCGATCCGGCGGCGAAGCTCGGGCTTGTCCGGCCCCATGCGCGATCTCCGGTTCTCTGCTGGCCGGCCGCATCTTAGCGCCCCGCCGGCGCCGGGACCAAGCCGGTCGGCGGCGGTGACAGAGGCGGCCTGCGACGAGCGCGCGACGGGCGTGGTCCGCGAGCTGGCGGCCTGCCCTCCCCGACCCGTTGGAGCACGGTCTCGCGGGCGCGCCGCACCACCTTCCCGACGCCGTTGAGAAGCACGAAGCGTAGCCGCTTGGGCCGGGCTTCGTGGAGCTCCGCGGGAGGGCGACCCACTTGAATGCCGACCGCAGGTTACAGGCAGCACTTTGAGGCGGAACCAGGCGGCGTTGGCGCCGAAGCGCTGGGATGGCAAGGCCTCCGCCGCCAGCTCGTTGGTCAGCACGTGGATGGCCGTGCTCGACCCTGCCGGCCTTGGCCGCGCTGCCAGCAGATCAGGTCCCGTCCGCTGCCGCCTTCTGCGTCGCGCAGGTTCGCGACCATGTCGAACTGCTTGACCTCGCCACCGTCGGCGAACAGGCTGCCCTGCTTCTTGGTGATCCGTAGCGCCAGTTAGCGCGGCGGTGCCGGCCGTTCCTTAGTCACAACGGTCCCCCGGCTTGCACGGCCAGGGACCGCTCTCTATGGTGGGCGGCGCACGAGGGGAGCCGGCGACGGCTGAGAGGTCCGCGACGCGGACGACCCTTGGAACCTGATCCGATTAGCAGCGGCGTAGGGATCGTGCGACTTGGCCAGAGCGCCTCGAGCCTCCTTCGATGTCATCCTCCGCCAGGCCTCGCTGAGCTACGCCGGCGCGCCCCTGTTCCAGCGCCTCGACTTCACCCTGCACGGCGGCCAGTGCACCTGTCTATTGGGCCCGAGCGGGGTCGGCAAGAGCAGCCTGTTGCGCCTGATCGCGGGCCTCCTCGCCCCGGAGGAGGGGGAGGTCGCGTGCAGCGACCAGCGGCCGCTCGAGGGCCGCCTCGCCTGGATGGGCCAGGACGCCAACCTGTTGCCCTGGCTGTCGGTCATGGGCAACGTCACGCTTGGCGCGCGGCTGCGCGGCGAGCGGGCGGATCCGGCGGCCGCCGCGGCGCTGCTCGCCCGGGTCGGGCTCGCCGGCCAGCAGGGCCAGCTGCCGGCGACGCTCTCCGGGGGCGAGCGCCAGCGCGCAGCACTCGCCCGCACGCTCATGGAGGACCGCCCGGTGGTGCTGATGGACGAGCCGTTCTCGGCCCTCGACGCGATCACCCGGGCGCGTCTCCAGGCGCTCGCCGCCCAGCTGCTCGCCGGCCGCACCGTGCTCCTGGTCACCCACGACCCGCTGGAGGCGCTCCGCCTCGGCCATCGCATCCAGGTGATGGCCGGGCAGCCGGCGCGCATCGAGGAGCCGATCTGCCCCGCCGGCACGCCGCCCCGCGACCTGCACGACCCCGTCCTGCTGGCGCGCCAGGGCGACCTGCTCGCGCGCCTCGCCGATGCCCAAGAAGCCGCCGCTTGAGCAACCCGCGCCCGCTCCTGGTGCTGGCCGGCCTGCTGCTGCTCTGGCAGGGCGTGGTGTGGTTGACGGGCGTGCCGCGCTTCCTCTTGCCGCCGCCCTTGCTGGTCGGCCAGGCCCTGCTCGACCGGGCGGCGCTGCTCGCCGACCACGCCCTGATCACGCTCCTCGAGATCCTGCTGGGTCTCTTCGGCGGCGTGCTGATCGGCGGCGCCAGCGCGCTCGCGATGGCGCTGCTGCCGCCCCTCCAGCCGTGGCTCCTGCCGCTGCTGGTGCTCGGTCAGACGATCCCGGTGTTCGCGCTGGCGCCGTTGCTCGTGCTGTGGTTCGGCTATGGCCTCGCGAGCAAGGTCGCGATGGCGATCCTGATCATCTATTTCCCGATCACCGCCGCGCTGTTCGACGGCCTGCGCCGGACCGAGCCGGGCTGGCTCGACCTCGCCCGCACCATGGGGGCGACGCGCCTTGCGACCCTGCTGCGGATCCGCCTGCCGGCGGCGCTGCCGGCGTTCGGCTCGGGCCTGCGCGTCGCGACGGCGGTGGCACCGATCGGCGCCGTGGTCGGCGAGTGGGTCGGCTCGTCCGCGGGGCTCGGCTATCTCATGCTGCATGCCAACGCGCGCCTGCAGATCGAGGTCATGTTCGCGGCGCTGATCGTGCTGATGGCGATGGCGCTCGCCCTCTACCTGACGGTCGACCGGCTGCTGGTCCGCCTGATGCCATGGGCGCCCCAGACCCTCTCGGGCGCCGCCACCTGAAGCGCGGAGGATCCCGCCATGCGTCTCGCGATCGCGCTGCTTTGCCTGGGGCTGATCCTGGCGACACCAGCGCGCGCGGCCGACCAGCTCACGCTCCTGCTCGACTGGTTCGTCAACCCCGACCACGCCCCGATCCTGGTGGCGCAGGCGCGCGGCTATTTCGCCGACGCCGGGCTCGAGGTCGAGATCATCGCGCCCGCCGATCCGAACGATCCGCCCAAGCTGGTCGCCGCCGGCCAGGCCGAGATCGCGATCAGCTACCAGCCGCAGCTGCACATGCAGGTCGATCAGGGCCTGCCGCTCGCCCGCGTCGGCACGCTCGTCGCGACCCCGCTCAACTCGCTGGTCGTGCTGGCGGACAGCGGCATCCAATCGATCGCCGATCTCGCCGGTCGCAAGGTAGGATTCTCGGTCGGCGGCTTCGAGGACGCGCTGCTCGGCGCGATGCTGGCCAGGCACGGCCTCGCCAAGGACGCGGTCGAGCTGGTCAACGTCAACTTCGCGCTGACGCCGGCGCTGCTCTCGGGCCAGGTCGACGGCGTGATCGGCGCGTTCCGCAACTTCGAGCTCAACCAGCTCGAGCTCGAAGGCCGGCCGGGGCGCGCGTTCTATCCGGAAGAGGAGGGCGTGCCGGTCTACGACGAGCTGATCTTCCTCGCCAACGCCGGGAGCCTCGAGGACGACCGGCTGCCGCGCTTCCTCGACGCGGTCGAGGCGGGCGTGCTGTACCTGGTCAACCACCCCGACGAGAGCTTCGCCCTGTTCACCGAAGGCCGGCCCGAGCTCGACGACGAGCTCAACCGCCGCGCCTGGGCCGACACCCTGCCCCGCTTCGCGCTCCGCCCGGCGGCGCTCGACCACGCCCGCTATGCCCGCTTCGCCGCCTTCCTGGAGGAGCAGGGCCTGATCAAGCCCCCGCCGCCGGTCGCGACCTACGCCGTCGAGCTCGCCCGGTAGCGATCTCTGGGCCACGCTTGCGCAGATCACGGGCGGGCGAGGGCGCGTCTTCCGCTTTAGAATTGGGCGGGGCTGAGGAGCAGGAGACGAACCAGCTCGACCTGGCGCTTGGTGCCGGTCTTGCAGAGGATGCGCTTGATGTAGCCGCGGGCGGTCTGGGTCGTGATGTTGAGCATGCCCGCGGCCTCCTCGAGCGACCTGCCCTGGGCGAGCTTGGCTGCCAGCCGGCTTTCGGCGCGCGTCAGCCCGTACAGCTGCAGCAATCGCTCCTCGTTGGTGAGGGTCACCGATTCGGGGTCGCTGATGAAGAGCGCCGCGGCGATCCGGCGGTGCCCGGGGACCGCGCTCGGCGCCCGCATCGGCGAGACCAGCACCGAGAACGGGCGCAGTCCGGAGGCGCGCGACACCGGCAGCGTGCCGCCGGAGCTGTCGCCTGCGCCGCGGGCCGCGCTGGCCGCTCCGCTGATCAGGCTCTCGAGCGCATCGGTCTCGGACTGGCGGCGCGTCGCGAGCTTGCCGCCCCGCACGACCAGCCCGTCGTCGCCGGCCAGTATCTTCCGCGCGGCTCCGTTGACGATCACGGGCGCGCCGCTCGGGTCGCACAGCACGACGGCCGTGGGTAGCCGATCGAGGACCTCCACGGCTGCGTTGCGCTCCACCTCCAGCATCGCGAGCTGGCGACGCATCTGAACCGCGCTGCGCAGATGGGGCGCGAGCGTGCGACAGAGGCGGATCTTGTCGAAGCCGAACAAGGAGTCCTTGCGTCCCCGCAGGGTGGCGAAATAGCACAGGCTCGCGCCCTCGCGGAGCAGCACTGCGCTAAGTCGGTAGAACAGCCCTTGAGGTTCCAGCCACTCGCGATAGAATCGAGTCTGCGGTCAGCTCGGCATCCGGAACGAGCTCTTGACCGACGTGGACGATACCGGGCACGCGGTGCAGCTCCTCATTCCGCAACCAAGGATCGCTACGCGAGTAATCGTCTCTATATGAATTCAGGTATTCTGGAAAGTAACCACTGCTCGCATCCCATATGCCTTCTCGATGCTTAAAGTTGAAGGTAGCCACACCGCACGCACGCGCGCGAAAGAGCCGCCGCAGCGCCTTGAGGAGGTCTGGCAGCGCCTCGGCCGAGGTGGTCGTGTCATAGATTAAAGGTATAAGCAACTGAAGCTGCTTTTCAATCGGCATTTGCGCTCCAAGTCGCCGCTGTACCTTCTCAACATCGGCGCATTCGGTTTTGGTACCTGACTATAGCACAAATATGAATTAAAACACCCCCATCTGGGGGTAGCCACCTCTCTGGTCTGAACGTCATATTGCTTGCGCGTACATACCCAGGATCCGGAGGGTACCGCGATTAGGAACGCCAGAGTAGAACGCGGGCTCGGCTGGCCGAGCAACGGTGATCAAGCGTCGCAAATCAAAGCCTGAAAAGGCATACAAGAGAGCGCCAACATGCAAACGGGTGAGAGCACGAGCCGAGCTGTCGGCTGGAGTGACGTCGGAGCGCGCGCCGGCGACGCCCCGCGATCGTCCTTGGACGACTTCGGGCTGATCGCGCCGGACCTCGACGACGGCTGGCGCGGACGGGACGCGGCCTCCGCCGGGGCCCGCCAGGTTCCGCGCGTGACCGCGACCCTGATCTACCTCGACCCGCGGACCTTCACCCGGGACTGCATCGGACGCTGGCTGCAGAGCCACCTCAGCGGGTTCAGCGTCTGCGCCCTGCCCGATCCGGAGCAGATCATGACCCTGTCGACCGTCGGCGACGAGACCAGGGCGGTGATCATCAATACCGGTCCCGAGCGCATGTCGTCGCGCCGGCATCGCGAGCCTGATGGCGCGTGTCCGCGAGCTCGCGCCCTCGGTCCCGGTCGCGGTCCTGTCCGACTATGAGGATGCGGACAACGTCCGAGCCGCGTTCGAGCTCGGGGTGCACGGCTACATTCCCGACGAGCCTCGCACCCGCTGGTGGCCGTTCAGGCGGTGCACCTGGTCTGCGCCGGCGGCACCTTCGCGCCGGCAGCCGCCTTGCTGTCGCCTTCGGACGCTCGCAGCGGATCCGACGGTGCGCCTCTGATCGACGGCTTCACGCAACGCCAGGGCCAGATCCTGGACTGCCTGCGGCGCGGCATGGCGAACAAGCTGATCGCCTACGAGCTGAACATGTGCGAAAGCACCGTCAAGGTCCACATCCGCAACATCATGAAGAAGTTGCACGCGACCAATCGTACTCAGGTCGTGTACCTCACCAATAGCCTGTTCGAAACCGGCGGCCCGTATCGCCGCGGGGACTGACGCGCCGGACGCTACGCCTTTCTTGCGAGGTTCTCGTCCGTTTTGCAGACCGGGCATGGTCAGAAACTTGGGGTAATCTTTTGGCACCGGCGCATCACCGGCAGGTCTGGCGGGGAAGCGCCGGCCCATCGCAACCAGCGCTCCCGTCGCTCGTGAGAGTTCTGGCCTCGCGACGCTGCCTCGTGGCGCTCGCGAGGATCTCCGGCGGCGGTCGCCAAGCGCGTCGCGAACGCTCGAGGACGACGGCATGCAGCTGAACGGTCATGAATTTCGCGACGTCGGACCGCAGCAACGGCAGGCTTCACCATCCCTGCAGGCGAGCGCCCATCGCCTGATCCCGGGCGGGTGCCACACCTACGCCAAAGGGGACGACCAGTATCCGGTCCTCGCGCCGGCGTTCATCGCGCGGGGCTCCGGCTGCCAGGTCTGGGATGCGGACGGCCGCCAGTACATCGAGTACGGCATGGGGAACCGGGCGGTCGGTCTCGGCCACGCCTACCCCGCGGTGGTCGAGGCGGTGCAGCGTGAGCTGCTGCGCGGCAGCAACTTCACCCGCCCGTCGCCGATCGAGGTCGCGTGCGCGGAGGCCTTTCTCGACCTGATCGACGGCGCCGAGATGGTGAAGTTCTGCAGTGACGGCTCGGACGCGACCTCCGGGGCGATCCGGCTCGCCCGCGCCTGTACCGGCCGCGACCTCATCGCCTGCTGCGCCGACCACCCCTTCTTCTCCACCGACGACTGGTTCATCGGCACCACGCCCATGAACGCGGGCGTTCCGGCGGCGGTTCGGCAGCTGACCCTGACCTTCCGCTACAACGACCTCGCCGGCGCCGCGGCGCTGTTCGACCGGTATCCCGGAAGGATCGCCGCGCTGATCCTCGAGCCCACGCGCACCGAGGAGCCGCAGGCGGGCTATCTGCAGGCGCTGCAGCGGCTGTGCCACGCCAAGGGCGCGCTGTTGATCCTCGACGAGATGATCACGGGCTTCCGCTGGCACAACGGCGGCGCGCAGAAGGTCTATGGCATCCGCCCCGACCTTGCGACCTTCGGCAAGGCGCTGGCGAACGGCTTCTCGGTCTCCGCGCTCGCCGGCCGGCGCGAGTTCATGCGCCTCGGCGGGCTCGACCACGACCGGCCGCGCGTCTTCCTCCTCTCGACCACGCACGGCGCCGAGACCCACGCGCTCGCCGCGGCGATCGCGACCATGCAGGTCTACCGGCGCGAGGGCGTCATCGAGCACCTGTACCGGCAGGGCACGCGTCTCCGGCAGCAGGCCGAGGAGGCGATCCGCCGCCACGGCCTGACCGAGTTCGTCCAGATCCTGGGCAGGCCCTGCTGCCTGACCTACGCCACGCTCGGCCCGGACGGTCGGGCATCGCAGGCGTTCCGGACGCTGTTCCTGCAGGAGACGATCCGGCGCGGCGTGCTGATGCCGTCCCTGGTCGTGAGCTATTCGCACAGCGACCGGGATATCGACCTCACGGTCGCGGCGATCGACGGGGCGCTCGAGGTCTATCGGCGCGCCCTCGACGAGGGCGTCGAACGGTATCTCGTCGGCAGGCCGTCCCAGACCGTCTACCGGCGCTACAATCACGCCGAAGCACCGCCCGAGGTCCCGCCCGTGGCGCCGAGCGAGATGGCGGCGCGGCCATAGTCGAGCTCGGCTCGTGCGCACCGCCCGTCAACGCGGCCCGGCTGCCCTGCGCCAGGGCGGCGTCCCGGCTCTGACGCCGGCCAGCACCACTTGCGTTTCCGGCGCCACGTCCCGCGGCTAGGCCGCGCTCGCCCGGGTCTGGCGCTCGGCGGCGGCGAGCGCCTGGTCGAGATCGGCGATGATGTCGGCGCGGTCTCGAGGCCGATCGAGAGACGGATCACCTCCGGGCCGGCGCCGGCCGCGCGCAGCTGCGCCTCGTCGAGCTGGCGGTGCGTGGTCGAGGCCGGGTGGATGATCAGCGAGCGCGTGTCGCCGATGTTGGCGAGGTGCGAGAGCAATTCGCAGGCCTCGACCACCTTGATGCCCATCGCGTAGCCGCCCTTGACCCCGAAGGTGAAGACCGCGCCCGGTGCCGCGCGGCATGTAGCGCCGGGCGAGGTCATGGAACGGGCTGCTCGGCAGGCCCGGGTAGGACACCCAGGCGACCGCCGGATGGTCGGCCAGGAACTCGGCCACGGCGCGCGCGTTCTCGACGTGGCGCTGCATGCGTAAGGGCAGCGTCTCGCAGCCGGTCAGCAGCAGGAAGGCGTTGAACGGCGACAGGCACGGGCCCATGTCGCGCAGGCCCACCGTCTTGCAGCGCATGGCGAAGCCGAAGTCGCCGAAGGTCTCGGCGAACCTGATCCCGTGATAGGCCTTGGTCGGCTCGGTCATGGCCGGGAACCGGTCGCTGCCGAGCCAGTCGAAGCGGCCGCCGTCGACGATCACCCCGCCCATCGAGTTGCCGTGGCCGCCGATGTACTTGGTCATCGAGTGGACCACGACGTCGGCGCCGTGCTTGATCGGCTGACAGAGGTAGGGGGACGGCATGGTATTGTCGACGATCAGCGGCAGGCCGGCCTCATGCGCGATCGCCGCGATCGCCTCGAGGTCGGCGATCACCCCGTCCGGGTTCGATGCGCTCTCGACGAAGATCGCCTTGGTGCGCTTCCTCAGCGCCTTCTCGAACTGCTTGGGCTTGGTCGGATCGACGAAGCGCACGTGCCAGCCGAACTTCGGGAAGGTCTCGCTGAACTGGGTGATCGAGCCGCCGTAGAGCCGGGTCGAGGAGATCATCTCGTCGCCGGGGGTCATCAGGTTGAGCAGTGCTATGAACTGGGCGGCATGGCCGCTCGCCACGGCGCAGGCCGCGGTGCCGCCCTCGAGCGCTGCGACCCGCTCCTCGAGCACCGAGACCGTGGGGTTGGTGATGCGCGAGTAGATGTTGCCGAAGCGCTGCAGGTTGAAGAGCGACGCCGCGTGCTCGACGTCGTCGAACACGAAGGACGTGGTCTGATAGATCGGCGTCGCCCGCGCCCCGGTGGTCGGATCCGGCGCCGCCCCGGCATGGATCGCCAGGGTCTCGAAGCCGTAGTCCTGATCATGCTCGCTCATCCCGCCAGATCCCGCTCGCTGCGCCGCGCCCAACGAACGGACGGTACCGCGCGCCCGCCCCGCTGGCAAACCCGGGCTGGGCAGATCGGCATGAGTCGCTTGCCAGCCGGCCCGGCATCGCGAGCGAACCGGCCCGAACTCGAACGAATCCGAAAACCCGTCCGTTCCGTCGGGGCCTGCTCTACCCCCACCCCGACCCTCCCCCATCGAGGGGGAGGGGGTCTCTGGTGGCTCGGCCCGAGAGTTTCCCTCCCCCCCTTGTGGGGGATGGAAGCGCGGATGACCGGGTTGCAGCGCACCGCCGCCACGGTCGCCATAGACAGAACGGCGCGCACGTCCGCCCGTCCGCCCTGGACGCAGCGTCGGCCGCGCCACGCCCCGCTGTCGCGGTTGAGCGGCGCCACGCCGACCAGGGCCGCAATCTTGCGCCGATCGAGCTGGCCGAGCTCGGGCAGCTTGGCAAGCAGAACGGCGCGGGTCACCGGACCCACCCCCGGCAGCGACGCGAGCAGGTCGTCCTCGACCCGCCACAACGGGCTGCCGCGGACGGCGCCGCCGATGTCGCGGTCGAGCTCGTCGATGGCCTTGGCCAGCCAAGCCAAGTGCTCGTCGAGCCGCGGCCGCAGCGCCGGGGCGAGCTGGCTGCGGCGGATCTTCTCGGCCGCCCGCATCGCGACCAGCTGGCGCCGCCTGGCGACCCGATCGATCAGGATCTGGCGGCAGGCGTCGGGCAGCGGCCGCGGCTCTGGCCTGACGCTGGCGGCGAAGCGCGCGATCACTTCGGCATCGAGGCGGTCGGTCTTGGCCAAGCGGCCGGTGGCGCGGGCCAAGTCGCGTACCTGGCGCGGATTGACCACGGCAACGGCGAGGCCCGGCAGCGCTCAAGATGGCGGCGGCGCGCTCCTGCAGGCCGCCGGTCGCCTCGAGCACCACCAGGCACGCCCGGGCGTCGTCGACGACCGTGACCAGATGCGCGATCAGTTCCTGCAAGCCCGGCTCGTGGTTGCCGAAGGCGAAGGTCGTGCCGGCCGGCAGGACATGGCCGTCGAGCCGGGTCTTGCTGACGTCGATGCCGACCAAGCTGTTCATCTCCTGCATGCGCCGCGCCCACCCTTGCTGGTTCGGGCTCGCTGTGCGGCCCCGGCGACTGTGCGGGCTGGCACCACTCCCGGATGGGCCCCATGACTCCCCCACGGTCCTGCCGACCAAGGGCTGGGACGGGGTCCCATCCGGGCTCATGCGAGCCGCACCATCACGGCTCAACATCCCTACACACAAGGGTTGGGGTGGGGGGTGCAAGGGTTAGGACTTCGCAGGACGATATCAGGAGCGACTGGCGCGCGGCCCCCTCAGCCAGTTCCGGCAGTCGGCGAACAGCTGCTCCGCGCCCTGCTCGTGGAGCAGGAGATGGTGGCGCTCGGGGTAGAGACGAAGCGTGCCGCTCTCGCCGAGGCGCTCGACCAGCTCGTCGATCGCGGCGCGCGTGATGGTGCCGTCGAGCTCGCCATAGAGCACGAGCGTCGGCGGCAGCTCGACCTCGGGCTGGTCCGAGGCCAGGCTCGCGAGCTCGATCAGGCCCTCGTAGGTGCCGACGCTGAGCTCGCGCAGGATCAGCGGGTCCTCGGCCAGGCGCTCGGCCTCCTCCGGCGCCAGCCACGGCCGGCTGCCGCGGCGCAGCTCGACCGCGAGCCAGGGCAGTGCCAGCGCGCCGAGGCGCAGCGCGAGATCGTGCAGCTGCTGCAGGGGAGCATCGTCGCGGCGCACGCCCGGCGCCGCCAGGATCAGGCGGTCGACCTCGCGGACGTTGCCGCTGCCGAGGCCGGCGAGCGCGACCGAGCCCCCCATGCTCTCGCCGAGCACCGCGAGCGGCACCCCCGGCAGCTCGGCGCGCACCGCCTCGACCACGTCGGCGAGGTCCTGGATCAGGTTCAGGGCACCCGGCCACTTGCCGCGCGAGCCGGTCGCGCCGAAGCCGCGCTGATCGTAGGCCAGCAGCGCGATCCCGCGCTCCGCCAGCCAGGGGCCCAGCCGGGCGAACGCGGCATGGTAGTCGCCATAGCTGTGGAGCCCGATCACGACCGCCTCGGGCGCCGCCGCGGGCTGCCAGCGGGCGAGCGGCAGGCGGGTGCCGTCGCCCGCCGCGACGTGGTCCGCGTGCAGGGCGGGCGCCTGGGTCCGGGCCCGCGGGCGCGGCCGTGGTCTGACCAGCGATCCCGCCACCAGCGCGACGGTGAGGCCGGCCAGCAGAACCCGTGAGAAGAGCCGCAAGTTTGGCAGTCCCCAATCGTGGTGCGTGGGGGTCCCTCTCATCTGCAACCTGCCCTGTCAAGTGGTCGACCAAGCAGCGCCGCGGCTCGGGCGCGCGCCGGCTCCGCCCGAGTCCGGCGCGTGCCGCTGCCCGGCCGCCTGCGCGCCCTGGCGGCCGCAGGCGCTTTTTGCCTGTAACGCGTCATATCGCTCGGTTCGCTCGCTCAATGGTTTTGCAGTCGTGGCGCTTTCCTGCTACAGGCCCGCTAGGATGTCGCAACCACCGCCCGAGCCCGGCCCCATCGGATGAATGACGCGCTGTCGGTCACCGCAACCGCGGCTGCCGGCGCCCGCGCAGGCGTCGCCCCGCTGCCCTTCGCGCGCGCGCCGATCCGCATCCTGCTGGTCGAGGCGGACGACGATGATGCCCGCCTCCTGCGCGCTCTGCTGAGCGCCGCATCCCACCTCGAGTTCACGCTCGAGCGGGTGCCGGACCTCGAGACCGCGCTCGCCTGTCTGCGCGCGGGCGGGTTCGAGGTCTGCCTGGTCGACCCGGCCCTGCCCGACGGCGATGGCCTGGAGCTGGTGCGCGCCGCGCAACGGCGCGGCTGCCGGGCGCCGATCGTCATGCTGGCGCGCGCCGCCACGCTCGAGCTCGACCTCCAGGCGATGGCGCTCGGGGTGGCCGACGTCCTCGACAAGACCCGTCTCGATGCGACCCGTCTCGAGCGCACCATCCGCTACGCCCTCGCCCGGCAGCGCCAGGCCGAGCAGCTCAGCCGCCTCGCGCAGTTCGACGAGCTGACCGGGCTCGCCAACCGCTCGCTGTTCCAGGACCGGCTCGAGCGCGCGCTCGCCTGGGCGCGGCGCCACGACCGGCTGGTCGCGGTGATGATCCTCGACCTCAACGGCTTCAAGGCGGTCAACGACCGCCTCGGCCACGTCGCCGGCGACCGCCTGCTGGCGCTCATGGGGCGCCGCCTCAGCGAGCGCCTGCGCGAGACCGACACCGTCGCGCGCCTGGGCGGCGACGAGTTCGCGATCCTGATCGAGAACCTGGCCAAGCCCGAGCACGCGGCGCTGGTCGCCCGCAAGCTGCTCGACACGGTCGCGCCGCCGGCGACGCTCGACGGCCAGGAGGTGACGGTCACCGCGAGCCTCGGCGTGGCACTCTATCCGCGCGACGCGCCGGACGGCTCGGCCCTGGTCCAGCAGGCGGACCGCGCGATGTACCGGGCCAAGGCCGAGGGCGGCAATCTCTGCCGCTTCAGCAGCGACCAGCTCGAGCGCCGGGTGCAGCGCGGCGCCCTGCTCGAGACCGATCTGCGCCGCGGCCTGGAGCAGGGCGAGCTCGTGCTCCACTACCAGCCGCAGGTGACGCTCACCCCCGGCGCGCTCGGCATCTCGGCGCTGATCCGCTGGCGCCACCCGCAGCTCGGCCTGATCGGCCCCGAGCGCTTCCTGTCGCTCGCCGAGGAGAACGGGCTGCTCGAGGCGATCACCGGCTGGCTGTTCGAGGCCGCCTGCGACCAGGCCCGCCGCTGGCACGATCAGGGGTTCGAGCGGGTCCATCTGGCCCTGCCCCTGCTGTCGCGCCAGCAGCTGGCCTGGAGCGGTCTGCCCCGACGGCTCGGCGCCGCGCTCGGCGCCGCCGGGCTGCATCCGGGCAGCCTCGAGGTCGAGCTCGCCGAGGACCTGCTCCTCGGCGAGGCCGACGCCGGCGGCGCCGCGCTCGGCCGCTCTGAAGGAGCTCGGCGTGCGGCTCGCGCTCGACGGCTACGGCCGCGGCCCGACCTCGCTGCGCGGCCTGCAGCTCGGCGTGCTCGACACGCTCAAGCTGGCGCGCGAGCTGCACCAGGAGGTCCCGGCCGACCCGCAGCGCAGCGCGGTGGTCGCGGCGGTCGTCGCGCTCGCGCGCGCGCTCGGCTTGCGGGTCGTGGCCGAAGGCGTCGATCGTCAGGAGCAGCTGATCTGCCTGCGCCGCTGCGGCTGCGATGCGGTGCAGGCCTTCATGAGCTGCCCGCCGCTGCCGGCCGAGGCCTGCGCCGGTTGGCTGCGTCAGGCCTCGGCGCGGCGCACCGGCCAGCGCGCTTCGACCTTAGCCGCTCCGGCTCCCCGCCTGGCGCTCCCCCACGCCGCAGGGGAGGCCTGCTAGGCTCAGGCTAGGCTAGGCGGACGCCGCCGCCGGCGCGCGCGGCGCCACGACCACGCAGTTGCGGCCCTGGCGCTTGGCCTGGTAGAGCGCCTCGTCGGCGCGCCGGATCAGATCGCTCAAGGGCTCCTGCGGGTGGTACTCGGCGCAGCCCAGCGACAGCGTGATGTTGCCGAGGTGGCGGCCGTCCGACTTCAGGCGGATGCGATTGCCGGCCACCGTGTGGCGGATGCTGCTCGGCCAGGTTGGCTGGCGCCCTCGAGGTCGGTCTGCGGCAGGAGCACCGCGAACTCCTCGCCGCCATAGCGCGCCGCGAGGTCCCGCCCCTTGACCGAGCTGGTCAGCACCTCCGCCACCAGGCGCAGCACCTGGTCGCCGACCTGATGGCCGTGGGCGTCGTTGAAGCGCTTGAAGTGGTCGATGTCGGCGAGCAGCAGGCAGAGCGGCACGCCGTTGACCCGCGCCTCGTCCGCCGCGGCGCCGAGCGCGTAGTCGAAGTACTTGCGGTTGGCGAGCCCGGTCAGGCCGTCGGTATTGGCCTCGCGCTGCGCCTTGGCGAGATCGCCGCGCAGCCCTTCGATCTGCTGCGACGATTGGTCGAGCTCGCCCTCGAGCCGCTGCGCGCGCGTCTGCATGGTCCGGGTCGCGACCAGGATCTCGCCGACCAGGGCCTGCAGCTCCGACCCCGCGCGCACCTGGTCGAGCCGCTGCCATAGGTCTCGAGCTCGTCGCCGTAGCTGCCGGCGTCGCGCGCCACGCCGCCGACCTGCGCCAGCAGGTGGCTCATGGTGGCCTCGATGCGCTGGCAGGTCTCGTCGAGCAGCCGGACCTGGCGGCCGGTGCCGAAGAAGCGCTCGTGCAGCTCGGCGAGCAGCGCCTCGCTGAACGGCTCGCCCTGGCCCTCGATCGCGCGCAGGCGCCGGCTCAGCTCCGGATAGCAGCCGGAGCAGTGGCTGTACCAGATCAGATAGGGATCGGGGCTCGGCGCGATGGTGAGCCGCGCCATCTCCGCGAGCGCGGCATCGGCGATCTTTCGCGCCTGTTCCACCGGATCGATCTGCATGCGATGTCCTCGTCCAACTCCCGACCGGTGTAGGTGCTTCGTCGTTAACGCCTGCCTAACCTCCGCGCTGGCGAGCGCGTCCGGGCAGCTGCTCGATCAGGCGGAGGAGCGCCGCGCCGACCGGCTCCGGCGCGAAGCGCACGGGCGCGCTCGCGGGCGAGCGCGGCGTAGCGCCCGCGGACGCCGGGATCGGCCATCGCCGCCATGGCTTCGGCCAGCGCCGCGCGGTCCTCGCGCGGCACCAGCATGCCGGCGCGGCCGTCGTCGAGCACGAAGCGCGCGCCGCCGCCCGCGGCATCGGTGCTGATCACCGGCAGGCCCTCGCGCATCGCCTCCGACAGCACCTGGCCGAAGCCCTCCTCGTTGGAGGCCAGCACGAACGCGTCGGCGGCGCCGAGATACGGCCGGGGCGAGGCCACGTAGCCCAGCAGCTCGACCCGCTCGCTGCGAGCCCGAGCGCGCCGATCCGCGCCCGCAGCCGGGCCTCCTGCGAGCCGCTGCCGGCGATCAGCAGCCGGGCGTCGAGCGCGTCCGCGACCTCGGGCGAAGGCGTCGAGCAGCAGCGGCAGGTTCTTGACCGGCTCGAGCCGGGCCACGGTCACGAACACCGGCCCGCCCGGCGCGTCCGGGCGCGAGCCAGGGATGCGGGCAGCCGGCGGCGAGCGGCGGCAGCGGCGGCAGCACGTTCGGGATGCAGCCGACCCGCGCCGGATCGAGGCCGGCGACCTCGATCACCTCCTCGCGCACGGCCGGGCTGACCGCGAACGAGACGTCGGCGAAGCGGTACAGCAGGCGCACCAGCGGCACGCTGTTCTTCCAGCTCTGGCCGCGCGCGAGGCGCACCGGGTGGTGGTGGCTGAGGATCAGCCTTGCCGGGCCAGCCGCGCGCCAGGCGGGCCGCGACCACCGCGGCGAGGTTGGGGATGATCGGCCCGGCGATCAGGGCGTCCGGGCGCGCGCTCAGCAGATGGCGGCGCAGCGGCCAGATCGCGCCCGGCCGAGCCGCCGCCCGGCAGGCGGACGATGGCGCGCCTGGGGCGGGAAGGGATGCTCGGCGGCGCGCCATGTCGCCCTGCACCGTCAGCAGCTCGATCGCCGCTCACGCCGTTGGCGGCGAGCGCGCTGGCGAGGCCCGAGAAGACCGCGCCGAAGGTGCCGCCCGACATGTCCTGCGTGAACAGCGCGACCTTCATGGCGCAGCGCAGCCGGGCCTCGTCAGGCCATCGGCCGGGCGTATCGCGCTCGCCGGCAGCAGCCAGCCGAGATGGCGGCCGCCGTCGAGGGTGATCATCTGCCCGGTCATCGCCGGCGCCTCGAGGATCAGCGCGCAGCGCGCGGCAGATCTCGTCGACGCTCGGTCCGCGCCCGAGCGGCGTCGCGCGGCGCCAGCGCCGCGAACGCCTCCTCGCTCATCGCCGGCGTGCGGCAGCACCGGCCCCGGCGCGATCGCGTTGACCCGCACCCGCGGCGCGAGCGCCCGCGCGAGATGCTGGGTCAGCACCCAGAGCCCCGCCTTGGAGACCGTGTAGGAGGTGTAGTGCGGGGTGAGGTTGAGCACCCGCTCGTCGATCAGGTTGACGACGTTGGCCTCGCCGTCCGCGGGCAGGCTGGGCGAGCAGGCCCTGGGTCAGCACCAGCGGCGCGCGCAGATTGATCGCCATGTGGCGCTGCCAGCGCTCGCGCATCGGCGGTCTCGGGCCGGTCGTAGTCGAAGACCGCGGCGTTGTTGACCAGCAGCGTGATCGGCCCGAGCGCGGCCGCGGCCGCGCCGACCAGCGCGGCGGTCGCGCGCTCGTCGGCGAGGTCCGCGGCGAGCGCCACCGCGCGCCGGCCGTGCGCCTCGATCGCCGCCACCACCGCCTGCGCCTCCGCGGCCGAGGTCCGGTAGTGGACCGCGACGATCGAACCCTGGCCGCCGCCAGATCGAGCGCCAGCGCGCGGCCGATCCGCTGGCGGCGCCGGTGACCAGGGCTGCTCCTCGGCGTCGCGCTCATGCTAGAAGGCCTGCCACAGCTGCAGGCGGACGGCCACGGCCGTGCTTGGATCTGGCCCATATCCTGTTCACGGTCGCCGGGCTGCTGGTCCTGGTCGGCCTCCTGCAGCCGCTGGCCGCGCGGCTCAACCTGTCCCACACCGTGCTGCTCGCGCTGGTCGGCGTGCTGATCGGCGTGGCCGCCGGCTTCCTGCTGCACACGCCGCTGACCGACGTCTTCAACGAGGTCGCCGAGCTGATCCTCGACTTCCCGATCACCTCGAGCGGCTTCCTGTTCATCTTCCTGCCGATCCTGCTGTTCGAGGCGGCGCTGACGATCGACGTCCGGCGCCTGCACCGACGACGCGGCGCCGATCCTGGTGCTGGCGGTGATCGCGGTGCTGGCGACCACCGCCACGGTCGGCCTCGCGCTCTGGCCGCTCGCCGAGGTGCCGCTGGTCGCCTGCCTGATGCTGGCCGCGATCATCGCCACCACCGACCCGGCCGCGGTGGTCGCGATCTTCCGCGATCTCGGCGCGCCGGCGCGCCTCTCGCGCCTGGTCGAAGGCGAGAGCCTGCTCAACGACGCGACCGCGATCGCGATCTTCACCGTCCTGCTCGACATCCTGCTGACCGACCGGGAGGTCCCGCTCGGCGAGGCGGCGATGGTCTTCCTGATCTCCTTCCTGGGCGGCGCGCCTCGTCGGCCTGGTCGGCGGCCGCGCGCTGATGATGCTGGTGCCGTGGCTGCGCGACTCGCGCCTTGCCGAGACCACGCTGACGCTCGCTCTGCCCTACCTGGTCTACATCGCTCAGCGAGCGCTACTTCGAGGTCTCGGGCGTGACCGCGGTGGTGGTGGCGGGACTCGTGGTCAACGCCCAGGGACGCCGGCGGCTGGCGCCGCGAGAACCGCGCCTTCCTGCACGACATCTGGCAGCAGCTCGCGTTCTGGGCCAGCTCGCTGGTCTTCATGCTCGCCTCGATGCTGGTGCCGCGGCTGATGATCGGCATCACGCTGCTACGACCTCCTGCTGATCGGCGTGGTCGCGCTGGCGGCGCTGGTCGCCCGGGCGGCGGTGCTGTTCGGCCTGCTGCCGCTGCTCAGCGCGGCGCGCCTCGCCCGCCGGGTCAGCCGGCGCTACCAGTTCGTGATCATGTGGGGCGCGATGCGCGGCGCGGTGACGCTCGCGCTCGCGCTCGGCGTCACCGAGCACCGCGCGATCGACCCCGAGATCCAGCGCTTCGTCGCGATCCTGGCGACCGGCTTCGTCCTGTTCACGCTGCTGGTCAACGGCACCACGCTGCGGCCGGTGATCCGGCTCCTGCAGGCTCGACCGGCTGTCGCCGATCGACCAGGCGCTGCGCCATCAGGTCCTGGCGCTGGCGCTCGGCCGGGTGCGCGACGCGCTGCGCGAGATCGCCGCCGGCTATCGCATCGGGGCGACGCCGACCGCCGACGTGCTCGCGTCCCTACGAGGAGCGCATCGCCGAGGCGAGCCGGCCATGACACCGTCGACGACGCGATCGCCGACCGCGACCGGGTCACGCTCGGCCTGTTCGCGCTCGCCACCCAGGAGCGCGAGCTGATCCTCGAGCACTTCCGCCATCGCCTGGTGTCGCGCCGGATCCTCGAGCGCCTGCTGGCCGACGTCGAGGACATCGTCGACGGCGCCCGCGTCGACGGCCGCCTCGGCTACGTCCGGGCGACGCGCCGCCAGCTGGCGTTCGGCCCGAGCTTCCGGCTCGCCCACCTGCTGCACCGCCATGCCCGCATCGACCGCCCGCTGGTGGCGAGCCTCGCGGCGCGCTTCGAGCTCCTCCTGGTCAGCCGCATGGTGCAGGAGGAGCTGGCGCGCTTCGTCGGCCGCAACATGACGCTCGTGCTCGGCCAGCGGGTGAGCGGTCTGCTCGACGAGATCATCGGCCAGCGGCTCGCCGCGACGGTCCGGGCGCTCGACGCGCTGCGCCTGCAGTACCCGGCCTATGCCGACGCGCTGGAGCGCCGCTTCCTGCGCCAGTCGGCGCTGCGGCTGGAGGCGGCCGAGTATCAGACCCTGCACGCCGAAGGCCTGATCGGGCAGGAGCTCTACAACGACCTGCGGCGCGAGGTGAACAGCCGGCGCGCCGCGGGCCGAGCGCCGGCCGCGCCTCGATCTCGGCCTCGCGACCCGCGAGCTGGTGCAGGACTTCGCGCTGTTCCAGGGGCTCAGTCCGGCGCAGCTCGACAAGATCACCGCGCTGCTGCAGCCGCGCTTCGCGGTTCCGGGCGAGCGGCTGATCCGCCAGGGCGACCGCGGCGACGCGATGTACTTCATCTCCTCGGGCGCGGTCGAGGTCAACGTCGCCGGCCAGCAGGATCCAGCTCGGCCGCGGCGACTTCTTCGGCGAGATGGCGCTGCTCGGCGGGCGCGAGCGCCGCGCCGACGTCAGCGCGCTCGGCTACTGCCAGCTCCTGGTCCTGGCGGACGCCGACTTCCGCACCCTGCTCGCGACCGACCCCTCGATCCACCGCCACATCAACCAGGTCGCGACCGATCGCATCCAGATGAACCGCGCGAGCCGCGCGGCCGGATGAACCTGTCCGGAGCCTCTGAGCTGGACCGTCTGGAGGGCAGCGCCGACCCGGTCCTCGAGATCCGCGATCTCAGCGTCGAGTTCGTGACCTCGCGCGGTCGGGTGCGGGCGCTTCGCCACACCGGCCTGCAGGTGCCGCAGGGCCGCATCGTCGGCATCGTCGGCGAGAGCGGCAGCGGCAAGTCGACCCTGATCCTCGGCGCGCTGGCACTCCTGCCGGGCAACGCCGAGGTCACCTCGGGCGAGGTGATCTTCGCCGGTCGGGACGTGCTGCGCCTCTCGCCCGCGGCGCTCCGGGACCTGCGCGGGGACCGGATCGCGGTCGTCTTCCAGGACCCGATGACCTCGCTCAATCCGGTGCAGAGCATCGCCACGCAGATGATCGACCTCCAGTACCGCGAGCGCCGGATCGGCCGCCGCGAGAAGCGCCGGCGCGCGGTCCGCATGCTGCAGCGCGTCGGCATCCCCGATCCCGAGAGCCGGATCGACGACTACCCGCACCAGTTCTCGGGCGGCATGCGCCAGCGGATCGCGATCGCGATGGCGCTGCTCGCCGGCCCCGATCTCCTGATCGCCGACGAGCCGACCACCGCGCTGGACGTCACCCTCGAGGCGCAGATCATCCATCTGCTGCGCGAGCTGAAGGAGAGCTTCGCGGGCTCGATCCTGTTCGCCTCGCACAATCTCGGCCTGATCGCCGAGCTCTGCGACCAGGTGGTGGTGATGTATGCCGGCGAGGTGGTGGAGGAGGGTCCGGTTCTCGACCTGTTCCACCGCCCGCGCCATCCCTACACCCAGGCGCTCCTGGACTGCGAGCCGGCGAGCGAGACCGAGGCGGGGCGGGAGCTCGCGACCATCCCGGGCGAGGTGCCGGACCTGATCCGGGTTCCGCCGGGCTGCGTGTTCGCGCCACGCTGCCCGCACGCCTTCGAGCGCTGCCGGCGGGTCGCGCCCGGCTGGACCGCGGCGGCCAACGGGCAGCGCGCCCGCTGCCACCTCCTGGCCCAAGGCTGAGCCGGTGCTCGAGGTCGACGATCTGAGCGTCCGCTTCCGCCGCATGGGCGCCCTGCGCGCCCGGCTGCGGGGCGAGAACCCGTACGTCGATGCGGTCCTGGGCGTCTCGCTGCAGGTGCGGGAGGCCACCACCGTCGCGCTGGTCGGCGAGAGCGGCTCGGGCAAGACCACGCTCGGCCGCGCGATCATCGGGCTGGTGGCGGCACGGGAGGGCTCGATCCGCTTCGCGGGCGCCGAGCTCCTCGGCTTGTCCGATCGCGCGCTTCAAGCCGCACCGGCGCGCCATCGCGATGATGTTCCAGGACCCGGTCGCCTCGCTCAGCCCGCGCCTGACCATCCGGGCGCTGGTGACCGAGCCCTTCCGGATCCACCGCCTGCGCGATCGCGATCTGAAGGCGGAGGCGCCGCGCCTCCTCGCGATGGTCGGGCTGAGCGCCGACTTCCTCGACCGCTATCCCCACGAGCTCTCGGGCGGCCAGGCGCGCCGGGTCGGCACCGCCCGCGCGCTCGCGCTGGAGCCCAGGCTGATCATCGCCGACGAGCCGACCGCCGGGCTCGACGTCTCGGTCCAGGGCGAGATCCTGAACCTGTTCGCGCGCCTCAAGGACCGCCTCGGCATCGGCTACCTGCTGATCACCCACAACCTGCCGGTGGTGCGCCGGGTCAGCGACCATATCGCGATCATGTATCTCGGCCGGCTGGTCGAGCAGGGCCCGACCGCGGCGGTCTTCGCCCGCCCTGCGCATCCCTATACTCTCGCCCTCCTGGCCGCGACGCCCAGGCCCGACCCCGCGCTGCGCCGCGCCGAGGTCGAGCTGAAGGGCGAGATCCCGAGCCTCGCGCAGCGGCCCCCAGCCTGCGAGTTCCACACCCGCTGCCCGTTCGTGCAGACGCGCTGCCGGGCCGAGGCCCCGCCGCTGCGCGAGGTCGCCCCGGGCCAGCTCGCCGCCTGCCACTTCCCGTTTCCGACGCCGCAGCGCTGATCGCCGCCGCGGGCCCCTCGAGAACGCGCCGGTCCTCTCGCCGCGCCAGCCCGCGGCCGCGTCGCCTTGCCGCGTCGGGGGTTGCGCCCGGGCATGGCAGGATCGATTTGTGCCTGCAAGCCGTTAGGGCTGTGGACACCCGAGCCGGCGCAATCTGCCATTCCGAGGACGGGAGCGAAGCGCCACGCCATGACGCAGAGGATCGAAGCCGGCGGTCTGCGGGTCGCGAAGGCGCTCTACGACTTCGTCAAGGACGAGGCGCTGCCCGGGACGGGCGTCGACGCGGAGCGCTTCTGGTCTGCGCTCGCGGACATCATTCACGAGCTGGCGCCGCGCAATCGCGCCCTGCTCGCTCAGCGCGACGAGCTGCAGGCCAGGATCGACGCCTGGCACCTCGAGCAGCGCGGCCGGCGGATCGATCCGGCGGCCTACAAGGCGTTCCTCGGCGAGATCGGGTACCTGCTCCCGGAGGGCGAGGACTTCACCGCCGGCACGACCAACGTCGACCCCGAGATCAGCACCATCGCCGGCCCGCAGCTGGTCGTTCCCGTGACCAACGCGCGCTACGCCCTGAACGCCGCCAATGCGCGCTGGGGCAGCCTGTACGATGCGCTCTACGGCACCGACGCGCTGCCCGAGGACGGCGGCGCCGCGCGCGGCAGGGCCTTCAACCCGGTGCGGGCGCGGCGCGTGATCGCCTTCGCGCGCGACTTCCTGGACCGGATCGCGCCGCTCGCCCGGGGCTCCCACCACGACGCGACGGGCTATGCCGTCGAGGACGGCCGGCTGGCGGTCGCGCTCGTGGGCGGCGGCGTCACCGGGCTCGCCGAGCCCGAGAAGTTCGCCGGCCATCAGGGCGATGCCGCGCGTCCCGTCCGTGGTCCTGCTGGTCAACCACGGCCTCCACCTCGAGATCCGGGTCGACCGCGCGCATCCGATCGGCAGGACCGACGCGGCCGGGGTCGCGGACCTCGTGCTCGAGGCGGCGATCACCACGATCCAGGACTGCGAGGATTCGGTCGCCGCGGTCGATGCCGAGGACAAGGTCCTGGTCTATCGCAACTGGCTCGGCCTGATGACGGGCGCGCTCGGCACGAGCTTCGAGAAGGGCGGCAGGACCGTCGAGCGCCGCCTCGACCCGGATCGGACCTATACCGGCCGCGACGGCAAGCCCCTCACCCTGCCGGGCCGCAGCCTGATGCTGGTGCGCAACGTCGGCCCGCTCATGAGCAGCGATGCGGTGCTCGACCAGGACGGCGATCCGGTGCCCGAGGGCATTCTCGACGGCATGATCACGGCCCTGATCGCGATGCACGATCTGCAGGGACGCGGGCGCCATCGCAACTCGCGGGCGGGGTCGGTCTACATCGTCAAGCCGAAGCTGCACGGGCCCCACGAGGTCGCCTTCACCAACCAGCTGTTCGGCCGCATCGAGGATGCGCTCGGGCTCGCGCCCTTCACCCTCAAGATGGGCATCATGGACGAGGAGCGCCGCACCACGGTCAACCTCAAGGAGTGCATCCGGGCGGCCAAGGACCGGGTGGTCTTCATCAACACGGGCTTTCTCGACCGCACCGGCGACGAGATCCACACCTCGATGGAAGCGGGCCCGATGATCCGCAAGGGCGACATGAAGTCGGCGGCCTGGATGCAGGCCTACGAGGACTGGAACGTCGACATCGGCCTCGCCTGCGGCCTCCAGGGTCGCGCCCAGATCGGCAAGGGCATGTGGGCCATGCCCGACCGGATGGCCGACATGCTGGACGCCAAGATCGCCCATCCGTTGGCCGGCGCCAGCACCGCGTGGGTCCCCTCGCCGACCGCCGCGACCCTGCATGCGCTCCACTATCACGAGGTCGACGTCGCGGCGCGCCAGGAGGAGCTCAGGTCGCGCCCGCGCGCCAGCCTCGACCAGATCCTGGCGATTCCGGTCGCGGAGCGCCCCGACTGGCCCGCCGCAGCGGTCCAGGAGGAGCTCGACAACAACGCCCAGGGCATCCTTGGCTACGTCGTGCGCTGGGTCGAGCAGGGCGTCGGCTGCTCCAAGGTGCCGGACATCAGCGACGTCGGCCTGATGGAGGACCGGGCGACCCTGCGCATCTCGAGCCAGCACATCGCCAACTGGCTGCACCACGGCGTCTGCAGCGCCGAGCAGGTGATGGCGACGCTGCAGCGCATGGCGGCGGTGGTCGATCAGCAGAACGCCGGCGACCCGGCCTATCGCCCGATGGCGCCGGACTTCGAGCGCAGCATCGCCTTTCAGGCGGCCTGCGATCTGGTCTTCAAGGGACGCGCGCAGCCCAACGGCTACACCGAGCCGATCCTGCACGAGCGCCGGCTCGAGGCGAAGCGCCGGCTCGCCGGCTGACGCGCGGACGCCGCCGGCGCGGGGCGCGCTGCGCGGCCGCGGGCGCGTGACCCGGCAGCGCGCGCTCGCGTCGGCGCATGGATCCTCGTCGTCGACCCGTGGCGTGAACCAGACGTAGTCGAACGGCAGATCGGCCGGCACGGTCGTGACCTCGTCCTGCACCTCGAGCAGGCCGACGCTCAGGGTCCTCGCGGTCGGGCGGAGCCGGGCGAGATACCAGGGCACGCCGCGATCGCTGCGGACGTGGCCGTTGCCGGCGATCAAGACGCCGCCGGCGCGGCCCGCGACGGTCGCGAGGCGATCCGCCATCATGGCGTCGCGCGCCCGCTGGACGCGGTACATGCCCTCGACCAGCGGTTCCGAGACCTGGCCGCAATGGGCCTCGCGCAGCTCCTGCGCCAGGCTCGCGCCCAAGGGCGCCGGCAGGTCGCGGTCGAGCCCGGTGCGGCGCACCATCGACGCCTGCAGCACCTCCGGTCCCTCGCTGAACACGGCGTCGCGCTGCGCCGGCGCGAGATCCGCCGCGACGATCGTGGCGCCGGCCGCCAGCGCCGCCTCGGCGATCGGCTGGTAGAGCGCCCAATCGGGCCAGCCGAGCGCCGGCCAGTCGACGGCGGCGCCGAGCCCGGCGGCATCGTTCGGACGGGTCTGCAGGTGCTCGACCACCGCCAGCTGACGGTCGCTTGGGATCATCTCGAACGCGACCACGCGCGGGCGCGCGCTCGCCGCCTGCAGCGCGCGCGTCAGCTGCGCCTGCAGGCGGTGGTGATCACGATTGTCGTGGCGCTCGCCGAGCAGCACGAAGTCGGCGCGGCCGAGATCGGCGAGCAGCGTCGCCTCGTCGACGAAGCGCTCGCTCGAGACCTGGTAGATCTGCCCGGCCAGAGGATGATGCCGGCCGGCCCCGTGCTCCCAGGCGCCGCCCTGCGCGCAGGCCGAGGCGAGCAGCGCGCTCGCGGCGGCGAGCGCGCGCCCCGGGCCGGCGGCTCTGGCGTCTGGTCCCGACTCGCGGCGCCGTCGCATCCCCTAGAGGTTGGCCGGCGCGCGGTGCGCGGCAAGAGTTCGCGGCGCAGCTTTTCATCGCGCCCGTCGCGACCGGGGCCTGAGCCAGGCCCGCCAGCCGTCGGACCGGAACGTGATGGAGCGGCCAGGCTCAGACCGGCCGGATACCTGATGCTCACGCTTGGCGTCGCAGTCGGCGGCGGCTGCGGCCGGGCCCACATGGTCCACACGCCGGGCCCGTCGAGATCGGCAACACCGCCTGCGGCCTGCCGATCGCCGGCGCGCGCTTCGGCGTGCCGCGCACCGCCCGGGTGGTCGCCAGGCGCGACTCCTGGCCGCCCTGGGAGCGGCGGAACGGGCCGGCAGGCCGCGGCTTGGCGGGAGTCGTCCGTCGACGACGCCTCGAGCTTTTCGGTTGTGGCCGGGGGCCGGCATGCTAGGCTCGGACGCGAGCAAAGCTGCGCCCGACGCCGGCGCAGGGGGCGAGAGGAGGTGGCCATGGGGTTCGATCGAGTGGGCGCGCGGCTCGCAGGTCTCGCAGCGATCGCGACGGTCGCGCTCGCTTGCGGCAGCGGCGCCGCGCGCGCGGCGGGCGAGCTGCACATCGCCAACTCCGGCGAGCCGGATACCCTGGACCCCCATCATGTGGAGGGCGTTTGGGAGAACCGGATCATCGGCGACATGTTCCTGGGCCTGACCACCGAGGCGGCCGACGGCAGCGTGATCCCCGGCGCCGCCGAGAGCTGGGAGGTCAGCGACGACGGCACCGTCTACACCTTCGCGCTGCGGGACCATAGCTGGTCGGACGGGACGCCCGTGTCCGCCGAGGACTTCGTGTTCGCGCTGCGGCGGATCCTCGATCCGGCGGAGGCGGCCGAGTACGCCTCGCTGCTGTACACGATCAAGAACGCCAAGGCGCTGAACGAGGGCGCGATCGAGGGCATGGACCAGCTCGGCGCCCGCGCGCTCGACCCGAAGACGCTGGAGATCACGCTCGAGGCGCCGACGCCCTACTTCATCGAGCAGCTGACCCACTACACCGCCTTCCCGCTGCCCAGGCACAAGGTCGAGGAGCTGGGCGACGACTGGATCAAGCCCGGCAACATCGTCGGCAACGGCGCCTACACGGTGGTCGAATGGCTGCCCAACACGCATGTCAAGGCGCAGAAGAACGAGGCGTTCTACGACGCCGAGAGCGTCGCGATCGACACCGTCTACTTCTACCCCGCGGAAGAGCGCAACGCCGCGACCAAGCGTTTCCGCGCGGGCGAGATCGACGTCCAGTACGACTTCGCCTCCGAGCAGATCGACTGGCTCGAGGAGAACCTGCCGGAGGAGACCCGGATCGCGCCCTGGCTCGGCATCTACTACTACGCGATCAACACCCGCCAGGCGCCGTTCGACGACCCGGCGCTGCGCCAGGCGCTCGCGATGGCGATCGACCGCGAGGCGATCACCGAGAAGGTCCTGCGCACCGGCGAGATCCCGGCCTACAGCTTCGTGCCGCCCGGCACCGGCAACTACGGCGAGCCGGCCTACGTCAGCTGGAAGGGCATGCCCTACGCCGAGCGTCTCGCCGAGGCCAAGGAGCTGATGGCCGCGGCCGGCTTCGGCCCGGACAACCCCCTCGAGCTCACGCTGCGCTACAACACGTCCGAGAACCACAAGAAGATCGCGATCGCGGTCGCCGCGATGTGGAAGGCGCTCGGCGTCCAGACCGAGCTGTTCAACGCCGAGGTCAAGGTTCACTACAACGATATCCAGGAGGGCAACTTCCAGGTGGCGCGCGCCGGCTGGATCGCCGACTACAACGACGCGCAGAACTTCCTCTACCTGATGGACAGCGCGACCGGCGTCCTGAACTACGCGGGCTACGCCAGCGAGGAGTTCGACCGCCTGATGCGCGAGGCCTCGGCGACCGCCGATCTCGAGCAGCGGGCAGGTCTCCTGCGCCAGGCCGAGGCGGTCGCGATGGCGGACATGCCGAACATCCCGATCAACTACTACGTCTCGAAGAACCTGGTCGCACGGCACGTCGAGGGCTGGGTCGACAACACCAAGGACATCCACCGCACGCGCTGGCTCGCGGTCGAGCGCTGAACCCCCGGCGTTACGCCGGGGTGAGCTCCTTGGGCGCCTACGTCACCCGGCGCATCCTGACCAGCATCCCGACGCTCCTGGTCATCGTCACCGTCGCGTTCTTCATGATGCGCATCGCGCCGGGCGGCCCGTTCGACCGCGAGCGCGCGCTGCCGGCCGAGATCGAGAAGAACGTGCTCGCGGCCTACGACCTCGACCAGCCGCTGCTCCTGCAGTACCGCGACTACCTGCTGGGCGTGCTCCAGGGCGACTTCGGGCCGTCGTTCAAGTACCGCGACTTCACCGTCGCCGAGCTGCTCTGGACCGGCTTTCCGGCGAGCCTCAAGGTCGGCGGCCTCGCGATCCTGCTCGCGATCGCGGTCGGGATCACGCTCGGCACGCTCGCGGCGCTGCGCCAGAACAGCGGCTTCGACCACGCGGTCATGGCGACCGCGATGACCGGGATCACGATCCCGAACTTCGTCATGGCGCCGCTTCTGACCCTGGTCTTCGGGGTCTACCTCGGCTGGCTGCCGGTCGCGGGTTGGAACGGCGGCGCGCCGGCGAACCTGGTCCTGCCGGTGATCGCCCTCGCCCTGCCGCAGATCGCCTACATCGCGCGGCTGACCCGCGGCAGCATGATCGAGGTGCTGCACGCCAACTACGTCCGCACGGCGCGCGCCAAGGGCCTGCGCGAGCGCATCGTGGTGGTCCGCCACGCGCTCAGGGGCGCCCTGCTCCCGGTCGTCTCCTACCTCGGCCCGGCGACCGCGCAGGTGGTCACCGGCTCGGTCGTGATCGAGACCATCTTCGGCATCCCCGGGATCGGCCGCTACTTCATCCAGGGCGCCTTGAACCGCGACTACACGCTCGTCATGGGCACGGTGATCGTGTTCGCGGTGCTGATCATCCTGCTCAATCTCGTCGTCGACCTGCTCTACGGCCTGCTCGATCCCAAGGTGAAGCAGCGATGAGCCTCGCGGCGCACCGGGACGTGCTGGCGGACGTGGCCGAGGTCCAGGGCCGCTCGCTGTGGCAGGACGCGCGCCGGCGGCTGTTCCGCAACAAGGCCGCGGTGGTCTCGATGATCGTGCTCGCGATCATCGCGGCGCTGGCGCTGTTCGCCCCCTGGCTCAGCCCGCACCCCTACGACGAGGTCTATTGGGAGCGCATCCTGGCGCCGCCCGACTTCGCCAACGCCCACTGGTTCGGCACCGACGGCAACGGCCGCGACCTGTTCGTGCGCACCCTCTACGGCGCGCGGGTCTCGCTCACGGTCGGCATCCTCGCGACCGGGGTGAGCCTCGTGATCGGCGTCACCTGGGGCGCGATCGCCGGCTACTTCGGCGGCCGCATCGACAACCTGATGATGCGCTTCGTCGACGTGATGTACTCGCTGCCCTTCATGTTCTTCGTGATCCTGCTGATGGTCGTGTTCGGCCGCCACATCTTCCTGATCTTCGTCGCGATCGGCGCGGTCGAGTGGCTGACCATGGCGCGGATCGTGCGCGGCCAGACGCTCGCGGTGAAGGGCAAGGAGTTCATCGAGGCGGCGCGCGCGGCGGGCGTCAGCAACCGCAAGATCATCACCCGCCACATCATCCCGAACGTGCTGGGCCCGGTGATCGTCTACGTCACCCTCACCGTCCCCCAGGTGATCCTGATCGAATCCTTCCTGTCGTTCCTCGGCCTCGGCGTCCAGGAGCCGCTGACCTCCTGGGGCGTCCTGATCGCCGAGGGCGCCGCCCAGATGGAATCGCGCCCCCTGGCTCCTGATCTTCCCCGCGACCTTCCTCGCCATCACGCTCTTCTGCTTCAACTTCATCGGCGACGGCCTGCGCGACGCGCTGGACCCGAAGGACCGGTGATGCCGAGCCGCGCTGGGTACCCAGCGCGGCGGGACTGCGGTAGAATTGCGAGCCATGATGGCTGATGGAGACGGCAATGGCGCTCCGCCTCGGCAAGCTTTACGACGCGTTGGTTGAAGCCGGTGCCAGCGAGGGTGTTGCCAAGGAGGCGTCCGAGGAGGTGGCCGAATATGACGGCCGCATGCACGACATCGAGCGCAAGCTGCGCGGCTCGAGGCATTGCAATGGATCACGAGCGCTGGCGTCATCGCCATCCTCGTGCGCGTCTATTGGCCATGAGGCGAAGCCGATGGCTCAGCTCCTGATTCGAAAGCTGGAGGACGAGGTCAAGGCGCGATTGCAACGCCGTGCGTGGCGGCACGGGCGCAGCACCGGGGAGGAGGTGCGTGAGATCCTCCGCAACGCGGTCAAGGGCGAGAGCGCGCCGAGGAAACCGCTGGGGAGCCGTCTACGGGAGCGCTTTGCTGGCATCGGCCTCGAGGACGAGTTGGCCGAGTTGCGCGGCGAGGTCGCGGAGTAGGCAAGCGCATCGGCGAGCGCCAACGGGCGGCGCATGATGCCCGCGCGGGTCGTGATACGAACGAACGCGAGAATGACGATCCAGGGCAGTAGCATCGAGCAGGTTGGCGTCGACCAGAATCACTTGCGCAGCTGGATCTTGGTCGCGAGCTCCTGGTCCTCGATGGCATCGGCGAGTGCCGGGGCCTTGTCCAGGTCGATGCCGGGAGACACCCCGCCAAGCGCGGCCGGCTTCACCTTGTAGCGTTTGCTCCGGCGCGCCCTCGCTGTGCTGAGACCGGCGCGCAGAGTCTCGTTCACGACCTGCTTGAAAGGCTTGTTGGACCGGTGCGCCAGCTCCTTGAGCGCCTGCGCGATTCCGTCGTCGATGGTGAGCGTCGTGCGCATTTGGACATCATAGCATTGCCCGAAGAGCATCAAGCCATCGACATGGCCCGGCGGCTCCGGTGCCGTCCATCACGCGGCCTGGCGGATTGCCGGGACGAGGGCGGCGACCTCGCGGAGGTCGGCGAGGAAGCCCTCGTACTCGCGCGCCCGCGCGGCGGCGTCGGGCAGGCGCAGCAGGAACGACGGGTGAACGGTGATCAGGCCGGGATGGCCGCCGGCGAACTCGGTCACCCGGCCGCGCTCGCGCATCACCGCGACGGGGCGGCCGGCGAGCGCGCGCGCGGCGGTGGCGCCGAGCGCCACCGATCAGCCGCGGACGTACAGCGCGATCTCGCGGTCAGCCACCAGCGGCAATGCTCGATCTCCCAGCCGCGTCAGGCGTCTGGTGGATGCGCCGCTTGCCGCGCGGCTGAACTTGAAGTGCTTGACCGCATTGGTGACGTAGACCCGCCGCGCTCGATCCCGGCCTCGGCCAGCGCCCGGTCGAGCAGCTGCCCGGCGGGGCCGACGAACGGCCGCCCGGCGAGATCCTCCTGGTCGCCCGGCTGCTCGCCGACCAGCACGACCGGCGCGTCCGCCGGCCCCTTCCCCGGAACGGCCTGGGTCGCGGGCCCGTGCAGCGGGCAGCGCTCGCAGGCGCGCCGCCTGCAGCGCAAGCTCGGCGAGCGTGCCGGCGTGCTCGGGCAGCGCGCGCGGCGCGACCGGCCTGATCCGCTTGCGCGACGGCTCTGGCACCGTCTCCGATCATGCCGCGCGTGCGGTCCGGCGCCTGCGCCAGGAGGCCCGGGATCAGCGCGGCCTCCGGCAGGTTGCGCCAGTACTTGCGCGGCATCTCGGCCCGCATGGCCGGGATTGACGCGCGCCGGGTTGAAGATGCTCGCGTAGTAGGTGCGCCACTATTCCTCGAGCGCGTCGTCGGCCGGAGCGTCCGCCGCTGACGCCGGCCCCGAAGGCGAGCGCCGCGCCGTCCCAGTGGATCGCGCCCGCCGGCGTCAGGATCGACCAGCGCATCGCGGCGAAGCGGCCGCGAAGAACGGCGCCGCGCGCCGCAGGATGTGGTGCTCGGGCTCGAACCAGGCCACGAAACGCTCGCCATCGTCGCCTCGACCCGGCGAAAGCGCACGAAGGCGTGCATCTTGTGGATGTCGCGGCGCACCGCCTTGCGAGCCGCGCGAGCCGGTGGACCAGCGGGTCGGAAGCGATCTCCAGCAGCTCCGCTCGCCATGGGTGAGCCGCCACAGCAGCACTGTAGAGCAGCGCGAAGCGCGCCGGGTCGCGGTGGCAGACCACGTCGCCCGCAGAGCGCAGGAAGCCGCCGGCACGCGAACGAGCCGGCCGCAGCGCGGCGGCAGGCGCGCCGAACAGCTCGGCGATCCTCGCCCGTCCGCCAGAGGCACCGAGCCCGGCTCGGCGCCGGCCGCGATCAGCCGCCGCGCCGCAGCGCGAACTCCTCGAGATCGGCGGGCCGGGTGAGCGCGACGGCGTACATGGACGGGGCTACGGAGCGGCTCAGGCGAACAAGCGACGAGCTGCCCGGCGGGGCGAGCCGTGCCGCGCAGGTCGAGCCGGTCCAGCGCCGAGCGGCCGATGGTCCGCCGTGACGATGAAGGGCGGCACCTTGGCTAGCGACGCCGCAGCCGCCCGAGGTCGTCGATCCGCAGCGCCGTGGCGGCGCGCGGCAGCAGCCGCTCGACGGTCCGCACGCCCAGCCCGGGCACGCGCAGGAGCAGCTCCCGCTCCGCCCTGTTGACGTCGACCGGGAAGCGCGCCGGTTGCGCAACGCCCAGGCGAGCTTCGGATCGATCTCCAGGTCGAGCATGCCGCGGCCGCGCGGCACGATCTCGCCCGCGTCGAAGCCGTAGAACCGCATCAGCCAGTCGGCCTGATACAGCCGGTGCTCGCGCATCAGCGGCGGCGCGTGGCGGGCAGGGCCGGACTGGCGTCGGGGATCGGGCTGAACGCCGAGTAGTAGACCCGCCGCAGCGGTAGGCGTCATAGAGCGCGGCGCTGGTCCGAGGATCGTGGATCGGTCGCGGTGTCGGCGCCGACGATCATCTGGGTGCTCTGGCCGGCGGGCGCGAAGCGCGGCGCCTTCGTCTCGTCCTTCGCCTCCTCGATGTTGAGGCGCAGGCCCGCCATCGTGCGGCGGATCGCCGTCCCGTCCTTCTCCGGCGCCAGCCGCCCCAGGCAGGCTTCGCCGGCAGCTCGACGTTGATGCTGAGCCGGTCGGCGTAGCGCCCGGCCTCCGCCAGCAGCTCCGGCGCGCCTCGGGGATGGTCTTCAGGTGGATGTAGCCGCGAAAGCCGTGCTGCTCGCGCAGCGTCCGCGCCACCTGGACGATCTGCTCCATCGTGTAGTCGGGCGCGCGGATGATCCCGGAGACAGGAACAACCCTTCGATGTAGTTGCGCCGGTAGAACCCGAGCGTGAGGTCCACCACCTCCTCGGCCCTGAAGCGCGCGCGGCGCACGTTGCTGGAGCGCCGGTTGACGCAGTAGAGGCAGTCGTAGACGCAGAAGTTGGTCAGCAGGATCTTGAGCAGCGAGATGCAGCGGCCATCGGGCGCATAGGCATGGCAGATCCCCATCCCTGGTCGAACCGATGCCGCGGCGTCCCGGCGAGTCCGCTTCGGTCCGCCCGCGGAGGCGCATGACGCATCGTACTTTGCGGCATCGGCCAGAATCTCGAGCTTGCGCTGGGATTCGACGACATCCAGGCTCCTCCTGTTCCCTATCTGTTCCAGTCGGTCTCGAGGGTCAAGCGGACCGCTCGCGCGCCGGCGCCGGCAGGCATGCAGCCGATCGCCGCAGGCGATCCAGGCCGGGCCGCCGCGCGCGTGAACCGTTCGCTGGAACCCGGCGGTTCGCCGGTCGTTGTTACCCCGCGAACGGCGCCCGGGCATTGGGCGAGAACGGGCCAGCCCCACTGGTCAACAGGAGAGACAACAATGGCTGTAAAGACGGTTCAAGACCTGCTGGTCGACGAGCTGCGCGACATCTATCACGCCGAGAAGCAGCTGGTGAAGGCGCTGCCGAAGATGGCGAAGTCGAGCAAGTCGGCCAAGCTGCGCCAGGCGTTCGAGAGCACCTCGAGGAGACCAAGGGCCAGGTCGAGCGGCTCGAGATGGTGTTCGAGAAGCTCGAGCTGCTCGGCGCGCGCCAAGCGCTGCGAGGCGATGGTCGGGCTGATCGAGGAAGCCCAGGAGATGATGGAGGAGATCAAGACGCCGGAGGTCCTCGACGCGGCGCTGATCGGGGCCGCGCAGAAGGTCGAGCACTACGAGATCGCGAGCTACGGCACGGTCCACGCGCTCGCCGAGGCGACCGGCCAGCAGGAGGCCGCGCAGCTGCTCAGCCAGACCCTCGAGGAGGAGAAGTCGACCGATCAGAAGCTCAACCAGATCGCGCTCTCCGACGTCAACAAGACCGCGCTCAGAGGCGGCGGCCTGACCGCTGGGACGGCACTCTCGGCGAACGGGCCGGACTCTGGTCACCGGCTCTTTTCATGGGCGCCGGTCGCCCCAGCCTGCAAAATTGCGTGGCCAGCGCGGCGCGCGCATTCTGGGAGGAAGCGCCTGCCACCCCGTGGCGGCCGCCGAGGTCGAAGGGATGCGCATGGGCGCGGTCCTGGCGGTGACCGATCTCACCACCCGCTTCGCCACGCCCGAGGGCGAGGTCGCGGCGGTGACGAGGTGGGCTTCGAGATCGCGGAAGGTGCCGCGGTCGGCGTGGTCGGCGAATCCGGCTCGGGCAAGACCCAGGCGTTCCTCTCGATCATGGGCCTGCTCGCCAGGAACGGCGTCTGCACCGGCAGCGCGCGCTTTCGCGGCCAGGAGCTCCTCGACCTGCCGAGCAAGGGAGCTCAACCGGATCCGCGGCGTCCGCCTGGCGATGGTCTTCCAGGACCCGATGACCTCGCTCAACCCCTACCTCCGGATCTCGCGCCAGATGACCGAGGTCCTGGTCGAGCACAAGGGGCTGAGCGAGCAGGCGGCGCGCCGGCGCGCGCTCGAGCTGCTCGATCTGGTCGGGATCCCGGCCGCCGCCGGCGCATCGACCTCTACCCGCACGAGTTCTCGGGCGGCATGCGCCAGCGGGTGATGATCGCGATCGCGCTGCTGTGCGAGCCGGAGCTCCTGATCGCCGACGAGCCGACCACCGCGCTCGACGTCACCGTGCAGGCGCAGATCCTGGAGCTGTTGCAGGAGCTGCGGCGCGAGCTCGGCATGGCGATCGTGCTGATCACCCACGATCTCGGCGTGATCGCCGGGCTCGCCGAGCGGGTCCTGGTGATGTACGCCGGGCGGATCGTCGAGGAGGGCCCGGTCGAGCAGATCTTCGCCGACCCGCAGCACCCCTATACCCGCGGGCTGCTGCGCGCCGATGCCGCGGCTCGACCCCGCGACGGCGCGGGAGCTCGGCACGATCCCCGGCCAGCCGCCCAATCTCCAGGCGCTGCCTGCGGGCTGCGCCTTCCGCGAGCGCTGCGGCTTCGCCTTCGAGCGCTGCGCGCGCGAGCGCCCGCAGCTGCGCGAGCTTCGCGCCCGGCCGCGCCAAGGCCTGCCATCTGGAGCGCCTGGCGGAGCCGCCTCGATGGGCGCGGCGCTGCTCGAGGTCGAGGAGCTGCGCGTGCACTTCCCGATCGCCGTCGGCACGCCTGCTGCGGCGGCGCCATGTGCCGCTCAAGGCGGTCGACGGCGTCAGCTTCGCGCTCGCGCCGGGCGAGACGCTCGGCGTGGTCGGCGAGTCCGGCTGCGGCAAGTCGACGCTGGGCCGGGCGATCCTCCGCCTGATCGAGCCGACCGCGGGCCGCGTGGTCTGGCTCGGCGACGATCTCGCGCGCTCGGCGCCGAGGCGTTGCGGCGGCACCGGCGCGCGATGCAGATCGTCTTCCAGGACCCGCTCGCCTCGCTCAATCCGCGCATGACCATCGGCGACATCGTCGCCGAGCCGCTGATCACCCACGAGCCGGGCCTCAGCCGCGCCGAGGTCAAGGCGCGGGTCGAGGACATGATGGCCAGGACCGGCCTCCTGCCGCAGATGATCAACCGCTACCCGCATGAGTTCTCGGGCGGCCAGTGCCAGCGCATCGGCGTCGCCCGGGCGATGATCCTCGACCGCGGCTGATCGTCTGCGACGAGCCGGTCTCGGCGCTCGACGTCTCGATCCAGGCGCAGATCATCAACCTGTTGATGCGGCTCAGCGCGAGTTCGGCCTGTCGCTGCTGTTCATCAGCCACGACCTCTCGGTGGTCCGCCACATCAGCCACCGCATCCTGGTGCTCTACCTCGGCCGGATGATGGAGCTCGCGGACCGCGACGCGCTCTATGCCTTCCCCGCCATCCCTACACCAAGGCGCTGATCTCGGCGGTGCCGATCCCCGACCCGAAGCTCGAACGCCAGAAGCCGCGGATCGTGCTGACGGGCGACCTGCCCTCGCCGCTCGATCCGCCCTCGGGCTGCGTGTTCCGCACCCGCTGCCCGCTCGCCATCCAGCGCTGCGCCGACGAGGTGCCGGCGATCGAGGAGATCGCCCCCGGCCACCGCGTCGCCTGCCACCGCTGGCGCGAGGTCTGAGCCTCGAGCTTGACGGGCGGACTCACTACGCTATCAGCACGATAGCAACCGAGGAGCAGTTGATGGCGCAGGTGATCGTCCGCAACCTTCCCGACGAGGTCGTCGCCCGACTGAAGGCGCGGGCGGCAGGCCGCAACGCTCGCTGGAGCAGGAGCTGCGCGACATCCTGAGCGAGGCGGCGCGGCCGTCGCGGGAGGAGATCCTGGCGGATCTCGATCGCATTCGCGCGATGACACCGAAGGTCCCGCAGACCAACTCGGCCGAGCTGATCCGCGAGGAGCGTGACCGGGGATGGCCCTAGTCGTCGACGCGAGCGTCGCCATCAAGTGGTTCATCGAGAGCCCGGCGCAGATCGGGCGCGCAGCCTTGGGGAAGCTCGTGCAGGCGTCGTGGCACCGGATCTTTTGGTGCCGGAGGTATGCAGCGCTATGTGGCGCAAGGTGCGGCTCGGTCAAGCGGTGCCTGATCAGGCGGCAGAGGCGGCCAAGCGTCTTCGGCGCCACCTAATCGACCTTCGGCCGACAGCGCTGCTCTGACGAGCCGGCGATGGCGCTCGCACTTCGAGCTCGTATCATCCTGTTTATGACTGCTTCTATCTCGCGCTAGCTAATCAGCCAGAAGCACGAATGCTCATGGTGACAGCCGAACCGACGTCGCTGGCTCGGCTGTCGGGCTTAAAAATAGCGGCACTGGCCGAACCGCTTTAAGCGTGAGAGCCGAGCGGGCCGAGGGGGAGGGCAGCCGGACGATGATGGTGGTAGATCTTCCAGGTCACGATGCGCGATAGGCGGAGCAGGACTCCTTCGACCTTGCGGCCGTGCTCCGGCCCGAGCTTGATAAGATCGACGGCTTCCTTCTCGGTCGAGCGCTTCGAGAGCCTCGCTGAGGCCGAGTAAATATGTCTCGCTGTCGTTCTGGCGCGGATGCGGCGGCGATCGAGGGCTCGCGAGGCGCAGCGCCGCCATCGCGCGGCGCAGGAACGCGGCAGGCGCGAGATCTTCAGGAATTTCCGCATCTTCGGTCGCCAAGATCGTCCGCGACTACACGCTCCAGACCATCGAGCAGGCCGCCACCGTCGCTCTGATCAGGCCAGCCGGCGCTGGACGGTCGGCTCGAGCCGCGGATCACCTCGCGCGCGTCGTAGGCGTCCAGATCGGCCGCCGGCCTCGCCCTCGAAGGTGAGGATGTCGAGCTTGACCGTGTAGTCCTCGGCGAGCCGCCGCCGAGCCGAGGATGCTCGACAGCCCGACCCCAAGCCGCGAGCCGCCGCCGCCGACCCCGACCCCGATTCGCGGGCCGCCGACCCCGGACGAGCGGGTTCGGTGTCCGTCGACCACCCCCAAAGTCGTCGCATCTCGCGAGCGTCAACTCGGCGGCGCGATAGAGCGCGTAGTCCCGGACCGCATCGAGATCGGTCGCAACGTTGCCGGAGAACGACACGCGATAGCGATTGCTCTCGATCTGCTGATCGCGGTAGCCGTAGCCGTCGCTCGCCGCGGCGATAGATGGTCGGCGCGGAGGCGCAGGCGACGAGGCCGAGCAGCAGCAGCGCGACGCCGAGCCCGGCCGGGCGATCGGATGGCGCCCGCCCGAGCGGGGAGCGCGCTCAGGCATCCTCGGGGAGCTCGATCCGGAGGCAGAGCTGGCGCAGCACATCTCTGGCATCATAGGCTCTGACCTCCCCCGGCCGGCTTCTCGCCGTCGGCCATGACGATGTCGGCGAACGCGCTGTAGCTGTCGACCGGATAGGCGGTGTAGTCGCCGAACCCCGGCCCGAACGGTCGCGGTTCCAGTACCACGCGGAACCCCAGAAGGGGTCGTCGAAGCCGGAAGCCATAATACGTGGTGGAGCGCTCGAGGCTCTGGTCGACCACGGTGAAGTAGTCGTGGCCCTGCCCGCGAGCGTCAGCTCGGCCGCCCGGTAGAGGAGGTAATTCTGCACCGTAACTCGCGTGGGGTCGGCCATGTTGCCGGAGAAGGTCACGCGGTAGCGATCGCTCTCGATCTGCTGCTCGCCGTAGCCGTAGCCGTCCGCCAACGGCTGGTCCAGGGCGTCGGCACGGTGCAACCGGCGGCGAGGACGAGGAGCAGGAGGAGGACGGCCCGGGCCCGCGCGGAGCCTGTGAGGACCGGTCTCGGGACGGCCATGAGTCGATGCCTCGCAGTTGCCTCTCGATCTCAGGAGGATATAGGTCGGCGCGAGCGCCGTAACCAACGCGGCCCGCAGCCGCGAGTTCCGGGGCAAGTCAGGAGCGCTCGGCACCGTCGAGCAGCGCTTTCAGCCGATAGAGCAGATCGAGCGCCTCGCGCGGGTTCAGCTCGTCCGGGTTGACGGCGCGCAGCGCGCTCGACCGGCGACGGCCGCCGCCGGCGGTCGGCAGGGCCGCCTCCGGCCGCGCGCGGCGGCGAACAGCGGCAGGTCGTCGGCGAGCCGCGCGGGCGCGCTCCGGGCCTCGCCCTCCTCGAGCCGCTGCAGCACCTCCTCGGCGCGCGCCAGCACCGGCTCGGGCAGGCCGGCGAGCCGGGCGACATGGATGCCATAGGAGCGGTCGGCGGTGCCGGCGCGACCTCGTGCAGGAACACGACCTCGCCCTGCCACTCCTTGACCCGCATGGTGCGGCAGGCCAGCTGCTCGAGCCCGCCGGCGAGCGCCGTCAGCTCGTGGTAGTGGGTGGCGAACAGGCCGCGGCAGCGGTTGACCTCGTGCAGATGCTCGACCATCGCCCAGGCGAGCGACATGCCGTCATAGGTCGCGGTGCCGCGGCCGATCTCGTCCAGCATGACGAGGCTCCCGGCGCCGCCTGGTGCAGGATCGCCGCGGTCTCGACCATCTCGACCATGAAGGTCGAGCGGCCGCGGGCCAGGTCGTCGGCGGCGCCGACGCGGCTGAACAGCCGGTCGACCACGCCGATCCGGGCGCGCTCCGCCGGCACGAAGCTGCCGACCTGCGCCAGCACGACGATCAGCGCGTTCTGGCGCAGGAAGGTGCTCTTGCCGGCCATGTTGGGGCCGGTCAGCAGCCACAGCCGCTCGCGCGCCCGAGAGCCGCATCGTTGGCGATGAAGGGCTTGGCCTCCGTGCCAGCGCCTGCTCGACCACCGGATGGCGGCCGCCCTTGATCGCGAAGGCGTCGCCGTCGTCGATCTCCGGGCGGCACTAGCGCTGCTCGGCCGCCAGCTCGGCCAGCGCCGCCGCGACGTCCAGCTCGGCGAGCGCCTGCGCGGTGCCCGCGATCGCCTCGGCCGCCGCCAGCACCGCCTGGCACAGCTCCTCGAACAGCTCGAGCTCGAGCGCCAGCGCCCGCTCGGCCGCGCTGGCGATCCGGCTCTCCAGCTCGGCCAGCTCCGCGGTGGTGTAGCGGGTCGCGCCCGCCATGCTCTGGCGCTGGACGAACGCGCCGGCACCTTCGCGAGATGCGGTCGCGGTCACCTCGATATGGTAGCCGAGCAGGTTGTTGTGGCGGATCTTGAGGGAGGCGATGCCGGTCTCGCCGGTAGCGGGCCTCCAGCGCGGCGATGTGGCGCCGCGCCTGGTCGCGCAGCGCGCGCAGCTCGTCGAGCTCGGGCGAAGCCCGCGGCGATGAGCCGCCGTCGCGCGCCAGCACCGGCGGCTCGTCGACCAGCGTCGCGCGAGCCGGGCGGCGAGCGCGGCGTGATCGGCGATCGCCAGGCCGTGGCGGCAGCGGCGAGGCGCTGCCGGCCAGGCTCCGCCGGATCGCGGCCGGCGCGCGCCAGCCCCGCCCGATCGCCAGCAGGTCGCGCGGGCCGCCGCGGCCCAGCGCCAGCCGCGACAGGGCGCGCTCGAGGTCGGGCAGCGCTTCAGCGCCGCGCGCAGATCGGCGCGCAGCTCGGCGGCGTCGACCAGGCCTGACCTCGTCGAGCCGGCGCCGGATCGCGCGGCGCGGGCCAGCGGGGCGGCCAGCCGGCGGCCAGCAGCCGGCCGCCGGCGCCGGTCACCGTGCGGTCGATGGCGGCGAGCAGGCTGCCTGGCGCTCGCCGTGAGGCTGCGCTGAGCAGCTCCAGGTTGCGCCGGGTCGCCGGGTCGATCTGCAGCTGGCTGCCCGGCTCCGACCCGGCGCGGCGGGCGCAAGCTGCGGCAGACGGCCCTTCTGGGTCAGCCCGACATAGTCGACAGGCACCGGGGCACCGAGCTCGGCGCGCCTGAAGGCGCCGAAGCCATCGAGCGCCGCGACGCCGTAGCTCGCCTAGGCGGCGCTCGCCGGCCCTGCGTCGAAGCGCGATGCGGCAGCGGCGACAGGCGCTCGTCGAGCTCGCGCCATAGGGGCCGCCGCGCCTCGGCGCGAGCAGGCGGTCGGGCACCAGCATCTCGCGCGGGTCGATGCGATCGAGCTCGGCGGCGAGCGTGCCGTCGGCGACCGGCGCGGTCAGGAACTCGCCGGTCGAGAGATCGAGCCAGGCCAGGCCGTCGCCTTCTGGCTGCGGCCAGCGCGGGCAGGAAATTGGCCGGCGCGCGCTCGAGCAGGCGTCCTCGGTGATCGTGCCGGGCGTGACCACGCGGACCACGTCGCGATGGACGAGCCTCTTGCCGCCGCGCTGCGCGCCTCGGCCGGATCCTCCATCTGCTCGCAGATCGCGACCTTGAAGCCGCCGGATCAGCCGCTGCAGATAGGGCTCGGCATTGTGCGCCGGCACGCCGCACATCGGGATTTCCTCGCCGCGATGCCGGCCGCGCCGGTCAGCGCGATGTCGAGCGCCGGGCCGCCGCCGCGCATCCTCGAAGAACAGCTCGTAGAAATCGCCCATGCGGAAGAACAGCAGGCATCCGGGATGCGCGCGCCTTGAGCGCCTGGTACTGGGCGATCATCGGCGAGGCGGTCGCTGGCACGGCAGGTGAGCGCTGCATCGCGGGCTGGCCTGGGTCCGTCCTCGAAGGGCGCGCTCAGGATAACAGCCGCCGCGGACTTGCCCTAGCCGTCACCGAGCGCCCGCTCGACCTCCTGCGGGCAGCCCGCCGGGCGCGAACGGGTTGACGAAGGTCACGCCCTCAAGGGCGCGGCCGCTCTGGGAATTCTCGCTGAACAGGTAACGGCAGCCAGCGTCGCGCGCGACCGCCCACAGCATCGCGTCCCAGAACCCGATCCTGTGGTCCCCCATTGCATGCATTGCAACGCGCAACGTTTCGGACGTCGCGCCGACGCTCCTGAACAGCATCTGCCAGCCATCCACGAATGCGATCGC
>CAVWCE010000031.1:0-70836 GCA_963753275.1 uncultured Alphaproteobacteria bacterium | reverse complement strand
AGTCCTCGAAGCGGATTGCGCCGATGCGCGGATTGTCGCCGGGAACGAGTGCTTGATCGTTCAGTTCCGCTCCGAAATAACGGGCGTGGACATCTGTCACCACCTCGCGCGGGTCATTGGTTGCTTTCAGGTATCGTCCAACGAGTTCGTTGAAGCGCACACGTTCCGGACCGGCGATCTCGATCGTGCCGTTGACGGGCTTGCCGAGCGTGACGTCGGCCATCGCGGCAGCCACGTCATCGGAGGCGATGGGCTGCACATAGGCGGGCGACAGGTGAACGGTCTTCCCTGTGGTGCCTGACTGGACGATGCCACGCAGGAATTCGAAGAACTGCGTCGAACGGACGATCGTATACGGGATCCCGGAAGCCTTGATCAGCTTCTCCTGGGCCAGCTTCCCGCGGAAATAGCCGCTCTCCTGAAGACGCTCCGTGCCGACGACCGACAGAGCAACGTGATGTCCCACGCCCGCGGTGGCCTCCGCGGCAAGGAGGTTGCTTCCCGACGTCTGGAAGAATTCCAGAACCGCCTTATCCTCGAACGACGGCGAGTTCGCTAGATCGACAACGACCTGCGCGCCCGCGAGCGCTTCAGGCAGCCCTTCGCCAGTGATGGTGTTGACGCCGGTGTTCGGTGAACCGCTACGACCTCGTGGCCGGCATCACGAAGTCTATTCACGGTCTTCGAGCCTATGAGCCCGCTGCCGCCGATAACTACAATTTTCATGCCTCACCCCCGCACTCATGACACGCGAGCGCTTCGGCCTCTCCGATGTGCGCTATGCGCGCGTAGCCTTCAAGCCGACATTCCCCAGATGCCTCTGGCTGCCACCCGAAAACCTGCTCCTCAATCGATCCCCGGTCAATTGGAACACCTGTCTGGCGGCAGATCCCAGCCGGAGAAAGCCTCTGAACCTGGCCTACAGCCGGTCCAGGCTGTGCTCATGCCGTTGGCCGATCTGGGCGCGTGGTTCTCGCCTCGGCTCCGGCCTCCCTCATGGTTCGCTCCTGCCCACGCGATCGAGCTTGCAAGGAGAAAATCTCTAACGATCGGCGAACGCGAGCTTGGCGCCGAGCGCGGCGAACGCGCCGGCGAAGGTGCGGCGCATCCAGGTCAGCACCCGCGGGCGCGAGATCACGTGGGTCGGACCGCGGCGGCGAACATCCCGTAGCCGACGAAGACCGCGAAGGTGAGCAGCCATGAAAACCGCGCTCAGCTCGAGCATGCGCGCGAGAGGATTGGGTTCGTCCGCGCTCACGAACTGCGGCAGGAACGCGAGGAAGAAGATCGAGAGCTTCGGATTGAGGATGTTGACCAGGATGGCAGACGTGATCACCTGGCTCGCCGAGCGCGGGCCGATCTCCTTTTCCACCTTGAGCGCGCCCCGCTCTTTCAACGTGCTCCACGCCATGTAGAGAAGGTAGGCCACGCCCAGGTATTTGAGGGTCTGGAACGCGAGCGCGCTCGTATGCAGGAGCGCGGCGAGCCCCATGATCGCCGCCGCCATGTGCGGGACGATGCCGAGCGTGCAGCCGAACGCCGCGACGACGCTCGGCGCGCCACCCGCGCGAGAGCCCGGCCGCCAGCGTGATAGAGAACGCCGATCCCGGGCGAGACGACGACGATCAGCGACGTTACCAGAAAATCGATGCTCACGGGCGACCCCCTCAGCAGGCGGTCATCGTAAGCGACGCGCTCTCGGAGCGCTAGCGAGATTGCCGGCTGATGCTTAGAACGCAGGCGGAGTGACGCCGGCGGCCTCGAGGTTGGCCGCGATCTGCTGCTTGAGACGGGCGAGGGCTGCCTCGTCGGCCGCCTCGGCGCGGGCGACCAGCACGGCCTGGGTGTTGGAGGCGCGCAGGAGCCACCAGCCGTCTGCGGTCATCACGCGCACGCCGTCGATCGCGTTGACCTTGGCGCCCTCGCCCTCGAGCCGCGCCTTGACCCGCTCGATGACCCCGAACTTGGTCTCGTCCGGGCAGTCGAAGCGGAGTTCCGGCGTGTTGACCATCGGCGCCATGCGATCGCGCCACCCGGCGAGCGTCCGCTCGCCCCCAGCGAGGATCCCGAGCAGGCGCACCGCGACGTAGAGCGCGTCGTCGTGGCCGTAGAAGCCGTCGCTGTAGAAGATGTGCCCGGACATCTCGCCGGCGAGCGGTGCTTCCATCTCGGCCATCGCCGCCTTCATCAGCGAATGGCCGGTCTTGTACATCACCGGCTTGCCGCCGAGCCGCCCGATCTCGTCGAACAGCGCCTGGCTCGCCTTGACGTCGGCGAGGATCGGTGCGCCGGGATGGCGGGCGAGCACCTCGGCGGCCAGGATCTGCATCATCTGGTCGCCGAACATGATCCGGCCCTGGCCGTCGACCACCCCGATCCGGTCGCCGTCGCCGTCGAAGGCGATGCCGACCTCGGCGCC
Source organism: uncultured Alphaproteobacteria bacterium (assembly GCA_963753275.1). GTDB lineage: Bacteria > Pseudomonadota > Alphaproteobacteria > Geminicoccales > Geminicoccaceae > DATAOG01. Next base: position 68,417 of record CAVWCE010000031.1, on the reverse strand, counting down.
CTCGGCCTCCACGGTGCGGATCAGGTCGACCAGGTTCTCCGGCACCGTCGGGTCCGGGTGATGGTTGGGAAAGCGGCCGTCGATCTCGGCGTAGAGCAGCGTGTGCCGCCCCGGCAGGCGCGCGGCGAGTGCTTCGAGCGCCTCTCCGGTGGCACCATTGCCGGCGTCCCAGACCACGTTCAGCTCCCGGCCGCCGCGAAAGTCGCTGACCAGGCGCTCGACGTAGGCGTCGAAGACCGGGCTGTCGACGCGCCGGCCGGCGCCGGTCGCGAACTCGCCGCTCGCCGCGATCCGGCCGAGCTCCTGGATGCGCGCGCCGAACAGCGACTTCTTGCCGAGCATCATCTTGAAGCCGTTGTGGTCCGGCGGGTTGTGCGAGCCGGTCACCTGGATGCCGCCGTCGGCGTTCAGGTGATGGACCGCGAAATACAGCATGGGCGTCGGCCCGCGGCCGATCCAGAGCACGTCGATGCCGCCCGCGCGCAGACCCTCGCCGAGCGCTTCGGCCAGCTCCGGCGAGCTCAGCCGGCCGTCGAAGCCGAGGCCGACCCGGCGGCCGCCGGCGCCGCGCAGAAGGGTGGCATAAGCGCGGCCGAGCGCCTGGGCGTCGGCGGCGCCGAGCGTCTGGCCGACGATGCCGCGGATGTCGTATTCCCGCAGCACCGTCGGATGGAACGCGTGCCCGGTCGCGCGCTTGCCGTCCGCGCGCGCCGCGCTCATGCGCTCTTCCTCGGCTTGACGTCGATCGCGGCGTTCAGGAGCGGCCGGCCGATGCTGGTGTAGCTGAAGCCTAGCGCCACCATGTCGCTCGGCTCGTAGATGTTGCGCAGGTCGACCACGATCGGCCGCCGGAGCAGAGCGCGGATCCGCTCCAGGTCGAGGCCGCGGAACTGGTTCCATTCGGTCAGCACGACCATCGCGTCGGCGCCGTCGGTGGCGCGGTAGGCGTCGGCGCACCAGACCACCTCCGGCAGCGCGTCCGCGGCGCTCGGCATGCCCTCGGGGTCGTAGGCCCGGACCACCGCCCCCTCGGCCTGGAGCGCCGGGATGATCACCAGGCTCGGGCTGTCGCGGATGTCGTCGGTGTTGGGCTTGAAGGTGACGCCGAGGATCGCCACGGTCTTGCCGCGCACCGAGCCGCCGCAGGCCTGGACGATCCGGCGCACCATGCTGCGCTTGCGGCCCTCGTTGACCGCGACCACGCTCTCGACGATGCGCTGCGGCACGTTGGCCTCCTCGGCGATCCGCAGCAGCGCCGCGGTGTCCTTGGGGAAGCAGGAGCCGCCGAAGCCGGGGCCGGGGTGGAGGAACTTGCCGCCGATCCGGCGATCGAGGCCGAGCCCCTTGGCCACCGCCTGCACGTCGGCCCCGACCCGCTCGCAGAGATCGGCGATCTCGTTGATGAAAGTGACCTTGGTCGCGAGAAAGCTGTTGGTCGCGTATTTGATCAGCTCGGCGGTCTCGAGCGAGGTGAACAGGATCGGCGTCTGGATCAGGTTCAACGGCCGATAGAGCCGGTCGAGGACGTCCCGCGCCGGCTCGCTCTCGACCCCGACCACCACCCGGTCCGGGCGCATGAAGTCCTCGATCGCCGAGCCCTCGCGCAGGAACTCGGGGTTCGAGGCGACCTCGATGGCGAGGTCCGGTCGCAGCCTGGCGAAGAGCTGCTGCAGGCGGCGCCCGGTGCCGACCGGCACGGTCGACTTGGTCACGACGAGGGTGTCGCGGGTCAGGCCCTTTGCGATCTGCTCGGCAGCCGCGAACAGATAGGTGAGGTCGGCATGGCCGTCGCCGCGGCGCGACGGCGTGCCGACCGCGATGAAGACCGCTTCGACATCTGCCAGCGCCCGCTCGAGGTCGCTGGTGAAGGTCAGCCGCCCCGCGCCGGTGTTGCGCGCCACCACCTCGTCGAGCCCGGGCTCGTAGATCGGGATCTCGCCCGCCAGCAGACGCTCGATCTTGCCCTGGTCGTTGTCGACCGCCACGACGTCGACCCCGAACTCGGCAAAGCAGGCGGCGGACACCAGACCGACGTAGCCGGTGCCGATCATCGCGATGCGCATGCAACCTCCATGTGGGCCGCCGATCGCCGGGCGATCGACTGGTCAACGATAGCGTTCGAGAATGTCACGGATGCCGGATCGCAGGTCCGCGCGCGCGAGCGCACAGGCGACGATCGCCTCGAGATAGCCGAGCCGCGCACCGCAGTCGAAGCGCCGGCCCTCGAAGCGCAGCCCGTGGACGGGCCTGCGCCCGATCATCCTGGCCATGGCGTCGGTGAGCTGGATCTCGCCGCCGCTGCCCCTCTGCTGCAGCGCGAGGTGCTCGAACACCTCCGGCAGCAGGATGTAGCGGCCGATGATCGCGAGGCGCGACGGCGCGGTGGCCGGATCGGGCTTCTCGACCAGGCCCTTGACCTCGACCAGCCGGCCGTCGTCGGAAGCCGGATCGAGCACGCCGTAGCGATTGGTATGCTCCTTTGCGACCTCCTCGACCGCGACGATGTTGCCGCCGGTCTCGGCGTGGACCGCGACCATCTGCTCAAGACAGGGCGTCGCGCTCTGAATCAGATCGTCGACCAGGACCACGGCGAACGGCTCGTTGCCGACCAGCTCGCGAGCGCACCACACGGCATGGCCGAGGCCGAGCGGCTCCTGCTGCCGGGTATAGTTGAGCTCGCCCGGCTGCGGGAGCCACGAGGAGATCGACTCCAGCTCCGCGAGCTTGCCCTTCTTGACCAGGGCCCCGGCGAGCTCATAGGCGCGATCGAAGTGGTCCTCGATCACGCTCTTGCCCCGCCCGGTCACGAAGATGATGTGCTCGATGCCGGCCGCCCGAGCCTCCTCGAACGCGTACTGGATGATCGGTTTGTCGACCACCGGCAGCATTTCCTTCGGAATCGCCTTGGTGGCCGGCAGCATCCGCGTGCCCAGCCCGGCGACCGGAAAGACGGCCTTGCAAATCACCGGAGCACCCTCGCGTCTTCGCGCATAGCGGTCTCTCTCACATAGAGGTTGCTGATTCGATGACTCAACACTAAGCGCGGTGCCAATCCCTCTCGCGGAGGCGATCAGCGCCGGTGTCGTCGATCGCGCTGCGTAGTGGCCAGGCCGGCCCAGCGGGGCGCGGCCGTGCGTTCGACTGCAACGGCGCTGCCAAGCATTATGTTCCACCAATTCCACCCGTCTTCTAGCACGACGGCAGCGCAAATTGGCAGATGGCAGCGCGTCGCAAGCGCGTCGGTCAGCGGCGGCGGCTCAGCAGATAGTCCTTGGCTTGGTTGAGCTGCGCCGCCAGGTAGCCCGAGCCGCCGTGGTCGGGGTGCAGCTTGGTCATCAGCCGGCGATGCGCGGCCTTGATCTCGTCCGCGCTGGCGCCAGGTGCCAGGCCGAGGATCGACCACGCCGTCGCCTCGTCCATGGCGGACCGGGCGCCCGGCCCTGCGGCATGCTCGCCGCCGGCGCTCCCGGCGTCGGCGCGCCAGTCGGGCGCGCGCCGATCGAGATAGGTCTCGAGCAGCGGGACCGAGCGCGGATCCTCGCGCTGACAGTCGGCCAATAGCTCGAGCAGATCCGACACGCCGAGCGAGGCCAGCGAGCGGCCGGCGAACCGGCCGCGCAGCACCTCGCCTTCCAGCTCCCCGGAGCGGTGGTCGAGCTGCATCGCAAGCGTGTCGGTCGTGACCTCGGAGCTGCGTTGCCCGGCGCCCTGACCACCGAAGCCGCGCGCTCCGGCGTGCGCCCGCGACATGGCGCGGATCGCCATGAAGGTCGCGCCGATCGTGATCAGCGCCAGGCCGAAGCGGCCGCTGAACAACAGGCCGGTGCTGGCGAGCGCGCTGAACGCGGCGAGAAAGGCGCGCAGTCCCTGAGCGAGACTGGCCGGGCTCGCGCGGACGAAGCTGCGCGCGGCGAGCAGGACCAGGATCAGAAAGACTACCCCGAAAAAGAGGTACAAGCCTGTGGTCCCTAGCGGACCTGTCTGGCCAGCAATCGGACCTCGGGACTCGAGCGCTGCGACAGATCGGCGAGCGCCCGCTGGCCGCCTGCGGCATAGGCGGCGACCGCGCCAAGCAGGTCGCGCAGCTGCTGCGGGCTGCTCGAATCGAACCGGCAATGCACCCCGTTGGTCAGCTTCGCGATGTGCCGGAAGGCCCGCTCCGCCTGCGGGTTGTGGCCTTCCTGAAAGAGGAACGCGCGGACCCCGAGCATCCCCAGCTGACCCGCCGTCTGGCCGACCTCGTCCAGGGTCTCCTCGAAGCAGTCGCCGACGAACACCAGCGCCGCGACCCGCTTCTTCTCGGTCTCGCGGATGGCGTGCTTGAGCACGCGGCCGAGCTTGGTCTGGCCGGCGAGGCAGAACACCCCGGTCATCAGGCGCACGAGATCGCCGGGATTGTCGACCCAGCGGCTCGCCCGGCATTCGTCGAAGCCGCGGTAGTACACCAGCTGGACGTCGAGACCGCCGAGCGCTGCCGTCTCCAGGAACATCTGGCCCTGGACCTGGCAGGCGCGATCCCACGTCGGCTCGCGCGATGCGGTCGCGTCCATCGCGAAGATCAGGCGCCCCCGCCCGCTCCCCGGCTGCGGCGGCGGGGTCTGCGCGACCTCCTTGAGGAAGCTCTCGACCGGGTCGGCGCCGGGGCGCTGGGTCGGCAGGTCCTTCTCGCTCATGGGTCTAATGTTGGCTCGAATGCGCCGTTATCCAGGGCGCTCGAGGATAGCACCATCTGCGCCGATCTGGCGCGCAGAGTTGCGGCCGACGGAGCGCGCCTCAGTACGTCGCGCGGCCGCCGGAGAGGTCGAACACCGCGGCCGTGGTGAAGGAATTCTCGGCCGACACCAGCCAGGCGACCATGGCCGCGACCTCCGCGACCTCGACGAAGCGGCCGCGCGGGATCTTGGTGAGCATGTAGTCGACGAACTCCTTGGTGATCTGATCGAAGATCCGCGTCCTGGCCGCGGCCGGCGTGATGCAGTTGACCGCGATGTCGTAGGTCGCGAGCTCCTTGCCCAGCGCCTTGGTCAGCGCGATCACGCCGGCCTTGGCCGCGGCGTAGGCGCTGGCGCTGGGGTTGCCCTCCTTGCCGGCGATCGAGGCGACGTTGACGATCCGGCCGTAGTTCTGGCCGATCATCAGCGGCACGACCGCGCGGCAGCAGTGAAACACCCCGTTGAGGTCGATCTCGACGACCTGCCGCCACGCCTCCGGCGGGTACTCCCAGAGCGGGTGGTTGGGGCCGGCGATGCCGGCGTTGTTGATCAGGATGTCGATGCCGCCGAGCGTCTGCCGCGTCGATGCGGTAGCACTCTCGACCGCATCGAGATCGGTCACGTCGACCGCGAGCGCCTGCACCGTGCCCTGGCTCGCGAGCTCCGCCCGGGTCGCGTCGACCAGCGCCTGGTCACGGTCCCACAGCGCCACCGCCGCCCCGGACGCCAGCAGCCGCTCGGCGACCGCCCGGCCGATGCCCTGGGCGCCGCCGGTGACCACCGCCCGCCTGCCGTCGAGATCGATCCGGTTCACTGCTGCACTCCCGGGCCTGAATCGCGCCGCAGCATAAGCGGATCCCGCGGCGAAAGCGACCATCGGGAGCGATCGTGGGAATTGGCCCGCGGCCCAGGGCGATGGCAGCGGTCGAGGCCCTGCGTGGTGGCCACGCGCCGAGAAGAGTGAGCCGCCCCCACCGGATCTCGTGCCAATTCCGCTTACGCCAGCGGCCGATCACTCGCTGGCGATTGCCCGTCGCTGCCTTGTGACGACTGCGATTGGCGGCGAAACACGCGTTCGTAGGCGTGGAAACATGCCCCGAAGTTGAACGTTCCGGCCGGCGCGACGCATCCATCCGGAAACCGCTCGTCCCGCGCGGAACCCTTGAAGGCACTGGCTCGCTTGAACCTGGTCTCGGCCACGATCGCCGAGAGGTAGGCGGTCACACCGATGGAGAAGACGTCGTTGTGGTCTTTGATGAAGGCCTCGTCGGTCTGGATGAACGCGAGCGGCTCGTTGGTCATCACCGGGATGTGCTGCTCGCGGTCCTCCGGAGGAACGCAGTCTTCGTCGTCGACGTAGGAGAGGTAGTCCCAGCGACCGTCCTCCGACCGTTGCAGGCAGCTTCCCGGACGGCCATTGAGCCGACATTCGGGGCGACGGTCCTCTTGGGCGAGATCGCCATTGCACAGCTGTCCGGTCTGGAACGGGGTGTAGTTGCCAACGGTGATGGTATCGAGAGCGCGTTCCGCGAAGTGCAGTCGCTTATCGTTCACCACCCGCTCGAGCTCGGTCTCGCGCCAGCTCAGCATGTCGATCCGCTGGCCGATGCCAAAGGCCTTATTGGTCGCCTCGTCCGCATCGGAGCTGATCACGTGCAGCAGGCGGACCTGGTTGCGGCCAAAGCACCGTCGCGCCACAGCGAGCTTGAGTTGGAACACCTCATTGGCCTCGATCGCAGGGTTCAGCAGCACGACTCCGTGACCGAAGGGCCGGCTCTCCACGCAGCAGCTCGCCTTGGAGGGCGCTTCACAATCCTTCGCCGGCGGCGCTGTCACGATCCGCTCGAGCAGGATGTCATTGACGGCCGAGAGGACGATCGCGCCGCCGAAGCTGTGGCCGGTGACCAAATACAGATTCTTGGTCGGGGCGGAGTCGTCGACCGCCGCTCGCTCGAGCTCCAGCAGCAGCTCGGTCACGCCGCGCTTACCTACCTGGTCGGCTGCCGTCTTGCGCTCCCAATAGCTGAACTCCTTGATCGACGGGTAGCGTGACCGAAAGCCCCCGCCAGCCGACGTAGATTCCCACCATCCGTCGCTTGACCGGCATGGCCTTGGCCGCGTTCTCCAGGAGCTGGCGAAAGCTGTCGACGTTGGAATCCGTGACAGCTGCGTTGTGCTTCCAGCCATGCACGAAAACCACCGCGAGGACTCCCTCCGGCGAGGCGGCACGGCTGCGGACGTGGTCGAGCACCTCTTCCGTCTGCGCGCGGTCGAACAGGTTGCCGCGTTCAGTGAACTCCACGTAGGCGAGGTCGAAATCTTTATGCCGCTCGATGTAGGTGCCATCGCAGCCGACGTCGGAGCATGCCATCGGAGACGCCGTTCGCCAGGCTTCGTTGGGCGTACAGCTGAGGATCCCCAGTCCGAGCAACAGGACGAGGCCGCTGCGGACCACCGTCGAACCACGCCCGGGAAGCTTTGATCTACACAATTCCATCTGTTCTAATCTCATCTCCGGCCGGTGGCGATGCCGACCCGCTTGGCTGTCGTTGCGGACGATCTATGCAAGCGTCGAATTCTACCGGGAATTCCGGCCCCATTATGAACCGGTTCACATGGGCCGATCCGCTCGAGCCGGCCGGCAGCCGAACCGCCGGGTCGAGATCGTGATCCTGACCCCGGCCCACCGCCGCCGACCGGACCTCGTCGCGAGCGGGTTGGTCGGCCGACCCTCTGGGCAAGCGCGCGTGGCGCTCCTAGATAGGGAGGACCGGTAGTGAGCCGATCCGGGCCGGACGTTCCGCGCATAGAAAGAGGCCGACCGCGATGACGGTTCTCACCACGCTGCTGCTGCTGGCCATGTTCGCCACGCTCGGCGCCCTGGTGGTCGGGCTCGCGGGCTTCTTCCATGGCGGCGAGTTCAATCGCAAATACGGCAACAAGCTGATGCAGGCGCGGGTCGCTTTGCAGGCAGTCGCGGTGATCATTCTGCTGGTGCTGCTGGTCAGCCACGGATGACGAAGATCGACCGGGGCAGGCTACCGCGGGCAGGCCGATGGTCCGCCTGACCAAAATCTACACCAAGGGCGGCGACCGCGGCCGGACCTCGCTCGGCGACGGCAGCCGGGTCGCCAAGCACGAGCTGCGGGTCGCGGCCTACGGCACAGTCGATGAGGCCAACGCCACCATCGGCCTCGCGCGGCTGCACACCCAGTCGGTCGCCGACGCCATGCTGGCGCGGATCCAGAACGATCTGTTCGACCTCGGCGCCGATCTCTGCCGCCCCGGCGCCGATCCCGACGAGGCGGGCGTGCTCCGCATCCAGCCGAACCAGGTGCAGCGCCTCGAGGACGAGATCGACGCGCTGAACATGGCGCTGAAGCCGCTCGACTCCTTCGTCCTGCCGGGCGGGCGGCCGGCCGCCGCCTTCCTCCACCAGGCGCGCACCGTGGTCCGCCGCGCCGAGCGCCTGACCACCGAGCTCGCGACCGACGCGCCGGTCAATCCCGAGGCGGTGCGCTACCTCAACCGGCTCTCAGACCACCTGTTCGTGCTCGCCCGGCACCTCAACGACAAAGGGGCCGCGGACGTGCTCTGGGTGCCCGGCGCCAACCGCTGATCCGCGCTCGCAGCATCATTGGGCGACGCGCGGCGCGTCGACGTCGCCAGGATTGAGGATCACGACCTCGACCCGGCGGTTCTGCTGCCGGCCCGCCGCCGTGTCATTGGTCGCGACGGGCATGCTTTCGCCGTAGCCGCGGGTGACCACCCGGGTCGGCTCGATGCCGTGGATGATCAGCAGATCCTCGACCGCATTGGCGCGGCGTTGCGAGAGGTCCTCGTTGTAGGCGTCGGAGCCGGTGCTGTCGGTATGGCCCTCGATCAGCACGTTACGCTCCGGCATCTGGTGGAGAGCGTCGGCGAGGCGCGCGACCTGCAGCTCGCCGCCGGGGTTGAGCTGCGCGCGGTCGACGTCGAACAGGATGTCGCCGAGGGTGACGACCAGGCCGCGATCGGTCTCTTGCGCCTGGAGCGCCGCCAATTGGGATTCCAGCGACGCGATCTGCTGGTCACGGCTGTCGACCCTCAGGCGCTCCTGCTCGTCGCTGAGCTCCTCGATCTCCGCCCGCGCCGCGCGCTCGTCCGCGATAGCGTCGGCGATGCCGACCCGCCGCGCGGTGAGATAGGCGAGATGATCGACCTCGACCTGCGGCGCGGCCGCGTCGAACGCGCTTTCCGTGCGCGCCAGGCTCTGCTCGGCCTCTTCGAGCTTTTCCGGGGCATAGACCGCGATATCGGCATCTGCGCGCGCCGCTGCGACACGGTCCCGCGCCTGAACGAGGGCTTCAGATGAGCGTCCGGCGCAACCCGCCACGAGGGCCGCCGAGCCGATCACCACCACACCCGCCAACGCCCATCGACCTCGAGTTCCTCGCATCGTCTTTCTCCCCTCCTCAGGAGGTTGCCGGACCGCGCCGGGCGAGCTCCTCGCGCAGCGTCTCGATGCTCTGCCGCAGTTCCGCCGCGTTCTCGCGGGCGACCGCGGAGCGCGCCTCGGCCTCGGCCAGCTGGGCATCGACCAGCGCCTGCTCGGCCAGGCGGCGGGCCTCGACGTTCTCGCCGTCCGCCATGGCGTCGCGGGCCCGCTCGAGCTTGTCGCGCGCCAGGGCGTAGGGGGCGGGCGCCCGGGCCGCCGCCTCGGCATCCTCGGCCTGGCTCAGCGCGAGCTCGGCTGCCCCCATCTCGACGTCGGGCGCCGGGCCGCTGGCACAGGCAGCGATGCCGGCCAGCATCGCGGCGCCGATCAGGAGCTTCCTCACTTCGATGCGACTGCGCGTTTCGTGCATCGCCCATCTCCCGCAGGCGACGCGCCTGCTTTGCCGTGCGAAACACGCTGATCCACGCAAAGTTCCAGCAGTGCAGCCAAGGAACCTTTTTGGCCGCTCCCGGGTTGAAATCTCAGGGCTGACTGAGGAGAGGGATGGACCATGTCCGCCGTCTACGGAGCATCGACTTTGGCTGCCCTGATCGCCACCGCGCTGAGCAGCGCCGCGCTCGCGGCACCGGGTGACATCCATCGGGTCACCGGGGCCGATGTGGTCAATCTGCGTGCCGGACCCAGCGACGAGAGCAACATCCGGGGCAGCGTGCAGGCCGGCGACGAGGTGATCGAGCTCACCCGCGACGGCAACTGGATCGGCGTCGCGCGTGCTGCCGACCGGCGAGGAGGGCTGGATCTACGGCGGCCTGCTGGAGCGGGTCGCCGCGAGCGGCCTGCTGCCGGGGGACGCGACGATAGCGGGCGGTGATGCCGGCTTCATGCAGCTGTCGGAGAGCTTCGATCGCCTGATCCGCCGGATCAACGGCGATCTCGGCTATCGTATGGTCGACGATGTCGTGCAGACCGGCGATGGGGTCCTCCAGGTCACGCCGACGGCCGCCTGGTTGCGCAGCGGCAGCCGTGACGCCCACATGATGGCCGCCTTGGCGTTCTATCAGCTGTGGAAGAACCATCAGAACGGCCGCCCGGTGGCGCTGGTCATGACCGACGACCGGGGCGAGGAGTACATCCGGATTGCCGATGGCGATCTCGGGCCCGAGCTGGCGATGGTCGCGCCTTGAGGCTGCAGGTCGCCTGATCGTCTGGCCGGGCGAGCCGGGCGGCGGGCGGGGCCGGCGAGGCGCCTCGCCGCGCGGCGTGGGGCCTGTCACGCAATTGACAAAGAGCGGGCGGGCGCCTAGTTCGTGTGCGGCGCACAATGCTCGCCCGCCCGGAGGCAGCGGCAGGCTTGGCGCCGCGCGACGCAAGGAGCCAGCTCGAGCGATGAAGGTCCTCGTCGCGGTCAAGCGTGTCGTCGACTACAACGTCAAGATCCGGGTCAAGACCGATGGCTCCGGGGTCGAGACCGCCAACGTCAAGATGTCGATGAACCCGTTCGACGAGATCGCCAACGAGGAGGCGATCCGGCTCAAGGAGACAGGCCAGGCCGACGAGGTGGTCGCGGTCTCGCTCGGCGAGGCGAAGTGCCAGGAGACGCTGCGCACCGCGCTCGCGATGGGCGCCGACCGCGCGATCCACGTCGCAGACCGACGCCGAGCTGCAGCCGCTCGCGGTCGCCAAGCTGCTCAAGGCGGTGGCGGAGCGCGAGCAGCCCGGCCTGATCATCCTGGGCAAGCAGGCGATCGACGACGACAGCAATCAGACCGCGCAGATGCTGGCGGCGCTGCTCGGCTGGCCGCAGGGCACCTTCGCCTCCAAGCTCGAGTTCGAGGACGGCGAGCTGCAGGTCACCCGCGAGGTCGACGCCGGCCTCGAGAAGGTGATCCTCAAGCTGCCGGCGGTCGTGACGCACCGATCTGCGGCTCAACGAGCCGCGCTACGCGAGCCTGCCCAACATCATGAAGGCCAAGCGCAAGCCGATCGACGTGCTGAGCCCCGAGGAGCTCGGCGTCGACGTCGCGCCGCGGCTCAAGCTGCTCAAGGTCGAGGAGCCGGCGCAGGCGCCAGGCCGGCGTCAAGGTGGCGAGCGTGGCCGAGCTGGTCGACAAGCTGCGGCGCGAGGCGAAGGTGATCTGATGGCGGTCCTGGTCCTGGCCGAACACGACAATCAGGCGCTCGTCGCAGGCGACCCTGCACGCGGTCACCGCGGCGAAGGCGCTGGACGACGCGGTCGACCTGCTGGTCGCCGGCCAGGACTGCGGCCCGGCGGCCGAGGCCGCGGCCAAGGTCGCGGGCGTGACGCGGGTGCTCCAGGTCGAGCATGCGGCCTATGCCGAGCCGCTCGCCGAGGACCTGGCGCTCCTGCTGCAGGCGCTGGCCGCAAGGCTACGACGCGATCCTCGCCGCCTCGACCACCCACGGCAAGAACGTGATGCCGCGGCTTGCGGCGCTGCTCGACGTGGCCCAGCTCTCGGACATCGTCGAGGTGCGTGGGCCCCGACACCTTCAAGCGCTACATCTACGCCGGCAACGCGCTCGCCACGGTCCAGACCAGCGACCGCGATCAAGGTGATCACGGTGCGCACCACGGCGTTCGAGCCGGCGCCGGCCGAGGGCGGCAGCGCCGCCGATCGAGCCGCGCGACCCGGTCGATCCCGCCGGGCCTGTCGCGCTTCGTCGGCCGCGAGGTCAGCGGCGGCGAGCGGCCCGAGCTGACCTCGGCGCGGATCGTGGTCTCGGGCGGCCGCGGCATGGGCAGCGGCGAGAACTTCAAGGTCATCGAGGAGCTCGCCGACGTGCTCGGCGCCGCGGTCGGCGCGTCGCGCGCCGCGGTCGACGCCGGCTACGTGCCGAACGAGTACCAGGTCGGCCAGACCGGCAAGATCGTCGCCCCCGACCTCTACGTCGCGGTCGGCATCTCGGGCGCGATCCAGCACCTCGCCGGGCATGAAGGACAGCAAGGTGATCGTGGCGATCAACAAGGACGAGGAGGCGCCGATCTTCCAGGTCGCCGACTACGGCCTGGTCGCCGACCTGTTCAAGGCCGTGCCGGAGCTCGCCGCCGAGCTCCGCAAGGCCGGCTGACCGCGCCGTGCCGCGCGATTGGCGAGCGATGCCCACCTCCGACCGTGACACGACCTGCCGCCGATTCCCGAGATCCGCCGGATCGGCGTGGTCGGCGCCGGCCAGATGGGCGGCGGCATCGCCGAGGTCGCAGCGCTCGCCGGCTTCGAGGTCCGCCTGCTGGACGTCAGCCAGGACCAGCTCGACCTCGCGCTGGAGCGGATCGACGGCCGTCTCGCGCGGCGCGTCGACAAGGAGCACGCTCACCGAGGCCGAGCGCGCAGGCGGCGCTCGAGCCGGATCGCCACCGGCACCGACTACGAGCTGTTCGCGGACTGCCAGCTGGTGATCGAGGCCGCGACCGAGAACGAGCCGCTCAAGCGCCAGATCTTCGCCGAGGTGATCAAGCATCTGCCGAAGGACGCGCTGATCGCGACCAACACCTCGTCGATCTCGATCACGCGGCTCGCCGCCGGCACCGACCGGCCCGAGCGCTTCATCGGCATGCACTTCATGAACCCGGTGCCGGCGATGAAGCTGGTCGAGCTGATCCGCGGCATCGCGACCGACGAGGCGACCTTCCGGGCGATCCGCGCGATCACCGAGAAGCTCGGCAAGACCGCGGTCACCGCCGAGGATTTCCCGGCGTTCATCGTCAACCGCATCCTGTTGCCGATGATCAACGAGGCGGTCTACACGCTCTACGAGGGGGTCGGCAACGTCGAGTTGATCGACACCGCGATGAAGCTCGGCGCCAACCACCCGATGGGGCCGCTCGAGCTCGCCGACTTCATCGGCCTCGACACCTGCCTCGCGGTCATGCAGGTGCTCTACGAGGGCCTCGCGGATTCCAAGTACCGGCCGTGCCCGCTGCTGGTCAAATACGTCGAGGCGGGCTGGCTCGGCCGCAAGTCCAAGCGCGGCTTCTACGACTACCGCGGCGAGACCCCGGTCCCGACCCGCTGAGGGCGGGCCGGCCCCGGCGCCCGGGTCGTCCTGAAGATCGGTACTTCGGCGCGGTCGACGCGATCGCCGCCGCGTTGCGCCGAGCTATACCATAGCTGAGCGCTAACGGTCCGAGTGCAGCGGGAGGACGTGACCGATGGCGGCACGGCTGCTCATCCCGACCCCGGCGGTCGACGATCGACGACAGCGCCGAAGAGCGGGTCCGGGAGCAGTATGACCGGGCACTGCGCGCCGAGGAGGCGGCCGGCCGACGCATGTCGACCGGTGCCTTGTTGGCCGGCGCTGCTGATCATCGCGGCATGGCTGTTCATTCAGGTCGGCGCGCCGCGGGTCTGGTACTACCAGGTGATCCTCGGCCTGTTCGCACTGCTCACGCTCAGCAACTATGCGCTCGCCGGGAGCCGCTACGACCTGCCGTGGCGGCCCTATGCCTACACCGCGCTCAGCCTCGCGCTTCTGGTGTACACGATCGTAGTCCCCAATCCGTTCGTCGAGAGCTGGCCCACCCAGACCCGGCTGCGCTTCGACAACTTCGTCTACGTCCTGCTGTTCCTCGGCCCGATCGCTCTCAGCTACAGGCCGACGCTGATGATCTGGGCCGGTCTGTGCGCCGCGCTCGCCTGGGCGGTCGGGGTCGGCTGGGTGTTGCAGTTGCCCGGGACGATCACCTGGCTGAACCTACCTCCGCTACCGTGCCCGCAGGCTCTCCGGACCTGCTGCGGTTCTACCTCGACCCAGCACTTCGTCGATCTGCAGGCGCGGGCCCAGGACATCATCGCGGTGCTGTTGCTCGCCGGCGTGCTCGCCCTCGTGACGTGGCGCTCGCGCCGGCTGGTGTTGCGTCAGATCACGATCGCCCGGGAACGGGCGAACTTGGCGCGCTACTTCCCGCCCACGGTGGTCGATGAGCTCGCGCAGCTCGATCGACCGTTCGCGGCGACGCGCCAGCAGCCGGTGGCGGTGATGTTCGCCGACATCGTCGGCTTCACGCCAGCTGGCCGAGCGCGCCGCACCGGATCAGGTGGTGGCGCTGCTGCGCGCGTTTCACCAGCGGGTCGAGCGGGCGATCTTCGATCACGGCGGCACCCTCGACAAATTCCTGGGCGACGGCGTGATGGCGACCTTCGGCACGCCGAACACCGGGCAGCGCGATGCCGCCAACGCCCTTGCCTGCGCTTTCGCGATGGCCGAAGCGATCGACCTTTGGAACAGCGAGCGGGCGCGGCAGGACCAGCCGCCGATCCGGCTCTCGATCGGGATCCACTACGGACCGGTCCTGCTCGGCGACATCGGGTCCGCGCGGCGGCTCGAGTTCGCCGTGCTGGGCGACGTCGTCAACGTAGCGCAACGGCTTGAGGGTCTGACCCGCGAGCTCGGCGGCCAGGTGGTGATCAGCGAAGAGGTCGTGCGTGCGCTCCAGCGCCAGGTCGGTCCGACGCCGAGCAATTTCTTGGACGGCTTTCGCGCCGATCACCGCAACGCCTGCGTGGGCGCGCCCAGCCGGTGTCGGTATGGACGTTACCTCGGCCGAACGCCCGCATCGGCGCCGTCCTCTGACCCCGAGCCCCGCGGCGGGCTCAGCGCGCCGACAATGCGCCAGCGGGATCCCGGTCAGGCGCACCGGCTCGCCGTTGAGCGCGCGCACCGACAGGGTGACCCGGCGCGCCCACCAGTCGATCTCGATCGTGCCGAAGTTCTCGGCGCCGTAGACCTGCGCCGAGGCGGAGCGGGCCCGCCTCGCGCACCGCGCATAGGACATGTTGAGGCCGCTCGAGGTGATCTCGTACAGCCGTAGGGCACGCCGGTCGTGCTGGTACAGCGCCGCGACAGTGGCGGTCGCCCGACAGGAACACGACGCCGTTCGCCCTGGTCGCGGCGATCAGATCGATCAGCCGGCGCGCTCGCGCGGCAGGTTGCCCCAGCGCTCCCAGCCATGGCCCTCGGCCAGGACCTGGATCGAGGACACGATCAGGCGCAGCTCCGCCGGCTGCGCAGCTGCTGCTCGCAGCCAGGCCACTGCGCCTCGCCCAGCATGGTCTTGGCCGGATCGGGGTCGGGCAGATAGCGCTCCTTGCCCGGCGCGCCGCGCTGGTCGGTCGGCATGAGCGGCGAGCGGAAGTAGCGCGGTGTCGAGCAGGATCACCTGCAGCCGCATGCCCGCCGGGCCGAAGGCCTCGGCATGATAGATGCCCTCGCGGCGTGCGCCGCGGGTCGTCCGCGGGGAGCTTCCAGAATCGAGGAACAGCGCCTTGGCCTGCCGCTTGTAGGGAAAATCGCCGCCGGCGTCGTTCTGGCCGTAGTCGTGGTCGTCCCAGGTCGCCAGGTCCGGCACCGCGCGCGCAGCGCCCGGTAGCCCGGGATCGTCGGCGGCCTTGGCGTAGGCGTCGTCGAGCTCGGCTCGCCGCCCCGGGTGGCCAGGTCGCCATAGACGTTGTCGCCGATGAAGATGAACAGCTCGGGCCGCCAGTCGAGCACCGCGTCCCAGATCGGCTGCGGATGCGTCCTGGTCGGCGCAGGAGCCGAACGCGATCCGGGTCAGCGGCGGGCCGCCGTCGGCACGGGCGGGAGCCGCAGGCGCGGCGAGGATCATCAAGGCGGCGAGCGTGCATGCCACCCTCAGGGCGGGCTGCACATCTGTCGAACGGACCGGGTCATCAGCACCTCCGGACCGGCACCTGCCGGCTCATGCGCGATCCTAGCGCGAGCCCGGGGCAGGTCATGACCCCCGGTCCCGCGAGCGGAAGCATTGATACCGGGTCCCCCGGCCGCGGGATGCGGGTGCTCGAGGAAGAAGCGGAGCATCTCCCGGGCGGCGTCCGGCCCGCGCGGATCGGTATAGGAGCCGGCCGGGCTGCCGCCCGCCCAGGCGTGCCCGGCGCCGTGGATCGTCCACTGCTCGAGCAGCGCCCGACCGGCGGGATCGGCGTAGAGGGTGCGGCTGTAGGCATGGCCGCCCGGCACCTGACCGCGCTGACCGTCGCCCGCAGCTCGGGTCGCAGCCGCGTTCGCCTGGGCGATGACCTCGTCGCCGTTGCGCGGGTGGACGGTCGTGTCCTGGTCGCCGTGCAACACGATGGTCGGGACGATGCGCGCGCCCCGGCCGGCCGCCGCGACGTCCCCGGCGCGCCGCTGCGGCTGAGGCCCCCCCCTGCCGCATCGCCGCGAAGCGCCGAGGGCAGGTCGCTCGCGGCCCCGCAGGCGAGGCCGGAATGGACCCCGATCGCGGCGTAGAGGTCGGGATAGGCCCGCGCCCAGGATGGCGGCCGCCGCGCCGCCGGCGGAGAGCCCGGCGACATAGACCCGGCGCGGGTCGACCGGGTGGTCGCGCATGATCTGGCGCGTGATGCCGGCGATCAGGGACGGCTCGCCCCGGCCGCGCTGCTGGTCGTCCGGGCTGAACCAGTTCCAGCACTTCGACGGGTTGGCCGCGGCGGGCTGCGCCGGATAGGCGACGAGGCAGCCGTGCTCCTCGGCGAGCGCGTTCATGCGCGTGCCGGCGGCGAAGTCGTCGGGCGACTGGGTGCAGCCATGCAGCATCACGACCAGCGGCAGCGGCTGGCCGGCGCGCCCGCTGGGCAGGTACAGCTTGTAGGAGCGCGTGCCGGCCTGGTTGGTGAAGGACGCCGTCACGAAGGCCGCGCCGTCGGGCAGCGGAGCGGACCGGCGCCGGGGACGGCCGCAGCGGCGCGCCGCCAGGGCTGCCGCCGGCAGGCCGCCGGGCGGCGAGCCGCGCAGGGTCTCGCGCAGGCCCGTTCTGGCTCTCGCTTGCGCCAGGCCGCCCTGCCGGAGGCCCCGGGGTGACCGCTCGGACAGAGCCGTCACCCCGTCGGGGTGAGGCGGACCGCCGGGGTCGGCGTCCCGACCTCGCTCGCGACGGGCGCCGGTCGATGACGCGCGGGCCGCGGCGAGCGTGCCCGGAGGCCTCGCCCCGCAGCAGGCGCTGGAGCAGCATGGTCGCGTCGGCGAGCCGGCCGGCGCGGGTGAGACGCGTCGCCTCGATCATCTCGGGCGGCATGCGGTCTTGCATCTGGATGGCTTCCTTTGGGGCGGAACCGGCCGAGCGCCCTCCTCGCGAGGCGAGCCCGAGCGGTCTCGGGGGTCGATGGGTGCGGCGGCCGCGGCGGCGCGCCGGCGAGCTCACTTCATGCGGTCGGCCAGCGCGGCCTTGACCGCGGGGCTGGCGTGCAGCGCCCCCAGCACGACGAGCGAGGCGATGGTGGCGCGGGCGAGCTCCGGGGTGACGTCGTTGCCGATGCTGGCCAGTCCCAGGACGCGGATGTCGAGCATCCGGCCGGCGGCCTGGGCCGCTTCCAGGTCCTCGCGGCCGAAGTGGCGCAGGCCGAGGTCCACGCTCTTGCGCGCCACGGACTGCCGGACCACGTCGGCATGCCGCTCGATCTGGTTGCGGATCGCCGTCCGGATGAAGTCGGTGCGGTTCGAGTAGAACCCCTCCTGCACCATCAGGTCGATGTGGCCGAGATCGACGTAGCCGAGATTGATCGTGATCTTCTCGCTGTCGGCGGTCTTCGGTCGCAGCTCCTGCAGGTTGCCGGCCATCGTCGCGCTCCATCCATCAGCCATCCATTGGGATGGTATATGGATGGGCGTCGCGATCGCATGTCAAGGCTGGAGCTCAGGACGACGGACGGCGGGCGAGCAGGGCCGCGAACAACGCGCCGAGCAGCAGTGAGCGCGAGGCCGAGCACCACGAAGACCGGCGGGAAGCCGATCCGGTCGATCGTCAGGCCGGCGAGCCAGACGCCCGCCGCCTGGCCGACGAACAGCGCGTTGGCGAAGGTCGAGACCGCAAGCCCGCGCGCCTCGGGCGCCATCTGGGTCGCGTGGGTCTGCAGCGTCGCGTGCAGCATGTACATGCCGAGCCCGAGCGCGGCGATCGCGGGCGCCATCGACGGCGAGCGAGCCCCAGGCGATCGCGAGATAGCCAAGCGCCAGCACCGCGCCGCCGCCGAGCGCCAGGCCGCGCTCGCCGAGCCGGCCATCAGCCGCCGCACGGTCAGCGCATAGACCAGGCCGCCGAGGCCGAAGGCAGCCGAGCACGAGGCCGATGATCGCGTAGCCGAGGCCGAAGCGCGTCGCGCAGCCAGGCGCCGATGAAGGCGAAGGCGCCGTAGAACAGGAAGCCCTCGACGAACACGGTGGCACCACGATCACGCGCGCCCAGGAGCGGCCGAACAGCAGCGCGTAGCCGCGCAGCAGCGCGGCCGGGCTGATCGAGCCGGTGAGCAGCGGCGGCGGCACGCGCGGCGAGCGCAGCTCGAGCGCGAGCAGCAGGCCGACCAGCAGGAACAGGGCGCCGAGCAGCAGGAAGACCGCGCGCCAGCCGACCAGCTCGCCGAGCGCGCCGCCCAGGATCTGGCCGCCGACCAGGCCGAAGATGGTGCCGGTCAGGAAGCGCGCGAGCACCGCCTGGCGCTCGCGGTAGGGCACGTGGTCGCCGACGAAGGCCATCGCCGAGGGGCACGATCGCGGCCGCGGTCGCGCCGCGAGACGAAGCGCGCCACGCCGAGCAGCCGCGAGCGAATCGGCGAAGCCCGCGCTGGCCGCGGTCGAGCGCCGAGACCAGGGTCATCAGCGCGACCAGGCGGTACTTGCCGAAGCGGTCGCCGAGCGCGCCGCAGATCAGCTGGCAGAGGCCATAGGCGAGCGCGAAGGCGGTCGCGACCACCGAGGCCTCGCCCGCGCTCGACGCCGAACTCGCTGCGCCACCTGCGGCAGCAGCGGATCGGCGACCCGCATGGTCGCGACCGAGACGAAGGCCGCGGCGCTGAGCAGCGCGATCGGCCGCCCGAGCGAGGCGCCGCTCATCGGCTCAGGCGCAGCGGGCTGCGTGGACCACTCATACTCGTCCTACGAGGTCCCCCCACCCCAACCCTCCCCCGCAAGGGGGGAGGGAGGCGACGGCGGCCGGCCAATGGTCACCCTCCCCCTGACGGGGAGGGAGGCGACGGCGGCCGGCCAATAGTTGCCCCCTCCGAGGGAGGTGATGGCGGCCGGCCGATGGTTGCCCTCTCCCCCCTTGACGGGCGAGGGAGGGTGACGGCGGCCGGCCGATGGTTGCCCCCTCCCTCCTTGATGGGGCAGGGTCGGGGTGGGGGTGTGCTGGCCAGGCCGAAAGTCGGATCATCCGGCGGCCGGCTCAGGCGATCGGTCGCGGAGGGCGACCGCCAGCTTTTCGGCCCGGGAGCCGAGCTGCTCCATGATGCCGGGATGGAGCCGGACGCCGTCGCGCAGCGCCTCGCGCTTGCGGGCGAGGCCCTGCTGCGCCCGGCAGGCGCACCGCCGCGACCCCCGGGGCCGGCGGATTGCTGCGGCAGGCCGCGGCGAGGCAGCTGGTCTGCCGGACGAAGTCGGCGGCACCGCCGAACGCCGCCGGGTCCATCACCTGGAGGTAGACCGAGGCGCCCCAGCCGGTCAGCGGGTCGGCGCGGCCGTGGCCCGACAGACCCTGGCTCAGCGCCTCGATCGCGAGCGCCAGGTTGTAGCCCTTGTGGCCGTGGTCCAGGCCGCCGGTCGGCAGCAGCGTGCCGGGCGGCTCGGCGAACAGCACGTCCGGATCGTCGCTCGGCGCGCCGTCCGCGGTCATCGCCCAGGCGGCCGGGAAAGCGCCGGCCCTGGCCGCGCAGCCGCGCGGTCATGCCGTTGGTGGTGATCGAGGCGCTCATGTCGATCAGGATCGGCTCGCCCTCGGTCGGGATGCCGACGGCGATCGGATCGGGCGTGAACAGCGCGCTGCAGGCCGCCGAACGGCGCGACGCTGCGCCTCCGACGGGTCGGAGCAGGTCAAGAGGATCATGCAGCCCCGCGCGGTCGCCCGCTCCAGATAGGCGGCGAGGCAGGCGATGTGGTGGCTCTCGCGGATCGCGACCGCGGCGATGCCATGCTCGGCCACGCGCGCGAGCGCCGCCTCGATCGCCCGCACCACGAGCCACGGCCCGGGCAGCCGCCGGCCGTCCCAGCACAGCGCGCCGCCGCGATCGGAGAGCACCTCCGGCGCGCCCGCGCGGGTCATGCTGCCGCGCGGCGAGCGCCTCGAGATAGGGCGCGGCGAGCGCCAGCCCGTGGGTGGTGTGGCCGAGCAGATCGCCCTCGACCAGGACCTCCGCGACGGTCCGCGCCCTGTCGTCCGTCGAGCCCCGCGGCGCGCGAACAGATCGGCGGCGAACCCGACCAGCTGCGCGGCGCGATAGCGCGCCCCGGTCTGCTCCGTCATGGTCTGCGCTCCCCCTCGACGCTGCCGGCGCCCTGATCTGCCACGAAAGCCGGGCCGCGACCAGCGTCCGGCCGACCGGGGCAGCTAGTCGGCGCCGGCGAGGCGGACGCCCGCTCCCGGCACGGGCGGCGTGCCGGCGATCTCGAGCAGGAGCTTCTTGCGCACCGCCTCGGCGAAGCGCTCGTCGCCGTCGGCGCGCACCACGAAGCTCGCCGGGCCGCCGATGATCGTCTCGGCGAACGCGGCCTCGAGGTCGTAGGCGTTGGGCCGGCCGCTGCACACCCGGCAGAGGATCGCGAGGCCGTTGATCACGATGTCGGCGGCGAGCGCCTGGGCGCGCGCCTCGGCGATCGGGATACCGCCCCAGCTGTTGGCGCTGTCGGCCGAGAGGTCGATCACCTTGCGCTGGCCCTCGATCTGGTTGCCCTCGATCAGCGTCTGCGCGACCGCGATGGCGTTGCCGATCGCGTTGCGGCCGAAGGCGCGCCGCGGCGTGGTCAGCAGCGCGTCGGCGAACGCGGCGGCGCTCGCCGGGCCGTCGATGATGGTCCAGGGCACCACGACCTCCTGCGAGCTGGCGGCGCCCCATTCGACGTAGGTCACCGCGATCCGCTGGTCGTAGCCCTGGAGGATCGCGTCGAGCACCGCGGGGTGGGTGATCGCGCTGGCGTAGCCCTGGCGCTGGAAATGGATCTCGGCGTCGTCGATCGAGCCCGAGGCGTCGGCCAGCAGCACGAGCTCGAGATCGACCCGCTCGGCGGCCGCGAGCGGCCCCGCGAGGCTGCCGACGAGCAGCGCCAGCGCTCCGGCGATCCTGCGCATTCTCCGCCTCCCCACAGAGCTCTTGCGGAGCATAGGCCGAAAGGAGTGGCGAGGGCGAGAGCGCAGGGCGCTCACGACCGCGGGAGGCGACTCGTGCGGCGCGCCCCATGCCCGCCTTCGCGAGGGACCCGGTGGCACTCGCGGATCACCCGGCAAGCAAGTCAATCCGGGCTAATTCGTCCTGCACGTTGTGTGGCCCCGCCAGTTCCGGATAATCGTCGGACGGCTAGGAAGATGCGGAGATCTCATATTCATGGTTGTTGTCATCGGAAGGCTAATTGTATTTTAGGTTATTGCACCTTACACTATGGCAAGACTGGACGACATCGGCTATAGTGGGGCCTCGATATTTCTGCCATAGGAGCATCGGAGATGCATGGGCTGCTGCCAACGGTCGTCAGGAATCAGCTGTCGCGCATCTTCTGGACCGCGAGGGACCAGGCCTGCCCGGCGAGCGAGGCGCAGGACGGCCTGCCGCCCTGCGTCCCGCTCGAGACCCTCGAAGCGCTCTGCCGGCAGCATCTCGGCGCGGCCTACCGCGACGCCACCCACCTGCGCCTGTCCTCCTGGAAGCCGCGCGGCACCTACCGTCTCGAGCTCACCACCGGGGGCGGCGCGAGATGGCGGGTCATCTTCCGCGACGAATCCTGCTCGAGCGCCGAGAATCCCGCGCTGCGCGCCCTGCCGGTCACGGTCGGCCCGCCCGAGTTCGCGGTCTATCAGGCTTCAGCGGCCGGCGTTGGCGCGCTTCCTGCCCGATCTCTACTGGAGCCAGGAGGTCGAACGCGGGGTTCGCTTCCAGTACCTGATGGCGGACCTCGGCGACGGGATCGAGCGGATCACCGCGGACGGGCCGGACCTGAAGCTGGCGGTCAAGGCGCTGCTCCAGCTGCAGGCGGCGCTGCGCGCGACGTTCAATCACGGCGGCCACCGCTACCTCGCGGTCTACGACCGGCAATACTCGGAGGACCTGCTCGACTACGCGAGGCGGAGCCTCGAGGCCTACCGCGCCGGCAGGTCCGAGCCGGCGATCGACGAGCTCTGCCGGTCCTGGCAGCGCGTCGTCGCCGTGCACCAGCGCGAAGAGTTCTACCAGCACCGCCTCGCGGTGCCGATCCACGGCGACTACCGGCCCTCGAACCTGCACTTGGACGCGCGCGATCGGACCCAGGTCAAGGTGGTCGGCTGGGAGTGGGCCGGGATCGGGGTGCCGCATGCCGACCTCGCGTCCCTGCTCAAGGGCGTCGACCCCGCCGCGGAGCGCGCGGCGCTCGAGCTGTTCGCGCGTGCCCACGGCGAGCTCGATGCCGGCGAGCATCTCCGGCTGCTGCGCTGGTGCCAGCTCGAGCGGCGGCTGCTCGATGCCGGCTTCGTCGCGCGCCGGCAGATGGCGGCCGGGCAGCTGCCCCGGGTCGACCACCTGGTCGCCGAAGCCGCCGCCGACGTGCTGCGCTCGACCGAGATGCTGGAAGCCGCGCCGCGCCGCCTCGCCGTCGCCTGACCCCGGCGCGACCCGCACCAACGAAGCGGCGCCGGCGCGGCGGCCGCGCCCGACCGGGGCCGGCGCGGTTGGCCGGGCGCCTCGCTCGTGGCAGGATGGCGCCCGGGCTCGGCTGCAGCGCGGCCCGGCCCCGGGAACGAGGGCGATGATCGAGACCCAGGTCGGCATCGTCGGCGCCGGGCCGGCGGGCCTGCTGCTGGCGCAGCTGCTGCATCGGGACGGCATCGAATTCGGTCGTGCTGGAGCGCCACAGCCGGCGCTACGTCGAGGAGCGGATCCGCGCCGGGGTGCTCGAGCAGGGCACGGTCGACCTGTTGGACGAGGCCGGGGTCGGCGCGCGGCTGCGGCGCGAAGGCCTGGTCCACGACGGGCTCGAGATCAGCTTCGCCGGCCGCCGCCATCGGATCGACCTCGCCGCGCTGACCGGCGGGCGGAAGATCACGGTCTACGGCCAGCACGAGGTGGTCAAGGACCTGATCGCGGCCCGTCTCGCGGCCGGCGGTCCGCTCCACTTCGAGGTCGACGCGGTGCGCCTGCACGATCTCGAGGGTCCCAAGGCCGTGATCCGCTTCCGGCAGGACGACGCCGCCCTCGAAGTGCGCTGCGACCTCGTCGCCGGCTGCGACGGCTTCCACGGCATCTGCCGGCCGAGCGTGCCGGACGGCGTGCTCGAGGTCTTCGAGCGGGTCTATCCGTTCGCCTGGCTCGGCATCCTGGCGGCAGCACCGCCGTCCTCGCAGGAGCTGGTCTACGCCCGCCACGAGCACGGCTTCGCGCTCCACAGCATGCGCTCGCCCGAGCTCACCCGGCTCTATCTGCAGTGCGCTCCCGACGACGACCTCGCCAACTGGCCGGACGAGCGCATCTGGCAGGAGCTGCAGACCCGGCTCGCGAGCGAGGGCGACTGGCGCCTGACCGAGGGCCCGGTGCTGCAGAAGGGGATCACCGCGATGCGCAGCTTCGTCGCCGCCCCGATGCGCTACGGCCGGCTGTTCCTCGCGGGCGACGCCGCCCACATCGTGCCGCCGACCGGCGCCAAGGGCATGAACCTCGCGGTCGCCGACGTGCGCGTGCTGGCGCGGGCGCTCGAGCGCCTTCTACCGCTCGGGCCGCAGCGACCTGCTCGACGCCTATTCCGCGACCTGCCTGCGCCGGATCTGGAAGGTGCAGCGCTTCTCCTGGTGGATGACCAGGCTGCTCCACCGCTTCCCGGCGGACGACGCGTTCGGCGAGCGCATCCAGCTCGCCGAGCTCGACTACCTCACGACCTCGCAGGCCGCCGCCAGGACGCTCGCCGAGAACTACGTCGGCCTGCCGTTCGAGTGACATGAGGCCACCGTCGGCGCCGACCCGCCTGCGCTCCTGCGGTCATCCGCGAGCGCGATTGAGACCCAGGCGCGCCCGAGCCGGTCGGGCAGGATCGCGAGCATCGCGCGGGTGGTCACCAGGTCGAGCGGGGTATCGACGAGGATGTCGACGGCTACTGGATGGCTTGGCACGAATCGCCGAACCGGTCGAGATCAGCTATCTGTGGCGCCCTCATCTCGCCGATCCGGGCGACGAGCTGGTGCTCGAGACGGCGGTCAATGGCGGCGCCGACCTGATCGCGACCTTCGATCTGCGCCATCTCGCTGCCGCCGCCGCGCGCTTTGGGATCGAGGTCGCACGACCCGGGACGATCGTGGGCCGGCTAGAGGAGCAGCGCTCGTGAGAAAGAGCAACTACGCGCTTCGCCTGCAGCCCTCCCTGATGGAGGAGCTGCGCAAGGTCGCGAAGGAGGACCGGACCACGATCAACCAGCTGATCAACGTGGCGGTCGCGGAGAAGTTGGCCGTTCTCCGGAGCCGGCACTGGTTCGAAGAGCGCGCGGCGCGCGGCGATCCTGAGAAAGCGCTCGAGATCCTCTCGCGCCTCGGCCGCGGGCAGCCACCGCTGCCGGGCGACGAGCTGGTCGAGCCGGATCGAGTAGGGACTACTCCGCGAGGATCTGCTTGACGCGGGCGATCGCCTCGTCGACCGCCTGCTCGGGGCTGATGCCTTCGGTCGCGATGCGATGGATCGCCTTCTCCCAGATCTGCTCTCTAAAGACGCGGTCTTGCCGCCAGTCATCCGTGCCCGTGGTGTCGCCGTATTCCATGGAGCGCGACGCGACCTGCATCACCGAGGCCATGCGGTGCGGGTCGCTCGGGTCGAGCCAGAACGGCGCATCGAGCAGCTTCGGCATCGGCGGCAACATGCGCTCGGCCGAGAAGTCGAGGTAATGAGCGAGCCACCCCTCGGCGACAAGGAAGCGGACGAAGTCCCTGGCGGTCTCGACATTGCCACCGTCCTTGAAGACCGCGGCGGCACGGAAACCGCCTCTGATCGGAAAAGCCTCGCCGTCCGGGCCGAGCGGCCATTCAATCGTCGCGGTATTCTTGTAATAGTCCTCAGGCCGCTCGCGCTTGAGCGCGTTGACGATCGAGAGCGTCTGGTTCAGCGTCATCACTACCGTCTGCGCCAGGAACTGCTCGTTGTTGCCGATATCGGCCCATGAGACCGAATCGGGCGGAGTGCAGCCTTTGCGGTAGATCCCCGTGTAGCTGCCGATGGCCCTGATCAGCCTTTGCCTGATCGCCGGGTCGTCGATCACGAGCTTGTTGTCGCTGGTCACCCAATCCGCCTCGTAGGCTTGCGCGAACTGGAGAAACTGAAATTGGGTGTCGCTTGCCTCGACCGACATGGGCAGCCCGATGCCCCAGATGTCTTCGCGCCCTGTAGCCCGGCGCGCCGCCGGCTGCACCTCGTCGCACCAGAACGACCAGAAAGCATCCCACTCCTCCGGGATGTCCTCGAGCGTGAAACCCGCCTGCTTCAGGAGGCTCTCC
Organism: uncultured Alphaproteobacteria bacterium; assembly: GCA_963753275.1. GTDB lineage: Bacteria > Pseudomonadota > Alphaproteobacteria > Geminicoccales > Geminicoccaceae > DATAOG01. Next base: position 42,814 of record CAVWCE010000031.1, on the reverse strand, counting down.
CAGACGTGGACGTGGTTGGTCGTGCGGCCCATCGGCAGCCCGTACAGCGCCCTCTGGCCCGTTTTCTGGTTGAGCAGCACCCAATAGTCGAGCGCGTTCGGATCGAATAGGTCCGAGAAGGACCCGACTGTGCCCGTGAGGTCCACCAGCCGATCGTCGAAGGCCCATTCCGAAATGTGGTCGGAGGCCCAGAACCCGAAGGTGAAGTCGGGCGGCTGACCGGCCTCGAGCCCCGCGACGATCTTGTCCGGAAGCTCTGCCTGTGGAAGGAAGACGAGCTCGACCTGCTTGCCGGAACCTTGCTCGAACGCGGCGATGATCTCCTCAACCGCCTCGTCCTCCTGGGTGTAGAACCCTTCCTCCCACCACACCACGAGGTCGGCGGCCTCGGAGCCGAGCGGCGCCATGACCAGCGTCGTGGCGAGAACGACGGCATTTCTGCGCAAGAACTGCGTCCCTCAGTCAGAATACCGCGTCAGCATGCTCCCGATGGGCGGGCGCGGCAACCTCCGGTGCGCCGGCAGCCGCCGAGAGCCCCTTGACGCGTCGCTGATGAATCAGCAGGTTCTGCACAGTTTGTGCAGAAGGGGCGGTCATGCGGACGTGGCAACTCCAGGAAGCGAGGAGCCGGTTCAGCGAGCTCGTGAGCGCGGCGCTGGCGCGCGGTCCGCAGCGCGTGACCCGCCACGGCAAGTCGGCGGTGATCGTCGTGTCCGAGGCCGACTGGGAGGAGGTCACCCGGAAGATACCGTCGTTCGGCCGGCTGCTCGCGCAATGCCCGCTTGACCCGGAGGATCTCGCAAAGCGGCGGCCGGCGCGGGCGCTCCGCGGCGAGCTTGCCGAATGAGCTACGTGGTCGACACGGACATCCTCTCGACAACCTCCCCGACCACACCAAGTCCCATACCCGGCCTGTCGGAATGGCTGGTGAGGAACTCCGAGCATCTGTACCTCTCGGTCATCTCGCTGATGGAGATCAGCTACGGCATCGCGTGGCTTCGCCACCGGCAGGCGCGGCGCAAGGCGGCGCTGCTCCAGGCGTGGCTCGACGACGTGACGACCTTCCACAAGAGCCGCATCATCATGGTCGTTGACGACGTTGCGCTTCGAGCCGGGCAACTGCTCGCCAAGGCGCGCGCCGCCGGCGTCGAGGTCAGCGCCGAGGACGCGCTGATCGGCGCGACCGCGGACCTCCGCGCCATGACCGTGCTCACCGCCAACGCGCGCCACTTCGCCCCGATAGGCATCCGCCACGTGGACCCGCGCGCGAGTCTGCCGCCGGACTCCGAGGGCTGAGGCGGTTCGCGGCGGGTTCAGGCTCAGAGCGGTAGCATCGGTCAAGCAGGCCGGGCGCTTCTCGGGTAGCTCAGTTCACTCCGTAGCCGAAGAAGGTATGCGGGAATCTCCGCGACGTGCGCGTGGAATTGCAGAGTTCTCGCAGACTTCGAGGGTGCGCGGGCAGGGCAGCTCGATCACGGTCTTCGTCCTGCGTATCCAAAGGCGCTCGAGATCGGCGTTGAGCTGCTCGCGGGTCATCGCATCCAGTGCGCCGAGCGGCTCGTCCATCAGGATCAGGGGCGGGTCGTGGATCAGCGACCGGCAGAACGATGTGCGCCGCTGCATGGGCGGACCTTGGTCACAATGACCGGGGTCACCGCCATGAACAGCTTTCAGCGCCCGCGGGCTCGAAGGCGATCTTGAGACGGGTGCCGGTAGCGCGCGCGATTCGCTGTAGGGTTGCGGTCGTCGGCTGGACACGGCCCGACTCGAGCCGGGCGATGACCGACTGCGTGGTCCCCATGCGCAGGGCGAGCTCCGCCTGAGTGAGGCCGGCGCCGGCGCGCGCCTCGATCAAGGCCCGCGACAGCTCGAACTCGGGGCCGAGCCGCTCGTACTCCTCGCGATACGCCGGGTCCTCCAGCCACTTCTCGTGCAAGTCGCGAAGTCTGCTCACCTCGACACCTCACGCGAGCGCCTCAAGGCCAACTCGATCTCCCGGCGGGGCGTCCTCTGTGTCTTCTTGATGAACGCGCGGACGATCACCACACGCCGGCCCGTCGCCGTCACGTAGAGAACCCGCGCGATCCGGTCTCTACCCTGCAAGCGGATCTCCCAGAGCGGGCCTTGCAGATGTCGGACATGAGGTTCACGCAGCCGTTCCAAACTCTATGTCCTCAATGAGGAAGCCGATCCGAGCAAGGCGCGCGCGAAGATCGCCAGGAAGCGCTGCGATCTCTGCGTCAACTGTCGCGTCCAGCGTTTCGACCGACCAGCGTGGCGGCATCTATATAGCATCTTCGCTATGCGACAGCAAGGTTTGCCCATCACCAGCCGACCCACCCATCAAACTGGCAGGCAGGAGGGACCGAGCGGCTCGAACGACTTGTAGCCGAGGATGAACTCCTGGTGGCCGAGCGCCTCGGACCGGGTGGGGTCGCCCGCGGCGACCCGCTGGATCCGATCGAAGATCTCCTGGCCGACCTCCTGCAGCGTGCCGCGGCCCTCGAGGATGCGCCCGGCGTCGACGTCCATGTCCTCGGCGAGGCGCCGGTAGGTCTCGGGATTGGCGCAGATCTTGATCACCGGCGCGATCGCCGAGCCGACGACCGAGCCGCGGCCGGTCGAGAACAGCACGATGTGCGCCCCGCAGGCGATCTGCTCGACGATCGTGGCGTTGTCGTTGATGTTGGCAAAGCCCCACTTGGTCTCGTCGTCCGGCACCATGTCCATGAGATAGAGGCCGGGGCGCGGCGGCAGGACGCCGGGCTTGAGCAGGCCCACGATCGGCCTGGTGCCGCTCTTGGCGTAGGCGCCGATCGACTTCTCCTCGATGGTCGAGAGGCCGCCGGTGATGTTGCCGCCGCCGAAGCTCGACTGGTCGAGGGCTTTGTAGTGGCGGGTCGCCTTGGCCATGGCGCGCCGGATCTCCTCGCCCAAGCCGGGCGTGAGCGCGCGCGCCGCCATGTGCGCCTCGCAGCCGAACAGCTCGCCCAGCTCCTCGAAGATCGCGCTGCCGCCGGCCTCGACCACGTGGTCGCAGGCGATGCCGATCGCCGGATTGGCGGTCAGCCCGCTGGTCGCGTCCGAGCCGCCGCACTCGGTCGCGACGATCAGGTCGGCCAACTCGACCGGGGTCCGCCGCACCTGCCGGACCTCGTCCAGCGCGTCCCGCACCCAGTCGCGTCCGGCCTGGATGGTCGACCTGGTGCCGCCGGTCTTCTGGATCACCAGGAGCTCCGCCGGCCGCCCGGAGGCGCGCACCAGCTCCATCAGCCGCGGCCGGTTGAACTGCTCGCAGCCGAGCGAGACGACCAGCACCGCGCCGACGTTCGGGTGGGTGCAGAACGCCTCCATCATGCTCTGCGCGTAGGCGTTCGGGTAGCAGCCCGGGAACCCGATCAGCTGCACGCCGTCGTCCTCGAACGGCGTCGCGATCGCGCGCGCGACGTGGTGGGCGCACTCGACCAGATAGGCGACCAGCACGTAGTTGCGGATGCCCTTGCGCCCGTCCTGACGCTCGTAGCCCAGGATCATGACCCAGCTCCTCCCTCGACCGAGGCGTCCTCGAAGTGGTCGACCTCGTTGTTGACGTAGTCGCTGCGGATGTTGTGGACGTGGACGTGGCGGCCGGGCTCGATCGCCACCTTGGCGCGCCCGATCGGCACGCCGTACTTGAACACCTGGCCGTCCGGCTCGATCGCGCAAAGCGCGACCTTATGCGCGAACGGGATCGGGTCGCGGGTGGTCACCTGCAGGCCGTCGACCGCGACCGTCACGCCAGCGGCGAGGTTGCGGGTCGCGACCGCGACATTGTCCCGGTCCGAGAGGCGAATCAACGTTGCCATGGCCGTCTCCTCACGCCGGCAGCACGCCCGGCACGGGTCGGCGGCGGCAATCGAGCCGCAGCAGCGCCATGCAGGGCTCGTCGAGATCGCCGTCGCCGCTAGCTCCTCTCGATCTCGACCCCGAGCTTATAGAACGGCATCGGCTCCTTGACCAAGGCCGGCGGCGCCCGCGCGATGGCGCCCGGCCGAGAGGTCGTCGACCAGGCCGAGCCCCCCTTCCGCCCAAAAAAGCGCCTCACCTGTGGACTGGTTCACAGCCTTGGGCCGCTGCCGATGGCAGCCTGGCCGCGCCGAAGGAACGCAATCGATCCTTTAGGAGTGTCGACATGTCCCTGACCAGCAAGATCGTGAACGAGTTCGCCTGCGGCGCGCCGCTTCCGGCTGCTCGCGCCGCTGGTCGCCCTGCTCGCGCTGGCGGCCTTGATGATGGCGCCCGGCATCATCGCGGAGTTGAGGGATGGCGTCACCGCCAGCGGCGCCACCTCGTCGCAGGACTCGACCCGGCTCGCCGACGGCGGCGAGCAGCGCTCCGCCGCGCCGGAGCTCTGAGCCGAGGCGGTCTCGACGGGCGCCTCACCGGCGCCCGTTCCGGCGCGCTCGCCACCGGATCGCGCCGTCCCTGATCGCGCGATCGTCGGGCAGGCCGCGCCCGCGGCCGAGGCCGCTGCTCTTTGAGGGGGAGCTTGCGAACTCTTTGGCCGAGTTGCTGAGGCGCCCCAGGCTGGCGCCGCGCCCGGGGCTCGGCTAGAACCGCGCCAGCCCGCAAGCCCTGCCATCAGCCCAGAGAGACCAAGCATGGCGAAGATCAAGGTGAAGCAGCCGATCGTCGAGATCGACGGCGACGAGATGACCCGGATCATCTGGCGGATGATCAAGGACCAGCTGATCTTTCCCCACCTCGAGCTCGAGACCCTGTACTTCGACCTCGGCATCGAGAACCGGGACGCGACCGACGACCAGGTGACGATCGCGGCGGCCGAGGCGATCAAGCAGCACAACGTCGGCGTCAAGTGCGCGACGATCACGCCCGACGAGGCGCGCGTCAAGGAGTTCGGCCTCAAGAAGATGTGGCGCTCGCCCAACGGCACGATCCGCAACATCCTGGGCGGCACGGTGTTCCGCGAGCCGATCATCTGCCGCAACGTGCCGCGCCTGGTGCCGGGCTGGACCCTGCCGATCGTGATCGGCCGCCACGCGTTCGGCGACCAGTACCGCGCCACCGACTTCAGTATTCCGGGCGCCGGCATGCTCACCATGACCTTCACGCCGGAAGGCGGCGGCGAGCCGCAGCAGTTCGAGATCTTTCGTTTTCCGGACGGCGGCGTGGCGCTCGGCATGTACAACCTCGACGGCTCGATCCGCGACTTCGCCCGCGCCTGCATGAACTACGCGCTGCAGCGCGGCTATCCGGTCTACCTCTCGACCAAGAACACGATCCTCAAGGTCTACGACGGCCGCTTCAAGGACCTGTTCGAGGAGGTCTTCGCGGCCGAGTTCAAGGACCAGTTCGCGGCCAAGGGGCTGAGCTACGAGCACCGCCTGATCGACGACATGGTCGCCGCGGCGCTGAAGTGGAGCGGCGGCTTCCTCTGGGCGTGCAAGAACTACGACGGCGACGTGCAGAGCGACGTCGTGGCCCAGGGCTTCGGCTCGCTCGGCATGATGACCTCGGTGCTGATGACCCCCGACGGCAGGACGATCGAGGCCGAGGCGGCGCACGGCACGGTGACCCGCCACTTCCGCCAGCACCAGCAGGGCAAGGCGACCTCGACCAACCCGATCGCCTCGATCTTCGCCTGGACCCGCGGCCTCACCTATCGCGGCCGGATCGACGGCACGCCGGAGGTCGAGCGGTTCGCGGAGACCCTCGAGCGGGTCTGCGTCGAGACCGTCGAAAGCGGGCAGATGACCAAGGATCTGGCGCTGCTGATCGGGCCCGACCAGCCCTGGCTGACCACGGAGCAGTTCCTGGCCGCGGTCGCGTCCGGGCTCAAGGCCGCCCTGCCGCGCTGAGCGCGGGTTGGGCGCGGCGAGCGCCCCGAACTTAGCGGATCCGCTGCGCGCGTCGGCGCCCGCCGGGCCAACGGCGGCCGGCCCGCCCGTGCGGCGGGGCCAATCCCTTGGTTCGTTCGGTCGGCCCAGCCTGTATTTTTTGGTGGAACTCCGGGCCTGGACGCCACTAGGTTCAGACGCAGCTTTAGACGCAGCACCTAATTCAATACAACTTATTGCTTTTCCGCCGGACGAGTCGGGATGCTGCAGAATGCTGAGGAAATCTGCGGGTTACGGCCCGCGCCACCGCCGGTCCGCCGCCGGCCGGCCGCCTCGCGCCCGCGGCCCTCAGAGGATGAACTTGGTCAGGTCGGCGCCCTCGAGCAGGTGGCCGACATGGTCGCGCACGTAGCCGGGGTCGACCACCAGCACCTCGCCGGCGCGATCCGAGGCGGTGAAGCTGATCTCCTCGACCAGGCGCTCCATCACCGTGTGCAGCCGGCGCGCGCCGATGTTCTCGACCCGCTCGTTCATCTCGGTGGCAAGACGCGCGATCTCGGCGACCGCGGCATCGGTGAACTCCAGGGTGACGCCTTCGGTCGCGAGCAGCGCCACGTACTGCTTGATCAGGCTCGCCTCGGGCTCGACCAGGATCCGCGCGAGGTCCTGCTCGGTGAGCGGGTGGAGCTCGACCCGGATCGGCAGCCGGCCCTGCAGCTCCGGCAGAAGGTCCGAGGGCTTGCTGTTGTGGAACGCGCCGCTCGCGATGAACAGGATGTGCTCGGTGCGCACGGCGCCGTGCTTGGTCGTGACGCTGGTGCCCTCGATCAGCGGCAACAGATCGCGCTGCACGCCCTCGCGCGAGACGTCGGCCCCGCCGCGGTGCTCGCCCCGGCTGATCTTGTCGATCTCGTCGAGGAACACGATGCCGTTCTGCTCGACCGCGGTCAGCGCCTCGCGCTTGACCTGCTCCTGGTCGAGCAGCTTGTCGGCCTCCTCCTCCATCAGCACGACGTAGCTCTCGGCGACGGTCATGCGCTTGCGCTTGGTGCGCTCGCCGAACGCCTTGCCGAAGATGTCGCCGAGATTGAGCATGCCCATCTGCGCCCCCGGCATGCCGGGGATGTCGAAGGTCGGCAGCGCGCTGCCGGCGCGGTCGGCGACCTCGAGCTCGATCTCCTTCTCGGCGAGCCCGCCCTCGCGCAGCAGCCGGCGGAACTTGTCGCGGGTCTCCTTGCCGGCGTTGCCGCCGACCAGCGCGTCGAGCACGCGCTCCTCGGCGTTGAGCTCGGCCTTGGCCCGGACCTCCTTGCGCAGCCGCTCGCGGGTCATCGCGAGCGCGACCTCGACCAGGTCGCGCACGATCGATTCGACGTCCCGCCCGACGTAGCCGACCTCGGTGAACTTGGTCGCCTCGACCTTGAGGAACGGCGCCTGGGCGAGCTTCGCCAGACGGCGCGCGATCTCGGTCTTGCCGCAGCCGGTCGGGCCGATGGTCAGGATGTTCTTGGGCAGCACCTCCTCGCGCAGCAGCTCGTCGAGCTGCTGGCGGCGCCAGCGGTTGCGCAGCGCGATCGCGACCGCGCGCTTGGCCGCCTGCTGGCCGACGATGAAGCGATCGAGCTCGGACACGATCTCGCGCGGGGTCAGGTCGCTCATACGGGCAGCTCGATCACCTCGAGGGTCAGATGCGTGTTGGTGTAGACGCAGATCCCGGCGGCGATCGCCATCGCCTTGCGGGCGATCGCTTCGGCGGTCAGCTCGTCGAGATCGACCAGCGCGCGCGCCGCCGCGAGCGCGAACGGCCCGCCCGAGCCGATGCCGATCAGGCCGTCGTCGGGCTCGAGCACGTCGCCGTTGCCGCTGAGCAGCAGCGAGACCTCGGCGTCGGCCACCGCCATCATCGCCTCGAGACGACGCAGGTAGCGGTCGGTGCGCCAGTCCTTGGCGAGCTCGACCGCGGCCCGCATCAGCTGACCCGGATGGCGCTCGAGCTTGGTCTCGAGCCGCTCGAGCAGGGTGAACGCATCGGCCGTGCTGCCGGCGAACCCGGCCAGGATCTTGCCGCCGGCGAGGCGGCGCACCTTGCGCGCGGAGGGCTTCAGGATGGTGTTCTGCAGGCTGACCTGGCCGTCGCCGGCGACCACCACCTGACGGTCCTTGCGGACCGACAGGATCGTCGTGCCGTGCCAGGCAGCGCTCGGGTGCTCGCTCATCGACTCACGCGCAGGCCGCCAGATCGGGGTCGGCCCTTGATGGGCCGCCGTCAGGATGTGGTCAAGCCTGGCGCGCGGATCAAGCCGGCGCGCGCGGCCGCCGGGCGGGGCTCAGGCGCAGGCGCGCCGGCCCTCGAACAGATGCGTCGCCCGGACCAGGATGCGGAGCGCGCTCAGCAAGGCTTTCTGGTCGCGCAGCCGGAACGCGGTCGCCACCAGCAGCGAGGCGCTGATCATCGGCTGGACCTCGTCGAGCTCGGTGCGCAGCGCGATGTTCTCTCGGTGCAGGTCGGCGACCGCCAGGTCCTCGTCGTCCAGCTGGGCGTGGCAAAGGACGGCGATCGAGCGGGCTGCCTCGGTCATGATCGTGTCCCTGGAGCAAGTCTGCCGGGGGTCTCCTTGTTGCACCCCCTCCAAAAAAGTCGCCCCCGTCGGCGCGTGCCGGCGAGGGCGAATGGAGGGAGGGAGGCACCGTCTGACTTGACGATCCTGGTGTAACCGAAGCGAAAGGAGAAATCAACAAAAAAGTTAACAAGGAAAAACTTATAAAATCCTAGGTAGATGGCTTGCGCCCTGTCTTTGCGTCGATTTTGACGCGATTAGGTAAGGTGTGTGGTTCGCCCGGTGGCCCCGGGCGGCCGACGCCATTGCTGTGTCGAGGCCGCGCTCGACAGTCCCGCCGAACCCCACGACTTCGACCGGGCGCGACCGTTGGGTCGACCGGGCGATCTGTGCTAGACACCGCCAAGTGTCGATTGTGCGGTGGACGAGACATGGCTGGGCACTCGCAGTTCAAGAACATCATGCATCGCAAGGGCCGCCAGGACGCCAAGCGCGCCCGGACCTTCACCCGGCTGGTGCGCGAGGTGCAGGTCGCGGCGCGCGCCGGCCTGCCCGACCCGGCGGCCAATCCGCGCCTGCGCAGCGCGCTGCAGGCGGCGCGCGCCGCCAACGTGCCGAAGGACAACATCGAGCGCGCGATCCGGCGCGGCTCCGGCGACGAGGGCGAGAGCTACGAGGAGGTCCGCTACGAGGGCTACGGCCCGGGCGGCGTCGCGCTGATCGTCGAGACCCTGACCGACAACCGCAACCGCACCGCCGCCGACGTCCGCGCCGCGTTCACCAAGCTCGGCGGCGCGCTCGGCGAGACCGGCAGCGTCGCCTTCCAGTTCGATCGCATCGGCGAGATCCGCTATCCGGCCGAGGCGGCCGACGCCGACGCGATGCTCGAGGCGGCGAGCGAGGCCGGCGCCGAGGATTGCCGCTCGTCGGACGACGGCCACGAGATCGTCTGCGCGCCCGACGACCTGGCGACGGTGCGCGATGCCCTCGAGGAGCGCCTCGGGCCGCCCGAGGTCGCCCGCCTGGGCTGGCGGCCGCAGGTCGCCGTGCCGGTCGGTCCGGACCACGCGCAGACGCTGTTCAAGCTGCTCGAGACGCTGGACGAGCTCGACGACGTGCAGAGCGTCACCGCGAACTTCGAGGTCGACGACGAGGTGCTCGAGCGGCTGTCCGCCTGATGCGCCTCCTGGGGCTCGATCCCGGCTTGCAGCGCACCGGCTGGGGCGTGATCGAGGCCGCGGGCAATCGCCTGGGCTTTCTCGCCGCGGGCGTGGTGGTGACCGACCCCGCCGACGAGCTGGCGGTCCGCCTGGATGCGCTCTACCGCGGCCTGCAGGCGGTCGTCGCTGGCCACGGACCCGCGGTCGCCGCGGTCGAGGAGACCGTGATCAACCGCAACCTCGGCTCGTCGCTCAAGCTCGGGCAGGCGCGCGGCGTGGTGCTCCTCGCCGCGGCGCACGCCGGCCTGGGCGTGATCGAGTACGCCTCCAAGACGGTCAAGCGCGCCGTCGTGGGGACCGGCGCCGCCGACAAGCGCCAGGTCGCGATGATGGTGCGCATCCTCCTGCCGGGCAGCGGGCGGGTCGTGGGCGATGCCGCCGATGCGCTCGCGGTGGCGCTCTGCCATGCCCATCACCAGGCGGGCGGCGCGCGCCTCGCCGCCGCGCTGGCCGCGGCCGGGCCGCTGCGGTGATCGCGCGGCTGCGCGGCCGGCTCGACGGCATCGCCGGGGACCACGCGGTGATCGACGTCGGCGGCGTCGGCTACCTGGTTTTGTGCTCGGCGCGCACGCTCGCCGCGCTGCCGGGCGTCGGCGAGGCGGTCGACCTCCACGTCGAGACCCAGCTGCGGGCCGAGAGCATCGCCCTCTATGGCTTCAAGGAGCCGGCGGAGCGGGTCTGGTTCCGGCTGCTGCAGACCGTGCAGGGGGTCGGCGCGCGGGTGGCACTCGGCCTGCTCTCGGTGCTCGCCCCGGACGAGCTCGCGCGCGCGGTCGCCGCCCAGGACAAGGCGGCGCTGAGCCGGGCGAGCGGCGTCGGCCCGCGGCTCGCCGGCCGGATCGCGAGCGAGCTGCGCGAGCGCCTGGTCGATCTGCCGCTGCCCGGCGCCCTGGCCGGCGCCGCGTTCGAGGCGGCGCCGCGGGTCGGCACGGGCCCGGCCGCCGATGCCGTCTCGGCGCTGATCAACCTCGGCTACGGCCGCAGCGAAGCCCACGCCGCGATCGCGAAGGCCGCCGCCACCCTCGGCGACCAGGCCCCGGTCGACGTCCTGATCCGCACCGGCCTGCAGGAGCTCGCGAGCGTGTGACAGGGCCAAGAGTGGCTCGGATACGCGCTGGCTTCCCAGCACGCGCGCGCTTATCATGACGCCAGATATTGTGCTCAGAGGTTGGGCGGATGGAGCGCAGACTTGCCGCGATTCTCGCCGCGGATGTGGTCGGCTACAGCCGGTTGATGGCGGCCGACGAGGCCGGCACCCATCAAGCCCTGAAGGCGCACCGCAAGAATTTCGTCGAGCCGAAGATCGTCGAGCATCGCGGCCGCATCGTGAAGCTCATGGGCGACGGTGCGCTGGTCGAGTTCGCGAGCGTGGTCGACGCCGTCCAATGCGCGATAGAGATCCAGCGAGGCATGGCAGAGCGGACCCTGGAGGCTCCGGAGCAAGAGCGGCTTCGACTTCGGATCGGCGTCAATCTGGGCGACGTCATCCTCGATGAGGACGACATCTATGGCGACGGTGTTAACATCGCGGCACGCCTCGAAGGCCTCGCAGAGCCCGGCGGCGTTTGCATTTCGGGTGCGGTCTATTCTCAGGTGCTCGGGCGGCTCGATGCCGCGTTCGAGCCTGCCGGTCAGCAGCACCTCAAGAACATCGGTCAACCGATCGAGATCTGGATGTGGTCGTCTGGCACACCGGCACCAACGCCTGACCCTGGCCTCGAACTGCCTGGCAAACCGTCCCTCGCGGTGCTGCCGTTCCTGAACCTGAGCGGCGACGCGAGCCGGGAATTCCTCGTCGATGGCTTCACGGAGGACCTGATCACGGCCGTATCGCGCATTGGCAGCCTATTCGTGATCGCTCGCAACTCGACGTTCACTTACAAGGGGCGCTCCGTCGACGTGAAGCAGATAGCGAGCGAGCTTAGCGTCCGGTACGTCATCGAGGGCAGTATCCGCCAGTTGGCGGACAAGTTCCGGATCAACGCTCAGCTCATCGATGCGTCAGGCGGCCACCACATCTGGGCGGAGGTTTACGGCAGCGATGTCGAAAGCTTCGATAATGATCAAGATCAGATTGTCCGGAGCATCGTCGCCTCAGTTCAGACACAGATTTTGCTGCGCGAGGGGGACGGACTGCCGAAACACAAGCGCGATACCGAAGAACCGTTGAAGCGGGGCGTGGAACCGCATCTACCAATTGACGCCCGAGGCCTTGCGAGAGGCGGAGCATCTCGCTGAGATCGCCCTCGCCGAGGCGCCCACCAACGATCGTGCCCATCTGATTCTGGCAGCCGCACTGTTTCACCGGACCTATCTCGGCTATGCTGACGATTGGGTGGCTAGTATCGAGCGTGCCGGTCGAGCCGCAGAACGCGCGGTCGAGTTGTTCGAGGCGAGCGAGCAAAGCCATTGGATCCTCGGCCTCGTGCTCATGCTCAAGCGAGATCACGATGGTGCCGTAGCAGAAATCGAGCGCGCGCTCGAGATCAATCCCAACTTCTCAGTCGGCTACGGCAGCCTCGGAACGGTGCTCGCCTGGGGCGGCCGCGCAGAAGAATCCCTTCGAAACAATGCAACGGCGTTGCGCCTGAACCCGCGCGACCCCTCGAATTTCTTCCGGTTCTTTGTCAATGCGCTCGCTCACTTCACGACCGGGCGTTACGCCGAAGCCGCGGCTTGGTCGACCCGTGCGATCCGCGCCAAGCGGATCTTCCGGATCCCTCACTTGGTGCGCATTGCAGCACTTGCCTTGGATGGCGGGACCGATCGCGCCCAGTCGGCCGCGCAGGACATGCACGCGTCCGTGCCAGAGGTCGCGCGGAGCTACGTCGACAACCTGCCCTTCATTCGGACTCAGGATCGCCAGGCGCTCGTTCGTGGCCTGGAACTCGCCGGGGTCCTGCCCTGATCCGCACCGGCCTGCAGGAGCTGGCCGGCAGCTGATCAGCCGGGGTTGCCGTCGATCGTCGGCACCCGCTCGTGCACCGGCTCCTGACGCTGGCGATAGATGCTGATCGACTCCTTCGGACGGTCGATGTCGAGCGTCATCAGCAGATCGCCGGTCACGGCGAGCACGCGATAGACGCCGAAGATCTCGGTGAACTGGGCCGTGACGAGGTTGGAGCGGGCGACGAACAGCTCGTTCTCGGCATCCAGGAGGTCGAGCAGGCTGCGCTGGCCAAGGTCGAACTGCTGCGCGTAGACGTCGCGGGTGGCGCGCTGCGCCTCGACCGCGGCGCGCAGCGCCTCGAGCCGGGCCTGCGCGGTCTGCAGCGCGTTGTACGCGATCCTGGCCTCCTCCGCGGCGTCGCGCTGGACCTGACGCAGCCCCTCGCGCGCTTCCCTGAGGCGCGCGAACGCCTCGCGCTCGCGCGCGACGTCGGCGCCGCCGCGGAACAGGTTGTAGCGCACCACGAGCAGCGCCTGGGCCTCGACGTCGCCGCCCTTGACGCCGTCGAGATTCTGGTTGGCGGCCGCGCCGAGCTCCAGGTCGAAGCGCGGGTAGTTGCCGGCGCGCGAGCCGCGCAGCTCGGCCTCGGCGACGTCGATGTCGGCGGTCGCGATCAGGACCGTCGGGCTGTTGACCACCGCCTCGGCGGCGGCCGCCTCCTGGCTTTCCGGCACCGCAGGGAACGGCACCACCGGATCCTGGAGCGCCTCGGGCGGCACGCCGACCACGGCGATGTAGAGCGCCTCGGCATCCCGCAGATTGCCGAGCGCGGTCGCGAGCGAGGTCTGCGCGGCGGCGATCCGGGCCTCGGTCTGGCGGAGGTCGGCGATCGAGCCGCCGCCCTGGCCCTCGAGCTCGCGCACCAGCCCCAGAATCCGCAGATGCTCGGCCAGGTTCTCGCGCGCGAGCACCACCAGCAGCTGATTGCGCAGCACCTCGAGATGGGCCTCGATCGCGTCGAGAGCGGTGAACTCGGCCGCCTCCTGGACGCGGAAGGCCGCCGAATTGATGCGCGAGACCTGGCGCGCGATCTCGCTCTGCGTGGCGAAGCCGTCGAACAGCAGCTGCGAGAGGGTGATCTGCGACTCATAGCGCATCAGGGTGGTCGCGGAATCGCCGCCCGGCGGCCGGGTCGACCGTCGGCGCGTCCCCGGGCTGTTGCTGTACTCGGGCCCGACCGCGCCGCGCAGGTCGATCGACGGCAGGTACTGGGCGCGCGCCTGCCGCAGCTCCTGGTCGATCGCCTCGCGGTCCGCCTGCACCACGCCGATGTCGGGATTGGTCGCCAGCGTGGCCCGCACGCTGTCCTCGAGCGTGGTCGCACCGGCGCCGGTCACCAGCGCGAGCGGCGCCAGCATCACGGTCAAGATCCGGCCGAGGGTCGACGACGAGGCGTTTCGCATTCTGGACTTACCCGGCTCGAGGCAAGGCTCGACAAAGCCTTAGGTTGATTGAAGATTTGTAGAACTTGATAGATCTTGGTCAGGATGGCGTCAATTGCTTAGGCCGCGGGGCTCCTCCCGGACGCCGGGCTGGACTTCCGGCGGCGGCGGAAATGCTCGCCCATGCATCCCCTGTCGGAGGCGGGAACGACCCTGTATGCTGCGGCCGCCGGAGCAGGAAGGCGATCGGACGTGGCGCGCGCGGCTCGCTTTGGAGTAGATCGGTTAACCTCGAGGATAACTGATGATGATCCATGACTGGCCGCGCTGTGGGGGACCTGACTGAGATGGCGCAACCGATCCGACGCGGGCCGAACGGCCTCGGCGCGCTCGCGCCCTCGGCCAGCCCGGACCGCCAGGGTGCGGCTCGGCCCGCCGCGGCACCGCCCGGCGCGGCCGCCGGCGACCAGCCGCCTGGCGGACAGGCGCTGCAGTCTCCGCTGGATACGCCGCTCAGCGCCGTCCCCGCCGAGGCGGCCGGAGGCGGCGGTGCCGCGGCCGCCGCGCCCGGCTGGAGCATCACCGCCAAGGCGGCGAGCGTCGACGACCCGCTGCTGATGTGCCTGGTCGCCCTCAGCCAGCTGCTGGAGCGGCCGACCTCGGCCGAGGCCCTCAAGGCGGGCCTGCCGCTGGACCACGGCCGCCTGACGCCGGATCTGGCGATCCGCGCCGCCGAGCGCGCCGGCCTCAGCGCCCGGATCATGCGCCGCCCGGTGGCGCGGATCAGCGAGCTCACGCTGCCCTGCATCCTGCTGCTGGAGGGGCGCGGCGCCTGCGTTCTGCTCGAGCTGCTGCCGGGCGAGCGGGCGCGCGTGGTGGTCCCGGAAACCGGCCGCGGCGCGCTCGAGCTGCCGCTCGCCGAGCTCGCCGAGCGCTACACCGGCTATGCGCTCTTCGCCCGCCCCGAGATGCGCTTCGACCGCCGCGCCGAGCAGGTCGAGGCCGGGCGCCCCCGCAGCTGGTTCTGGGGAACGCTGGCCCAGGCCTGGCCGATCTACGCCGAGGTCGTGGTGGCGGCGGTGCTGATCAACGTGTTCGCGCTGGCGAGCCCGCTGTTCATCATGAACGTCTACGACCGCGTGGTGCCCAACAACGCGATCGAGACCCTCTGGGTGCTCGCGGTCGGCGCGCTCACCGTGTTCCTGTTCGACTTCCTGCTGCGCATCCTGCGCGGCTACTTCGTCGACAGCGCCGGCAAGATCGCCGACATCAAGCTCGCGGGGCGGATCTTCGAGCAGGTCCTGGGCATCCGCATGGCGGCGCGGCCCGCCTCGGCGGGCGCGTTCGCCAGCAACCTGCGCGAGTTCGAGAGCCTGCGCGACTTCTTCACCTCGGCCAGCCTGGTCACGCTGGTCGATCTGCCGTTCGTGCTGTTCTTCGTCGTGATCGTCGCCTGGATCGGCGGTCCGATCGCGCTGGTTCCGGCGATCGCCGTGCCGCTCGTGATCGGCGTCGGGCTGCTTGCTCCAGCTGCCGCTCAACCGCGTGGTCCGCCGCACCTTCAAGGAGACCGCCCAGAAGCACGGCGTGCTGGTCGAGAGCATCAACGGCCTCGAGACCATCAAGAGCATCGGCGCCGAGGGCCGGATGCAGCGCAACTGGGAGCAGTTCGTGAGCTCCACGGCGCGCTCCGGCATGCGCGCCCGCTTCCTCTCGGCGCTCGGGGTCAACTTCTCGGCGCTGGCGCAGAACCTGGTCACGGTCGGGGTGGTGATCTTCGGCGTCTATCGCATCGGCGAGGGGCTGCTGACGGTCGGCGCGCTGGTCGCCTGCACCATCATCACCGGCCGGGCGATGGCGCCGCTCGCCCAGGTCGCGGGCATCCTGACCCGCTACCACCAGGCGCGCGCCTCGTTCGATGCCCTCGACCAGGTCATGGCGCTGCCGGTCGAGCGGCCGCCCGCGAGCCGCTTCCTGCACCGTCCCGAGCTGCGCGGCGAGGTCGCGTTCAAGAACGTCACCTTCAGCTATCCCGGCCAGAAGTTCCCGGCGCTCGACGGCGTCTCCTTCGTCATCAAGCCGGGCGAGCGGGTCGGGCTGATCGGCCGCATCGGCTCCGGCAAGACGACGATCGAGAAGCTGGTGCTGGGGCTCTACGAGCCCGACCAGGGCGCGGTGCTGGTCGACGGCACCGACCTGCGCCAGCTCGACCCGGCCGACCTGCGGCGCAACATCGGCTGCGTGCTGCAGGACGTGTTCCTGTTCCATGGCACGGTGCGCGACAACATCACCCTCGGGGCGCCGTTCGCCGACGACCGGGCGGTGTTGCGCGCGGCGCAGATCGCCGGCGTCGAGGACTTCGTCGCCCGCCACCCGCAGGGCTTCGATCAGAACGTCGGCGAGCGCGGCGAGAGCCTCTCCGGCGGTCAGCGCCAGGCGGTCGCGGTGGCGCGCGCGCTGCTGCTCGATCCGCCGATCCTGGTGCTCGACGAGCCGACCAGTGCCATGGACAACGGCGCCGAGAACCGCTTCAAGCAGCGCCTGGGGGAGATCCTGGCCGGCAAGACCCTGATCCTCGTGACCCACCGCGCCTCGCTGCTCTCGCTGGTCGAGCGCCTGATCGTGCTCGATGCCGGCCGGGTGGTCGCCGACGGCCCCAAGGACGAGGTCCTGAAGGCGCTGGCGGCGGGCCGGATCCGCGCGCAGACGTGAGCCCGTGCGCTCGCGAGCGGGGGCTTTGAGGGTGGGCTCGGGGCGGAGCGGATAGGGATGGCTGCTCGTGATCTTGCGCTCGGCCGGACCGCGGCCACGCCCGCGCGCCGCGGCCAGGGCCTGAGCATCCGGCCGCGCCGGGCGGATGCCGACTTCGTGGTCGGCCGCGCCGGCGCCGACCTGCAGGGACCGCGCATCTTCACCCATCTGCTCCTGGTCATCGTCGTCGCCTTCTTCGCGATCTTCTTCGCCTGGGCCAGCTGGGCCGAGCTCGACGAGGTCACGCGCGGCGACGGCCGGGTGATCCCATCCCGCCAGGTGCAGGTGGTCCAGAACCTCGAGGGCGGCATCCTCGCGGCGATCGACGTCCGCGAGGGCGCGGTCGTCGAGCAGGGCCAGGTGCTGCTCCGGATCGACAACGTGAAGGCCGCGAGCGACCTGCGCGAGAACCGGCAGCGCTACCTCACCTTGCTCGGCGCGCTCGCCCGGCTGCGCGCCGAGGTCGAGGAGACCGCGATCTCCTTCGCGCCCGAGGTGCTGGCCGAAGCGCGCGACGTCGCGATCAACGAGCGCGACCTCTACCGCGCGCGCCAGGAGGCGCTGCAGTCCGAGCTCGAGATCCTGCGCGCCCAGGCCGAGCAGCGCGAGCAGGAGCTGGCCGAGCTCCGGACCCGCCTCGACCAGCTGGTCCGCTCGCACGCGCTCGCCAGCCAGGAGCTCGAGATCACAGCACCCCTCGCGGCCAAGCGGGTGGTCTCCAAGATCGACCTCTTGCGCCTGCAGCGCGAGGTCAACGACCTCGCCGGCGAGCTCGAGACCGCGCGCCTGACCGTGCCGCGCATCGAGACCGCGCTGCGCGAGGCCCATCGCCGGATCGAGGAGCGCTTCCTCAGCTTTCGCGCCGAGGCGCAGCGCGAGCTCAACGCGGTCCAGGCCGAGGCCGCGGCGCTCGCCGAGCTGATCACCGCCGCCACCGACCGGGTCCAGCGGACCGACGTGCGCTCGCCGGTCCGCGGCACCATCAAGCGCCTGCTGATCACGACGCTCGGCGGCGTCATCCAGCCGGGCGAGGACCTGGTCGAGATCGTGCCGCTCGAGGACAGCCTGCTGGTCGAGGCCAAGGTGCGGCCGGCCGACATCGCCTTCCTGCGCCCGGGCCAGCCGGCGGTGGTCAAGGTCACCGCCTACGACTTCTCGATCTACGGCGGGCTCGAGGGCGTGGTCGAGGACATCAGCGCCGACACGATCGAGGACGACAAGGGCGAGAGCTTCTATCGGGTGCGCGTCAGGACCCATGACAATGCGCTCGAGAAGGCCGGCGAGCCCCTGCCGATCATTCCCGGGATGACCACCCAGGTCGACATCCTGACCGGCGAGAAGACGGTCATGGACTACCTCCTGAAGCCGATCCTGAGGGCCAAGGACACCGCGCTGCGCGAGCGCTAGAGCTGGCGGCGCCAGGGTGCCGCCGAGCTGGTGCGCAGCGGGCGGGGCGCAGCGCGCCCGCGGCGCGCGTCGGCAGCGCCAAAGGTCAGCGGCCGAGCGGCCGCCGGCCGCGGCGGACCGCGGCAGCTTGTCAGGGTCGCGCTCCGCCCGGGAGATCCGATCAGGTCATCGGCCCTGACCATGCCGCGGTGGAAACGGCGGGCGTCGACCCCTCCCCTGTCATTCTGGAGCGATCTGCGCTCGGGCCGGGTATCGGGAGATCGCGCCGGTCGGGGTCACCGGAGCATAGCCGACGGTATCGGGCCCGGGGTCCAGCGCGAGGCAGGCCGGCCCTCCTCCTTCCCGAGGTCCTCGAGGTACCGCAGCCCGCCGTTCTCATGGCCACGGGCGCCGGCTTCGGTTTGAGCAAGGCGAGGACCCGGCTTCTGTGGCGCGGCCGAGCTGGCTTCACAGCACGCCGTTTTTCGCCGAAGTACCGGAAGTCGAGGGAGTTCGCCGCTTCCGGCTTCGCTTCTGCGTAAAGCTTGTGAGAAACGCGGGCTCAGCGCCTCGTCGGTCACCGCCGTGGCTAACCGCCGATCGCGGGTCGCGCAACAGCCGTCAAGTGCGACCTCGGCACCGGCCGATGCCGGTTCAGGACGCTTCGAAGCCTCCGCCGCGCGTCGCCCGCGCCGTGGCGCGCCATGGCCCGGTCCTACGCCCGCCACCACGCGCCGTCCAGCGCCGGCTCGCGGGCCGCAGCCGTCACGTGCCGCCCCGGCCGCCGCCGCGCGCTGCCCGCGTCACCCAGTTGTGTCCAGCATGTCCGTGCCCACTGGATCACGGCGGCGGATCGTGCGTGGTGGGCCCTCGTGGGCTAGCGCGCAGCGTTGTCCACCGTCCCACGCGGCCTTGCGCCGGGCCTCCTTCTGGTCGCTCCTGCAGGTCGTCCACTCTTCAGGCAGCGGCTCAGGCCTCGAGCTCGCGTTCTCGTGCATCTCGACCGCGATCGCCCGGACCAGCCGCAAGGCGGCTCGCCGCATTGGGAAGCTGCGGACGACCTGGGTGCGTCGGTTGATCTCCTCGTTCAGGGAGGCCGCTCGTCGAGCTACCAGACCGGCCGACAACTCTCGGGTAGGAACCTTCCTCGAGCTTCGGTTGATGCGCGCCGTCGGGCGCGCTGAAGAGATGCGGCCGCTAGAGCGCCTCGTCGTCATCGCCGTGGTAACCACCGGTTGCGGGTGGCGCAAAGCCCTGCACGTGCGACCTCGGCACCGCGCCGATGCCGGCGCCTTCTCGAGCGCTCGATAGCGCTCCTGCGCGGTCGCTCGCGCCGTGGCGCGCTGGCCCGGTCCTGCGGCACGCCGCTCGCTCGCAGCTTGCGGCCCGCGGTGATCAAGCCGTCGTAGCATGCCGCCACGGTAGCCAAGGCCGACCGCGCGTCTGCTCGCGTCATACTCGTCCCACAAAGTCGCTTACCGGTCATCTCGCCTCGAGAAGCTCCTGCAGGACCGCCGCGACGAGCGGCCGCAGAAAGTCCCGGTCCTCGGCCAGCCGAGCCAGCACTTCCGCCAGCGTTGGTCTAACCTTGCTGCGGGGCTTGGGGTGCATCCGACTCGGTGGCGTCGAACATCACCCGCGATACCATGACCCCGATCCTCCCGCTTTTGCAGATACCGTCGTACGCGGCCCGTCAGCCCCGCGGTTCCGACCTACGGATCCGAGATCGACGCTTCCTCGCCCGGACCCCGGCAAGCCATCGGCGCGCGCCCGCGCCAGCGGAGCGGAGGCGATCGGCGCTGCCAATCCTACGCTCGGCAAGGTTGATCGAGGAGGTGGGCGCGATCAACCCCGTCCTCGCCGGACGTGGATCCCGTCCTCGCCGGAAGTGGATCATCTCTTCGCGCCCTCCCCGGGTTCGGCGGCGAGGGCATCCGGCCGGAGCAGGCTGGTGCGCTGCCGGGTGGCGGGCAGGCTCGAGCGCGCGCGCTCGGCCCTCAGGCGGCCGCGTCGGCCAGGGGCAACGGGCCGGTCGCGGAGGCGGCGGCGGGATCGCGTGCGGCGCCGGAGACCTGCCAGCCGGGGCCGAGCGCATGCTTCTCGGCGGCGACCACCTGGGCGAGCGCGGAGACCACCTTGACGTCGTAGCGCGCCGCCTCTCGGGCGAGGTGGTAGAGAGCCTGGCCGGGGCTGACGTGGTCGCGATAGGAGCGCCGCGCGGTGCGGGCGCAGAACACGTCGACCGCGCCCAGGATCCGGGCCGGCAGCCCGATGCGGTCGGCGCTCAGGCCGTCCGGATAGCCGCTGCCGTCGAGGCGCTCGTGCATCTGCCCGATCACCGCGGCGACCGGCAGCTCGAACTCGATCGGCGCGAGCACCGCGAGCGCGTGGGCGACGTGCTGGCGCATCAGCGCGCCCTCGGCCGGGGAATGCCGCTCGGGCTTGGCCAGGATCGCGTCGGGGATGAAGATCTTGCCGACCTGCGACAAGCCCGCCGCAAGCTCGAGGGTGGCGAGCTCCTGCCGGCTCAGGCCGAGGCGCCGCCCGACCGCGAGCGCATAGTGCTGCAGACGCCGGGTATGGCCGAGCAGGAACGGATCGCGCAGCTCGATCGCGCGCACCAGCGCGGCGACCGTCTGGCGCGCGAGCCGCTCGCGCCGGTCGCGCTCCTGCGCGAGCTCGGTCTCGTCGCGACTGACCGCCACCAGCCCGACGATCCGGCCGTGATCGTCGCGCAGAGGGACCTTCGAGGTCGCGAGATGGCGCCGTTTGCCGGCGAGCTCCAGCGCGCCGCTCTCGGCGACGACGGCCGTGCCGGCGAGCGCGTGGCGATCGCTCGCGGCGAGCACCGCCGCGCCGCTCGCGCCGAGCAGCTCGGCGTCGCTGCGCTCCAGGATCTCCGCCGCGGGGCGCTCGAGCGCGCGAGCGAAGGCCGGGTTGACGTAGACGTAGCGGCCCTCGGGGGTCTTCACCCAGAGCATCTCGCGCATCGTATCGGTGATGCTCTCCAGGAGCCGTTGGTGGGTCTGGATGCGGCCGGCGAGGGTGCGGTACTGCGCGGCCAGCTCGCGATCGTGCAGGCTCGCGCGCCGCCACCAGAAGGCGACGAAGGCCAGCAGCAGGACGAGCGTCACCAGGCCGGCGAGCGCTGCCGCGGTCAGCGTGAAGCGGGCGAGCGGCGCCGCCGCGCTGCCGGCATCGATCTCGTGCAGCAGGGTCCAGGCGAGGCCGGGCACGGCGACGCCGACCGCGAGCGTCGCAGGGCCGCCCGAGACCGGCAGCAGGCCATAGGCGAAGCCTTCGCCCGGGACCGGGGCGCCGCTCGGCTCCAGCGCCTGCAGGCGGACCTCGCCGGGCAGCACCTGCTCGGGACCGTCCGGGCCGGCCTGGATCAGGCGAAAGCGCTCGCCGATCGCGGCCAGCGGTCCGGCGTCCAGCAGCGCCGCGAGGCGGTCCGCGACCGGCAGGGTCATCACCAGCACGGCCGCGACCCGATCCTCGCGCTCGTCCAGGACCTGCGCGGGCGGCACCGGCAGGACCACGTCCAGCACCAGCCCCGCGCCGGGCAGCGCGGTCTCGCCAGCGTCTCGCGCGCGCACGGGTCGGAACGCAGGCGCGGTGATCGAGCCGGCCGCGACGGCCGCCGCCCTTAGGCGCTCGCCGATCCTGCCGGTGCTGCTCAACAGCCCGCGGCCGTCCGGGTCGACCAGCGCGGCGCCGACCAGGGCCTGCTGCTCGGCGAAGTCGGCGAGCAGCTGCTGGAAGTAGGGCAGCTGCTCGGCCAGTCCCCGCTCGAGCGGCGCGTCCGGCCGCCCGAGCGCCATCTCGCTCGCGAACAGGCGCACGAGCTCGGACTCGGTAAGCCGCCGGCCGGCGGCCGCGACCCCGTCCAGCCAGGTCGCGAGGACCTCCGCGCGCCCCTGCGCCATCGCTTCCATGCGGGCGCGCCGGGTGGTCTCGAGACTGGCGGCACGCTCCTCGACCAGCATCCTCACCGCGAGGCCGGCGAGCCCGGCGACCAGGATCAGCGCGAGCAGGCTCCAGGCGACCACGGACGTGCTGCGCGCCGGCCGTCGCGCGGCCGATGCCTCAGGGCCGAACAGCGGAGCGTCCGGGGCAGGCGCCATGGCGTTGCCGGCCGCGCTCAGCCGGCCCGCCCCGCGCCCGGATCAGCGCGACCCGACGCTCGGCGAGGAGCGCCCCGCGGCCGAGGACACCAGCGTGTCGGCCGGCGGCACGTGAGCCCAGCGCGTCGTCTCGTTGATCGAGTAGTAGGGCACATACTGGGTCACCTGCTCCTGCGGCAGGACCGCCCGGGTGAGGTTGTCCAGGATGACCACCTGATCGTCGAGGTAGACCGCGAGCACCGCGTGGGCGAGATCGCGCAGGACGTCGCGGACCACCACCAGGCGCAGGCGCTCGGCCGCGAAGCCGAGCTGGCGCAGGCTGACGTATTTGGTGATCGCATAGTCCTCGCAGTCGCCCGACTGGCGCAGGAACTCGAGCGGGGTCGCCCAGTAGTCGCGCTGGCCATAGTTCTCTGCGTCGGCCTTGTAGCGCCAGTCGTTTAAGAAGCGGTTAACGGCCTGGAGCTGATCAATCGGCGCGCGACCGACCTGGCCCTTGAGCATGGCCTGCCAGGCCATGACGCCGCGCGAGGGACAGCTCGGCGCCGCTTCGGAGCAGGCCTCATAGGTGCCGCGCTCCTGGTCGATCTGGCGCAGGGTGCGCTCCCACTGAGGCAGGGCGGCGAGGGACTCGGCGCGAAACTCGACGGTGCCGAACAGCTCGGGCGTGGTCGCCGCCGCCGCCGTCGGCATCATCCCGAAGAGCCCGCCCAGCACGGCGAATGCCTTCAAGGCAGTGTTCACGGGTCTCCACTCCCTACCGGAATTCTGGTGGTCGGACTCGAGGCGTTTGATTGGGTCCGAGGGTAGGGAAGCGCGGTGAACGAAGCGTTGAGCGGGCGCCGGCGCGGCTCGAGAGCGTACCTCGGTAGGTCAGCGGCCCGGCCGCGAGCGCAGCACGAAGCCGATCACCTCGGCGACCGCGCGGTAGTGGGCCGGCGGCACCTCGGCGCCGAGCTCGACCGCGAGGTGGAGGGCGCGCGCGAGCGGCGGGTTCTCGACCACCGGCACGCGGTGCGCGCGCGCCACCGCGCGGATGCGCTCCGCGAGCGCGCCGATGCCCTTGGCGACCAGCTTGGGCGCGGCCATGCGCGCGGCGTCGTAGCGCAGCGCCACCGCGACATGGGTCGGGTTGGTCACGACCACGGTCGCGCTCGCCACGTCGGCCATCATCCGCCGGCGGGCGCGCTCCATGCGCAGGCTCTTGAGGCGCGCCTTGATGAACGGGTCGCCCTCGGTCTGCTTGAACTCGTCCCTGAGCTCGCGCCGCGACATGCGCAGCTGCTTGCGATGCTCGAAGCGCTGGTAGAAGCTGTCGAGCAGCGCGATCGCCCCGACCAGGAGCGCGACCCCGGCCAGCAGGCGGAGCGCAAGGTCGTGGAGCACGGCCAGCACCGCGCCGATCTCCAGGCTCGCGGCCTCGACGATGGTCGCGCGGGCCGGCCAGAGCAGCGCGACGCCGGCGGCCGCGACCAGGATCATCTTGGCCACGCCCTTGCCGAACTCGACCAGCGAGCGCAGCGAGAACAGGCGGCGCGCGCCGGCCAGCGGCGAGATCCGCTCGAGCTTCGGCGCGAGCGGTGCGGGGCTGAGGATCGGGCCGTTCTGGATCAGGCCGCTGGCGAGCGCGGTGCCGAACAGCAGCCCGGCGGCGAGCAGGAGCGCCAGGCCAAGCTCGCCGAGCAGCGCGGCGAGGAGCCGGTCCAGGTCGCCGGGCGTGAGCGCGAAGGCGTGCGGGCGCTCGATCAGCGGGCGGAGCGCGCTCGCGACGTCGGCGGCGAGCGCGGGCGCGAGCAGCACGACCAGCAGCGCGCCGGCGCCGAGGATCATCGCATGGTTGACCTCGCGCGAGCTCGCGACCTGACCCTTGCGCCTGGCCTCCTCGAGCCGCCGTTGGCTCGGCTCCTCGGTCTTCTGCGCCGGGTCCTGCTCCTCGGCCACCGCGCTCAGCCGCCCGGCACGAGGTTCGCGAGGGCGTCCTCGAACAGGCCGAAGAAGGCCAGCAGCCCGGCCGCGAACGACAGCATGACGGTCGCGAACGCGACCAGGAGCTGGAGCGGCAGGGCGATGAAGAACACCTGGAAGGCGGGCATCAGGCGATTGAGCACGCCCATGCCGAGGAACATCAGCAGGCTGACCAGGAGCAGCGGCGCGGCGATCCGGACGCCGACCGTGAACGCCTGATCGACCAGGCGCGCCAGCAGCTCCGCCATGTCGCCGAGCGGCGGCGCGCCGCCCGCCGGCAGGCCGAGATAGCTCGCCGCGAGCGCCTGCAGCAGCAGGTGATGGCCGTCGGTCACGAACAGCAGCACCAGCGCGGTCGTGGTCAGGAAGTTGCCGGGCAGCGTGCCCTGGGTCGCCTCGTTGGGATCGAAGATCGCCGCCGCCGCCAGCCCGGACTGAAAGGCGAGCGTGGTGCCGGCGATGTGGAGGGCGCTGAACGCCGCCCGCGCGATCGCGCCGAGGAACAGGCCGAGCAGCAGCTCGCCGCCGATCAGCCGGCCGAGCTCGAGCGGCGCGGCCGGCATCGGCGGCAGGCCGGGAGCGAGCGGCAAGGCGAGGACGACGCTCACCGCGAGCGCCAGCAACAGCCGGACGCGCGCGCCGACGTAGGCCTCGGCGAAGCCCGGCAGCACCATGAACGCGCCGCCCACCCGCACGAAGACCAGGAGCGGGGCGAACAGGTCCGCGGCGACCAGCTCGGGCAGCATCGTCCCTGCGTCCGCCGTCAGCCGATGCCGGCGATGCGCTGGAACAGCTCCTCGCCGAAGCCGACCAGGGTCGCGATCATGAACGGCAGCGTCAGCACCAGAGTGAGGAAGATCGCCAGGATCTTGGGCACGAACGAGAGGGTCATCTCCTGCATCTGCGTCAGCGCCTGGAGCAGGGCGATCAGCACGCCCACGACCAGCGCCACGAGCATGACCGGGGCGCCGATCTTGATCAGCACGAAGATCGCCTCGCGGGCGACGTCGAGGACCTGCTCCGAAGTCACGTCGGGTCGGCCGGCGGATCGGCGCCGCCGCCTCAGATCGGCATGCGGATGATGTCCTGATAGGCGGTGATCATGCGATCGCGCACCGCGACCACGGTCTGGAGCGTGAGCTCGGCGGCGTTGACCGCCTCCACCACCTCCTGCAGGTTGGCATGCCCGGCGACCGCCTGGGTCGCTGCGGTCTCCCCCTTGCGGCCGGCAGCCAGCCCATCGGCGAGGACCTGCTCGAGCACGGCGCCGAAGGCGGCCGGCGGGGGATCGCCGCCGCCGCTTCGCGCCATGGCGTCGGTCGCCTGGGCGAAGCGGGCCAGGACGGGGCTCAGATTGACGGTGGGCTCAGCCACGGCTGCGATCCCTTCGAGGTGCGGGTTTGGAGCTCTCGGCGCGCTCAGCGCAACAGGTCGAGCGTGCGCTGGACCATCGATCGGGCCAGCGTCAGGGCGTTGAGGTTGGCCTCGAACGAGCGCTGGGCCTCGCGCAGGTCCATCATCTCGAGCAGCGGGTTGACGTTCGGCCGGAGGACGTAGCCGTCGGCATCGGCCGCCGGATGGCCGGGCTCGTAGCGCAGCGGGAACGGCGCGCCGTCCACTCCGGTGCGCGCGACCCGGACGAGGTCGACGCCGAGCTCGCGGTCGAGCGCGCTCGCGAAGGTGATGGTCTGGCGCCGATAGGGCTCCCCGCCGGGCGCCGGCGCGGTCGATTCGGCATTCGCGAGGTTCTGCGCGACGAGCCGCATCCGCGCGCCCTGCACCTTCATCCCCGCCGCGGCGACCTGCATCGCCTGGCTCAGGTCCATCTCGGTTCTCCTCGTCGTCTGCCGGCCATGGCCTAGGGCTGGGCGCCCAGGGCGATCCGCATCATGCCGACGTACTTGCGGTAGAGATTGCTGGTCAGCTGGTAGTCGAGCGCGGTCTCGGTCGCCTTGGCCATCTGCTCCTCGAGGATCACCGCGTTGCCGTCGGGGGTGGTCTCGTAGCGGCTGTCGGTCGCGCCCGCGGCGAGCCCGATGCGGGCGCTCGGCGCGTGCTCGAGATGAGCGCGCTCGGTGCGGACCAGCGCGACCCCGGCGGCAGGATCGGGCAAGGCCCGGACCAGCCGGCCGAAGTCGGCCGGGCGCAGATCGCGCGGGCGATAGTCGGGCGTGTCGGCGTTGGCGAGGTTCTGGCCGAGCGTCACCTGGCGCTGGCCGAGCCAGCCGAGGCGCGCCGAGATCAGCTTGAACAGAGGCGCTTCAGTGGGCGGCATGCAACGGTCCTCGTCGGCCACGACGCTCAACCGGCGCGGGCCCTCGCTGGCAGAGGAACGGCCGCGCGGGGCTCCAGCGGGCCGCGGCGCCTCCGCCCGCGAACCGTTGCAGGCTAGAGGCGGTGGGGTTAACAAGCGCTTAAGCAGGGTCGTCTAGCTTGCCCCCACGCCCGCTCCAGTGCGGGGCGGCGGCAGGCCGCGGGAGACCAGCATGCTCTATCTGAACCGCAAGCCGGGCGAAGCGGTGATCATCAATCATTCGATCGAGGTCCGGGTCGTCGAGGTGCGCGGCCGGACGGTCAAGCTCGGCCTGACCTTCCCGCCGGACGCCTCGGTCCTGCGCGAGGAGGTGTTCGAGGCGATCAAGCAGGCCAACCGGGCGGCGCTCGGCGCCGTGCAGGCCCTGCCGGCGGTCACGGGGGCGGCTCCGTGCCGCGCCCGCCGGCGACGGCGCGCCGACGGAGCGCCGCTGACATGACCCCGGCAGCCTCGCCCCGGATCGGGCTGGTGATGGGCAGCCAGTCCGACTGGGCGACGCTCGGCCATGCGGCGGCGGTGCTCGACGAGCTCGGCCTCGCCCATGACGACCGCATCGTGTCCGCCCATCGCACGCCGCAGCGGCTGGTCGACTACGCGAGCGGGGCCCGCGCGCGGGGGCTCCAGGTCATCATCGCCGGCGCGGGCGGCGCGGCGCACCTGCCGGGGATGGTGGCGTCGATGACCACCCTGCCGGTGCTCGGCGTTCCGGTGCAGAGCCGGACGCTGCGCGGCCTCGACAGCCTGCTGTCGATCGTGCAGATGCCGGCGGGCGTGCCGGTCGGCACCTTGGCGATCGGGCGCGCCGGGGCGGTCAACGCCGCCCTGCTGGCGGCCGCGATCCTGGCGCTGCAGGATGCGGCGGTGGCGAGCGCGCTCGCCGGCTGGCGCGAGCGCCAGACCGCCGCCGTGGGCGAGCGGCCGCACCGCACCGAGCCGGAGGGCGGCGCAGCGTGAGACTGGCGCCCGGCGCCTGCATCGGGGTCATGGGCGGCGGCCAGCTCGGCCGGATGACGGCGCTCGCGGCGGCGCGCCTCGGCTACCGCTGCCACGTGTTCGCGCCCGAGCCCGACGGCCCGGCCGCGCAGGTCACCAACCGCGCGACGGTCGCCGCCTATGACGACCCGGCGGCCCTCGAGCGCTTCGCCGCGGCGGTCGACGTGGTCACGATCGAGTTCGAGAACCTGCCGGTCGCGCCGCTGGCCAGGCTCGCCGAGCTGGTGCCGGTGCGCCCGGCGCCGGCCGTCCTCGCCATCTGTCAGGACCGCCTGCGCGAGAAGGCCTTCCTGACCGGGATCGGCGTCGCGACCGCGCCGTGGCGCCCGGTGCAGGGCGCCGACGAGCTCGCCCGCGCGCAGGCCGAGCTGGCGGGTCCCCTGGTCCTCAAGACCGCCCGCCTGGGCTACGACGGCAAGGGCCAGATCGGCCTCGCGCCGGAGGACGATCCGGCGGCGGCCTGGGACCGCTTCGGCCAGGTGCCGGGCATCGCCGAGGCGCGCGTCGACTTCGCCTGCGAGGTCTCGGTGATCACCGCGCGGGGCGAGGACGGCAGCCAGATCAGCTACCCGGCGGTCGAGAACCGCCACCGGGCGCACGTGCTCGCGCAGACGATCGCGCCGGCCCGGATCGGCGCCGGGCTGGCGGCCGAGGCCCGGGCGGTCGCGGAGCGGATCGCGCGCGAGCTCGAGCTGGTCGGCCTGCTCGCGGTCGAGATGTTCGTCACCCGGGGCCAGCGGCTGCTGGTCAACGAGCTGGCGCCGCGGCCGCACAACTCCGGCCACTGGACGATCGACGCCTGCGCGATCAGCCAGTTCGAGCTCCTGATCCGGGCGATCTGCGGGCTGCCGCTGCCCGACCCCGGGCGCTTTGCCGACGCGGTGATGGACAACCTTCTCGGCCCGGCGATCGAGGCCTGGCCCGAGCTGCTCGCGGAGCCTGGCGCCCGCCTGCACCTCTACGGCAAGCACGAGGTCCGCGCCGGGCGCAAGCTCGGCCACGTCACGCGTCTGACCCGCTGGATCTGAGCCCGGACCGCCCGTCGCTCTGGCCGCCGACGGGGGCCGCCTGCGGCCGAATTCCGGGTTTGCGTCCGACCCCGATTACGATCACATTCGCGCAGGGTCGCTGACTGGTCGAGGTGATGGAGCAGTCGATCGAGATCGCCCACTGCCGGTGCAGGGGATGAAGATCTGCGATGAAGAGTTGCTCGCCCGATTGCGCGCCCTCGGCAGCAAGGCCCGCGGCGGCGCCCCGCCTCCGACCCCGGCGCTGCCCTCGACCGCCGGGGTCGAGGATGCGGTAAGCCTGCTGGGCCTGCCCGAGCAGGAGCTGACGCCGAGCGTGCGCTCGGCCCTTCGCCACCTGATCGAGGAGGTCGCCGACCTGCGCCACGAGCTGGGCGTGACCCAGAACCGTCTGGCCGAGCTGGAGCGCCTGGCGGACGAGGACTCGCTGGCGCCGATCCGCAATCGGCGGGCCTTCCTGCGCGATCTCGCGCGCACCATCGGTCACGTCGAGCGCTATGGGACGCCCTTCAGCCTGCTCTATTTCGACGTCAACGGGCTGAAGGAGATCAACGACCGCTTCGGCCATGCCGCGGGCGATGCGGCGCTGCTCCACGTGGCCGAGCTGTTGACCGCGCAGACGCGGAGCTCCGACGTGGTCGGTCGCCTGGGCGGCGACGAGTTCGGCGTGCTCCTCGCGCTCGCCGACGAGGCGGCGGCCCTGAAGAAGGCGCATTGGCTGGCCGAAGCGGTGGCGGGCGCCGATTTCCGCTGGGAGGGCGTGCCGATCCCGATGAGCATGGCCTACGGCGCCTACTGCCTGGCGCCGCGCGAGGATGCGCAGCTCGCGCTCGCCGCCGCCGATCGCGCGATGTATCGCCAGAAGCGGGAAGGGCCGCCGCGCGCCTGAGCCGCGGCGCGCCGCCGCCGGTCGCGTCCTCAGGCGATGATGTCGGGCAGCCGGTCGCTTTCCAGCCGCGCGATCCGGTCGCGCAGCGCGAGCTTCTGCTTCTTCAGACGCTGGAGCTCGAGCTGATTGCGGTAGCCCTCCTCCACCAGTTGATTGATGCGCTCGTCAAGAGCCCGATGCGCGGCTCGCAGCTCTGCCAACCTGCGATCGATTTCGGGCCACTTCGGGGTTTCGGTCATCGCGACCTGGGCACGCTCGATACGGCCGACCCTGATTGTGCTCGACGGCCGGGCGGGATACTAACACGCCGGCGGTGAGGAAGCCACCGTCCGCGACGCTCGCCCCCGGCGGGGCCGAGGAGGTGCGATGCGGGTAGGTCTGCTGACGAGCGGCGGCGACTGCGCCGGGCTGAACGCCGTGATCCGCGCCGTGGTGAAGCGCGCCGTGCTCGGCTACGGCTGGCAGGTGTTCGGGATCCGGCAGGCTACCCACGGCCTGCTCGCGCGTCCGGTCGACGCGGTCGCGCTGACCCCGGACAGCGTGGCCGGGATCCTGCCCCTCGGCGGCACGCTGCTCGGCACCACCAATCGGGGCGATCCCTTCGCCTACCCGGCGGACGGCGGCGGCACCGTCGACCGCTCGGCCGCGATCGCCGCCGGCTACCACGAGCTCGGGCTCGGCGCCCTGATCGGGGTCGGCGGCGACGGCAGCCTCGCGATGCTGCGCCAGCTGGCGCAGCAGGGCGACTGGCGCCTGATCGGCATCCCCAAGACCATCGACAACGATCTCGGCCATACCGAGCGCGCGATCGGCTTCAGCTCGGCGGTCGAGGTCGCGACCGAGGCGGTCGATCGCCTGCATGTGACCGCGGCCAGCCACTCGCGCGTCATGGTGCTCGAGGTGATGGGGCGCGACGCCGGCCACATCGCGCTCTCGGCGGGCATCGCCGGCGGCGCCGACGTGATCCTGATCCCCGAGATCCCCTACACGCTCGAGGCGGTCTGCGCCAAGATCGACGAGCGCCGCCGGCGCGGCCGCAACTTCAGCATCGTGGTGGTGGCCGAATTGGTGCGCGGCCAGGCCGGCGAGCCGGTCACCTACCAGGATGCCCACGGCCAGTCGCGCTACGGCGGCATCGGCGCGCTGGTGGCGCACCAGATCGGCCTGCGCACCCATGCCGAGACCCGGGTGACGGTGCTCGGCCACGTGCAGCGCGGCGGCTCGCCGGCGCCGCTCGATCGCGTGCTGGCCTCGGCGTTCGGCGTCTATGCGGTCGATCTGATCGCGGCCGGCCGCTTCGATCGGATGGTCGCCTGGCAGAACCGCGCGGTCGTCGACGTTGCGATCGAGGAGGCGGTCGCCCAATATCAGGTGGTCGATCCCGACGATGCGCTGGTGCATACCGCGCGCGGCCTCGGCATCGCCTTCGGCGACGAGGTCGGGACGACCGGCTGGGGAGGGGGTGAGCCATCGCGACCGCGTGCCTGATCGCCGACATCGGCGGCACCAACGTCCGCCTCGCGCTGACCGGACCCGATGGCCGGCCCTGCGCCGAGCAGAAGCTGCAGGTCGCCGACTATCCGGGCCCGGTCGAGGCGGTGCGTGCCTATCTGGCCGGGCGCAGGGTGAGCCGGGCGGTGTTCGCCGTGGCGACCCCGGTGACCTCCGACCGGGTGGCGCTGACCAATTCGCCCTGGGCGTTCTCGATCGGCGCGACGCGCGCGGCCCTCGAGCTCGAGCGGCTCGACGTGATCAACGACTTCACCGCCCAGGCGGTGGCGATCCCGGCGCTGCGGATCGAGGAGCGCGAGCAGATCGGCGGCGGGGCGCCGGAGCCGGGCCAGGCGATCGGGGTGATCGGGCCGGGCACCGGCCTCGGCGTCGGCGGCCTGCTGCCGGTCGGGGGTCGCTGGCAGCCGATCCCCGGCGAGGGCGGCCATGCCTCGCTCGCGCCGCAGGACGCGATCGAGGACGCGATCCTCGCCCATCTCCGGCAGCGCTTCGGCCATGTCTCCGCGGAGCGGGTGCTGTCCGGCCCCGGCCTGGTCAATCTGGCGACCGCGCTCGCCGCGCTCGAGGGCGTCGCGCTCGACATCAGGGATCCGTCGCAGGTCCCCGAGCGCGCCCGGCGCGGCGAGTGCCGGTTCTGCAGCGCCGCGCTGGAACGCTTCTCGGCCATGCTCGGGGCGGCCGCGGGCGACCTCGCGCTCACCCTCGGCGCGCGCGGCGGCATCTACGTCGGCGGCGGCCTCTCCAAGCGGCTGGACGAGCTGTTCGATCGCGAGCGCTTTCGCGCGGGCTTCGTTGCCAAGGGGCGCCTCGCCCGGTTCCTGGAGCCGATCCCGACCTATCTGGTCACGCGCCGCGATCCGGGTCTGCTCGGCGCGGCGGTGCTGGCGCTGGCGCCCTGAGCCGCGGGATGGATTGGCCCGCCAACCCGTTCTGGGACTATTCGGTCGAGCTCTACCGGCGTCCGGGCGTCGAGGCCGCCTGCATCGAGCTGCAGCGCCGCCACGGCCTCGACGTCAACCTGGTGCTGCTGTGCTGCTGGCTGGCGAGCCGTGGCGTCGAGCTCGACCCGGCCGCGCTGCGCGAGGCGCGCCACGCCGTGGCCAGCTGGCAGGCCGAGGTGGTGCGCCTGCTGCGGGCGCTGCGCCAGCGGCTCAAGGCGCGCCTCGCCGATCCGGAGCCGCGCAGCGTGGTCGAGCGCTGGCCGGGGCTCGCGGCGGCGATCCGCGAGCGGGCGCTGACCATGGAGATCGACGGCGAGCGTCTGGCTCAGCTCGGTCTCCGCCGGGCGGTCGAGGGGCTGCCGCAGAGCGCACCGCCGGGAGTGGCGCTGGCGGGCGTCAACCTGCGCCGCTACTGGCAGTTCGACGGCCGCGATCGGCATGCCCTGCAAACCCTGCTGGGCGCGGCCTTTCCCGCGGCCGGGGCGGGCGAGCTGGAGGCGGGCCTCGACTGGCTCGGCTCCTGAGCGCGCAGCCGGCGAGCCGCGGCGAATCGCGCCATCCGCTCTAATGTCATGAAAATGCCACGCTTTTGCGCTACCGGTGAAAGATTGTTTCGCTTTTCGCTGGCGCCGCGACGGCTGAAACCCTAGTATCATCAGGTCAGGGTAACCTAGCCGGAGGATGGCAAAGGGATGACCGTGCACGACTATGTGGAGAGCCTCCGTAGCAAGCATGCCCATCTCGAGCAGGAGATCGACGACGAGCTGCATCGACCGTTGCCGGATCAGTCGATCCTGACCCGCCTCAAGCGTGAGAAACTCCGGATCAAGGACGAGATGGCCCGTTTGGGCGGCGCCAGGTCGTCCGGCATGTCCGCGAACGGCGAGCTTCACTGACGCGAAGCTGCCTTGGCCTGCGGCGGGCCGTCCCTTGTTCGCCGCCGCATGATCGCGCCGCTCCTCGGTCGGACCCTGGAGCGGCGCTCTGATTCCAAGGTCGCGCTAGAGCAGGCCGCGCGCCGCGAGGTTGCGCAGGAGCGCGCTGGCGCCGAAGGTCCAGGGCGCGATGCGATCGCAGTGCTCGACCCGGTTGACCAGCCGGCCGAGCTCGGGACAGGCGATCACGACCAGGTCGCCCGGCCTGTGGGTGAAGCCGCTGCCCGGCTGATCGCGATCCTGGATCGGCGCGAACATCGTGCCGGCGAACAGCATCAGGCCGTCCGGATACTGATGGTTGACGCCGATGGTCTGGCCGACCAGATCGGCGATGTCGCGGCTGATCTCGGCCATCGAGCTGGTGCCCTCGAGCACGAAGCCGTCCTCGCCCTCGACCCGCAGGGTGATCCTGGCGCGCCGCAGCTCGTCCAGCCCGAAGCCGTCGTCGAGCAGGCGCAGGAACGGCCCGATCGCGCAGGACGCGTTGTTGTCCTTGGCCTTGCCGAGCAGGAGCGCGCTGCGGCCCTCGACGTCCCGGAGGTTGACGTCGTTGCCCAAGGTCGCGGCCACGATCGCGCCCCGGCTGTTGGCCGCGACCACCAGCTCCGGCTCGGGGTTGTTCCAGGACGAGCTCGCGAGCACGCCGATCTCGCTGCCGGTGCCGACCGCGGCCATCGGGCGGGCACTTGGTGAAGATCTCGGCGTCGGGGCCGATCCCGACCTCGAGGTACTGCGACCAGGCGCGCTCGGCGATCAGATGCTCCTTGAGGCGCATGGCCGCCTCCGACCCGGCCTGATCTGCGAGAGGTCGGTGCCGATCACCTCGCTGATGGTGCGGCGGATCGCGTCGGCCCGGGCCACGTCGCCGCGCGCCTGCTCCTCGATCACCCGCTCGAGCAGGCTGGTCGCGAAGGTCACGCCGCTCGCCTTGATCGCCTGCAGGTCGCAGGGTGCCAGGAAATACGGCCGTCCGGGTCGCGCCGGTCGTAGGCGCTGTTGGCGAGGATCGGGGCGAGGTCGCCGATGCGCTCGCCCCGGCCCCGCGCCAGCGCCACCGGGTCGTCGCTGTCGAGCAGCTCGGCCATGGTCGGCGCGCTGCGGCTGAGGTCGAACACGCCCGCCTCGCGGATCGCGACCGGGCTCGGCCCCGGCACCGCGCCCGGCACCCACGCCCGCCCCACCAGCGTGCCCGCCGTGCCGTCGGCCGGCAGGCTCGCCGCCGGCGTCAGCTGCTCCTGCATGTCTCCCCCTTCCAGCGCCTGCGCCCGTGGTGGATCACTGGCCGCGCGGCGCGATCCGCTCGAGGCTCGGCAACCAGCTCCGATAGCGGGCGGCGGCGCGCGTCAACAGCCTATAGCCGCAAACCGCCGCATGCGCACCAATGTCGAAGTCCGGCCACGGCGATCGCGGGTGCGTCGCGGCTAGCCGACGCGAGCGGTCGGCCTCGACACGCCTTGGCGACGGGCGCATCCCCCGCTAAGCCTGGATCGGAAGCGGCGCTTCGAGGGGCAGGATCCGGGATGGCAGTGCGCGTCAGCGGCCGGCAGACCGCCTTCGGCGTGGACCGCGCCCGGCTGCTGAACGTCCTGCTGGACCATCTGGTCTGGCTGATCCTGGCGATCATCCTGGTCATCTTCTCGGTCACCATCGAGCACTTCTTTCAGATCGGCATCTTCCTCAACATCCTGCACCACGCGACCTTCGTCGGGCTGATCGCGATCGGCCTGTCGTTCTGCATCATCGCCGGCCACATGGACCTGTCGGTCGAATTGGTGATGGCGTTCGCCGCCATGCTGGCCGCCTGGCTCGCGGCGGGGCGCGGCTCCGCATCCGGGCTCGAGCTCGATCCGTGGCTCACCTTGGGCCTCGCGATCGCGTTCGGCGCCGGGGCCGGCGCCTTCAACGGGCTCCTGGTGGTCCGCTGGCAGATCAACGCCTTCATCGTCACGCTCGCGACCTACATCGCGATCCGGGGCTTCGGCCTCGTGCTGACCGGCGGTCGCTCGATGTACGGCCTGCCCGACGAGTTCCGCGCGGTCGCGAGCGCCGATCTGTTCGGCCTGCCGCTGCTGGTCGCGATCCTGATCCTCGCCTACGTCGTCTTCCACGTGATCCTGACCCGGACCCGCTTCGGGCGCTACGTCTACCTGGTCGGCGGCAACCCGACCGCGCCGTTCCGGGCCGGGATCCGGGTCGAGCGGGTGCTCTACACGGTCTTCATCATGTCCGGCGTGCTGGCGGCGATCGCGGGCTGGCTGCTCGCCGCGCGCACCAACGGCGCCACGCCCAACCTCGGCATCGGGATGCTGTTCGAGGCGTTCGCGGCGGTCGTGATCGGCGGGGTCAGCTTGCGCGGCGGGATCGGCCGGCTCTCGGGCGTGTTCGCGGGCGTCCTGCTGCTCTCCGCGATCGACACCGCGATCAACGTCATGGGCCTCGAGCCCTACTACATGCAGGTGATCCGCGGCGGCCTGATGCTGCTCGCGGTGCTGCTCGACAGCGTCAAGACCACGATCCGCCGGCGCTACCTCTGAGCGTTGCCCTCACGTGGCGGCGCTTGCTTCCCGGGCGCTCGCCAGTGGCCGGGAGGGCTCCGCGACGGCAGCCGGTCGCCTTGACCGGCGGGGCGATTCTCGACAGTCTGCGGCGCCGGCAGACGAGGACCCGCGACCGATGCTCGACCTGATCAAGCCGCTCGCCCAGCGCAACTCCTCGAAGATCGTGCTGGCGATCGCCGACGGCCTGGGCGGGCTGCCGGTCGAGCGGGGCGGCCCGACCGAGCTCGAGGCGGCGGCGACCCCCCATCTCGATGCGCTCGTGGCGGACAACGTCTGCGGCCTCAGCATCCCGGTGCTGCCCGGGATCACGCCGGGCAGCGGGCCGGGGCATCTCGGCCTGTTCGGCTACGATCCGCTGCGGCACCAGATCGGTCGCGGCGTGCTCGAGGCGCTCGGCATCGACTTCGAGCTGCAGGCGAGCGACATCGCGGCGCGCGGCAATTTCTGCACGGTCGATGCCGACGGGGTGATCACCGACCGCCGCGCCGGCCGGATCAGCAGCGAGGCCGCGCGCGAGCTGGTCGCCAAGCTGCAGGCGATCCGCCTCCCGGGCGCCGAGGTGTTCGTCGAGCACGTCCGCGAGTATCGCTTCGTGCTGGTGCTGCGCGGCGCGAGCGCGGCCGCCGAGGTCGACGACACCGACCCGGGGCGGACCGGCGAGCGGCCGCTCGCGCCCGCGGCGCGCAACCCCGAGTCCCTGCCGACGGCGCAGCTGCTCGGCCGGTTCATCGCCGCGGCCGCGGCGATCCTGAAGGACGCCCACCCGGCCAACATGGTGACGCTGCGCGGCATCGGGCGGCGGCCGCCGATCCCACCGATGGAGGAGGTCTACGGCGTGCGGGCGGCAGCGCTCGCGGTCTACCCGATGTACCGCGGCCTCGCGCGCCTCGTCGGCATGAGGGTTCTCGATCCGGGCCGGACCTGGGCGGAGCAGACCGCGGCGCTGCGGCGCCACTGGCAGGATTCGACCTCTTCTTCCTGCACTACAAGTACACCGACGCGGCCGGCGAGGACGGTGACTTCCAGCGTAAGGCGCGCTGCATCGAGGAGTTCGATGGCGAGATCCCGGCGATCGTCGAGCTCGGTCCGGACGTCCTGATCGTGACCGGCGACCACAGCACCCCGGCCAGGCTGAAAAGCCACAGCTGGCATCCGGTGCCGGTGCTGCTCGCCGCCGCTTCCTGCCGCCCGGACGAGGTGCGGCGCTTCGGCGAGCGGCCCTGCCTGCAGGGCGGCCTCGGCCAGATCGAGGCGAAGTACCTGCTGCCGCTCGCGCTCGCCCACGCCGGCCGGCTCGCCAAGTTCGGCGCGTGAGGCGAACCGCCGCGGGCCGACAATTGCGGTACTCCGCGCGGGACAGGCGGTCGTCCACCAGACGCGGGTCCAGTCGTTCGAGGTTGGCCAAAGACCAGCCTCAGGACGGAACTGGCGGCGGTCTTGGCCGTTCTTCTGACAGCGACGACTCGTCGTAGCAGAGGAGAGACGGCCATGAATTGGGATCGGATCGAAGGCAACTGGAAGCAGTTCCAGGGCAAGGTCCAGCAGCAGTGGGGCAAGCTCACCAACGACGACCTCGATCTCGTCGAGGGCAACCGCAAGGAGCTGGTCGGGCGCATCCAGGAGCGCTATGGCATCGCCCGCGACGAGGCCGAGCGCCAGGTGAGCGACTGGGAGCGCAAGATCTAGCGCTCCGCCTGCCCTGAACGGTCGGCGCCCTGGCGCGCCGGCCGTCCTTGTTTGGCATCGGCGCTCAGAAGCGCTGCGGAGGTCCAGGGAATGTTGGGAACCATCCTGCTCGTTCTCTTGATCCTGATCCTGCTCGCCGCCTTGCCGGCGTGGCCCTACAGCCGTGGCTGGGGGTACTACCCGAGCGGCGGGATCGGCTTGATCCTGGTGATCCTTCTGGTGCTGCTGCTGCTCGGCCGCGTGTAAGCCGCAGCGCCAGCCGGCCCTGGCTCCTGCCGGCGCTCAGCCGAGCGCCGCGCAGGCCCCGCGCGCACAGGTCTGTCGTCGGAGAAACGGTGCGTTTCACCTTTACTGTGAAGGACCCCGGGACGCATCTGCATTTTGCAGCGACAGCAAATTCTCCTTACCACCAGGCCTTCCTCGACCACGGCGAGTTTCCTTCCTAACGACAACACGTTCGCAAGCAGCTCGTGACGGGCCGCGCATCGGTCCTCCCGCCGTCGCGCAAGCTGCCCCCGCTCCCAACGACGATGGCCGCTGGCGCCTTAGGTCGACGCTGGCCGTCGACAAATCGCCAGTCTCTTGTGACCTGCTTCACAGCAGGTTTGGCGGTTGGCCTGTGTAACGTCTAGGTTGATCCAGGCGTAAGATCAGCGACAGGAGACGACAATGCCCAAGTCAGGTGGTGGTGGTCGGCGCAGGGGTACGCCGCCCGCGGGTGCGGGCCCCGCGGTGGAGCCGGAGGACCAGGCCCCGGCGCCGGGGCTCACCGGCAGCTACTTCGATTCTCCTGCCCGAGGGCGATGATGAGATGCGGGCTGGCGCCCAGGCGCTGCACCGCGTCGCCGGCCTCCAGGTTGCGCATTCGCGCGACTTCCAGAAAGAGCCCCTGATGTCGGCCTTCGAGGAGGCCGACACGCTGGTGTTCGACGAGCTCGGCGTTGCGGTGTCCGACACGCCGCCCGATCAGGTCCAGGCGCTGAGCGGCGTCGAGAGCACGAGCGGCATCCTCGCGGTCGAGCCCGAGCGGATCGTCTATGCGATCAGCGACTGGCCGTGGACCCCGGCGGTGCCGTCCGCCAGCCCCGCGCCGCCGGCCGGCGGCGCCTCGGCCGCCTGGTCCGTCGACTACCTGCGCGGCTACCGCGAGGCGGTCAACCAGCTGATCGGCCGGCTTCTGGGCGAGCCGGCGGGGACTGTGCCCGAGCTGCTCGCCGGGCCGGCCGCGGCGCTCAGCGAGGCCGAGCTCACCTGGGGCCTGCAGAGCACGCGGGTCGCGTGCTCGCGCCAGACCGGGCAGGGCATCAGGCTCGCGGTCCTCGACACCGGCATGGACCTCCAGCACCCCGATTTCGCCACCCGGGCGGTCCAGTCGCAGAGCTTCGTCACCGGCCAGGCGGGCACGACGGCCATGGCCACGGCACGCACTGCATCGGAACCGCCTGCGGGCCCGCGGCGCCGCAACGCCTGCCGCGCTACGGGGTGGCGACGAATGCCGAGGTCTTCGCCGGCAAGGTCTTGAGCAACCAGGGCAGCGGCGCGGACCGCGGCATCCTCGCCGGCATCCAATGGGCAATGGTGAACCGGTGCGCGGTCGTTTCCATGTCGCTCGGCGCCCCGACCCGGCCCGACACGCCGCCCTCGGCGGTGTTCGAGCAGGTCGGCAGACGGGCGCTGCGCGCCGGCACCCTGATCGTCGCGGCCGCCGGCAACGACAGCGATCGGCCGGCGACGATCGAGGCGGTGAGCCATCCCGCGAACTGCCCCTCGATCATGGCGGTGGCGGCGCTCGACCAGCAGCTGCAGGTGGCGCGCTTCTCGAACGCCGGGCTCAATCCCCAGGGCGGGCAGATCGACCTCGCCGCGCCGGGCGTCGCGGTCCACTCCGCGTGGCCGCGTCCCGAGCTGTATCGTCGCATCAACGGCACCAGCATGGCGACGCCCCACGTGGCCGGGATCGCGGCGCTGCTCGCCGAGGCCAACCCGACCGCGCGCGGCGCCGCGCTCTGGGCGCTCCTGGTGCAGACCGCGCGGCGGCTGCCGCTGCCTGCGCGCGACGTCGGCGCCGGGCTCGTGCAGGCGCCCTGAGCCCGACCGCGCACGAGGCCGGCCGCCTTCGGCACGGGCGCAGGCGCATCGCCGCCAAGGGAGCGTCGCTACCGATCCCCCTTGCCGCGTGCTATATCTTGGGGCAGGCGCAGCGATACGGGGTTGGTGCGATTCGACATCGACGACTTCAAGGCGGTGAACGACACCTACGGGCACCAACAGGGCGACGAGGTGCTGGTGGAGGTGGCCGAGTGTGCTGCGCGAGCTATCGCGCGACATGAGCAAGCCCGCGCGCTACGGCGGTGAGGAGCTGGCCGTGGTGCTCCCCCAGACCGAGATCGACGGCGCGGCC
The DNA here is from genome assembly GCA_963753275.1 of uncultured Alphaproteobacteria bacterium. Classification (GTDB taxonomy): domain Bacteria; phylum Pseudomonadota; class Alphaproteobacteria; order Geminicoccales; family Geminicoccaceae; genus DATAOG01. Next base: position 3,381 of record CAVWCE010000031.1, on the reverse strand, counting down.
CAGCTCGCCGAGCGCATGCGCGAGGCCATGAGAGCTGGTTGGATCCCGCGGCTGGACGGGCAGGGCGACCTGCGCGTTACCGCGAGCTTCGGCGTCGCGTCGGTGCCCTCGAGCGCGTCGGACAAGGGCTCGCTCGTCGCCGCCGCGGACGCCGCGCTCTACCGGGCCAAACGGGCCGGCAAGAACAGGGTCGAACGCGCCGAGCGCGGTCACCGCCTGAGCGGGCGACGGTCGTTAGGAGGGGTGTTCTAGGCTTCCAGCGCGATGGGCGTTCTCGACGATGCCATCCGCCAGCATCTGGAGCTGAAGCGGGCTCACGGGGCGGCGGAGGACGAGGTGCAGCGCCAGGAGAACGAGGCGCTGGGACCTGCCCGTCGCGAGCAGCCGGATAGCAGGAGCCCGAGGCGGAGGCATTTTAGGAGATCGAGCCAAACCGGAGCCTCAGCCAGAGGCGGAACAGGAGAGAGAGCCCGAGCCCGCCTCGCCGAGCCCGAGCCCGAGCCGGCGCTGGAGCCTGGAGCGCCAGCCCACCGGCGACACCCCCACCCGGGGCTTCGACGCGGTCGAGCAGCAGGAAGCCGAGAGCGGAGGGACGAGGAGCGAGGACGTGCTCGAGGAGACACCAGAGTTGTCCTCCAGGAGACCCCGGAGCACGACCGGCTCTGGTTCGAGCAGAAGCCTCCGCGCGACTTCGACTTCGACGAGTAACTAGACGCCTGTACGAGGCCAAGGGCGCCGCTTGGTTTGGGCGAACCCGGCTTTGCGCGCCGAGACCCGTTGTACGACGGCACGGAGGGTTCCGTCATCATCAAATCGCGGCACGGGACGCCGCTGCATGAAACGGGGATCGCCGGGGCGGGCGGTCCCCGTATAACTATTTAGGTGGACTCATTAAGTAGCCGCGAGAGTCCCAGGGCGGCCTCCACCACGCGCTCGATACCCGAGCTCGAAGGCCGCCACCCGCATCGACACCGAGTGTGACTCCGCCTGCGCCGCCGCCTCGCCGTACGCGCCGCGCATGATCTTCTCCAGGCGCTAGAGCGCCTCGTCCTCGTCCCAGCGGAAGTGCTGGAGGTTCTGGACCCACTCGAAGTACGAGGGAGACGACCACCCCGCCGGCGTTCGCCAGCACGTCGGGGATCGCCCGCGATGCCCTTGCCGCCGAGGATCTCGTCGGCGGCGGGCGTGGTCGGGCTGTTGGCGCCCTCGACCACCACCTTGCAGCGCATCGAGCCCGCGTTGTCCTCGCGGATCATCCCGCCGAGAGCGGCCGGGATGAACACGTCGCACTCGACCCCGACGAGCTCCTCGGCGTCGAATCGCCTCCGTGTCGGGGAACGAGATCCAGCGGTCACCCGCGGTAGGTGTGCGCGTGAGCGCGTGTGCGTCGATACCCGGCCTCGGAATGGATGGCCTCCCTGACAGCGTCGGAGGCGGCGACCATCATCTCGCCCATGTCCTGGAGGATCCGCGCAGCCCCCAGGAGCCCACGTTCCCATACCCCTGCACGGCGAACGTGCAGTTCGCGGGATCGATGCCCAGCCCCGGCGCGGCCTCCACGAACGCGAACACCGCCCCGCGACCCGGTGGCGGCCTCGCGGCCGTAGGAGCCCTGGAGCGCGATCGGCTTGCCGGTCACGATCGCGGGCGTGTGGCCGTGCAGCTTGCCGTACTCGTCCATGAACCAGGCCATGGTCTGCGCGTTGGTGCCCACGTCCGGTGCGGGGATGTCGCGCTGGGGGCCGAGCACCTTCTCGATCTTGTCGATGAACGAGCGCGCCACCTGCTGGCGCTCCCCCGGCAGACAGCTCACCCGGCGTCACGTTCCACGCCGCCCTTCGCGCCGCCGAAGGGCACGCCGGCGATGGCGGTCTTCCAGCTCATCAGCTCGGCCAGTGCGCGCACCTCGTCGAGGTCGACCTCGGGGTGGAAGCGGATGCCGCCCTTGTAGGGCCCGCGCGCGCCGTTGTGCTGCACGCGGTAGCCGGAGAAGACGTGGATGCGCCCGTCGCTGAGCTTGATCGGTATCTGTACCCGCACCTCGCGGTAGGCGGGAGCGCATCTTTGCTTGGCCACGTCGTCGAGCCAGGCCCAGCCGCTCGGCGGCCAGGCCGACCCGGTGGGAAACGGTCTCGTGTTGGGCCTCGGCGCGATTGGGCGGGGCGGGCTCGGTCGTCATTTTTTTCTCTCTCCCCTCCACTTAGCTACTAGAAGACTAGCCAGCCCTCAGGGCTCGCCAAACCAGGCGAGCACTTACGTCTCGTTGATCAAACAGACGACGCTCTTCCAACTGAGCTATGGCCCCTCGTGTAGCGATTCTGGCAGGGCTTGCGGCGGCCCGGTCGGAACCGCAAGGAAAAGTACCTAGCCCGCCGCTGAGAACCCGAGGTTCAGCAGCTAGGCCGGTGCTTGAGCAGGTTCGGTGAGTTCAGCAGCACCACCCGCGGGGTCCGGCCGCCCGGTCGCGCAACTCCCACCGGAGAGGGCACCCTGAATCGGTGAAGCCGGTCTTCAGCCCGATCGCTCCGCGGTAGCCGGCGCGCAGCAGCGGGTTGTGCCCGGCCAGGTAGAGCCGCCCGCCCTTGATCGGGAAGCGGAACGAGACCTGCGCTCGGCGGGTGTCCGCGCGATCGAGCGTTGCGCATGGCCAAGCAGGGTCATCACCGCGAGGTCGGCCGCGCACGAGCGGTTGCCGTCCTCCGAGCCCGTGGGACGAAACGAAGCGCGTGCAGCGCAGGCCCCATCGCCCGCGCCTTCTCGTTCATCAGCCGCACGAACCTGCGCTCGCTGCCGGACACGTGCACGGCGAGCGCGATCGATCGTCGTTGCCGGACACCAGCATCGCGCCGTTGAGCAGCGACTGACCGCACGCCGCTTGCCCTTCGGCAGCACGCCCACGCCGGAGCCCTGGTAGCGCAGCGCCGCCTTGGTGATCTTCACGCGCTCGTTGGGCTTCGCATCCTGGGTCACCACGAGCCCCCACATGATCTTCGTGAGGCTGGCCATCGGCAGCACGGTGAGCGGCCGGCGGCGGTAGAGCACCTCGCCGCTCTTCACGTCGAAGACCAGGGCGGCGCGCGGGGCGGCCTCTTGAAGAGCAGGCCGAAGGCGTCGACGCCGGTCAGGCGGATAGGGCGCGGGCGACCGCGGCTCGAGCGATCCGCCGGCCTCGGGGAGGCCGGCCACGTCGGGTGCGACGGCGGTCGCCTGCGGCGGGTCGGAGCTCTAGCAGCTGAACGACCCCAGATACAAGCGCGACCACCACGGTGACCGGCGCCAGCACCAGGGCCAGCGATGCGAGGCGGGGGGGCGCCCTCACTCCCCCGGGGGTGTGGTCGGTGCCCCCACTAAGCCAGAGCCCGAGCATCCCGAGGATGAAGA
>CAVWCE010000030.1:0-42569 GCA_963753275.1 uncultured Alphaproteobacteria bacterium | reverse complement strand
CAACTCCTTCGGCTGCCGTCCGGTCCAGTATTGCTTCGACGATGACCGGCGCGAAGCAGGTAAGCGACAGGGCCCGGCAGACGTGGGCGTCCGTGACGCCTTCTCTGCGAGCTCGGTAGGTCCTCGGCCGCACCATTCTCACGCTGCACCGCCAGGCAATTGCGCCCGGTTTCAGCCCATGTTTTTCATCTCGATCCGAATGCCGTGTACCGATACGTCGGACTGATTTGATACACGGCCGGGTGGCTGTGGAGACATGTTGACCACAAGACACCCGTGGCCGTCCCAGGCCTTGATGACGTCGCGGTTCGGCGAAGCCTTTCGCCGTCTGGCGAAATGTCAACCACCGGAGGCTTGATCTGGTCCAGAAGACAGACGGCCAGCGGTGATGATGAACCGGCTCCTCATTGTTGGGCTCCAGCGTGACCTTGAGCACGCGGACCCGGTCGTTCTCGAAGAGAACCTTGTGATGCTTCGGCGCCGCCTTAACAGCGTCCAGATCCGGGTCCCAGGTCGATGGATCAGAAAGTCTGTAATGTTAGTAATGCGCGTCCCCTTTGAGCATAAGGCTCAGGCCCGCCGACCCTTGAGCTACCTTATCCAAATGCCTCGATTCTCGGCAGAAATTTCTGAGGGAGGCATTCTGAATCCCTGACACTCCGCATATCTGTTGTCTCTGAAGCAGTTCCATTATCCTTCTGCAGGAACCGGCGCGTGCACCGCCAGGGGCGGCCGCGATCATAAATGATCCGATCCACCACCACCGCCAAAAGGCGAAAGATCCTGGGCGCTGCCCGTACTGGTTGAGCACGTCACGTCAATTGCTGAAGCCTAAGCTCTCCCGCTGAGTGGCCCAGACAAGCGGCCCTTCCCAGCATCTCGGCTAGCCTAGTCCCCTTGGGCTGCCGCCCGTCGAGGATGGCCTCCGCGATGTCGGGCGCCAAGCAGGTCAGCGGGAGCAACCGGCAGACATACGCGTCCGTCACACCCTCCTGCTCCGCAAGGTCGGTAATCGACTTCGCGAGGCCTTGCCCTGCGGGCAGCCCAGCGTCTCGCCGTGCTGCGCGGCTGTGGGGGTAGCGCACGCGGGGCGCCGCAGTCGAGGCCCCACCATGCATCACCCTGAGCAACTGCCTGCCTATTCTAATATTTGACATAAGTGTGATATCTCTCCCTTTTTCTCATATGAAGGGTAGCACTTTGGCGTCGCGCCGACATGCGAGATATCGCTGGCCGTCGCTGGTGATCACCCCGCTCCAATCGCTCAGCGGGATCCGAGCGTGCGACCGCGATCGCCGCGCCGATCGGCAGGCCAAGCCGGCGAAGCTGATGCGCGCACAGGGCGCGGCAGGCGTCGAGCGGCGTGATCTCGCGTTGGCGACCCTTGGCGGTCGGGCTGAACCCGAGGCCGTCGCATACCGCTTGAGCAGCTTCGCCCGCGGGTTGCCAAGCAGGGTCAGCAGATCGGTCGAGTTCAACATTAACGCCTATTCCAGCATGGCCCGAGTTTGCGGTCGGTGGTGAGCGGGTTGGAATCGGGGCTTGCTTTCAAGGCGTTGTCGAGGGTGGCGAGGAGGCGTGTGCCTACCGTCGGCGGCGGCCGCGGGCAGGGTCAGCCGACCGCGAGGATCGGCTTGGGCCTTGCGATGTCGAGCTTTTTCAGGATCGCCGCGAGCTCGGGCGTGATCCGGGTGGCCTGAACAATGGTCTCGCCCTCGGCCGTGTAGCGGACCGCTTTCAGACGCTCGATGACATCTGCGAGCTGCGACCACGGCGCGTCCGCTGCGATCTCGGCGGCCCGCTGGATCATCAGCGCGAGCACGCAGAGCTTGACGTGCGCCACGATCCGCCGGGGGGTCCAGTGGAACATCGGCCGGATCCCGAGCCCGGTCGTCTTGAGCCTGCGGAAGCAGGCTTCGATGATCCACATCCCTTTGTAGCCGAGCGCGATGTCGGCGGCCGAGAGCGTGTCATCGTTGGTCGTGAGCACGAACTTGCCGTCGAGCTGCGCCGCGCGGCGGACCTTCGTTCGATCGATGGACGGCCGGCCCTGGTCGTCCTGCGAGAGGTACGGGCCGAAGCGCTTGGAGGCGACCAGGCGACACGCGGCCTTGGGGTGATCGTCGCCGAGGCGCCCGAGCTCGAGCTGCAGGAGCTCCAGGATGTCCTCGCGGTGCCGCTTCTCCCGCTCGGCCTCCTCGGCATTCAGGCACAGGATGTACCGTCGCCGCCGCTCACCCTCGCCGATCACGACCTCCTTGGCGCGCAGGTTGGGCGTGATCTCGGCGTAGCGCCCGGGGCGGCTGAGGACCTCGTCCCTGATCTCCTTCACCCGACCGATCGGCGTCGCCAGGATGTAGCGGCCGGCGCCCTGGCTCAGCTCGGCGAGATTCGCTCTCGCGTAGAGCCCGGCATCGCCGACGAACAAGGCCCTACCCAACCGCATCTGGCGGAGGTCCTCCTTGATCCGCGCCACGGCCGTGACATCGGCGGTGTCGCCCGGTAGGACCCACGAGCGCACCGGCATGCCGTCCCGGGTCACGGCGAGCGCGATGATCACCTGGGGATCGTTGTCCCGCCCCTCCTTCGAGTGCCCGCGCTTTCTCAGTGGCGCGAAGGTCAGGCCCCGCCACGCGTGGCTGGCTGTGTCCTCCTCGTCGCACTCGAACCAGGCGGTAGTGGCGTCGTAGAAGACCAGGTCGACGTCCAGCTTGAACAGATCGACGCTGTGCCAGAACACCTCCTGCTCGATCGCATCGCCGTGCTCGGCCAGGATGTCCAGCGCGCGATAGAGCTGGTCGAGAGAAAGATCCTTGGCCGCGGGCAGCCAGACCCGCTCCAGCCAGCGCTCGTGGCAGGCGAGCTTGGATCCCGGCCGGGCGAGACGCTGCGCGGTCATCGCCAGCAACGCCGCGTCGTGCGGCGCCCGCCGTTCCTCGGCCGCCAGCCTCTCGGCGATCGCCTCACCGATGCCGAGCCGGGCCCACAGCTGCTCCACCACGTGGACGATGCCGAGCTCGAAGCTCGCCTCGATCTCGATCGCCCGGTCATGCCCCGTCGCGTCGGCCGTGGTCGTGCTGTCATCGGCGTCGAGCACCCGGCGGATGCTGCGCACCAGCCGCTCCAGCGCCGCGCGGTCGAGGCGATCGGCGCGACCGAAGCTGTGCACCACCTTGGCCTCGACGTGGCCTTTCTCGGGATGGCGGACGTTCTCGGCGAGCGCGTAGTAGCGGACGAGCGAGCCGTCCTTGTTCCGGCGTTGCGTGGTCCGAAGGTACATGCCCACGCTTCTAGCGTGTCTGGCTCTCCCAGTCGACCGAAATCCGCCAATTCGTGTGCCTACAGGTTTTGGCGCCCGCAGCGCCCCTTCACCCCAAAAAACCAAATGTTTTCAATGCCTCGTGCCCGCCCGACCGACCCAAACGTGCCCACCGACCGCAAACTCAGGCCTGGGCATAGGCTGCTGAACCATTTCGAAGCGGCGGCGTCAAGGGGGAGACATGAAGGGGCGGAGCACTACAATCGGGGTTAAATGTCAATACGGGCCGGGGTCATCACGTTTCCGGGCGCTCAGAGTAATAGACCTCGTTGTGTTGCTTACCTTTTTTATTTCTGGGGGTGGTGCAGGCCGCGTGGCCGTAATGCATTCAAAGCAGGGGAAGGACCCGAAGGACGAAAAGCTAGTAGATTAAGCAATCGCAGCTGATTAGATGATTTGCACAGGATCGCTTGAATTTCGACTGTTACCAGTCACATCGTCGCTTGACAGTGCCGTGACTGGTAACGATACTAACCAGACCATCAACTCTTCCATCGGAGCACGAGCCGATGGCTCTGACCGTCGCCGAACGCCAACGCCGCTACCGGCAGCGACTCGCGGAGCGCAAGCTCGCTGTCCACAAGCTGCCCGGCCTCCCGGTCTCCCATCGCGACCGCCTGGCGCGGCTTGCGGCCGTCGAGCGCACCGCGCTGCGCGCGACGATCGCACGGCTGCGACGCAAGCGCGGTGGCGCGACGCAAGAGCTGCTCGACGCCGAGCGCGCGCTCCGCTTCTGGGGCGAGCTGCTGGCGAGCCAGGGTATCGGCGAGGGCGAGCCAGAGGCTCCGGCAGCATGAACGGGACGGTAGCAGCTCCGGCAGAGCTCGCGCTGGTCGCCACGGCAGTCGCCGCAGCTTGCCCGTCGGCGGCACCGTGGCTCCTGCCGCTGAACGGGAGCAGTCCCGGGCCAACCCCAGCGACGCACCAATCTCAAGCGGCCGAGATCCCTCCCTCAATATAGGGAGAAGGCAACGCAAGCGGTCGCGCGCTGCGCTTCGACCATCGAGCTCACACCCGGACCTGCCGGACATCTACCATCTGCCATGCCCCCGCATCGCCGAGCGTACCTACTGAAGTTGCTTCCGCCTCTCTTCGAGCTTGGCCGCGAAGCCGGTGAGTCATCGGTGCCGTCCACCATCGTGCCGTTTGCTTCTTCGTCTATCGTCGCAATCAAAGGCGTCACTGTCGGAGCCAGTCCATGCCGGAAATGACACGGCGATCGAATTCGGACTGCATGTTGCACTGCACATCTGCATGCCGCGAACAAGTGGCACCGATGCTAATCCCTTGATGGCGCCTATCTATACGGGTCAGCAAGCCGCGCCGGGTTGCATGGCGGGGTGCCACTTCTCCTATACTCAGTATACGGCGCACCCTGGCACCGGCACCGGCGCGGCACCGGAATTCAGCGGATCAGGTGCTCGATCTGTGGCCATCGTGGATGTGCCCAGGCGTAGAACTCCCGGTCGGCTTCGGTCGCCAGCACGATCGGGATCAGCTGGCCGCGGCGGCGCGCTTTCTTGATCGCATCGATCGACACCGGGAAGCCGGCTGCAGTCAGCTCCCCGGCGAGCCGGGCATAGCCTCCACCGGGCAGACCGAGCTCCTTTCGCACCCAGGCCCTCAGAAAGAGCGTGACCAGGGCGGGCCGATCGCCCTTGCTGCCGATCGCTCGCTTGACCGGCAGCGCATCCGCCCAGCTCCGGAAATCCTGATAGTCCGCCTCGGTCCTGAGCACTCTCTGGTGCGACCGACGCCATTGATCGAACGCCTCACGCTCGGCCAGGAACTCATCGACCGTGCTCCACGGGCATGTGTTCGCGGCGAGAAGACCCTCAACATCGCGGATCCCGGTCAGCTTCCGCTTCATGTCCGGCTCGAGATTGACCCGCACGGTCCGTTCGAGGTCGGTCAGGTCGAGGTCGCCCCGATGCTGATCCCGCAGGCTCGGGAACACTGTCTGACCGCGCTTCCAATGCCAGCTCCGGGCCCGGTAGAGCCGTTCCCATTCGCGGCATTCGGTCCATGCATCGCTCGGGCGAGGATCGAGGCGATTCCCGGCGCGGGCGATCACCGGCTTGCCTAGCGCCCTCGATCGAGATCGCCCCTCGTGTCTTGACGATGATGGCCCGCTCGATCTCGTGCTTGACTTCGAGCTCGAACAGCCGCGCATGGCGCCCCTTCACCAGCGCCTCGGGCGGGCAGGTGGTCAGCAGCCCATCCGTGGTGACCGAGAACGCCTCGCCTGGCGACAGCGCCAGGATCTCGCCCAGAGCGGCGCGCACCAGCCCGGTAACCGACGCGGCGATCGCCGCGCAGGTGATCCGACTTTCGGGCATCTCCACCATCTCGTCCTCCCGGCTGTCGAACACCCGGCGAGCGCCGTCCCCGTTCGGTTTCCAGCCGGCTACGGCTTGCGCCGTCTTGCCGTACAAGCTGTTGCCCAGCTCCTTCACGAGCTGCTCGAGCAGCGACCCCTTCTCGTACCGCCCGCGCAGCTCGGCGATCGCTTTCGTGAACTCGGCGAACGGCCGGAGATCCGCCCGCGCCCAGGGCACGAAGACGCCGTGCTCGACCTCGATTTGGGCACCCTGGTCGAGCGCGGACGCGATCTCATAGCCGGTGACGAACGTCACGCCCTCGAGCGGAAAGATCAGGCCGAATGCTCCGGCGCGCACCGGCAGGCTGGGATAACGTGTCTTTGGCCGGAACGCGAAGCGCACTCTGGCGAATCCGAGCCCGTCGCCTATTAGCGCCTCGGGATCGTGGGTCACCTCGGCACGGCGCCAGTCGGGGATAGCGATCTGCGCCATCGCGGTTGTGTAGGCGGCCTTCAGGTCGACATCGAAGATCCGGCCTCGAGGTGTGTAGCCGACCGAAAAGGCCTCGTTGCGGCCGCCGTGGAAGCACTCGGCGAAGGTAGTAATGTGATCGCCGAATTCCGGGAGGATCTTGCGACCGTTGCGTCCAAGGAAGGCGTCGAGATCGATGCCACGCTTGGCGGAGATCGTGCGGAACAGGTTGACAGCGGCGGCGCCGAGGGTGGGCGGCATGCTGCCGCCGCGGGAGAGAGCGCCGATCTCGCGGAAGAAGCGACCGACGGTGAAAGTGTAACGAGCGGCAATCTCGGCGTCGCGGATTGCGTACTCGGTGAACCGCTGCGGATCGCTTGACAGGAACTCGCGCATCTTCGAGATCGCTCCTGCCGGCAACTCGATCTTCGGCAAATCCAGCATCCGCCCGATAGCGTCGAGGGATCTATGACTCGCCGGCGCCAGCAGCATGGTGTCGAGCAGCACTATCGAGACCTTGTGCGGTGCGCGATGGTGCCGGAGATAGAGGACTGCTGGCTTCGTCGTGGTCGCGAAGGTTTTTCGCGGACTGTCGAAACGGCACTTCAACCATGGAAAGTCGCGAAAGGCCGGCAGATCCGCGCGGCTCCAATGCGCCGCCAGTATTATCCTCGCGGGCATCGCCATGACGACGCCCGCGCTCATTGCCGAGGCGATCACCCTGCGAGAGCATCGCCGCGAGCGTCGAACGCCGCCGGCGATCTTTGCCGTCAGACAGGATCTCGATGGCGGTGTGTGACTGCCCGGTCTCTGGGTTGATGACCGCGAAAGAGACGCATATGACGTCGTTCTGCCCGGCGCCGGTCCGCTGGAACTCGCTGTCGAATCCGACGATCAGCGGAGAAGGTCGGGGAGGCGTCGCCCCGCCCTCCTGGCTGGCGGCAATTTCCGCCGTCTACCGACAGCTCTTTCTTACCCGAGGCCGGTCTCGCGCTTGGCAGCCCTCAGCAGGTCGCCCAGGTCGCCGGCTGCCGGAGCGATCGCTTGCCCCGTCTCGCCGTTGCCGCTATGTTCTGCGGCGACTGCTTTCCCAGAAGTCGCCGCCGCGCCCGGGCCGCCCGCCCGGGCGTTGTCGTCGTCCGCCCATCACTTCACCGCGATCCGTTGGCCGCGCGCTCGCGCGCCGTCAACAGCTCATCGAGAGTGTCTTCGAACCAGCCCACCGTGTTCGGCCCGAGCTGGATCGGCTTGGGGAAGTAGCCGCGCCGGATCCAGTCGTGCAGTGTGCTGGATCCGATGCCGAGCCGCTCGAGGACTTGCTTACGACGCAGGAAGCGTCGCCCGCCCTCCCGGCCCGGCGAGTGTTCCATAGACATGGCGCTGAGGCCCTCCGTCCGTGTTACGGACGAAAGGCAGTAGAACGCGGGCGCGTCCGGTGCGCTATAAGCCGACATTAAATTCGGCTCATTGTCGAGGCCGAATTAATCCGGCCGTCGTCTTCTGAAGCCACTTGTCAGCTTGCGGCGATTTCGAGCTCGAAAAGTTCGCGCGGTCCTGGCGCTTGCAGCGCAGGGTTACCGGCCGCTCGCCGAGCCAGGCCATCACCTCCTCGCGCGGGACTTCGGCCCAGGTTTGGCGCGCGGCCGGGCGAAGGTCAGCATCCCCAGCTGCGATCATCTCCTCGAGCGCGGCGGTGAGCGTCTGCTGCACGCGACGCGCGCGAGCTGGGTAGCCTCGATCAGCGCCCGGTTGCGATAGTGGCGTATTCCGTTCACGAGGCGCTGCTGCCTTTATCATGCCGTATCCGACCGTAGCCGATCGGATGCGCCCGGCACAAGATGTCGACCCTATCTGCGCATTTGAATGTTGATCGAAGAGGTTTCGAACAATCTTATCTATTCAAGCGACTTATGCCGATGAGCTGGCGGAGGGAGTGGGATTCGAACCCACGAGGGGCAGCGCCCCAACACGCTTTCCAGGCGTGCGCCATAGACCGCTCGGCCATCCCTCCGAGCGCGCCCACATAGATAGCCAGCCGGTCGGGCCGAGGCAATCGTCGCAGCCGCCCAGACGCCGGCCTGTTGCGCTGGGCGAGCCCGGGCCCGTATGAACGAGCGATGCGAACCATCTGCGCCTGGTGCGGAGTGATCCTCCTGGTCGTCGGAGCCGCCGCGGCGCTGGCGGAGCTCCTGACGCTGGTGCAGGGCGCGCCGGCGACGCTCAGCCCGGGCGCGATCTGGTTCCGGCTCCACGCCAACAGCCTGGTCGGCTTCCAGGCCCTGATCGAGAAGGGGCCGCTGCCCTGGCTGTGGCCGCCGATCCAGTTTGTGCTGACCCTGTCGAGCTGGCTGCTCCTGCTGCCGCCGGGGTTGCTGCTGGTGTTCGCCTGCCGCGCCCGGCTGCGCGCCTGAGCGATGGTCCCTGTCGCGTCCGAGCGAGCCCGAGATCCTGATCCTGCTGCCCCACGGCGAGCAGTTCGGGCCGGAGCGGGCGGGCGCGATCGCGCTGCACGTGCGCGACGTGACCCGCGCGAGCCGCTTCCAGGATCGCATCCGGATCTTCGGCACCGCCGTCGCGCGGCCGTTCGAGGGCTTCGATTTCCACCCGCTGCAGCCGGCCTGGCACGGTCTGCGCGGGCGCAACATCGGGCTCGCCGAGCAGCTGCTGCGCTGGGTCCGCGGGCGCCGCGACCTGCTGGTCGAGGTCTACAACCGTCCCAACATGTTCGCCCATCTCGCCGCCCGCGCGCCGGACCTGCCGCTCACCTTGCGCCTGAGCAACGATCCGCGCACCATGCGCGGCGCCCGGACCGCGCCGGAGCGCGCCCGGCATGCTCGCGCGGGCGCAGGCGATCTTCTGCGTCAGCGACTTCATCCGGCAGCGCTTCCTCGAAGGCCTGGAGCGGCACGGCCAGGAGAGCGACCGGCAGAAGCTCCAGGTGACCTTCAACGGCATCCCGCGCACGCTCGCAGCACCGCCCGAGAAGAAGCCGCTGATCCTGTTCGTCGGCCGGATCATCGCGGCCAAGGGCGTGGCCGACCTGGTCGCGGCGCTCGAGCGGGTGCTGCCGCAGCATCCGGGCTGGCAGGCCGAGATCGTCGGCACCAGCTTGACCCGCCGCAAGCGCGAGCCGACCGACTTCGAGATCGCCCTGCGGGAGCGCTCCGCCCACCTCGGCGGCCAGGTCCGGTGGCCTGGCTACCTGCCCAACGAGGAGGTCATGGCGCGCTACCGACGGGCCGCGATCGTGGTCGTGCCCTCGCTCTGGGACGAGCCGCTCGCCCGGACCGCGATCGAAGGGCTGGCCAACGGCTGCGCCGTGCTCGCCTATGCGAAGGGCGGCCTGCCCGAGGTCCTGCGCGGCCGCGGCCTGCTGATCGAGCCGCCGGCACCCGAGGCGCTCGCCCTGGCGCTCGAGCGGGCGATCTCGGACGACGGCCTGCGTGCCCGGCTGCAAGGCCAGGCGTGGCACGACTATCCGTTCGGCATCGAGGCGCTGGCGGCGCGGGTCGATGCGGTGCGTGAGCGGGTCCTGGCCGGCCTGAGGAAGGCGGCCTGACGTGATCGGCGCGCTGCCCTCCGTGTCCTCGAGCGCCGACTTGCTGGACCGCCTCGGCCGCCTGCTGGTCGTTGCCATCCCGGCGCTGTTCCTGATCGGGCGCGCCCCGGCCGACATCGCGCTCTCGCTGATCGCCATCCTGCTCCTGGTCCGGAGCGCTCTCGGCCGCGACTGGTCCTGGCTGAGGACGCCCTGGGTCGGCGTAGGGCTCGCGATCTGGCTCTACCTGGTCGTGGTCAGCGCGCTCGCCGAGGACCCGGGCGCGGCCTACAGCCGCGCGCTGCCGTTCGGGCGCTTCGTCCTGTTCGGGGCGGCGCTGCAGCACTGGCTGCTGGTCGAGCGCGCGGACCCGCCGGATGCTGCTGATCGTGCTCGCGGGGGTCATCGCCTTCGTCGCCCTCGACGCCCTGCTGCAGTTCGCGACCGGCCAGGACGTCTTCGGCCGGACCTACGAGGCGAGGCGCCTGACCGGCCCCTTCGACCGCACCGTGCCCGGCACCTTCATCGTCAAGACCTGCTTCCCGGTGCTCGGCTTCGCCTTTGCCCTCGCGGCGGCCTGGCGGCAGCGCTGGCGCTTCGCGCTGACCGTCGCCCTGATCGTGCTGCTCGCCGTCACGGTGGCGGTGACCGGCGAGCGCATCGCGCTGGCGAGCCTCGGGCTCGGCGTCCTGGTGTTCTTCCTCCTGCTGCGCGAGCTCCGCCTGCCATTGCTGCTCGCCGGCGGCGTCGCCCTGGTGCTGGTCGCCGGCACGGTGGCGCAGAGCCCGGACCTCACCAAGCGCCTGATCGGCCACACCGCCTACGATCTCGACGACTTCTGGGCCAAGCGCTATGGCGAGCTGTTCCGGCGCAGCGTCACGATCTGGCGGACCGAGCCGGTCACCGGCGTCGGCCTCAAGAACTTCCGGCGGATCTGCGTCAACGACCACTACAAGCCGTGGGGGCCGGTCGAGGACCGCTGCTACACTCACCCGCACCAGATCTACCTCGAGTGGCTGGTCGAGGCCGGGGCGATCGGTTTCGTTGGATTTCTAGCTCTGCTCGGGCTTTGGGGCCGCGACCTCATCTCGGGCCTGAGGAGGATCGATGCCCTCGACTACCCGATCGCGGTCGGGGCGTGCGCGGCGCTGATCGTGTTCCTCTGGCCGCTCCGCTCGAGCATGAGCTTCTTCTCGAACTGGAACGCCATCCTGTTCTGGCTGATGCTCGGCCTCGCCCTGGCGCTGTGCGCCCCGCGGCTGGGACGCCGGCCGTAGCGCCGGCGTAGCGCCCGACGACGAATGACGCTCAGCAGTTGCCCTTCTTGGCCTGACCGGGCGGGCAGAAGCCGGGCGACGTGGCGATCGACGGCACGACGATCTTGGCCTTGGGCGGCTCGATCGTGGCGGTGCAGGCGGACAGCACGGCGAGGGCAAGGAGCGCTGGCAGGATCTGCCGCATCGTCGGTCTCCGGTCGGCTGGCTCCGGCGGGGCGCGGCCGCCAGGGGAATAGAAGCGTTCTGGCAGCGGACTTTAGGGGAGCGAGCTTAAGAGCGCGTAAAGTCCGAGATCGCCTTCGGAGCAATCCGATCGCCCTTGATCGGGACCGGCTCAGCAGCTTGATTAAAGATTGAAAGAAGAGCAGCATCTCGCGCGCATGTGGTGCATCCCGATACCTTGCCGCGATCGAATCGGCCCCGATCGCGGGGATGCATCCAGGGAGGTTGCTCGATGGCGCAAAGCCAGCAGGCGCACGACGAGCCGTCGCTCTACAGTCGGCTCGGCGGGGTCTACAGCATCGCCACGGTGGTCGAGGATCTGATCGACCGGGTCATGGTCGACCCCCGGCTCAACGCCAATCCGCGGGTCGACGAGGCGCATCACCGGGTGACCTCGGCCGGGTTCAAATACCTCGTCACCGAGCTGCTCTGCTCGGCCGCCGGCGGGCCGCAGAGCTATTCCGGCCGGGCTATGGACGAGTCCCACCGCCACCTGCTGATCACCGCGGGGAATGGCAGGCCTTCATCGACGACCTGCAGCAGACGCTCGACAAGTTCGGGGTGCCGGAGGCGGAGCAGGCCGAGGTCAAGGCGCTCGTCGACAGCACGCGGAGCGCGATCGTGATCGGGTGATCTCTCGGTCGGATGCCCGCAACAAGCTGAGAAGCAAGGGAAGGGCTTTCGGCCATGAGCATCGTCGGCGAGGTCGAGAGCCTCTGGCGCTATCCGGTCAAGAGCATGCGCGGCGAGGAGCTGGCGGAGGCGTTCCTCGGCTTTTCCGGGGTCTATGGCGACCGCCTGTTCGCCTTCAGAAGCTCGGCCCGTCCCGAAGGGTTCCCCTACCTGACCGGGCGCGAGCAGGAGGAGATGCTGCTCTATCGCCCGCGCTTCCGTCATCCGGACAAAGCTGCGAGACCGCCCAATCTGGCCGCAGCCGAGGCCATCGCGCCCGGCCTCACGCCGCTATCCGCCGCCCCGGCGGACCTTGCCCTGGAGGTCGAGACGCCGGCGGGCGAGGTGCTGGACGTGGAGGACCCCGCTCTGCTCCGCCTGCTCAGCGAGGGGCTCCACGACGGGCATGTGCTGACGCTGTTGCGCTCGGAGCGGGCGATGACCGATTGCCGCCCGGTCTCGCTGTTCTCCCTCCAGACCGCGCGCCAGCTCGGCGATGAGACCGGCACCACCCTCGACAAGCGACGCTTTCGGGCGAACGTCTACATCGATCTCGGCGGCGCGCCCGGCTTCGCCGAGGACCGCTTCGTCGGCCGCACGCTGCGGCTCGGCGCGAAGGCGGTGGTCGCCATTCTCGAGCGCGACCCGCGCTGCAAGATGATCACCCTCGATCCCGAGACCGCCAAGCCGAGCCCGGACCTCCTGCGCAAGGTCACGCGCGAGCACGACGGCATGGCCGGGGTCTACGGCGCGGTCCTGGTCGAGGGCACGGTGCGCCCCGGCGACGCCGTCGAGCTGCTGAGCTAGCCCTCCATCTTCAGCGCGGCGAGGAAGGCTTCCTGGGGGATCTCGATCTTGCCGACCTGGCGCATGCGCTTTTTGCCTTCCTTCTGCTTTTCCAGGAGCTTGCGTTTGCGGGTGACGTCGCCGCCGTAGCACTTGGCGGTGACGTCCTTGCGGAACGGCTTGACCGTCTCGCGGGCGACGATCTTGCCGCCGATCGCGGCCTGGATCGCGACCTGGTACATCTGGCGCGGGATCAGCTCCTTCAGGCGCAGGCACAGCGCCCGGCCGCGGCTCTCGGCCATGCTGCGATGGACGATCAGCGAGAGCGAGTCGACCGCATCGCCATTGATCAGGATCGACAGCTTCACGAGATCGCTCTCGGCATAGCCGTCGAGCTGGTAGTCGAAGCTGGCGTAGCCGCGCGAGTAGGACTTCAGACGGTCGTAGAAGTCGTAGACCACCTCGTTGAGCGGCAGGCGGTAGACCAGCATCGCGCGCTGGCCGACATAGGTCAGCTCGACCTGCTCGCCGCGCTTCTCGGTGCACAAGGCGAGCACCGGGCCGAGGTGCTCGTCGGGCAGCATGACGGTGGCCTTGATCCAGGGCTCCTCGACGTGGTCGATCTGGGTCGGATCGGGCATGTCGGCCGGGTTGTGCAATTCCAGCTCGCTGCCGTCGGTCTTGTGCACCCGGTAGACCACCGAGGGCGCGGTCAGCACGAGATCGAGGTCGAACTCGCGCGACAGGCGCTCCTGGATGATCTCGAGATGGAGCAGGCCGAGGAAGCCGCAGCGGAAGCCGAAGCCGAGCGCGCTCGAGTGCTCGGGCGTGAACTCGAAGCTCGCGTCGTTGAGGCGCAGCTTGCCGAGCGAGTCGCGCAGGTCCTCGAAGTCGGCGGCATCGGTCGGGAACATGCCGCAGAACACCACCGGCTGCGACGGCCGGAAGCCCGGCAGGGGTGCCGCGGCCGGGCGGCGGTCGTCGGTGATCGTGTCGCCCACCCGGGTGTCGGCGATGTCCTTGATGCTCGCGGTGATGAAGCCGAGCTCGCCGGGGCCGAGCGGCTGCTCGAGCTGCAGGGGCTTGGGCGTCAGCACGCCGACGCGGTCGACCTGGTGGACCGCGCCGGTGCCCATCATGCGGATCTTCTGGCCCTTGCCGAGCGACGCCGTCCTTGACCCGGGCGAGGATCACCACGCCGAGGTAGGGGTCGTACCAGCTGTCGACCAGCAGCGCCTTGAGCGGCGCGTCCGGGTCGCCCTTGGGCGGCGGCAGGCGCTGGACGATCGCCTCGAGCACGTCCTCGACGCCCTGTCCGGTCTTGGCGGAGATCAGCAGCGCGTCCTTGGCGTCGAGACCGATGATGTCCTCGACCTGCTCGCGGATCCGCTCGGGCTCGGCCGCCGGCAGGTCGATCTTGTTGAGCACCGGCACGATCTCGTGGTCGGCCTCGATCGCCTGATAGGCGTTGGCGAGCGTCTGCGCCTCGACGCCCTGGGTGGCGTCGACCAGCAGCAGCGAGCCCTCGCAGGCGCGCAAGGACCGGCTGACCTCGTAGGCAAAGTCGACGTGGCCCGGCGTGTCGACGAGATTGAACTGGTAGGTCTGGCCGTCGCGCGCCTGGTAGCGCAGGCGCACGGTCTGCGCCTTGATGGTGATGCCGCGCTCGCGCTCGAGGTCCATCGAGTTCGAGCACTTGGCTGGTCATCTCGCGCGCCTCGAGCCCGCCGCAGCGCTCGATGATGCGATCGGCGAGCGTCGACTTGCCGTGGTCGATGTGCGCGATGATCGCGAAGTTGCGGATCCGGGCGAGCTCGGTCATGCCACCTCCGGCCGCATCCGTCGGTCGTTCCCGGTTGTTGCGCTCAACGTACTGCCTCGAGGTTGGGGGCGGTCTCGTCCCCATCCTGCGGGGGCTCGTTGCCGGAGCGGTCCAGCAGCTCGAGCACCCTGCCGATGTCGGCACGCGCGGCGCGCTCTCTGAAATTCTCGAGCGTGCGCAAGGCCGAGAGCTTCTCTGCCACCGTCACGTTGATGAGCTGGTCCCGTATCGTCCCGTCGGCCTTGGCCACTGGTTCGCCTCGCTCCTCAAGCGCGACTGGTCAGCCGCACTGCGTCGGTCGCTATAGATAGGGAACGGTGGCCAGGGTTGCGAGCCTCAAGACGACAGTCGGGATCCCCCACGCGGCCCGCCTTGTATCCGTACCGCCATTGGCCATTGGCGCGACTCAGGTCCGTGGTCCCCGCTGCTAGCTGCGCAACGTGGCGCCGGTGGCCTTGGCGGCGGCGGCCGTGATCTTCTTGGCCGCGGCCTCGATCTCGGCCTCGGTGAGCGTGTGATCGGGCGCCTGGAGACGGACCGCGACCGCGAGCGACTTCAAGCCCTCGCCGAGGCCGGGCCCGCTGTAGACGTCGAACAGCGAGACCTCGCGGATCAGCGCCTTGTCGGCCGTGCGCACCGCGGCGAGCAGGCTCTCCGCCGGCACGTCGTCGGCGACCACGAAGGCGAAGTCGCGGTCGACCGGCTGGAAGGGCGAGGCCTTGAGCGGCGGCCGCGAGCGCGCGGGCTTGCTCTTGGGCCGCGGCAGTCGATCGAGGAACACCTCGAAGCCGACCGCCCGGCCGGCGATGCCCTGCGCGTGCAGGATCGCCGGGTGCAGCTCGCCGAACTCGGCCAGCACGGTCTGCGGCCCGAGCATCAGCCGGCCGCGGCGCCCGGGGTGGTAGTGGTCGGGCCCCTCGGCGATCACGCGCAGCGCCTCGGCGTTGATCCTGCAGCCGGCGAGCACGGCCTGCGCATCGGCGCGGGCGTCGAAGACGTCGATCGGGCGCGGCGGCTCTGCCCAGTGGCGCTCGTGGTTCTGGCCGACGCGGATTGCCGGCGGCGGTGACCTCCTGCTCGCCGGGCTGGGCGCCGAAGAAGCGCGGCCCGACCTCGAACAGGCCGAGGTGGTGGTCGAGGCCGCGGCTCTGGTTGCGCGCGGCCGCGCTCAGGAGGTTGGGCAGGCCGCTCGGGCGCAGGACCGACAGCTCGGCGTTGATCGGATTGCGCAGCCGCGCCCGATCGCCGCCGAAGCGGCGCGCCAGCTCCGGCTCGCAGAACGACCAGGTGACCGCCTCGGCAAGGCCGCGCGCGGCGAGCTTGCGGCGCGCGAGCGAGCGCTGGCGCTGCTCCGGGCTCAGCGCGGGATGGCCGACCGCCTCGGTCCGCCGCACCGGCATCGGCGGCACGCGGTCGTAGCCGTGAAGCCGCACCAGCTCCTCGACCACGTCGGCCTCCATGCTCACGTCGTGGCGCCAGGACGGCGGCCACAGCTGGAGCACGCCGTCCTCGACCCATTCGGCGCCGAAGCCGAGCGCCCGCATGTGGCGCTCGATCACGGCGCCGTGCAGCGCGATGCCGGACAGCCGCTCCAGCTGCTGCATGCGAAAGCGGATCGGCGGGTGCGGCGCCGGGCACGCGCGCCGGCGACGATCGGCTGGCCCGCCTGCCCGCCGCAGAGCTCGAGGATCAGCCGGGTGGCGTACTCCATGCCGGGCATCACCATCGCCGGGTCGACGCCGCGCTCGAAGCGGGTGCGCGCATCGCTCTCGATGCCGAGCCGGCGCCCGGTCAAGGCGGTCCGCTCGGGATCGAACAGCGCGACCTCGAGCACCACCTCGGTCGTTCCGCTGGTGCACGCCGGTGCTCTCGCCGCCCATGATGCCGCCCAGGCTGATCGCGCCCGAGGCGTCGGCGATCACCGTCATGTCGGGGTCGAGCCGGTAGGTCCGGCCGTCGAGCGCCTCGAGCGGCTCGCCGGGCCGGGCGAAGCGCAGGCTGAGATCGCCCCTGAGCTTGGCGGCGTCGAACACGTGCAGCGGCCGGCCGAGGTCCACGGTCACCAGGTTGGTGATGTCGACCAGGGTCGAGATCGGCCGCAGCCCGATCGCGGTCAGCCGCTCCTGCAGCCAGGCCGGGCTCGGGCCGTTGCGCAGGCCGCGCAGGACCCGGCCGACGAACAGCGGGCAGGCCGCCCCCTCGCCCGGCGGAAAGTCGAGGCTGATCCGCAGCCCGGCCTCGAAGGCGCTCGGAACGGGCGTGAAATCGCGCGATCGCAGCGTGCCGAGCCCGGCGGCCGCGAGCTCGCGCGCGATCCCGAGCACGCCGAAGCAGTCGCTCCGGTTCGGCGTCACCGCGACCTCGATCAGCGGGCCCTCGACCCGGATCACCTCGGCGGCCGGCCGGCCGACCGGCGCGTCGGGCGCCAGCTCGATGATGCCGTCGTGATCCGCGCCGAGCAGCAGCTCGGCCGCCGAGCACAGCATGCCGGCGCTCTCGACGCCGCGGATCTGCGCGCGCCTCAGCACCTGGCCGGTGCCTGGGATCAGCGTCCCGACCGGCGCGAACACCGCCTTCATCCCGGCATGCACGTTGGGCGCCCCGCACACCACCAGGGCCACCTCGCCGCCGGCGTCGACCCGGCAGAGGCTGAGCCGCTCGGCGTTCGGGTGGGGGCGCACCTCGGTGACCACGGCGACCCTGAAGGGCGTGAGATCGGCGCCGCGGCTCTCGACCGCCTCGACCTCGAGGCCGAGCATGGTGAGCTTGGCGACGATCTCGTCCAGCGCTCGCCTCGGTCGCGAGATGCTCGAGCAGCCAGGGCAGGGTGAGCTTCATCGCGACAGCCCGCCATAGGTCGTCGGCACGTCGAGCGCCGAAAAGCCGTAGTGGCGCAGCCACCGGAGATCGGCCTCGAAGAAGGTCCGAAGGTCGGGGATGCCGTACTTCAGCATCGCCACCCGGTCGATCCCCATGCCGAAGGCGAAGCCCTGCCAGACCTCCGGATCGACCTCGACCGCGCGCAGCACGTTGGGGTGGACCATGCCGCAGCCGAGGATCTCGAGCCAGTCGTCGCCTTCCCCCACGACCAGCTCGCCGGCGCTGCGCCGGCAGCCGATGTCCATCTCGGCCGACGGCTCGGTGAACGGGAAGTAGCTCGGCCGGAAGCGCACCGGGATGTCGTCGCGCTCGAAGAAGGCGCGCACGAAATCGGTCAGGCAGCCCTTGAGATGACCCATGTGGCTGCGCCGGTCGATCATCAGGCCTTCGACCTGGTGGAACATCGGCGTGTGGGTCATGTCGGAGTCGCAGCGGTAGGTGCGGCCCGGCGCGATCACCCGGTAGGGCGGCGGCCCGGCCAGCATGGTCCTGATCTGCACCGGGCTGGTGTGGGTGCGCAGCACGAGCGGCCGGCCCTCCTGCTCCGCCTCGAGGTAGAAGGTGTCCATCATCTGGCGCGCCGGGTGCTCCTCCGGGATATTGAGCGCGGCGAAGTTGTTGAAGTCGTTCTCGACGTCCGGGCCCTCGGCCACGGCGAAGCCCATCTCGCCGAAGATCGCGACGATCTCCTCGGTGACCTGGCTGACCGGGTGGATGCGACCGTCGGCGCTCGGCCGCACCGGCAGAGTGACGTCCTGCCGCTCGGCGAGCAGCTGGGCGTCGAGGGCCGTCGTCTCGAGCGTGGCCTTGCGCACGCGCGATCGCATCCGCCACGACCTGCTTGAGCTGATTGTAGCGCTGGCCGGCGTCGCGCCGCGCCTCCGGCTCGAGCGCGCCGAGGCTCTTCGTCAGGTCGGTGATCCGCCCCTTCTTGCCCAGCGCGGCGACCCGGACCTGCTCGAGCGCTCGCAGATCGGCCGCCTCGGCGACCTCGGTCAGCAGCGCGCGTTCCAGGCGATCCACATCAACCTCCATCGGTGCGCTCGCTCCTCGCCATCCGGCCGGGCCAGCAAAAAAGGGGCCGCTGGCCCCTTTCGCGCTCTCGGGACTTGGCCGGATCAACCCTCGAGCGCGACCTGGGCCTGCTTGGCCAGGCTGGCAAACGCCGCCTGATCGTGAACCGCGACATCGGCCAGCACCTTGCGGTCGATCTCGATGCCGGCGCTCTTCAGGCCGTGCATCAGCCGGCCATAGGTCAGCCCCTCGGCGCGCGCCGCCGCGTTGATCCGCTGGATCCACAGCGCGCGGAAGTCCCGCTTGCGGTTGCGCCGGTCGCGATAGGCGTATTGCAGCCCCTTCTCGACCCGCTGCAGCGCCATCCGGAAGGTGTTGTTGTTGCGGCCGCGATAGCCCTTGGCGAGCGCCAACACCTTCTTGTGGCGGGCCTTCGCGACGACACCGCGCTTGATCCGTGCCATCTCTCGCTACTCTTCGTCCCTTGGCCGGCCCTACGAGCCGTACGGCAACATCCGCTTGACCATCCTCACGTCGCCAGGCGCGACGAGCGCGGTCTTGCGCTGCTCGACCTTGTTCTTCTTGGGCTGGTCGGTCAGCCCGTGACGATGGTACGCACGACCGCGCACCGCCTTGCCGGTCCCGGTAAAACGGAAGCGCTTGGCCGCAGCGCGCTTGGTCTTGAGCTTCGACATCCGCACCGAACTCCACTGCCCGAACCCGGCCGATACCAGGGGCCAGCTCGGAGCCTGCGCCTTATAATGGAGGATGCCACGGCCCGCAACCACCGAACGCCAGACACGCGCGCGCCGATCGTGCGTGTCGACCAGAGGAGGGAATCACCATGAGCACGACGATCGCACAGCTCGGGCGGCGGCTCCGGCTCGGCGTGGTCGGCGGCGGACCGGGCTCGTTCATCGGGCCGGTGCACCGCGCCGCCGCCCGTCTCGACGATCACTTCGAGGTCGTGGCCGCGGTCCTGAGCCGCGACCCGGAGCGCTCCCGGCGGGCGGCGCAGGACCTCGGCATCGCCCCGGAGCGGGCCTATGACGACCATGCCCGGCTGATCGCCGGCGAGGCGGCGCGCGGCGACGGCATCGACGCTCTAGCGGTCATGACCCCGAACCACCTGCACTATCCGGCCGCGCGCGATGCGCTCGCCGCGGGCCTCGACGTGATCTGCGACAAGCCGCTCGCCACCAGGCTCGCCGACGCGCTCGACCTGGTCCGGCGGGTGCGGACGAGCGGGCTCGTGTTCTGCCTCACCTACAACTACACCGGCTATCCGATGGTCCGGCATGCCCGCGCGATGGTGCAGGAGGGCGAGCTCGGCGCGATCCGCCAGGTCCAGGTCGAGTACATCCAGGGCCACCTCGCCGCGCCGACCGCGGCCGATCGCGACCCGGCGGCCAACTGGCGCTTCTCGGGCGAGCAGGGCGGACCGTCGCTGGTGCTGGGCGACATCGGGACGCACGCGCACCATCTCGCCGCCTTCGTCACCGGGGAGGAGCTTGCGCAGGTGGCGGCCGAGGTCGGCAGCGCGGTGCCCGGTCGCCAGGTCGACGACTACGCGCATCTGCTGCTGCGCTTCGGGGGCGGCGCGCGGGGCTCGATGTGGGTCACCAACTCCGCCGCCGGCGCCGAGCACGGCCTGCGCATCCGGGTGTTCGGCGACAGGGGCGGCCTGGAATGGCAGCAGGAGGACCCCAACCACCTGCTCCACCGGCCGCTCGACGGCTTCGCGCGCGTGCTGACCCGCGGCCGGCCCGGGCTGAGCCCCGCCGCCGCGCGCGCGACGCGGGTCGTGCTCGGCCATCCGGAGGGCTACTTCGAGGCCTTCGCCAATCTCTATGCCGATGCCGCGGAGGCGATCGTCGCGCGGCGCACCGGCACGCGCGCCGGATCCGCTCGCGCTCGACTACCCGACGGTCGAGGACGGCGCGCGCGGCGTCCGCTTCATCGAGGCGGCGATCGAGTCGAGCCGCGCCGACGGCCGCTGGACCGATTGCCGGCTCCAGCTCTGAGGAACGCCGCCCTATCCCGAAGCGTTGAGGGAATCCGTCGCGAACCGCGGACCGCGAGTGGCCGAACGGCGCTTTAAGGGACGGGTAAACTGTGGGTCCGATCCTGAGCCATGGCAGCCGACTACCAATCTTGCCTGAGATGCGCCTGGCAGGACCGGGCGCTCATGCGCGGGCTGCTGGTCGTGCTCGCGTTCAATCTCGTGCTGGTTGCTCTGCACGGCGCGCACTTCGTCTGCCTGCGCTACGGGCTCGACGCCTGGCCGCGTGATCCGCTGTTCTCGCTCGATTCCAACACGGGCCTCGCGCAGCTCTTCAGCTCGAGCCAGACCATGCTGCTGATCGGGCTCCTGCTCCGGCTCGGAGCGCAGACGCGCACGGCGCTCTATCTGGCGCTCGCCGCGGTCTTCCTGTTCGTCCTCCTGGACGATGCTCTGGCCTTGAACCAGCTGCTCGGCGAGCCTCTGGCCGGCGCCTTGGGCTTGGTCGACCGGCCGCGCCTCGAGGCGCAGAGCGTGGCCGAGATGATGGTCTACGGCGTGCTCGCGCTGCCGCTGCTCGGGATGCTCACGGCCGCCTTCCTGCGGGCGCCGGCCGAGCATCGGCGCGCGGGCGCCGGGTTCGTGCTGCTGCTGGCGCTGCTCGCGTTCTTCGCCACCGTGATGGACCTGGTCCACCTCGCCTTCATCAAGTCGTTCTTCGGCTCGCGCCTGTTGCTCGAGGTGGTCGAGGAGGGCGGCGAGATGCTGACGCTCAGCCTCGCTCTGATGCTGGCGCTGATCCTCAGCCGGCAGCTGCCGGCCCGACGCGCGCAAGAGGCGGCGCCTGTAGCCGCGGTCTGATCCTTCGCAAGCCCGCGAGCGCTGGCTAGGTCAGCGCGCACTGCGCGAGGCCGCGCTTCTCCAGATATTGCTGATGGTACTCCTCGGCGCGATAGAACGCCGGGAACGGCAGGATCTCGGTCGCGATCGGCCGTCGGAAGCGCGCCGAATTGTCGAGCTCGGCCTTCGACGCGGTCGCGATCTGGCGCTGCTCGTCGTCGTGGACGAAGACCACCGAGCGGTACTGGGTGCCAATGTCCGGTCCCTGCCGGTTGAGCTGGGTCGGGTCGTGACTGGCCCAGAACACATCGAGCAGCTCAGCGTAGCCGACCTTGGCCGGATCGTACTCGACCTGCACCACCTCGGCATGACCCGTGCGGCCGCTGCAGACCTGCTCGTAGGTCGGCTTGGCGAGGCTGCCGCCGCAATAGCCGACCGCGGTCGAGGTCACGCCCGGCACCCGCCGGAACGCCGCCTCGACGCCCCAGAAGCACCCTGCTCCAAAGGTTGCCGTAGCCATCGCCCTCCCCCCTTCTGGGTCGATCCGATACCGGAGTATTACCTTGGTGAGGTCGCGGGAAGGATCAATACGCGGTTCGGCGGCGATCCGACAGCACAAGGTTTACCGCCGCTTAACGCGCGCCTGCGCCAGGCGCTCGGATCCTAGAGGTTGCCTCAAGTATGAATTCATTGCAGCTTAAGTTGCGCTGCCTCATTTGCAAATTGTGCCGAATTCGAGCAGTATCCGAGAAGTCATCACTCGTCCGTCGCAGCATATTGGCCGGAGACTCATGATGTATCGTCGGATCGCTATCACCGCCAGTTTCGGGATCCTGCTGATCGGCGCGAGCGGCGCGTGGGCACAGGCGACCAGGCCCTCCCCGCAGCTCCTGGTCTTCGGCGAGCCGCGCGGCGACCAGCCGGCGCCGAGCATCGTCCGCGGGCCAACCGCCGAGCCCGCGGCCGCGCCGGCCGCCCCGGCACGGAACGGCGAGCGCTGGCAGATCGTCGCCGGCAAGCGGCTCTGGCTGGTCGAGCGTGAGAGCGGCGAGGTGCGCGCCTGCACCGACCGCGACACCTCGACCGTCGGCGTCCGCGAGATCCGCTGCACCTCCGGCGAGCTCGGGCGCTACGCCCGCAGCTTCGGGCGTGACTTCAACCCGTGACGCCGTGCCCGGGGCGAGGCTGATCAGTCGAGCGTCTGGCGGTAGCGCAGCAGCGCGATGGTGCCCGCGGCGAGGAGGAAACCGAGCAGCGGCCAGATCTCGGGCGTGATCTCGGCCACGCCGTTGCCCTTGAGCAGGATGCCGCGGACGATGCGCAGGAAGTGGGTCAGCGGCAGGAGCTCGCCGAGCCACTGCGCCCAGACCGGCATGCCGCGGAACGGGAACATGAAGCCGGAGAGCAGGATCGAGGGCAGGAAGAAGAAGAACGCCATCTGCATCGCCTGCAGCTGGTTCTGCGCGGCGGTCGAGAAGGTGAAGCCGACCGCGAGATTGGCGGCGATGAACAGGACCAGCACGAGGCCGAGCAGCACGAGGTTGCCCGCGATCGGCACCTCGAACAGGAACCGCGCCGCGAGCAGGATCACGGTCGCCTGCACGTAGCCGATCAGGATGTAGGGCAGGATCTTGCCGCACATCACCTCGAGCGGCCGCACCGGCATCGCGAGCAGGGCTTCCATCGTGCCGCGCTCGCGCTCGCGGGTCACGGCGAGCGAGGTCATCACCACCATCGTCATGGTCAGCACGACGCCGAGCAGGCCGGGCACGATGTTGTAGCGCGTGATGCCTTCGGGGTTGTAGCGGCGCTGGACGCAGCAGCTCGAAGGGCGGCGGCGCGGGCGCGAGGTCGGCGAGCGCGCCGGTCAGATCGTGGTCGAGGGCCCGACGGTTGATCGCCGTGATCGCGGACAGCGCGTTGCCGGTCGCCGCCGGGTCGGTCGCATCGGCCTCGAGCAGCACGGACGGGCGCGCGCCGCGCATCAGGTCGCGGCCGAAATCGGTCGGGATGTGGAGCACGAACTGCACCTCGCCGGTCTCGAGCAGCCAGTCGGCCTCGGCCTCGCTCGCGGTCTCGCGCACGATCCGGAAATAGCCGCTGTTCTCCAGCGCCCGCACGAGGCTGCGGGCGAACGGGCTCTGGTCGGCCACCCGGATCGCGGTCGGCAGGTTCTTCGGATCGGAGTTGATCGCGTAGCCGAACAGCGTGAGCTGCAGGATCGGGATGCCGAACATCATCGCGAAGGTCAGCCGGTCGCGGCGGATCTGGATGAACTCCTTGACCAGGATCGCGACGAAGCGCGCCGAAGGACGCACGCAGCTGCGAGCTCATGCGGCCGGCTCCGCGACGCGCGCATGTTGAGGATGAAGACGTCCTCGAGCGAGGGCTCGGCGCGCTGCCAGCGCAGCGCGGGATCGGCGCGCTAGGCGGCGGTGCTGCGCTCGAGCAGCGCGGCGATCGGTGCCGCTGACGTGCAGCGTCGTTGCCGAACGCCGCCACCAGCATCGACGCCAGGCTGGCGCTCGAGCGTCGCGGGCCAGCCGGTCCAGGCCCGTCGCCGGTGACCGTCCAGGTCACGAGCCGCGAGCCCTGCGACCACCTCCTCGACCGTGCCCTGGGTCAGCAGCCGGCCGTAGGCCAGATAGGCGATCCGATGGCAGCGCTCGGCCTCGTCCATGTAGTGGGTGCTGACCAGCACGGTGAGGCCGCCGGCGGCGAGCGCATGGATCTGCTCCCAGAACTCGCGCCGCGCCTGCGGATCGACGCCCGCGGTCGGCTCGTCGAGCAGCAGCAGCCGCGGCTCGTGCAGGATGCAGGCGGCGAGCGCCAGGCGCTGCTTCCAGCCGCCGGACAGCTGGCCCGCGAGCTGGCGATCGCGCGCGCCGAGGCCGAGCTGCTCGAGCGCGCGCTCGACCGCCTGGCGGCGCTGCGGCACGGCGTAGATCCGGGCGACGAAGTCGAGGTTCTCGCGCACGCTCAGATCCTCGCACAGGCTGAAGCGCTGGGTCATGTAGCCGACCTGGCGCTTGATCGCCGCCGCCTCGCGCAGGATGTCGTGGCCGAGGCAGGTGCCGCGCCCGCCATCCGGCGTCAGCAGGCCGCAGAGCATCCGGATCGTGGTGGTCTTGCCGCTGCCGTTGGGGCCGAGGAAGCCGAAGATCTCGCCCTGCAGGACGCGCAGCGAGAAGTCCTCGCACGACGGGCCTGCCGCCGAAGCTCTTGCACAGCCCCTCGACGTCGATCACCGGCGCACGGGCGCCGGTCATCGCACCTCCGGAGGCGCCGCGAGGCGGACGTCGACCGGCTGGCCCGGATGCAGCCGCGGCGCGCCCGGCCCGGGTGCCGCCTCGACCAGATAGACGAGCTTCTCGCGGCTCTCGCGGCTGTAGATCACCGGCGGCGTGTACTCGGCCTCGGGGGCTATGAAGCTGATCCGCGCGCCCAGGTCCGGCGGGCAGCCGTCGCAGTCGAAGGTCACCTGCTCGCCGATCGCGAGCCCGCCGAGCAGCGGCTCGGGCACGAAGAAGCGCAGCTTGACGTTGCCCGGCGGCAGCAGCTCGACGACCGGCGCGCCCGCGTGACGTACTCGCCCGCGCGATAGAGCGTGTCGGTGACGACGGCGGCGGCCGGCGCCTTGCCCAGGCGCTGCTCGAGCTGCCACTCGGCCCGGGCGAGCGCGGCCTTGGCTGCGGCCACCGCCGCCTCGGCGGCCTCGATCTCGTCCTCGCGCGCGGCGAGGCGCGCGACCTCGAGCTGCGCGGTGAGCTCGTGGACCCGCGCCCTGTCGCGCTCGTAGCTCGCGCGCGCGGCGTCGAGCTGCTCCTTCGATGCGGCCGCGCTGCCGACGAGCTGCTCCTGGCGGCGGAGCTGGACCGCGGACAGCTCGCGCATCGCTTCGGCCTGCGCCTTCTGCGCGGCGATCACCTCGATCTCCGGCGCGCGCTTGCCCTTGCGCAGATCGGCGAGCCTCGCCTCGGCGGCGCGCAGGTCGGCCACGGCCTGGTCGCGCGCGGCGACCTCGGCGGTCCGGTCGAGCGTGAACAGCAGATGGCCCTCCTGGACCTGCTCGCCGCGCGCCACCAGGAGCCGCTCGAGCGTCCCGGAGGAGGGCGCCGCGACGCGCACGAACTCGCCCTCGACGTAGCCCTGCGCGGTCGGCGGCAGATCCGCGCCGGCGCTGGTCACCGCGGTGACGACCGCGAGCACCGCCGCACGCAGGCCAGCGAGGAAGCTGCCGATCAGCTCGCCCACGGCAGCAGCTCACCCGGCGCCATCGGCGCGCAGGCCGGTCAGGAGGACGTCGGCCGCGCTCGCGAGGAAGGCCTGCGCATCCAGCTCTGCGCCGGCATGGGCCTCGAAGGTGCTCTTCCAGATCGCGGCGAGGAGCACCGGGGCGACCAGCGTGCGCGCGCCGTGGCCGACGTCGACCGCGCGCAGCTCGCCGCTCGCGATGCCGCGCTCGAGGACCGCGGCGAACAGGCCGAGCCCGCGCTGGATCACCTCCTCGAGGTAGAAGCGCGCGAGCTCGGGGAAATTGCCCGACTTCGGCGATGATCAGCTTCGGGATCGCGCCGATCCGGGTGTTCTGGAGCAAGGCGCCGATCTGGCCGATCATCAGCTCGACCTGGGCCGCGGCCGGTCCCGGATGCTCGCGCAGCAGGCGCTCGACGCGCGCGAGATTGGGCAGGAGCGCCTGCCGGACCACGGCCTTGAACAGCTCCTCCTTGCTCGGGAAGTACAGATAGAGCGTGCCCTTGCTGATGCCGGCGCGGGCGGCGACGTCGTCGAGCCGGGCGGCGCTGAAGCCGCGCTCGGCGAAGACCTCGAGCGCGGCGTCGACGATCTCGGCGGGTCTCGCGTCCTTGCGCCGGCGCCAGCGCCGCGCGGGTTGGGATGACATCGGGCCGAACCTTGTTAACTGACTGGTCGGTAATTTACTTCAACGGCAACGCGCCGTCAACCTCCGCGCCGAAGCGGCGGAGTTCGATCAGGTCCTGGGGTCGCCGAGAGCTGGAAGACGCGGTCGCGCTAGGGGCGCTTCGTCATCACCAGAGTGGTCCAGATGCCGAGCGGGACTTCCTCGCGCAGGCGCAGGCCGTGGCGGCGGTGCGCCTGCACCACCCGCGCCGCCTGGCGATCGAGCAGGCCCGAGAGCACCGCGATGCCGCCAGGCGCCAGGTGACGCGGCGGTCGCGCGCGCCATGGCGCACAAGGGGTCGGCCAGGATGTTGGCGAGAATCAGGTCGTAGGGGCCGGACGCGCGCAGCAGCGGGTTGCGGTAGCCCTCGCTGACCAGCGCCGCGGACGCGATGGCCGACGCCGTTGCGGGCCGCGTTGGCGCGCGCGACCGCGACCGCGACCGGGTCGTTGTCGGCGGCCAGCACCCGGGCCGCGCCCCGCTTCGCGGCCGCGATCGCGAGGATGCCGGAGCCGCAGCCGAGATCGAGCACCCGGCGCAGGCGCCGGCGCCGGGCCAGACGGTCGAGCGCCAGCAGGCAGCCCTGGGTGGTCGCGTGCTCGCCCGAGCCGAAGGCCTGGCCGGCATCGAGCTCGATCGCCAGGCAGCCGGCCGGCGGCGGCTCGGCGACATGGCTGCCGTGGATCCAGAAGCGGCCGATCGGCTGCGGCGGGAAGCTCTCCGCGTCCGCGCGAGCCAGTCGGTGGCGGCGAGCGGGGCCACGGTCAGGTCGATCCGCTCGATCCCCGCCTGCGCTCGCGAGCGGCGCGAGCCGGGCGGCCAGCGCCGCGCGATCGGGCTCGGCCTCGTGCAGCAGCTCGACCCGCCAGGGTGGAGCGCTGCCCTCGCCCGCGCCATCGGCGCCATCTCGAACGCGGCGACGCTGGTCGCGTCCTGCTCGAGCGCGTCGAGGAACAGCGGCACCGCGGCCGCTGGCACCAGGAAGCGGCTCTGCCAGAGCGGCGCCTGGGGCGCCTGCCGCGGCGGGCTTTCAGGCCGGGGCGACAAAGCTGTCGATCACCTTCTTGGTCCCGGCCTTGTCGAAGGCGATCTCGAGCTTGTTGCCCTCGACCGCCAGCACCCGGCCGTAGCCGAACTTCTCGTGGAAGATGCGCTGGCCGACCTCGAGCCGATGCGCGCTCCGCGGCAGCTCGCTGGTCAGCACGCGCGCCTGGCCCTCGATCAGCGGCGCCTTGCCGGCGGCGCGCATGCGCTGGAAGCCCGGGCCCGCGCCCGCCCGCCCGCAGGTCGTCGAACCAGCCGCTCATCTGCGGCTCCGGCACGCGACTGGCGCTGCAGGAACTCGGTGTGCGCGCTCGGCAGCTCCTCGATGAAGCGCGCCGGCAGGCTCGCCGACCATTGATTGTAGACCCGGCGGTTCGCGGCGTAGCAGACGGTCAGCAGGCGCCGCGCCCGGGTCATGCCGACGTAGCCCAGGCGGCGCTCCTCCTCGAGCGCCTTGGCGCCGCCCTCGTCGATCGCGCGCTGGTTCGGGAACACCCCCTCCTCCCAGCCGGGCAGGAACACGCTGTCGAACTCGAGCCCCTTGGCGCCGTGCAGCGTCATCAGCGTGACCATGTCGCCGGCCGGGTCGGCGGCGTTGTCCATCACCAGGCCGACGTGCTCGAGGAAC
Organism: uncultured Alphaproteobacteria bacterium; assembly: GCA_963753275.1. GTDB lineage: Bacteria > Pseudomonadota > Alphaproteobacteria > Geminicoccales > Geminicoccaceae > DATAOG01. The sequence continues at coordinate 14,812 of CAVWCE010000030.1, read as the reverse complement.
CCTGCCAGGCTCTCGAACTCCTCGAGCGCGTGGACCAGTTCCTTGAGGTTCTCGAGCCGGCCCGGCGCGTCGGGCGCGCGGTCCTCCTGCCACATCCGGACGTAGCCCGATTCCTCGAGCACGGTCTCGGCGACCTCGCGCGGCGGCAGCCGGGTGGTGAGCTCGCGCCAGCGCTCGAAGTCCTGCGAGCAGCTGGAGCAGCGTGGTGCGCACCTTGGGCCGCAGCTCGTCGGTCGCGCAGAGGTGCGCGGCAGGCGGCGACCAGGCTCTGGCCGGTGTCGCGCGCGGTGCGCCGCGAGCAGCTGCAGGGTCGCGTCGCCGAGGCCGCGCTTGGGCACGTTGACGATCCGCTCGAAGGCGAGGTCGTCGTCGGGCTGATGGACCACGCGCAGATACGCGATCGCGTCGCGGATCTCGGCGCGCTCGTAGAAGCGCGGGCCGCCGATCACCCGATAGGGCAGGCCGAGGTTGATGAAGCGCTCCTCGAAGGCGCGGGTCTGGAAGCCGGCGCGGACCAGCACGGCGACGTCGTTGAGGTTGCCGCCGCGCGCGCTGGTGGGCCTCGATCTCCTCGCCGACGAAGCGCGCCTCCTCCTCGTCGTCCCACAAGGACGCGATGCGCACCCGCTCGCCCTGCTCGTCCTCGGTCCAGAGCGTCTTGCCGAGGCGCGAGCGGTTGTGCGCGATCAGGCCCGAGGCGGCGCCCAGGATGTGGCCGGTCGAGCGGTAGTTGCGCTCCAGCCGCACCACCCGGGCGCCCGGGAAATCCTGCTCGAAGCGCAGGATGTTGCCGACCTCGGCGCCGCGCCAGCTGTAGATCGACTGGTCGTCGTCGCCGACGCAGGTGAGGTTCTTATGCGCCTGGGCGAGCAGGCGCAGCCAGAGATACTGCGCGACGTTGGTGTCCTGGTACTCGTCGACCAGGAGCACGCGGAAGCGGCGCTGATAGTCGGCGAGGATGTCCGGCTGCTGCGCCGAACAGGGTGAGGCCGTGCAGCAGCAGGTCGCCGAAGTCGCAGGCATTCAGCGTCAGCAGGCGCTGCCTGGTAGGCGGCGTAGAGCTCGCGGGTGCGCCCGAAGGCGAAGTCGCCGAGCTCGGATTCCGGCGCGTTCTCGGGCGTATGGCCGCGATCCTTGAGGCGCTCGATCATCGCGAGCAGGGCGCGCGGCGTCCAGCGGCGCGAATCGAGGTCGGCGGCCTCGATCACCTGCTTCGATGAGCCGCAGCTGGTCGTCGGTATCGAGGATCGTGAAGTTGGCCTTGAGGCCGACCAGCTCGGCGTGGCGGCGCAAGAGGCGCGCGCCCAGCGCATGGAAGGTGCCGAGCCAGAGCCCCTCGACGCTCTGCCCGAGCAGGTTCGAGACCCGGGCGATCATCTCGCGCGCGGCCTTGTTGGTGAAGGTCACCGCGAGCACCTGCCAGGGCCGCGCCCGGCCGGTCAGCAGCAGATGCGCGAGCCGCGTGGTCAGCACCCGGGTCTTGCCGGTGCCGGCGCCGGCCAGCACCAGCAGCGGCCCGTCGGCGGCCTCGACCGCGGCGCGCTGCTCCGGATTGAGCCCGCCGAGCCAGGGCGTCTCCGATGACGCCGCCGCGGCCGGCGGTAGCAGGTCCGCCTGCATCATCCTGTCAGGTCGACTGCTCATGAAGGTCCTATCGATCGCGCTCCCATGCGAGGCGCCGCCACGGCGCGCGACGGGCAAGATCTGGCAGCGGAGGCGAGGCGATCTAAGATGCTTCAAGAGCGGCGTCTCGTCGACCCCTCGCACGACCTTCGGCTCACTGGGTCCTCACCGGCGGAGGACGGGCTCGGTCGGGGACCGTCGTGTTCAGGCCAGGGAGCCCGGCGCGTCGAGGAGCCGAAGGCGGCGCAGCATCGGGGCCTCGCCGCCGGGCTTGGCGAGATCGAAGCGGCCGTCGGTCTCGCGCAGCAGCGGCACCTCGTGGGGCTCGACCGGGCGCGCGCGCAGGCCGGCGGCGCCCAGGAGATCGCGCCAGGCGTCGACGAACTGGCCGGTGACCAGGATCGTGCCCGGCGGGGCGTGCGGCTCGAGGCGGGCGGCGACCAGGAGCGCCAGGCCCGTGCGCGCGCGCGCGTCCGGACCCTCGCTCGGCGATCTCGACGAAGCCGGCATCGCCGCCGAAGCGGATCTCGCAGCCGTAGGCCGAGCGCAGCAGGCGCTGGCGCAAGGCCTGGGCCGCGATCACCAGCTGGCGCGGGTTCGGGTCGACCAGCAGCGCCGAGTCGCCGTCGCTGGCGTAGGCGACGGCGAGGTCGCGGCCGGACTCGGCCACCGCCTCGGCGAAGAACGCGGGGAAGCTCGGGCCGGCGACCGGGTCCTGGAGGATGGCGCCGAGCGCCGCGCACGTCGCCCTTGAGCACGAACTGGGTCTCGCGCGCCGCGCGCCACGGCCGGTCGGCGCCGATCACGTTGAGCTTGTCGAGCTGGCGGAAATAGTCGGGGTTGTAGCTGCCGATCAGGAGGTCGAGGCTGGGATGGATCAGGAACTGCTCGGCGTCCGGCAGGACGTCGTTGCGGTCGAGCGGCACCTCGCCGGGATAGCGGAAGTACTGGACCAGCTCGGCGGTCTCGGGGTGGATGCCGACGTAGCCGAGCAGCCCGATCTTGAACATGCTGGCGAAGACGTGGCAGGCGATCGGCGCGCTGCCGCCCTGCCTGGCCGAGAACAGCCGGTCGTACTCGCTCGGACAGCGCCTCGAGCTCGGCGCGCGGGACCACGTTGCGGCGGATCAGGCGGAACAGGATCTCGCGGTCGAACTGCGGCAGATGCGGCGACATCTCGGTGATGAAGCCCTGCGCGATCGCGGCGGCGCTGCGCGTGATCTGCTGGCGGACGGCCTCGCGCGTGCGCCGGCGCGGGTCGATCGCCGCGAGGTCGCGGCCGATGAACGCGATGTCGCGCGGCCGGCGGAAGGTGTGGCGGATCCAGAACGCGCCGACTCCTCCTCGTCGCCGGTGCTCTGGTGCACGATCCGGGTGGCGTGCTGGCCGAAGAAGCGCACCCAGGGATCCCTGGCCTGCGGCTCGACGAGGTTGCGCTTGCGCTCGACCTCGATGTTCTTGCGGATGATCTCGAGCAGGTCCTCGCGCGAGTACTGCAGGTCGAGCGCGGAGCCGGCGAGCTGCAGGCCCAAGCGGATTGCCGAGGAAGGTGCGCTGGAACACCTCCTTGCGGATCGAGGCGAAGATCTTGACGTGGTTGTTGATCGCGTGCAGGTCGCGCGCGGCGAGCGCGATGCCGACCTGCGCGAAGTGCCAGTAGCTGCGATAGATCGCGCGCTGCTCCTCGCTGTCGACCAGGTCGCTGGCGAGGAAGTCCTCGAAGTACTCGTCGATGTTGTCGACGAACATGGCGATCGAGCTGTGGATGCGCCGGAACGCCGGCAGCAGATGCGCGACGTAGTCCTTGAACGCGGCGAAATAGGCGTCGCGCGGCAGGGCGAGGAGGTTGGTGAACAGATCGCAGGCGCTGCGCAGGTGCTCGTTGCGCACCAGCTTCTCGAGCGGGCCGGCCGAGCTCGGGGCAGACGCCCAGATGCTTCTCGACCGCGAGCGTCAGCGCGATCGACCAGAGCGCCTTCCAATAGGCCTCGGTCTCGCGCATGCTGCCGTACTCGCGGTGGCTCATCAGGTCGGGATTGGCGCTCGGCTTGTCGACCAGGGCGCGCTCGGGCAGCATCGTGCCGTAGCGCTCGCGCATCGACTGGCGCTTGGCCTTGAGCAGCAGCGTCTTGCCGAAACCCTTGGGCGCGATGACCAGCACCTCCTCGGTGGTGGAGGGGTCGAGGAAGTCGGCGATCTGGTTGTTGAGGTGCAGGAGCTGGCCGCTGAACTGGTCGAGGTCCTCCGGCTCGATGTCCTTCGCGTCGACCACCCAAGGTTTCATCTCACCCCCTCGACCGGAGGACCGGCACGTCGCCGGAGACCGGCGCGGTTGGCCGAGCCGGTCGCGGATCGCCGCAAGGCTCACGCCGGCACGCGCGTGCGCCGGCTTGCGACCGGCGCGGGCCAGGGCCGGCGTCACGATCGCGCCAGGTTAGCCGGGCTCGCGCCCGCCATCAACTCCAGGTGTCTCCCACCCCGGCGAGCCGCGGATAGAGCGGGTTGCAGGCGCCGATAGCTCCTGTCGCGAGCGCCCGCGGCAGCGCCCAGACCTGACTCACGAACCCGCCCTTTTCAATGACGTCTTGGCAAGCGCCGTGTGGCGAGGATCATGGGGCTGGATCGAGCGTGGTCGCGGACCAGGGCTGATCGGCGCGGGCGATGGCCTCGCGGATGACGAGCATGTCGCGCGCCGGCAGCGGCACGGGCGAGACGGCGGCGGCGCCCGGCTCGCGCAGGCACGGCGCGCCGCGCGGGTGCGCGCGATCGGCCGGTCGGCCGCGCTCGCCAGGATCCCTGCGGCGCTCGGGTTCGTCCGGCTGCTTGGCGCGGGCGGCGGGACGCTCGGCGCGCTGCGCGGCGGCAGCGGGTCGGACCGCCGCCAGCCGCACCGGAGCGGACGCGGGCGCCCGGGCTTCGGCCCCGGCTCCGGCGTGCGCCCGGGCCTCGGCCTGGAGCGCCTTGAGCGCGCGCAGCGAGCGCGTGAACTCGGCGAGCGCGCTGCCCCGGTAGCGCAAGAGCGTGGCCAAGGCGCCGGCGCCGTTGGCGTCGCGGATCACCGCGAGGCCGAGGTCGCCGTCCCTGCCCTGCTGGTGCCCGAGGACCTCGGCCTCGATCCGGTCCGCGCGCTGAAGACGCCAGGCGGCGACCGCGATGCGCTGCGCGAGCACGGCCTGGAGCGCGCCGACGGGCGCCAGCTCCTCGATCAGCGCCGCCTCGAGCGCCCTGAACTCGCCGCCATCCTCCTCCGGCAGCACCACGTGCTTCTGCGCGCGCAGGCCGTGCTTGAGCGCATTCCGCGCCGAGCGCGCCTTGCCTTCGGCGGTCTTCGGCCCGCGCGACCTGGCGCCGTTCTTGCGGCTGGCCGCGGCGCGGGCACTGCTGACGGAGACGGCCGCGCGGGGCGCGGCGCCGACACTGGACATGGCGGAATTCCTTGCTCGCTGGTGGGGGCTGGCTGGGGGAAGGCGCCGGGCTCCGGACCGCCAGCACGAAACCGCTCACTCTACACGATCATAGGAATTTTGTCCAGAAAAGGCCGCCTCTTCAAGGCCTCGGTCGGACGGCCGGTGTCACCGTGGCGCCGAGCAGGCATTTGAGCGGGACCACTGGACTGTAGGAGGGCCGCCCGATCGGTGCCGCGTAGTTTCCTCGAAATCAGTACGGTCCCTCCTGGAAGTCCGGGCAAGACATCAAAGGATGCAAGGCTGTATTATACGGGAATTGACGAACCTGGTGGCGTCGACGCCGTAACGCCCTGCGAACTTCTTGCAGCCCTTGTGTGGCACTGCGGTGATCTCGAGCAGCGCAGAGCCGACCGAAACCCGGGCGGCAATTCTCGGTGCTGAGGTCGAGGTCGACGACTAGGTGGTCACCGGCGAGCGGCCAGCGCGCTTCGTCCTGGGCGATCAGCGCCAGCGTGCGGGCGTTCATGATCGTCACCTTAACGTCCGTGTGCGGCCGGCCGTCGGGCAGCGACATTCAGCACACTTGGCCCAGTTGTCGCCGTGCACGCCGCCGTCGGGGCTGAGTTCGCACTGCGGCAGCGCCGATCCGAGCGTCGGTTTCGGGGCGGATCAGGAATGTCCGCAGGACCGCGCGATCCTGCGGAGATCGCAGAATCTCGGCCAGCCCATCATTCAGCTCTTCGAGGCTCAAGTGTCTCGCCATCAACCTCGACCGCGGACTGGCGCTCCAAGTTTTCCGCCCCCGGTGGAGAGACGAGCGCAACTTCAGTACCCTGGCTTCGCGGCACGGGCGCGTTTCGCCCTTGTCCTTGGTCCCGGCGGCGGTTTTTGTAAGACGTCCCACACTTCCTCTGGGGTTAAGCCTCGGATTTCGGAGAACATTGCTTCCGCGAAGTCGAGAGGCTCATCGAACTCGTGAGGCGGTGCCCGCTCGCGAAAGCGGCCAAGCAACGCAAGGCCCTGATCCACTACCTCTGGGTCCAACCGCGCGTTTCGGTTTACGCGTTTCATCCTCCCCGCCTGAACTGCCATCAAAGGCCGCGCGAAGCTGGCCGCGACTACCAACAGACCGAGCGTATGAACATCAATGCGCCGCCAGTATCCATTACTTCTGCAACCACGCTTCGCGTACTGGTCGTACAGATCCAGCACACGCCTCCCCCGTCTTGGATTTCTTGAGAACTTGGTCGCGAAAGTCGTACATGTCATCGATGGTGGCCCAGGTCGAGAATATCGCAATATCGTCGCTGCCGACCTTAAGGATGAGGTAATCGGTAAGGCGAGAAATATAGTTGCAACTCGTGCCCCCTTGCAGTCTGCGGGATCATAAGTGCAGCGCTCATAGGCTTGATGAGGACGACACTGCTCCGGGCCGCTGGCAATTTCGTTACTACTGTGCATCTTCCCTTGTGCAATAGCAGCAACCCATTGATTCCATCCTAGTCGGCCATAAACGCATACCGAGAGACACCGTCGGCACTGCACTTTCGGCGCGTTTCTCTCGGTCGCTTCACTCTTCTTCCCGCGCCTCTGCCCGTCACCACTGGTAGCGCGACAATAAGCGGGGAGCCGACTGCGGTCCACAAGTCCCGCACTACGCGAGGACGCGGCAGCGATCCCGGTGAGGGGCGGTAGCCCAGTAGTCGCTACAAACCCCCTCAGCCCAAGCAAACCCTGAATCGGTCTAAACCCGATACCCCAGCCTAGTCAACTCTCTAGTTGAAGTGAAATTCCAACTCTTAGGCAAGTGAAATTGTCGTTGATCGACCGCGCCAGCAAGGCACATCGGCGCGGGCGCGGCAAGGGTTGCGGGATGATCAGGCAAACGGAGTTCAGGCGCGGGGGCACCCGCCCGAGGGATGGCCTTGGTGGTGGCGGGGTCGAAGAGGTGGATCGCGGCGGGGTCGAGGTAGAGGCGCTGGGTGCTGCCGATGGGGGCGGTGAAGTCGCGGCTCATGCGGGCGGCGATCTCGGGGCCGGCGGGCAGGCTCGCGATCAGGATGACCTCGGGGCCGAGCGCCTCGATCGCGACGACGCGGAGGTTCAACCCAAAGCAGAGTTGGGAGGTCGCGCGGCACGCGCCGGCCGAGCCGACCTGCGGTCCGCGCGAGCGCGCGGACGAGCCCGCGCAGGCGCGGATCGCACCGGCGCTGCTACCAGCCCTTGGCGTGCCCGATCAGCACGCCGTCGCGGTCGAAGATCATCACCTCGAGCGCGCAGGCGCCATCCAGCTGGCTGAGCCCGACCCGGCGCGCCCGCAGGGCGACGTCGTCGGCGAGCGGCAGGCCCATGCCCTTTGCGAGCTCCAGCACCCGGCCGGCCGAGCTCGCATCGCGCGCATGCGCGACCAGGTCGCCGCCCGCGCCGCGTTCGGCGAGCAGCTCGGCCAGCACCGGCAGGTCGACCGCGGAGCGGCTCGAGTGCAGGTCGAGATGGCCGGCCGCGAGCTTGGTCAGCTTGGCGAAGCCGCCGGCCAGCGTGACCCGCGCGATCGGGTGGCGGCGGAGGTACTTGAGCGTGCCGCCGACGAAGTCGCCCATGTCGATCAGGGCGAACTCGCTGAGGCCGTAGTGCGCCTGCACGGCGCGCTCGGAGGTCGACCCGGTGGCCGCGGCCACGTGGGCCAGGCCCGCGGCGCGCGCCACGTCGATGCCGCGGTGGATCGAATGGATCCAGGACGCGCAGGAATAGGGGATCACGACCCCGGTGGTGCCGAGGATCGAGAGGCCGCCGACGATGCCGAGGCGGCCATTCGCGGTGCGTCGCGCCAGGCGCTCGCCGTCGGGGATCGCGATCGTGACCTCGAGGTCGCCGGCATCGCCGCGATCGCGCGCCACGTCGGCCACCAGCTCGCGGATCAGCCGGCGCGGCGCCGGATTGATCGCCGGCTCGCCGACCGGGACCGCGAGCCCCGGGAGCGTCACCACGCCCACCCCCTCGCCGGCGATGAACATCACCCCGGTGCCGGGCTCGCCGCGCCGCACCGTGACCCGGATCAGCGCGCCATGGGTCACGTCGGGGTCGTCGCCGGCGTCCTTGATCACGCCGGCGGTGGCCTCCCCGGGGCGCAGCCGGCTCTCGGCGAGATCGAAGCGCGGCTGCTCGCCGCCCGGCAGGCGGATCGCCACCGGGTCGGGGATGCGGCCGGTCAGCAGCCCGACATAGGCGGCCTTGGTCGCCGCCGCGGCGCAGGCCCCGGTGGTCCAGCCGCGGCGCAGCTCGCCGGTCGGTTTGCGTCCCATCGCGCGCGCGGCCCCCAGAGCCTGCTTCATCCCTGCGATCGGTTCGGGCTACAGTGCCCGCGCCATGACCGGACCGATCTTCCGCCAAGCGCCGGGCTTCGGCAAGCGCCGATGAGCGCCGGCCCTTGAGCGCGCCCGGCATCATCCTGGCCGCCCCGGCCTCGGGCAGCGGCAAGACCACGATCACGCTCGCCCTGCTGCGCGCGCTGCGCCGCCGCGGCTGCGCGGTCGGCGCGTTCAAGGTCGGCCCCGACTACCTCGATCCGATGCTGCACGCGCAGGCCGCCGGGCGGCCCTCGCTCAACCTCGACGGCTGGGCGATGCGGCTCGAGACGCTGGCCGGCCTCGCCGACGAGGTCGCGGACGGCGTCGACCTGGTGCTCGGCGAAGGCGTGATGGGGCTGTTCGACGGCGCCGCCGACGGCCGCGGCTCGACCGCCGATCTCGCCAGCCTGCTCGACCTGCCGGTGGTGCTGGTGGTCGACGCGCGCGGCATGGCGGCCTCGGCCGCGGCCCTGGTCGAGGGCTTCACCCGCCATCGCGACGACGTCGAGGTCGCGGGCGTGGTCTTCAACCGGGTCGCCTCGGCCGAGCACGAGGCTCTGCTGCGGCGCGCCTGCGACGACCGCTTCGCCCAACCGGTGCTGGCCTGCCTGCCGAGCGATCCGCGCCTCGAGCTGCCGGCGCGCCATCTGGGGCTGGTGCAGGCGGCCGAGCTGCCCGACCTCGAGGGCTTCCTCGAGCGCGCCGCGGACCTGGTCGGCGCGCGCACCGACCTCGACCGGCTGATGCGGCTTGCGCGCCCGTTCGGGCTCGGGCTGTACGGACCGCCCGCGCGGCCGCTGCGGCCGCTCGGCCAGCGGATCGCGGTGGCGGACGACGTCGCCTTCGGCTTCGCCTATCCGGCGACGCTCGCGGGCTGGCGGAGCGCCGGCGCCGAGGTCCTGCGCTTCGCCCCGCTCGCCGACGAGGCGCCGGACCCGGGCGCGGACGCGGTCTACCTGCCGGGCGGCTATCCGGAGCTGCACGCCGGACGCCTCGCGGCGAGCCGCGGCTTCCTCGACGGCCTGCGCGCGGCGGCGGCGCGCGGCGCGTTCGTCTATGGCGAGTGCGGCGGCTTCATGGCGCTCGGCCGGACGCTCACCGACCGCGCCGGCGCGGCGCACGCGATGGCCGGCCTGCTGCCGGTCGCGACCAGCTTCGCCCAGCCCAGGCTGCAGCTCGGCTACCGCCGCCTGAAGCTGCTCGAGCCGACGCCGCTCGGCGCCGCGGGCGCGACCTTCCGCGGCCACGAGTTCCACTACGCGAGCCTGGAGGACGGCGGCGAGGCGGCGCCGCTGTTCGAGGTCGCCGACGCCCGCGGCCGGCCGCGCGGCAGCTCCGGCGCCCGCGCTCGGCAGCGTCGCCGGCTCGTTCCTGCATCTGATCGACCGCAGCCGCGAGCCGGATGCCGGCACGAGCAGCCCGCGCCACCTGCGCCTGATCGAGGGGTGAGGATCGGCCGACGGCGCGCAGCGGCGCTCTCCGGGTGGTGTTCGCCGACTACCAGGTCAGCCCGGGCGCGCTCGACACCAGCGTCTACGCGGTCTTCCCCTACGCCCGCCACCTCTCGCCCAAGGTCCGCGCGCTGGTCGACTTCCTGGTCCAACGCTTCACCCCCCGCCCTCCTGGAAGATCGACGGCAAAGCCAAGCCCGCCGGGACATATCGGAATGGCTGAGCCAATCCTGCAAGGCGGCATCTCGCACTCGGTGGGAGCCCTCCTTCATCATCTTGCGATCTCACACTATGTGTGATATTACGATGAGCTCGACGAGGCCGCGCCGTTGAGGGTTTTCAAGAACGCATGGTTTGGGCGCTTTGCCCGCAAGCAGAAAATTCCCGACGCCGTCCTCCGGCAAGCCGTGGAGCGAATTGAGAGGGGTCAGATCGACGCAGACCTGGGCGGCGGTGTGGTGAAGCAGCGGATCGCCCGGCCCGGCAAGGGGAAGTCGAAGGGCTTTCGCACGATCACCCTGTTCCGCCAGAGCAAGCGCGCCGTCTTCGTCTACGGCTTTGCCAAGGGCGCCAGGGAAAACATCCGCAAGGATGAGGAGGAAACGTTCAAGCAGGCAGCAAAGTACGTCCTCGCTCTCTCGGACGAGCAGATCGAAGCGCTGATTGCGAACGGGCAGTTCTCGGAGGTGGCCAGCCATGACCAAGGCGAAGAAGTATCGGAGTGAGGCATTTGCAGCGATCCATGAGACCATGGAGGCGCTGCATGGGGTCGGCGCGATCGACAAGCGGACCATGCGCGGGTTCGACGAGGCCTGCCTGACCCCCGCGCGGGTCCTGACCCCAGAGGAGATCCGGCAGATCCGGGAGCGCGAGCACGTCTCGCAGCCCGTGCTTGCCCGCTATCTCAATGTCTCGAGAAACCTGGTCTCCGATTGGGAGCGCGGCGTGAAGAAGCCGGGCGGCCCGGCACTGCGGCTCCTCGCTTTGGTGCAGAAAAACGGACTGCAGGCCATCGCCTGAGACTCTTCCGGGTACGCCGGGACGGCCGAGACCAGCGGAAGCCCACGACGCGAGATCACTCGAAGCCCGCCTTGCGGAGGCCTTCGCGGTAGTGCTCGAGGTCCGCGGGATGCTGGAACGGGTCCATGGCGAGGAGCCAGTCGATGCAGCTCATGTCGCCGGTAAACATGCCGCGCGCGAGATTGCCCAGATGGGCGCGGCACCCGGCGATGAACGCGGGCGTGTTGCAGCTTCCGGCGCCAGGCGCAGCGCGCGCATGAGCGCTATCCCCACCCGAGGCGGCGCAGGTAGTCGCGATTGGCCCTCGCGATCGGCAGGGGCTGGTCCGGCGGGGCGGGGTACATGTCCTGCTCGACCACGACGAAGCCCGCGAAGCCGACCGCGCGCAGGATATCGCCGAACGCCGGACGTCGACCGCGCCCCGCTCCAGGTCGCACATCACGCCCTCGGCCACCGCGGCGGCGAACGGCAGCGCCTCGCGCCGCACCCGGTTCAGCACCGCCGGATCAATGCTCTTGACGTGCAGATAGCCGATCCGGTCGTGGTGCCGGCGCATGAAGGCGAGAGGCTCCCCGCCGGCATAGGCGTGGTGCCCGGTGTCGAAGCAGAGCGTGACCAGGTCGGGATCGGTCGCACCGAGAAAGCGCTCGATCTGCGCCTCGGTCTCGATGTGGGTCTCGGCGTGGGGATGGAACGCGAGCACCAGACCCAGCTCGTCGCGGACGAGCCGCGCCGCCCGATCGGTGGTCTCGACCAGGCGCCGCCAGGCGTCCGGGGCCAGCTCGCGCGGCTGCCTCAGCGCGCCGGTGTGGAGGTCGGTCACCATGTCGTCGATCAGGATCAGGTGCCTGGCGCCGAGGCGCTGCAGGACCGCGCCGACCGCCCGCAGCTGCCGCTCCAGCTCCGGCCAGACGTCCGGCTCCTCGAGCGGCAGCATGATCGCCTGGCCGCAGGCGCTGAGCCCGCGTCCGGCGAGCTCCGCGCTCAGGGTCTCCGGATCGACCGGCAGATAGCCGACCGGGCCGAGCTCGGTCCAGCGGTAGCCGGCGGCGGCGGCCTCGTCGAGGTAGCGCCGCCAGTCGACCTGCTTTTCGTCCTGCGGGAACCAGACGCCCCAGGAGTTGGGCGCCGTCGCGATCTCGAGCCGCATCGCCACCTCCGCGTTCAGTAGTGGATCGCCACCGGCTGGCCGGAGCGCGCCGAGCGCAGCGCCGCATCGGCGAGGACCAGCGCGCGGCGGCCGTCCTCGGCGCTGATCAAGGGCGCGGTGCCATGGCGGACCACGGCGCCGAAGTGGTCGAGCGCCAGGCGGTAGGAGGCGAGGTAGCGGTCGATGAAGAAGTGCGGGAAGATGTCGCTGCGCACCGCGCGGGCGTCGTAGCGCTCGACCGTGCTGCGCCGGACGTTGTCGGAGCGCACCATGCCGCCCGAGCCCAGCACCTCGATCCGCTGGTCGTAGCCGTAGGTCGCGCGCCAGCTGTTGTTGATCTGGCCGAGCCGGCCGCTCGCGGTCCGCAGCACCAGGACCGCGGTGTCGACCTCGCCCAGCGCGCGGATCTCGGGCGCGATCAGGCAGCTCGCCATCGCGAAGACCTCGACCGGCTCCTCGCCGAGCAGCCAGCGCGCCATGTCGAGGTCGTGCACCATGGTCTCGAGGAACAGAGCACCCGGCGAGCCCGCGAGATAGGCGAGCGGCGGCGGCTCCGGATCGCGCGAGGTGATGCTGACCAGCTCGACCGCGCCGGCCTCGCCCACGCGCACCGCCTGCTCGAGGGCGGCGTGATGGGGATCGAAGCGGCGGTTGAAGTCGACGAACACCGGCACGCCCTGGCCTTCGATCTGGCGCAGGCAGGCGTTGGCGCGCGCGAGGTCGAGGTCGAGCGGCTTCTCGCAGAACACGGGCTTGCCGGCCTCGACCGCGCGCACGATCAGCTCCGCATGCGTGCTCGAGGACGAGGCGATCACGACGGCATCGATCGCTGGGTCGCCGAAGACCGCCGCGGCATCCGCGCTGGCGGCGGCGCCATGGTGCCCGGCCAGGCGGCGCGCGGCGTCGAGGTCGACGTCGACCACGACGGCCAGGCGCATATCATGGTGCTCGGCGATGTGGCGGGCGTGCACCGCGGCGATCCGCCCGGCACCCAACAGGCCGAAATTCAGCATCTCCTGCCCCGAATCCAGGTTGGCAGATCGATCTTCCTGCGCAAGGTTGCGCGGCACAAGGCCGGTGATCGCAAAGAGGGAGGTGCTCGCGATGGCGCAACTCGTCGAGCCGCACGGCGGGCGGCTCAAGGTGCTCTATCTCGGCAGCGAGGCGGCCGCCGCCCTGCGCCGCGAGGCGGCGGCCTACCCGTCGCTGGGATCTGTCGCAACGCCAGCTCTGCGACTTGAAGCTCCTGCTGTCCGGCGGCTTCTCGCCGCTCGAGGGCTTCCTCGGCGCGGACGACTACGCGCCGGTGGTCGAGCGCATGCGGCTCGCCGACGGTACGCTGTGGCCGATCCCGGTCACGCTCGACGTCGGCGGGCGTTCGCCCGCGAGCTGCGACCCGGCGATGCGATCGGGCTGCGCGATCCCGAGGGCTTCCTGATCGCGACGCTGACCGTCGAGTCGATCTTCGAGCCCGACCGCAGGCGCGAGGCGCAGGCGGTGTTCGGCACCACCGACGAGACCCATCCGGGCGTCGACCACCTGCTCAACCGGACCCATCCGGTCTATCTCGGCGGGCGGCTCCAGGGCCTCGCCCGGCCGACCGAGTACGACTTCCGGCAGCTGCGCGACGAGCCCGCCGATCTGCGGCGCAAGTTCGAGCAATGGGGCTGGACGCGGGTGGTCGCCTTCCAGACCCGCAACCCGATGCACCGCGCGCACCAGGAGCTGACCCAGCGCGCGGCGCAGCTGGCCGAGGCCAACCTGCTGCTCCACCCGGTGGTCGGGCCTGACCAAGCCCGGCGACGTCGACCACTTCGTCCGGGTGCGCTGCTACGAGCATCTGCTCAAGACCTATCCCGAGCAGACCACCTGCCTCAGCCTTTTGCCGCTGGCCATGCGCATGGCCGGGCCGCGGAGGCGGTCTGGCACGCGATCATCCGCAAGAACCACGGCTGCACCCACTTCATCGTCGGCCGCGACCACGCCGGCCCCGGCAACGACCGCGACGGCAGGCCGTTCTACGGCCCCTACGATGCGCAGGAGCTGATCCGCGAGCTGGAGCCGGAGCTCGGCGTCAGCTGGTGCCGTTCAAGGAGATGGTGTACGTCCAGGACCGCGGGCAATACGTGCCCGGACGAGGTCGCGGCCGGCGAGACGGTGCTCAACCTTTCCGGCACCGAGCTGCGCCGGCGGCTGCGCGAGGGCATCGAGATCCCGGCCTGGTTCACCTTTCCGCCGGTGGTCGAGGAGCTACGGCGGCAGCTACCCGCCGCGCCACGCCAGGGCTTCACGGTGCTGTTCACCGGCCTCTCCGGGGCCGGCAAGTCACCCTGGCCAACGCGCTGATGGTCAAGCTGATGGAGCTCGGCAGCCGCTCGGTGACGCCTGCTGGACGGCGATCTGGTGCGCAAGCACCTCTCGAGCGAGCTCGGCTTCTCTAAGGAGCATCGCGACCTCAACGTGCTGCGGATCGGCTTCGTCGCGAGCGAGATCACCAAGGCTGGCGGGGTCGCGCTCTGCGCGCCGATCGCGCCCTACGCGGCGATCCGGCGGGAGGTGCGCGAGCTGGTCGAGGCCTACGGCGGGTTCGTCGAGGTTCACGTCGCGACCTGCTCGAGGTGTGCGAGCAACGCGACACCAAGGGGCTCTACGCCAAGGCGCGGGCCGGGCTGATCAAGCAGTTGACGGCATCTACGACCCCTACGAGGTCCCCGAGAACCCGGATATCGTGATCGACACCCAGTCCGAGGCGCCCGACGTCGCCGCCCAGCGGATTTTCCCTGTTTAGCTTGAGGGGTTAGGCCTGATCAAGTG